>DATJZB010000045.1:0-138946 GCA_035499335.1 Rhizomicrobium sp. | reverse complement strand
GCGGTGACGGTCGAGCCGAGGCCGAAGGGATTGCCGATCGCGATCACCCAGTCGCCGATGCGCGCCGTGTCGGAATTGCCGAACTTGGCGGCGGGCAGCGGCTTCTTCGGACTGACCTTGAGGAGAGCGAGATCGGTCTTCTCGTCGCGCCCGACCAGGCGTGCCGCAAGCGTCGTGCCGTCGTTGAGCGTGACCGAAATCTGGTCGGCGACGCGGTCCTCTTCGACGATGACGTGGTTGTTGGTGACGATGTAGCCGGCCGGATCGATGATGAAGCCCGAGCCGAGCGAGGTGACGTGGCGCGGCATGTTCTTGCCGGGTCCAAGAAAGTCCTTGAACAGGTCAGAGAGCGGCGAACCCGGGGGAATGTTCGGCAGCCCCGGCGTGTCCGTGTCGGGCTTGAGCGTCTGGGTCGTGGCGATGTTGACCACCATCGGCAGAAGCCGCGCCGAAAGGTCCGCGAAGGAAGCCGGCGCGCCGCGCACCGGCACCACGGGCGCCGCGGCGGCCGGGCGCGGCGGCGTGAGATGCGCCGGCGCGGCTGCGGCGGAGGCGAAAAACGCGAGCGATGTGGCTGCAACGGCAAGCCAGGTGGGACGCATGTGGAAGGAAACCTCGACGGCGCGGCGATTTGCGAAGCGACATCCTAAGCCAAGAGCGCGTGAAACCAAGAAGGGCGACGTTAAATTGGCCTCACTTTGCCTTGTATGCGACGGAACGCCTGTCCTACTTGCCGCCCGGACCGTGGCCGAAATATTTGAAGAAATCGCTGTTCGGCGACAGCACCACCGTCGTGTTCCCGCCGGGCAGCGCATCCTGGTACGCCTGCATCGAGCGGTAGAAGGCGAAGAAGTCTGGATCCTGGCTGTAGGCTTCGCCGAGGATGCGCGTCTTCTCCGCATCGCCCTCGCCGCGCAGGATTTCGGATTCGCGCGTCGCTTCGGCCGTGAGGACCGTGACCTCGCGGGCGGCGCGCGCCCGGATGCGTTGGGCGGTTTCGTCGCCCTCCGCACGGTACTCGGCTGCTTCGCGCTCACGCTCCTTCTGCATGCGCTGGTAGATCGCCAGGCTGTTGGCCTGCGGCAGGTCGGCGTGGCGGATGCGCACGTCGACGACCTTGATGCCGAAACCGGCGACGTCCTGGTTCATGTCGTTCTTGATGTCGACCATGAGCTGGGCGCGCCTGCCCGAGAGCATCGCCGCGAACGTCTGCGAACCGAGGACGCGCCGCACGCTCGACGACAGGATCGGCGCCAGCCGCATCAGCGCCGTGTCCTTGTCGATGAGGCTTTGATAGAAGAGCAGCGGGTCGGTGATCCGCCAGCGGGCGAACGCGTCGACCATCATCCGCTTCTTGTCGGACGCGATGACTTCCTCGGTCTGTGCGTCGAGCAGGAGCACGCGCTTGTCGAAGAAGACGACATTCTGGGTCAGCGGCGTCTTGAAGTGCAGTCCCGGATCGGTGACGACCGCCTGCGGGGCGCCGAACTGTAGGACGAGCGCCTCCTCGGTCTGGTTGACGAAGTAGAAGCTCGAAAACAGTGCGATCACGACGACGACGCCGAGCAGGCCGAGTGCGAGCGTGACGGCGCGGCTCATTGTCCGCCTCCGCTCTGGACCTGTTCGCCCGGCGTCACGGGCCGCACGCCGCTGCCCAGCATGTTGGGAAGCTGGAAGTACGGCACCACGCCCTTGGCGGAATCGTCCACGATCACCTTGTTCATCGGGGCGAGGATGTTCGCCATGGTCTCGAGATACATGCGCCGCCGCGTCACGTCCGGCGCGCTGCGATATTCCGCGAGCACCGAGAGGAAGCGTTTGGACTGGCCCGAAGCCTCGGCGATCACCTGCTGTCGATAGGCTTCGGCGTCCTGCACGATGCGCGCCGCGCTGCCGCGCGCTTCGGGGATGACCTTGTTGGCATAGCCTTCGGCTTCGTTGCGCATGCGCTCCTGGTCGGCGCGGGCGGCCTGCACGTCGCGATAGGCGTCGATCACCTCGCTCGGCGGATCGGCCTTCTGCATGTTGACGTTGGTGATCGTGACGCCCGTGCCGTAGGCGTCGAGCGTCTTCTGCATCAGGTCCTTCACCTCGATCTGGATCGCTTCACGATCCTGCGTGAGGATGCTCTCGAACTGGCTCCGGCCGACGACTTCGCGCATCGCGCTTTCGGCGACCGCCTTGATGGTCTGGTCGGGATCCTCGACGTTGAAGAGGTAGTCGCCCGCGTCCTTGACCACCCAGAAGACGGTGAAGTTGATGTCGATGATGTTCTCGTCGCCCGTCAGCATGTCGGCTTCGGCGGGTATGTCCTCGCCGGCGGCGTTCGTATCTTCGGTGTCGGCCGCCGTGCGATAGCCGATGTTGATCTGGCGCTGGCGCGTGACGTCGAGCGTGTAGGCGGTCTCGATCGGCCACGGCAGGTGATAGTTGATGCCCGGCGGGGTGCGCGCGACGAACTTGCCGAAGCGAAGCACGATGCCCTGCTCGAAGGCGCCGACGAAATAGATACCGGACGCCAGCCATACGCCGACGACGATGAGCAGGAGAACGATCAGGCTGCCGGTCGTGAAATTGGAGCCGGGCAGGAAGCTTCGCAGCCGGTCCTGGCTGCGGCGGAGCATGTCCTCGATGTCCGGCGGCCGCATCCCGCCGCCACCGCCGGGCGTCGGTCCGCGGTTCCAAGGCCCCTTGGACCCCGGTCCGCCCGAGCCGCCACCGTCCGACGAATTGTTCCAAGGCATGCAGCCAAGCCCTCTTCCTTGGCTTCCCAAGGTCCGGCGGTTATATGAGCAACGCCGCCCGGGCGCAAACCTTGCTGCCCCTTCAAAGAGATGGCATGGCGGCCTATCTGTTCAAGGTCTCTCCAAGGTCAAATACGCCGATGGCTCACGCGACGCGCGACGAGGTTCTGAGGGCGCTGGATCAGGTCATCGATCCGGTCAGCGGCCGCAGCGTTGTCCAGGAGGACATTATCCAGGGTCTTGTGGTGCGCGACGGCAATGTCGGCTTCGCGGTCGAGGTCGATCCCAAGCGGGGCCGTGAGGCCGAGCCGCTGCGGAAGGCCTGCGAACAGGCGGTCGCGGCGCTGCGGGGCGTGTTGTCGGTGACCGCCGTCCTGACGGCGCATCAGGAATCCGCGGCGCCCCAGCGCGGCGCGCCCCATGCCCACCGGGCCGCGCCGCCCGCGCCGTCGGGCATACCCGGCGTCAAGGCGATCATCGCCGTCGCGAGCGGCAAGGGAGGCGTCGGCAAATCCACCGTCGCGGCGAATCTCGCCATCGCGCTCGGCCAGCTCGGACTGAAGGTGGGGCTGCTCGACGCCGACATTTACGGTCCATCGGTTCCGCGCCTGTTCGACATCCGCGAGAAGCCGAAATCGACCGGCAAGAAAATCATCCCGATCGAGAAGTTCGGCATCAAGATCATGTCGCTCGGTTTTCTCGTGCGCGAAGACGAAGCGGTGGTGTGGCGCGGCCCGATGGTGCAGAGCGCGCTCACCCAGATGCTCAACGATTCCGACTGGGCGCCGCTCGACATCCTCGTCATCGACATGCCGCCCGGAACGGGCGACGCGCAGCTCACCATTTCGCAGCGCGTTCCCCTGCGCGGCGCGGTGATCGTGTCGACGCCGCAGGACCTCGCGCTCATCGATGCGCGCAAGGGGCTCGCCATGTTCGCCAAGACCCAGGTCCCGGTGCTGGGCATCGTCGAGAACATGAGTCTGTTCGTGTGCCCGAACTGCGGCCACGAGTCCCACATCTTCGGGCATGGCGGCGCGCGTGCGGAAGCGCGCAAACTGGCCGTGCCGTTCCTCGGCGAAATTCCGCTGGTTCCGGCAATTCGCGAGACTTCCGATGCGGGGCTGCCCATCGTGGTGAAGGCGCCGCACGGAAAAGAGGCAGAAGCGTTCCGCGCGATCGCGCAAGAAGTTGCCGCGACTGTTGCTGCAGCGCCACGCCAGTTTCCGAGAATTGTGCTGGAATAGGGCATGGCCGCGACCAAGCCCCAGATCCGCAGTCTCTTCGCAACGCCGGTGGCGATCCACTTCCTTCCGGTGGCGCAGGAACTCAACGCCGAGCTGCGTCCGCTCATTCTGGAGAAGGCGCAGGCCGGCGCGACGGGCGAAGGCTGGACTTCCGGACCGGCCTTCGAGAGTTGGGGCGCGGAACCGGCGCAGACGGTCTTCCGCGTGGCGCGCGATCTCGCCGACAACATGACGTCGACGCGCACCGGCGCGCGCGTCGCGCTCGACTGGAAGATTGCGGCGGTCGCGACGGTGCGCCAGAAGGGCGAATACCGCGCCTTCGCATCGCAGCCCGGCGCCTACTGGTCGGGCGTCTATTACGTCGACGACGGCTACGCGAAGTCCGACGATCCGACGCTCGGCGGCGAATGTGAACTCGCCGATCCGCGCGGCGCCCTGCCCAACATGGTCGCGCCGCAGCTCGGTTTCCGTATTCCCGGCGGACAGACCGCCGGCAGTCCCGAAGTGATACGGCCCCAGTCGGGAATGATCATCCTGCATCCCTCCTGGCTTGCGCGGGGCGAGCGCCGCTATGACGGCGAACACCAGCGCGTCATGATCGAATTCGACCTCATCCCGCCCGAAGCTTGATCTGCGGCGCGCCCGCTACTCTGCGGGGGCTGTGGCGACCGTCAGATGCGGCAGAGCCAGTTTCAGGCGCGCCAGCGCGCGCTCGGCCTCATGCAAATGCTGCTCGATATGCGTGCGCGACGCCTTGTCGAGCCGGCGGCTCGCCGTCGCCGTGTTGATGTCGGTCAGGATTTCCAGCATCTCGCGTGCCGACTGCAACGCGGATTCGATCGCATCGGTGGGCTTGCCCCAGCCGAGCTCGTCCAGCCGTTCCACCGCCATGAACGACGTGCCCTGGAGCAGCGCATCGGCCAGCCGCACGTCCGGCACCTCGACCAGCAACGCCCTGGCCTCGTCGAGACGGAACGGCGTGCGGCCGTTCACGCGCGAATAGAGCGTCGCATATTCCATGCCGACGGACTGCGCCACATCGCCGAGCGGGCGCACTTTCTCGACGACGAGAAGCTGTCTCGCGATCTCCCAAAAGTGCAGCGACATCGGACCCGCCTCTCCTGCGATCGAGTTGAGGCTAAAGTCGCAAATCCGCGCGCCGCGCTTCTTGATCCGGATCAATCCGCCAGAGACAGGACGGCGCGGGACGGCTATTCCACGCCCGCCTTCAGCGTCATGTTGCGCGTCTGGCCGTTGACCGTGACGGTCCAGCTGTCCCCCGGCTTGTGCGCTTCGGCCGGAATGCAGAGCGGATTGGGCATGCCGGGCGGCGCCGTTTCATAGGTGCGGCAGAGTTGGCCCTTGTCGTCGATCTTCCAGGTGCCCTTGCTGTTGAAGCTCTGCCCCATCGCCGTGGCGCTGAGATCGAAGGTGTGATCGGCGCGATAGTGCACGTGGCTTTCGATCATGCCCCCCGTGGAGATCACGGTGTTGCCGTAATAGCCGGCCATAAGGTCGTCCGAGGCGAACGCAGCGGTCGAAAGGGCGAGCAGCGCGGCGGCGCCAAAGAGGTACGGTCGCATGTGAGTCTCCGGTGAAGGCGGCGAATCCTAACCCAGATTCTCACGCGTTATAAGCCAGCCGCAGGCCGGGCGAGCGCCACTTGCACGAGGCGAGTTTGCCGGTCGACGACATTGTGACGAAGGCTGTCATCATGTCCTTGCCGCCCCAGCAGATGTTGGTGACGACGAGATCGGGGAACGGCGTATGCTCGAACCGGTTGGTACCCGGCCAGAACGTCGAGATCCCGCCGGCTAGAATCGTGGCGACGCATACCGCACCGTCGGCCTGCACGCCGAGAGAGTCGAAATAACCGAGACCCGGATAGGCTCCGGCGAAGTTGGCCGGCGTGAATCCGCCGACCGCCTTGCCGACGCCCGGCTCTGAGAGCGGGAGGTCCCACAAACGCCCGGCCATCGTCTCGGCGTAGTAGACATGGGTTCCGTCTGGCGACAGGCCTACGCCGTTCGGTGTCGACAGTTCGCGCAGGACCTTCGTGATCTTCGAGCCGTTCGCTTTGGCGTAGTAAAGTCCGCCGTGCAGTCGCCGCTCGGCGTTGTTGCTGCCATGGTCGGTGAACCAGAAGCCGCCGGTCTCGTCGAACACGATGTCGTTCGGCGCCAGCAGATTCTTGCCGTCGCATTGCGAATAGACGACTTCGACCTTTCCGGTCGAGATGTTGATGCGCTCGATGCGTCCGCCCTTGTGGGTAGGCGGCGTGTGGCCGGGGATCATCAGCCCGTTCACTTCGGTGATCTCGAAATTGCCGCCATTGTTGCAGCAATAGAGATGGCCGTCCGGACCGATGGCGAGACCGTTCGGTCCGCCGCCCGGAGTCGAGACGATCTGGTGCGAGCCGTCCGGCTTCACCCGCGTGATCCGCCCCGCGCCCATCTCGACGACGATGATGGAGCCGTCGTCCATGGCGACCGGACCTTCCGGGAATTTCAGGCCGGTCGTGAGTTCCTTGATCTCCATGGCCGCGTCTCCTCATTTTTGGTGCGCCTGAGGCTAGCGCGGGGCCGCCGCCGCGCAAGCCCCTTCGTCGACCGGACGCCGGTTCTGCGCGATGGAGGATGTTTCGTCGCGCCCGCGTCCTAAAGCCGCTCGAGCGTCACGTAACTGTAGGCGAGGCCGTCCGCCGTCCGATGCTCCTCGCGCGCGCTTTCGCGCCAGACCTTCCGGTCGAATGCCGGAAAGCGGGTATCGCCCGCGGCGTTCACATGAACTTCGGTGAGCTCGACGCGCGTGGCATGCGGCAGCGCCTGGCGATAGATCTCGGCGCCGCCCACGACGGCGATCTCTGCCGGGCTCTCGCGCTGCGCGGCCGCCAGCGCCTCGTCGAACGAATGGACGACGACCGCCCCTTCCGCCGTCCAGCGCGTGTCGCGCGTGATGACGATGTTCGTGCGTCCCGGCAGCGGCTTGCGCGGAAACGAGTCCCAGGTTTTCCGGCCCATGACGATCGGCTTTCCCATGGTCAGCGCCTTGAAGCGTTTCATGTCTTCCGGAATGCGCCACGGGATCGTCCCGCCGGCGCCGATGACGCCGTTGTCGGCCACCGCCAGCACCAGCGTGATCGCGGGGTTCATGCGCCACCCAGTTTTTTCAATGCCGCATCCTCGAGCCGATAGACGTACCAGCCCTTGACGGCCCGCGCACCGAGACCTTCATAGAAATCTATCGACGGCTTGTTCCAGTCGAGCACGGACCAGTCGACGCTCTCGGCGCCGGCGGCGACGGCCGACCGGGCGATGTGCGCGAGCAAGGCCTTGCCATAGCCCTTGCCGCGGAAATCGGGACGCACGTAAAGGTCCTCGAGATAGACCGCGCGCTTCGCCGCAAAACTCGAATAGGTCCAGTACCAGCTTGCGCTGCCCGCAGGCTCGTCGCCGTCGAAGGCAAGATCGCAATTGAGCAGCGGCCGCTCGCCGAGATAGTCGCGGCGGATCACGTCCAGCGTTATCCGGAACTTGTCGAGCAGCTTTTCGTATTCCGCGAGTTCGGTGAGAAGCGCGAGTATCGTCTGCTCGTCGCCTTTGCGCGCCGGACGGATTGTGAAGCTCATGGACCCTGTCCCATCGAAATCGGCTGCGGCGCCGGCAGGCCGGCACGCGATCTTGCCCCGGAGTTCACGATCCTGCGAGCGCCGGACGGCGTCGCGGTTTACGCATGCCTGGAACCCCTGACAGCAGTCCGCGTTGAATGCAAGACGCCCTCCGCCAACGGCTCCCTCGATTGTTGTCCGCCGCCAATGATGTAGAGTCGTGCCCAGGGAGTGGCGACGGAAATCTCAAGGAGCGCGAAAATGAAACGTATCCTGTTGGCATCCGCAGCGGCGATAGCTTTGCTCGCCGCATCCCCGGCATTTGCCGAGCATCACGATCACGACAATTCCGGCCCGCCGCCCGGCGGAACGAGCGGCGGCTCGCATCATGACGATCATACCGGCGGTGCACCGCATGTGTCCGGCGGGACGTCCGGAGGCACTTCGGGCGGGACCACGGGTCATACCGGCTCGACCGGCGCGGCAACCGGGGGACCCAACACCGGAGGAGCGAATACCGGCGGTTCCAATGTCGGCACGATGGGCACGACGCATCACGACCATCACTTCGAAGGTACTGGCGCGACAGGTGAGAACGGCCTGGACCATCACACCAACCACGGCGTGAACGTGCTGACGCCGACAGTCCATCACGACATTCACGGTGTACATCAGCACAACGGCGCGTTCGACTCGATGCGCAGGGTGTTCAATGCGCCGCGGCACTTCCACCACGGCACATATCACCGTCCGCACGGCTGGTACTGGCACCACTGGACGTATGGCGAGTTCCTGCCGTTCTTCTTCTTCACCAACGAATACTGGATTTCGGATTGGGACTATTACGGGCTCGACGAGCCGCCGCCGGGCTGCGTCTGGGTCCGCTACGACGACGACGCCCTGCTGATCGATCGCGCGACGGGCGAAGTGATCGAAGTCGTCTACGGCCTGTACGACTGAGTGACGGTCTGTCGTTCGACGCGCTCGGGATGAGGAACATGCCCTCGTCCCGAGCGAGCTGGACGGGACGTTCCGCAAGCTAGACCGCAATCTCGGCCTTGATCGTCGGGTGCGCCTGGTAATTCTCGAGTTTGAAGTCCTCGTAGCGAAACGCGAAAATATCCGTCACGTCCGGATTGAGGCGCATGGTCGGCAGCGGATACGGCCTGCGCGTGAGCTGTTCGCGCGCCTGCTCGAGATGATTGAGATAGAGATGCGCATCGCCCAGCGTGTGCACGAACTCGCCCGGTTGCAGTCCGGTCACCTGTGCCAGCATCATCGTCAGTAGCGCATAGCTCGCGATGTTGAACGGCACGCCGAGGAAAATGTCGGCCGAACGCTGATAGAGCTGGCACGACAGCCGCCCGTTCGCGACGTAGAACTGGAAAAGGCAGTGGCACGGCGGCAGCGCCATCTTCGGGACGTCCGCCGGGTTCCAGGCGGTCACGATCAGCCGGCGGGAATCCGGATTGCTCCGAATGTCGCGCACCAGATTGGCGATCTGATCGATCGTCTCGCCCTCCGGCGTCGGCCACGATCGCCACTGATGGCCGTAAACCGGACCGAGCTCGCCGTCGGCGTCCGCCCACTCGTCCCAGATCGTGACGCCGCGCTCCTGCAGCCAGCGCACGTTGGTGTCACCGCGCAGGAACCAAAGCAGTTCCAGGATAATCGCCTTGGCGAACAGCTTCTTCGTCGTCATCAGCGGAAAGCCGTCGGCCAGATCGTAGCGTGCCTGGTGCCCGAAGACGGAGATGGTGCCGGTACCCGTGCGGTCGCGCTTCTCCACGCCCTTCCTGAGCACGAGTTCCATGAGGTCGTGATATTGGCGCATCGTTTGGGCTTTCGATTCCCCGTTGAGTGTAACGCGTCGCCGCCGCCATCGCGCCTCCGCGCACAACCAAATTTTGCACGCGGCAAGGCGTTGTAAAATATACTATTTTCCCGACCTTCAATTCTTAACTGCCAGCGCCTATATCTAACGGGCCGGCTTGTCCGGCTATGGCGATAAACGACTGCGTAATAAGCGGCCCGGACCCGGGGGCGGTACCCGGCGCCTCCACCAAATGTCCTCGTCCGAGCGAGGCCATCTGTGGGGGCGAAACAGGATCGACGGACGTGTAAAGGCTGATCTTTCGCTCGGTATTGTTCCGCCGTTATCGGGCTACTCGTATAGGTGCCAACGATAATGAAATGGCCCTCGCTGCCTAACCTAGGTTAGCCAAGCGCGGTTCAGGGGGGCACCGGGCAACAGAAGCCCCCCACTCTCTTCGATCGCGCCGTCCGACCCGCTCTTCGCCGCGGATGGCTTCGCGCGGCCAAGGCAGCATAGTGTCCGGCCATGAACGATCCGAACGTTTCGAACCCGACAGTCGCAGCGGACATCTCAGCGCGCGCGAAAGTCGAACTGCAAGAGCCGCTCGAAGCGCAGCTCGAGCCGCTCGGCCGGCGGGCTCTGTCCGCGCTGTCCCCGCGCCCGGGTGAACGTATACTGGATATCGGCTGCGGCACGGGCGCGACGTCCATCGAACTGGCGCATCGCGTCGGCCGGCACGGCGAAGTTCTCGCCATCGACATTTCGCCCATCGTGCTCGAAGCGGCGGCCCGTAACTCGGCCGGCTGCGCCCAGCTTCGCTTCGTCGAGGGCGACGCGGGTACGTACCCGTTCGCCTTGCAGTCGTTCGATGCGGCGTTCTCGCGTTTCGGAGTCATGTTCTTTGCCGATCCGGTCGCGGCTTTCCGGAACATTCGCCGAGCACTGAAGCCGGGCGGGCGACTTGCCTTCGTCTGCTGGCGCGCGCTGCGCGAGAACGATCTCGATCACGTGCCGCTGCAGGCCGCATCACCGTACCTGCCGCCGCAGCTTCCGGATCCGGCGGCCGCGCCGCCGTTCGCCTTTGCGGATGCGCACAAAGTGCGTGACGTTCTCGCGCGCGCCGGGTTCGAGGAGATCGACATCGTGCCCCATGATGTGCCTGTCGGCACCGGCGACCTGGACACCATGCTTGCATTGTCGCTGCGCGTCGGATCGCTCGGCGCGATCGTTCGAGAACATCCGCTGCTCGGGCCCGTGCTGGCCGGGCCGGTGCGCAAGGCGCTCGCTGTGCATGACGGGCCGGACGGAGTCCGGCTCAACGCGGCCACGTGGATCGTCAGCGCGCGCGCCAAACAGGCTTAACTGGCATCGTTCATGCGACGTGTTCGCGGCACGGGCTGCTCCATAGGAGCTTTGTCCCGGTGCGAACCATTTGTTGCCCAAATTGACACAACGAGACGCACCAGAACTGACCGCGACAGACGGACGTCGACGCCGCCGGCTCGAACTCGTCCTGCTGGCGCTCCTGTTCCTGCTCCTGACCGCCGGCCTGTCGTGGCTGTCGCGGACCGGAAACGGCGTGTCGGCCGCGTCTGCGGGCGCCTTCAACAATCGCCTTTATGAAACCTCGACCGATTCCGAGAAACATGCGCGGCACGTGCGCAAGGCTTTGACCCAGCTCGCACTGCTCGATCTGTGTCTGCGCTCTCCGCCGGGCGCCGCCCATCCCTGCGGCTTGCGCCACAAATCGCACACTGAGATCGCCCTGACGGATTCGACCGGCGGCGACAACAACTTCGACGACGTCAATTTCGCGAGCTTCGATCCGGATGGGTTTGGCGGCGGAGTCGGCGGCGGGACCGGCGGCTTCGGCGGCCATGGCGCAGGCGGCGGCGGTTCGAGCGGCGGCCACGACTCCGACGGCGACGGACACTCTCCCGGCACAGGCGGCTTCTTCCCCGGCGGCGGCGGACTGAGCTTCGACGTCGTCGCTCCGCCCGATCCGGGCTGCTCCACGCAGGACACGAGCGGCTGCGGCGGCGGAACTTCAGATGGAACGAATGGCGGCACGACGGGCGGCACGATCGGCGGCGGCTGTACCGGCGCGGACTGTGTACCGGCCGATCCCACCGCCGTGCCGGAACCGGCGACGCTGTTCGTCTTCGCCGCGGGTGCCGCCGCGCTCTTCTCGCGCCGACGCCGGTCCGTCTAGCGCAGCGCGCGCCCCACTTCCATGAAGGACATCGCTAGAGATTGCCGGTCTCGTCCTCGCGCGTAGCGAGGTCGGTCGTCGACGTCTCCTCAAGCGCCGCGGCGCGCTCGGCCTCGAGCTGGAGACGTTTCTTGCGCGGCTCTTCGACCAGCATGATCAGCAGCAACAGCGCCACCGCCTCGCACACGATCGCCACCCAGAACACTGCGTTGTAGCCGAAGCTGGCCGCGATCAGGCCGCCGATCAGCGGTCCGGCGGCGCTCATGACGCTCTCGGCGGTATTGGAGAACGCCAGGCGCATCGCCATGTCGTCCCGATGTCCGAACTCGAACACGATATTCTGTGCGCTCATCTGGTAGCCGGAATTGCCGGCGCCCAGCCCGAAGAAGGCGATGAACAGCCAGGTCGGGGACGACACGCTCATCAGCAGGACGGTGGAAGAGATCCAGAATGCCAGCGCGATGATGAAGTTGGAGCGGAAGCCGTAGCGGTCGGCGAGATAGCCCCAGCCGACGCTCATCACCGTGTCGGCACCGAGGAACGCAAGCGAGAGCGAACCGACGACGTCGCCGGAGAAGCCGATCCGTTTGCCGACGTATATGATGTAGAAAGGCTGCGCGACGCGGCTGGCGATCGCGAAGGTGCGCGCGACCATGAAATAGAGAAAGCCCGGATTGCTTTTCAGCATCGGCACCAGCTCGCGCAGCCTCTGGCCGATGGGCGTGCGCTGACGCACCGTCGGCGGCTCGGGCTCGCGCACCAGGAATCGGAACGCCGTCAGGCCGAGGCTGGTGAGGATGAAGGCGAGCGTGAAGGTCGTCGAATAGCCGTTGCCGAAGACGTTGTGGCCGATGAGATACTTGCCCGCGAAATAGGAGAGCGAGGCGGCGATGATGCCGCCCGTCAGGTTGCGCCAGCCCTGCAACTGTCCTCGCCGTGCGATCGGAATCATCTTGGCGAGGAGAAACTGGAAGGCGACGCCCTGCGGTCCCGAAAACAACCCGAGCAGAAAAAGGAACAGCAGGACGCTGAACAGAAGCGGCGTGCCGCCGAGGAACCAGCCCGCCAGAGCGATGCCAAGAATCTGCACGCGCATCATCGTGCCGAGAAACATCGAGACCGGCAGGATCCTGGTGCGGTGCTCGATCTGCGCGGCGCCCGCGATGGGTGAAATCACGCCGCCGAGCTGCTGCAGGCTCGCTCCCAGGCTGACGAAGAAATCCGAACCCGATATCATATGCAGATAGGCGGGGATGAAGGTCGGCGCGTTGACGAGGCGAAAGCCGGTCATGCCGAGCATGCCGTGTACGAAATGGCCGGCATAGTTGCGGCGCAGATTCCGCCACACGAAGCTCTCATAGACCGCTTCGCGCTGCGCTTCGCCCTGGACGCCTGCGTAGATGTCCGTCATTCGGCCGGCGCGTGCTGGATGGTGAAGCCGGTCGCGCGGCGATAGTAGAACGCGAAACTCGCGGAAGCGATGACGACGAGTCCTCCGACGCTGATGGCGTCGGTGACGCCGACGCGGCTGGCGAGCGTGCCGAGCAACAATGCGCCCCAGGGCATCATCCCCATGAAGCTCTGGGTGTAATGCGAAATGACGCGGCCGCGATAATGCTCGTGCGCCACGATCTGGATGATCGTGTTGGTCGTGCCGCCGAGCAGCATGAGACTCGCCGATGTCGGAAGCAGCAGGAACGCCGACAGCCACAGCAGATGCGAGTGCGAGAACAGGATCAGGCCCAGGCCGAAGCAGAAGCTGGCGAGCACCGGCGCGTAGACGAGCTGTCTTTCGGTGATGCGCGACAGCAGATAGGCGCCGATCAGTGCTCCCGCCCCGGCCGCGGACATCAGCGTGCCCTGCGTCGTCGAATTGCCGTGGATCAGGTCGCGCGCCACCGCCGGCATCATCGTGACATAGGCCGCGCCGAACATCGAAGATACGGCGACCAGCAACAGCGAGATGCGGATTTGCGGCGACGCGATGGAATAGCGGTAGCCGTCGGCCACCTCGCGCAGCGCGTTCTGGTTGACGCGCGGCGGCCGCTCGGCGAGCTTCATCATCAGCAGGCTGACGAGGACGGCGGCGAACGACACCGCATTCAGCGCGAAGCAGATGCCCTCGCCGACCAGCGCGATGAGCGCGCCCGCGATTGTCGGACCGATGATCCGCGCCCCGTTGAACATCATGGAGTTCAGCGAGATGGCGTGGCGCAGATCGTCCCGCCCGACCATGTCGAGCGTCATCGACTGGCGCGAGGGAATGTCGAACGAGTTGATCAGTCCCATCGCCAGGGCAAGACAGATGATCTCCCAGACCCGGACGACCCCGGTGAGCGTCAGCGTCGCCAGGATCGCCGCCTGGATCATCGCGGCGCTTTGGGTGAAGAGCAGGAACCTGCGGCGGTCGACCCGGTCCGCGACCATGCCGCCGAACGGCGTCATCAGGAACACGGGAACCGTCGAACAGAAGGAGGTGACGCCGAGAAGGACCGTCGAATGCGTCAAGCTGTAGACCAGCCAGGGCTGCGCCGTGTTCTGCATCCACGAACCCATCAGCGAGATGAGCTGACCGGTGAAAAACAGCCGGTAATTCCGGTGGCGGAAGACGTTGATCAGTCCCGAACGCCGCGGGTGGACGATTTCGGCGATTTCCTGCTCGGAAGGCGGCTCGTCGGGCGGCGTGCCAACTATGTTCTCGGGTTCAACGCTCATGTCCGTTACCGAGGTACTCTTCAAGCGGTTCCGTCTCAAGCCTCTTTCGCGGTCCGATCGCGCCGTCATGGCGCCTATGACGCGACAGGTAGGGCCGGAGAAATCCCGTCCGGGCAAGTTGACGCACAGCAGGGCACGCGAAATCGGCGGCAAGCGCGGCGTGCCGCGGTTCTTTCGCCGGGGCGTTGTAAGGGATATTCGAGCCCGCCCCGAGGCGCGGGGCTGTTGGACCCGCGTCAGGCGATCGGCTGGTTGCCGACCGGCGTCACCACCATTTCGAGCGCCAGATGCGCCTCGTCGGTCGGCGGCGCATGCAGGATCGCACGGCGCTGGTCCAGTTCCCGGCGCGTTATCGCGTGGCGCTCGCGTGTGATGCGATAGGCGAAGCCCATCAGCAGCGGGATGACGAGAAGAAGCGGAACGAGCACGCCGGAGACGACGCCGAGCTGGACGATGGCGGCTGCCCCGACGGTGTGCGGATCGGCGCGCGCCGGCCAATGCACCACCTCTTGCAGGAGGAATCCGCCGACGATGGCGCCGACGCCCGCCGTCGCCTTCCCCGAAAAGGCCAGCGCGGCCGCGAATACGCCTTCCTGCCGCTTGCCCGTCGCCAGTTCCTGGACGTCGATCGTATCGGCGAGCATCGAGACGAACATGATGCCGAGCAGCGTGCCGAGATAGGTCCGCACGATTTCGTTGGCGACGAGGATGACGAGCAGCACGACGGAACCGTTCGGCGGCATCAGATGCAGCAGCCTGAGCCCCGTGACCCCGATGCCGTCGACCATGAGAATGGCGAATGCCGCCATCAGCACCGGCTTCTTGTCGTACACGCGCTCCAGCATTCCCAGCGTGAGGAAAGCGGCGATCGCGCCGGCGATGGAGAGCTGGAACCAGCGTAACTGTTCGGGCGCCAATCCCCAGAAGAAGGTGGACATATAGGTGCCGAGCGTGTCGGTGGTGCCCGTGATGCCGGCGGTGATCAGGGCGGCGACGAACAGGATCAGGAAATCGCGGTTGGTGAAGGTGCCGGAGACGTCGTGCCATACGCGCCGGAAGCTGAAGCGCGGGGTCGGTTTGACCGGCTGCAGCAGAAATGGAATCTCGCGCTGCGTCAGCAGTGTCGTGAGCAGCACGGCCGCCGTTACGACGATCGCCGCGGCAGGCGCGAAAACGGCGTAGGCGTGGGGATTGAGCTGTCCCGGCGTGTAGGCGGGGGTGCTCTTGAAGATGAAGGACCAGGCCGAAACGATGAAGGCGATCGAGCCGGTCCAGCCGATCGCATAGCGCCAGGTGACGATGGACGTCCGCTCTCCGTAGTCCTCGGAGAATTCGGCATAGAGCGCGGTCCAGGGCACGACGAACAGGCTCATCGAGATGTGCGTCAGGACCACGGTGACGAACAGCCAGCCGAGCAACAGCGTGTCGGAGAGACCGGCCGGCGGCGAGAAGGCGAAATAGAGTCCGGCGCCGATGGGAACCGCCGAGCAATACATCAGGAGATGGCGCCGTCCCAGCCGGTGCTGCAGACCGTCCGAAAACGATCCGATCAGCGGATCGAACACCGCGTCGATCGTCAGCGCGACGGCGATCGCGACCGACGCCTTGAAGGCGTCGAGACCGAGGATCTGGTTATAGAAGAACAGCAGGAACGTGCTGAACGCGAAGTTCTTGAGCGCCTCTGGCAGGGCGCCGATTCCCTGGAACAGTTTGGTCGAGACCGGGACCTTGCCCGGCCGCACGCGCTCGCGTCGATAGAGACCTCCCGTGTCTGACAAATTCCTCACCTCGGTGGCGATTCGGCGGCGGCGCCGGGACTATTTTTCGTAATAATAGTAGCAGCCGACAAGTGTCGAATTGCTCTTCGCGCTGTCTTCGGCCATCAGCGTGAAGGTCCGCTTCTCGCCGAGTTCCAGTCCGCAGGTGCGCATGCCGTCGCCGGTTTCGCATTTGTCGAGCGCCTTGCCGAGGGTCTTTTCGAAGACGCTCCGCGCCTTGTCGAATTTCGCGTCGACGAGGACGGAAAATCCGACCCCCATGCCGACGCTGTCGGGAAAGAGCTGAAGAATGCGCAAACCGTCGATCGACACGTTCGCCTTCGGCTTGAAGAACGGATCGTTGTCGCCGCGTGTGAACGTCGTCTGGAAGTGCTCGGCGAAACTCTTCAGTCGCGGGTCGTTCGCTTTCTGCCAGTCGAGCCAGGAGTCGCGGCATGTGGCGAGCCGCTCCATGGCAGGATCCTCGGCAGCCGCGGCCGGCGCGAACGAAAGCAGCACGAGCAGCGCCCCCGCCGCGCAGCCGGCGGCGGATCGACCGAAATACCCCATGAATTCTCCCCAAGACGCGACTCTGGCTTGCGACGATACCGGATTCCGGCGGAAGCGCGACCCGGCGGCGACGACGCTTCGTTCGGTCACAGTCCCCGCGACCGATCCGGGTCCAAGACTCACACCGCGTTTTGCGCCACAATCCCCCGACTGCAATTGCCCAAACGAGGAAACGACGATGAACGTAGCGACCGCCAAGGCCCAGATGAGTCCCGAAGAGATCGAGGCCGAACTGAACAATCTGGCGATGTCGAAGGACGCGCAGCCGCTTTTCGATGCGGTCAGGAAGCACATCGCCGAGAATGTCGCGCCGATCGAGGAAGAGTTCGAACGGCTCGGCGCGGCGCGCACCGACCGCTGGAGCTGGGCGCCGGGCCAGCTCGAGCTGCTGGAACGCGCCAAGAACAAGGCGAAATCCTCGGGCCTGTGGAATTTCTTTCTGCCCACCTCGGAGATCGGCCGCGGCCTGACCAACCTCGACTACGCCTACATCGCGGCCGAGCTGGGCAAGCAGCCGCTCGCCTCGGAAACGCTGAACTGCTCGGCGCCGGACACGGGCAACATGGAAGTCCTGGAGCGGGTCGGCACGCCCGAGCAGAAGGAGAAGTGGCTCAAGCCCTTGCTCAATGGCGAGATCCGCTCGGCCTACGCCATGACCGAGCCGAACGTCGCATCGTCCGACGCCAAGAACATCTCGACGCGCGCCGAGCTGGTCGGCCGCGAATGGGTCATCAACGGCGAGAAGTACTACATCTCCGGCGCAGGCGATCCGCGGTGCAAGATCATGATCGTCATGGTCAAGACCAGTCCCAATGCGCCGGCCCAGTTCCAGCAGTCGCAGATCCTCGTGCCGATGGACACGCCGGGCGTCGAGATTCTCGGTCCCATGGAGGTGTTCGGCCACGATCACGCGCCGCGCGGGCACATGCATCTGCGCTTCAACAATGTCCGCGTGCCGGAAGAGAACATCCTGCTCGGCGAAGGCCGCGGCTTCGAAATCTCGCAGGTGCGGCTCGGACCGGGCCGCATCCATCACTGCATGCGGACGATCGGCAAGGCGGAGCGCGCGCTGGATCTGATGGTGAAGCGCGCCACGACGCGCGTGGCGTTCGGCAAGCCGCTGATCCAGCTCGGCAAGAACCTCGAGCTGGTGTCGCGCGCGCGCATCGAAATCGAAGCGATGCGGCTGATGGTGCTCAAGGCCGCCAAGGCGATGGACGTGCTCGGCAACCGCGAAGCGCGGGTCTGGGTGAGCATGGTCAAGGCCATGGTGCCCGAGCGCGCCTGCCAGATCATCGATCAGGCGATCCAGATCCACGGCGCGACCGGCATTTCGCAATGGACGCCGCTGGCCGAAATGTACACGGACGTGCGCCATCTGCGCTTTGCAGACGGACCGGACGAAGTCCATCACATGGTGGTGGGGCGCGCGGAACTGAGCCGGCACTGACCGGGCCGGGATCGAGAAGTGAACGGAGTCCGGCGGCCCGGACTCCGCAAGCGGGAGGGTGCTCATGACCGATCTGGTCAAGGTTTCGGATGCGGGCCATGTGAGGACGATCGTTCTCAACCGGCCGGACAAGAAGAATGCGCTCAGCAATGCACTGGCCTGGGGCGTGGTCGGCGCGGTCGAGGATGCGGCGCGCGACGACAATGTGTGGGTCATCGCGCTGACGGGCAGCGGCGACGCGTTCTGCGCCGGACTCGATCTTTCCGGCGGCGAACGGTTTCACCCGCTCTCGCCGCAATCCGCGCAGCTCGACGACATCAGTTGGGTCGGGCAGTTCCTGCTGACGATCCGCAAGAAGTGCGACAAACCGGTCATCGGCGGCATCAACGGCGTCGCGGTCGGCGCCGGACTGGGACTGGCGATGGCGACGGACGCGCGCATCGTCGCGCGCGGCGCCCGCCTGATGGCGGGATATACGCGCATCGGCGGTTCGCCCGACGCGGGACTCACGATCACGCTGCCCCAGGCGATGGGCTATGAACGCGCCATGCGCTTCATGATGGAGAATCGCACCGCCAACGGCGAGGAAGCCGTCGCGCTGGGCATGGCCGGCGAAGTCGTCGACGACGACAAGCTCGCCGGGCGACTTGCCGACTATTGCCGTCAGCTCTGCGAGTGGTCGCCGATCACGCTGCGACTCCTCAAGCGCGGCATGGTCAAGTCGCTGGAAAGCACCGACATGGAGCAGCAGCTGCGCTACGAAGTGTCCAACATCCGCATGGCTTTCGGCAGCGAGGACGCCAAGGAGGCGCGCCAGGCCTTCTTCGAAAAGCGCAAGCCGGTGTTCAAGGGCCGCTAGCGACGGGGCGTCACGCCAGGCGGCTGGCGATCGCCTTCAGCACGGCGCTGGTGCGGTCGCGTGCGTCGAGCTTGAGCAAAAGACGGGAGACGTGGTTCTTCACCGTCCCTTCCGTCAATCCGAGCAGCTCGCCGATCTCGCGATTGCTGAAGCCGCCCGCCATCAGCCGGATGACGTCGCGCTCGCGGTCCGATAGAGCCTCCGTCACGTTCTCGCCGGACGTGTCGGTCGCGCGGCCGTTGAGGTTGCGCAGCAGCGTCTCGGTGATCGAAGGCTGCAGGATGGAGCGCCCCTCCGCCACCGCACGGATCGCCGAGGCGAGCTGCTCCAGCGAAACGTCCTTGAGCAGGAAAGCGCGCGCGCCCGCCTTGCAGCCGTCGAACAGCACGTCGGCGTCGTCGAATGTCGTCAGGACGATGAAATACGGTGCGCGGCCCGGAACCGCGAGATGGCGCAGCACCGACAGTCCGTTCAGCCCCGGCATGCGGATATCTAGCAGGACCACGTCCGGCGCGGCCGCGGGAATGAGACTCTCGGCTTCTATGCCGTCCGACGCCTCGCCGACGACGTCGATGTCCGGCAATAGCGACAGCAGGCTGCGCACACCCTTGCGCACCAGCGTCTGATCGTCGACCAGAAAAACCTTGATCATGGTTGCGCCCGCGGCGTGGGAAGCCAGCCGACGACCCGGAAGCCCTCACCGCTCACGCTTTCGAAACTGATCCTGCCGCCCTGATGCTCGAACCTCTCGCGCAGGCCGCTAAGGCCGTGACCGAGCTTGACCGTGTCGGCGCCCGTGCCGTCGTCGCGGCCCGTGAGCCGGAGACCGTCTTCGTCCTCGCGCAGCGTGAGCCAGAGATTGCGCGCATGGGCGTGGCGCAGCGTGTTGGTGATGATCTCCTGCGCCGAGCGCGTGATCGTCTGGGCGGTCTCGGCCGACTGCGGCGACAGCTCTGCCGGAACGTCGAGATGGACGACCAGCTGCGGCGCGCCGGCCGCTAGCGCCTCCAGCATCGGCTTGATGTCGTGGCCCTCGTAGCGGCGCAGGGTTCCGACCACGTCGCGCACCTTGGCGAGAAGCGATTTGGTCAGGTCGCGCGCTTCCACCACGCTCGCGGTCGCCATTTGCGGGGACACGTGGCAGGCATATTCCAGCTGCAGACTGAGCGCGGTGAGATCGTGTCCCCAGGCGTCGTGCAGCTCGCGCGAGATCCGCGCCCGTTCGGCGGCGGCGGCGCGGTCGGCGAGCAGCGCCTGCGTGGCGCGCAGCTCGGCGTTGATGCGGGCCAGCGCCTGGCTGGTTTCGGCTTCGCGGCGCACCAGATAGATGGCGCCCACGGCGATCACTTCGGCGGACACGTTCAGGCCCCAATAGAGCCAGCTCGCCATGTCGGGCAGGAACTGCCAGCGCGCGAACCAGATCAGCACCGACTGCGCGGCCACCCAATACAGCGCGATGCGCGTGCCGAACAGAAGGGCGGCCTGCAGGGCGATGGGCGCCAGCAGCGGACCGGCATCGCCGCGTCCGGGCTGCGCCGCCATCAGCAGGACGGCGAGCAGCTCGAAGGCGATGAGTAGCACCTGTGCGAACGGCGAGCGACGTCCGATGAACACCGACGTGAGCAGCGCCGCGCAGAAAGCGGTAAACAGCGACGTCCAGATCAACGTGGATGCGGCGTGTTTCGAATCGGGAAACAGCAGCGCCATCACGAACACGCCGACCGCGAGCCAGGCCGACACCGCAATGGCGAGGAACAACCAGGAATAACGTTGCACCAGCGTCATGAGGCCAGTCTACCACTCTGCGCGCCGATCGTAACGTGACGAAAGTCATGGGGCGGCGCGGTGCCGTCCGGCACTTTCGCTTCGCGGCCCGGCGCGGCCATCCTGCGCGGGACCGACAAGCGGAGCAGACGGTGCGTTGGATTCTGGCCGCGGTTTTCGCCGCGTTGTTCGCCTTCCCCGCTCTGGGCGACGAAGGGCCCACGCCCAACGGCGCCCCTGCGCCGCACAGCGTGACGCCCTATCCCGCTTCGTTCTTTGCGACGATGGGACTGAACACGGCCTACGACATGATTTTGCGCACGCCGGGCTTCGTGCTCGACGATGGAACGGCCGTGCGCGGCTTCGCCGACGCGGCCGGCAACGTGCTGATCGACGGTCAGCGTCCGGCGAGCAAGACGGACGATCTGGTCAACATCCTGACGCGCATTCCGGCGTCGCAGGTGGAACGCATCGACGTCATTCGCGGCGGCGCGCCGGGCATCGACATGCAGGGCAAAACCGTCGTGGCGAACGTCATCCGCAAATCCGACACCGGCTTCAGCGGCGATGCGGTGGTGGAGACGGCTAAGCCGCAGGGCGTGCCGTTCGACCCGGGCGTGCGGCTCGAAGGCACCTGGCGCGACGGCGACCATGTTCTCGGCGTTTCGCTCTTTGCGGACTCATTCCATCCGAACACCCAGGCCAGCGGCATCCACGACATCTTCGATCCGAGCGGCAAGCTCACGGACTCGTCGAAAATGCGGGACACCAGCCCGGGACACCAGTACATCGCCAACAGCACCTATGAAACTCCGCTGCTCGGCGGGAAATTCAAGGTCAACCTGACGCTCGAAGACCAGCCTACCGCCGTCTTCGACGAAGACAATTTCGCCGTCGCCGGGCCGATGGCGGAAGTCGATCACGCCGACCAGCAGGACGCCGAGCTCGGCGAACATTATGAGCGCGACATCCTGGCCGGGCTGAATTTCGAGTTTCTGGCGCTCGAGCATGTCGACCGGAACAGTTCGCGATCGGTGTTCACGACCGAGACGGACCATCAGAACTTCCAATTGGACAGTCACGGCGGCGAGACGATCGGGCGCGGCATCCTGCACTGGCATGCGACGAGCGATCTCAGCGTCGATGGCGGCGGCGAGTTCGCGTACAACTGGCTGAGCACCACCACCAGCTTCGTCGACAACGGCGTCGCCATCCAGGTCCCGGCGGCGGACGTCCTCGTGCAGGAAAAGCGCGGCGAAGTGTTCGCCAAGGCGACATGGCAGGCGCTGAATTCCCTCGCCATCGAAGGACAGGTGCGGACCGAAGAGTCGACCACTTCCTCCTCGGGCGATGTGATACTCTCGAAGCAACTCACGTTCATCAAGCCGCGCCTGTCGGCCACCTGGACGCCGGACGCGAAAGACCAGCTCCGCCTGCGGGTCGAGCGCGAGGTCGGCCAGCTGGACTTCAGCAATTTCGTGGCCAATGCGGCGCTCAACGGGGTCGGCGTCGTGGCGGGCAATCCGAACCTGGTGCCGCAGCGCGATTGGGCCTTCGAACTCGCCTATGACCGCCATTTCTGGGACAGTGGCGTCGTCTCGCTCACCGTTCGCCGCCTGGAGCTCGAGGACGTGGTCGACCGCGTGCCCGTGTTCGCCGCATCCGGCGTGTTCGACGAGCCGGGTAACATCGGCGGCGGAAGCGAGAACGATCTCGTTGTCTCCCTCGATCTCCCGCTCCAGCGGCTCGGGCTGGACAATGCCGACCTGCGCGGCGTGGCGACATGGCGCTTCTCGCGCGTCACCGATCCGACCACCGGCCGCAAGCGGATGATCTCGGGACAGGATCCGCTCGATACCGAAGTCCACTTCGCGCAGGATTTTCCGGAGTGGAAACTCAATTGGGGAGTCGATCTCTATCCCCAATTCTACAACAGGCAGTTCCGCTTCGACGAGGTCGACACCAACAACACATCTTTCGAAGGCCGGGTGTTCGTCGATTACAAGATCATGCCCGATCTGTGGCTGCAGGTGACGCTCGATACCAACCAGATCGTCAACGGCGTGACGCGCCAGGTCTTCAGCGGCCCCCGGAACATCGATCCGCTGCAGTTCACCGACTTCCGGCGCCACGATTTCGGCCCGATTACGTTCTTCAAGCTGCGGAAATCGTTCGGCTGAGCCGCGCCGCCGTCAGCGGAACTCGAGTCCGTCGAACGTTCCGGCCTTGCGCCAGCCGTCGAGATATTTGAAGTACGCCGACGGTCCGGCGGGATAGCCGACATTGTAGCGCGCGCCCGGCCCCATCGGCTGGCCCTCATTGTTGTAATAGCCCGGCGTGCAGTCGGGTGAACCCATCATCCGTCCGGGCCCGGTCAACAGGAGCTCGACCCACGCCTTCTGCGCCTCGGCGCTCACCTCGACTTCGTCCGCGCCGCGCTTCTGCGCCTCGCGCACGATGAGCGCGATGGTGCGTCCCGTCTCCGTCAGATTGTGCGGAATGTTGGAGATCAGGTTGGCGCCCTGGGTCGGCTGCGAGAAGAACAGATTCGGGAAGCCGTGCACGTGGATGCCGTGCTTGCTGCGCATGCCGTCCGCCCAGGCCTTCGACAAGGTGAGGCCGTCGCGGCCCGTCACCTCGAAACCGGCGCGACGCGTATATTCGGTGCCGACCTCGAAGCCCGACGCGTAGATGATGCAGTCGACCTCGTATTCCTTCCCCGCGACGACGAAGCCTTTCTCCGTAATGCGCTCCACGCCCTTGCCGTCCGTATCGATCAGCCGGGTGTGCGGATCGTTGAAGGCCTGGAGATATTCGTCATGGAAGCAGGGACGCTTGCAGAGTTGCCGGTACCAGGCCTTGAGCTTCTCGGCGGTGTCGCGGTCCTCGACGATCTCCTCGGCGCGGGCGCGGATCTCTTCCATCTTTTCGAAATCGAGGTCCTCGAACGCCGCGAGGATCATCTTCATCGTCAGCTGCTCGCGCGGAACGCCCTTCAACCGCGCGCGTATGCGGCGCGACAGGTCGGTCCAGCCATCCATGACGAGATCGTCTTCGGCCGTTCCGCCCGCCTGGTTGTCGGTGAAATTCTCCAGCCAGCGCTGCTGCCAGCCCGGTGTCGCGATGCCGGCGAACCAGTCCGGATCGATCGTCCGGTTGTCGCGCACATCGACCGAGGATGGCGTGCGCTGGACGACAAAGAGCTGCTTGCAGGCGCCGGCGAGATGCGGGATAGCCTGCACCGCCGTCGCGCCCGTGCCGATGATGGCGACGCGCTTGTCGGCCAGCTTGTCCAGCGGCGCGCCGTTCGGGTCTCCGCCTGTATAGGCGTAGTCCCAGCGGCTGGTGTGAAACGAGTGACCCTTGAAGGACTCGATACCGGGAATGCCGGGCAGCTTGGCGACGTGCAACGGACCGGTGCCGAGGCCGATGAACTGGGTCGTGAAGGCGTCGCCGCGATTGGTCTTTACCAGCCAGCAATGCTTGTCCGCCTGCCACTGCACGTCCGTCACCTCGGTGTGGAACAGCGCATTGTCGTAGAGGTGGTATTGCCGGCCGATGCGACGGCACTGCTCCAGGATTTCGGGCGCGTGCGCATACTTCTCGCTCGGCATGTGACCCGTTTCCTCGAGCAACGGCATATAGACCATCGATGCGGTGTCGCACATCGCGCCGGGATAGCGGTTCCAGTACCAGGTGCCGCCGAAGTCTCCGCCCTTCTCGACGATGCGCACATTGCCGACGCCGCCCTCGACCAGCCGCGCACCGGTCACAAGTCCCGCAAAGCCGCCGCCGACGAAGGTGAAGGTGACGTGATCCGTCTTCGGGGCGCGGTCATGGAACGGCGTGTAGGGATCCTCGGCATAGTGCGCGAAAACGCCTTCGAGCCGCTGGTACTGCGCATTGCCGTCGGCGCGCAGCCGCTTGTCGCGCTCGGCGCGGTACTTCGTCAGCAAAGCATCTTTGTCGAGCGGGCGGGCGGCGGAACTCATCGGGCGACCATCTTTCGAATTTCGGGTATGGAGGCATAGCAAAACGCCTGCCCGGTCCACAAGCGTGCCGGCGGTCCTCCCGCAATGGGGCGGTCAGAGGCTCAGAACCGGCTTGCCGGCGCCGATATCGATGAAATCGTAGACCCTGGACGTTTCCGCGCTGAGGCCCTTGCCGCGGTTGACCGGCTTCTGGCTCAACGTGGGCAGGAATTCGAGGCTGCCGAGCATCAGGGGAATCCCGTCGGCGCCGGGCCCCAGCGGGAAGATGGTGACCTCGATGAGCTGGGAAAAGCCGCGCTCATAGTGCACCGGCGTGAGCTGCCAGATGCCGCAGGGATGCTCGCAGATCAGGCGCGCCGATTCGAGCGCCTCCGCATGGTGGGCTTCGGGCAGGAAGTCCAGCCAGTTCGCCCCGGCCATGTTGCGCCGGACGTTTTCGTTCAGCGCCTGGCCGGCAAGGCGGAAGTGGAGCCCGGGATGTTGGGGATTGGGCGCCTCGACCAGGATCAGCTTGTGCAGCAGCTTGGGCGTTCGCGCCGGATTGAACGCGCTCCGCGCCGGCACCAGGCCCTGGCGCGGCAAGGCCCGCCAAAGTGCTTCGAACTCTAAGCTTCCGTCGGACCGCTGTGCGGCAACGGGTTCTTCGTTCGGCGGTGACAGCGTCTGGGACATGACCCTTATAATGTGACGCCGCAGGTTAAGGCATGGTTGCGCCGCGGATTGCCTGCAATTTCGACGACGCGCGGCGCGTTTTTGCGCGAAACCGGCGCGCCCGCTAGAACGTCCGTGGGGAGAACGCCGTGAAGCGCAGCACCGAGCGAATCCTGACGACGCATGTCGGCAGCCTGCCGCGGCCGGCGACGTTGACCGACTTGTTGGTGAGGCAGGAAGCGGGTGAAGCCGTCGACGCCGGTGCCCTGCACCGCGAGATGGAGGGCGCCGTCAAGCAGGTCGTGGCCGAGCAGATCGCGGCCGGCATCGACATCATCAACGACGGTGAGCAGCCCCGCGTCGGTTTCCAGACCTATGTGCCGCTGCGCATGAAGGGATTCGGCGGCGCTTCGGTTCGCAAGCCTCCGACCGACATGATGGCGCATCCCGACATGTTCGCGGTGATGGCGCGGCGCTTTCCCTCGTCCGGCAAAATCTCGAACGCGCCGCAGGCGATCGGCGAAATCCGCTACGACGATCTGTCGGCCGCGACGCAGGAGCTCGACTTGTTCGACGCGGCGACCGCCGGCGTGAGCGTCACGGAACGCTTCATGACAGCGCCCTCGCCCGGCATCGTCGCCACGACCATGCTCAATGCGTACTACGAAAGCCACGAGAAATACGTCTTCGCGCTCGCCCGCGAGATGAAGAAGGAATATGCGCTCATCGCCGCGCGCGGACTGGTGCTCCAGATCGACTCGCCGGACCTGGCGATGGAACGCACGATGCAGTTTCAGGACAAGTCGCTCGCCGAATTTCTCGACATCGCGCGCCTGCACGTCGCGGCGCTCAACGAGGCGATCGCCGGCATCCCGCGCGAGCAGGTAAGACTGCATTGCTGCTGGGGGAACTGGGAGGGACCGCACGTGCACGACGTGCCGCTCGCGGAGATCCTGCCGGTGCTGTATGGCGCCCGTGTCGGCGCGCTCAGCCTGGAATTCGCCAATCCGCGCCATCAGCACGAGCTCGTCGCGTTCGAGGCGCGACCCTTTCCCGGCGATACGATCCTGATCCCCGGCGTGCTCGATTCGACGACGAACTATGTCGAACATCCCGAGGTGGTGGCCAACCGGATTTGCGCAGCGGCCGAAGCCGTGGGCGATCCGACGCGGATCATCGCCGGAACCGATTGCGGCTTCGGAACCTTCGCAGGCTATGAAATGATCGCGCCCAGCATCGTGTGGGCCAAGCTCCGAGCGCTGGCCGACGGCGCGGCCATCGCCTCCGCGCGATTGAAGTTCGACTGAGAGGTTACTTCGACGGGCAATTCCCGGTCGCCGGTTTGCCGGCGAAGCGGTCGCCGATCCAGGCGATCTGGTCCGGCATCGAGTTCATCATCGTCGGATCGTGGTCCAGACCCGGATAGGAGCGGAACCTCACATTCATCCGCTTGCGGCAGGCCGAGGCGACCGTCGCGCGCACGCCGGAGATCGCCACCGAGCGATCCGCCTCGCCGGCGATGACGAAGATCGGTCCGGCGACCGGCTTCTCGGTCGTACGGCTTTCCGCCACGAACGCCTTGACGTCCGGCAGTTCGTTCCAACCCGCCTTCATCATGCTGCCCGGCGCCGCTCCGGCATAGCGTGCATAGGCGTAGTACCAGCAGCCCGTCGACGTGACGTCGCCATAATGCGCGAGCGCGGCGTCCGACAGCATGGTCTCGGGCCTGAAATCGGGAAACCGGGCTGCCACGCCGTAGGCGATGAACGGCATGTAGAAGCCTGCGCCTTCCGCTTTGGCGAGATCGGTGAGAAGTCCTTCAAGGTGCGTCGCGCCCGCGACGCTGACGGCCCCGAGATAGTTCGGGTCCTTCAAGATGGCTTCCGCCTCCGCGACGCCCCACGCGGCGAGACCGCCTTGCGAATGTCCGTCTACGACCCAGCGCCTGCCGAGCGACGGCACGGCCGCGCGTGCCGCCGGAATCGAATAAATCACGTCGTTCGCCTGGGCGATCTTGTTCACATACTGATGCGGTCCGGCCGTGCCGAGGCCGTGATAGTCGGTAGCGACCACGGCGTAGCCCGCCTTCAGCATCGCGTAGAGGCCTTCGTCGCCGTAATAGACGTCCTTCATCGCCGAAGGCGCGCATAGCCGCGCGACGCCGCTGGTGCCGTGCGCCCAGGCGATGATGGGCCATCCTGTCGCGGGCGGCTTGCCTGCCGGCGTCAGCACGACGCCCGAGGTCACGACCGAACGGCCTTCGGCATCGCTCGAATGATAGAGAATGCGCACCGCGCTCGCGCCCTGCGGCAGGGTGTAGCCGGCGAACCGCTCGCTGCGCAGCAGATCGCCCGGACGGGACGCGCGCAAATCGGCGGGCGCGTCGTAGAATTTGGTGATGGGGAGCGCATCGCTATGCTCGAGCGCCAGCGCCTGGGCCGGATCGGTGGGCGGCTCCTGCGCCGCGACACTGCGCAACGATGCGGCAAGCGCGGCGGTCAGCACCGCTGCGCACAGGCGCGATCCGTGACGTCTCGATTTCATGCTTGTTTCCCCCACCAACGCCCATCCCGGGCCTCGGGGAACCTCTTAAGGCGTTCAATCTCGTTGGGCAAACGTCCCCACGGCGGAGCGCCGCGCTCAGGCGCCCGCAGTGGCCAGCGCGAGCCGGCCGCGAACGAACCTGATCGTCCACACGAGAAGAATGATGTTGACCGACGTGTTGACGATGTTGTTGACGAGAAGATAGGTCGCCGGCGGCAGCGTGAAGGCAAGCCCGAGCGCGAGCAGCGAAAGCAGCGCGATACCCGCCGCCCACACCATGGTCGCGACGAAGAAGGTACGCCCGCGATCGGCATCCGCGACGGCGGCGAAACGTGCACGGCGCTCCACATCGGTGCCGGCGACGAACTGGCGGACCATGAAGTACATCACCGGCTTGCCGATCACAGCGGAAACGAAGAACACCGCCGCGATCACAAATCCCTGCGTGGCGCCGAGAATGAGGGCGAGATGCACCTCGCCCGCGAGCAGCGTCGTCGCCAGGCTGTAGGCAATGCCGAAGATGGCGAAGATGGCGATGGCGTCGACGACCCGGGTTCGCAGGAAACCGACGGTGAGCCCAATGATCGGAAACACGCTCGCATAGAGAAGGGGCAAGATGCTGCCGTTCGGGAAGTGGGGAGCGAGTATCTTGTAGAGGGCGAAAGGCAGAACGCCGTTGACGAAGATGCTGAGTCCGACCGAGCGCAGAGCGCTTTTGGGATCGAATTGCTGTCGCTCGCCGACGACCGCTTCTTCTGCGGCCGGAACCAGGACCTCGCTCATGCCGGTTCATTCTCCCGAGACGTTAGGAATATCGGGTTGAGGCCGGAACAGTTCAAGGTGTCCCCGGCTCGGCGAACCGGCTCACACATGCGGCGGGGGCGCCGCGGCTTGAACAAAACTTCAAGAGGTCGCCCCAGAATGGGCGGCCCCAGGCGCGCTTCAACCGGTCGGCGCTTGCACGGTGCCGGCCCGGCCCTACTCTCGGCGGCGCGCGACGATGAAGAAGGGGCACACGGGATGGGGACGAAGCATGCCGCCGCCGCGATTCTGGCGGCGTGGCTCTGCGGCGCGACGAGCGCATGGGGCGCAAGCTGCGTCGATTATGACGACCTGCTCGCGTTGCGAACCGCGGCAATCCAGCAGCAGTTGATGGTCGCGGCGCTCACCTGCCACGAGATCCCGCGCTACAACCGCTTCGTGGTGTCCCATCAGAGCGAGCTGATCGAGTCGGACGGCCGGTTGAAGGACTATTTCGTGCGGCGCAGCGCCTGGCATCGCGAGGCGAAATATCATCTGTACAAGACCGAACTCGCCAACGCGGCGTCGCTGCGCAGCGCGCTGCGCGCGGGCTTGTTCTGCGCGCAGTCCGCCGATGCCTTCGATCGTGCCGAAGCCGCGTCCAGCCTAGCGGCGTTCGTCACGACCCAGCCGATCGCGGTTGGCGGACGCTTCCGCGCTTGCGGCGAGGCCGGACGCGCGCTGCCGACGCTCGTCGAGCCAACGCCGCTCCACCATCGCAGCCGCCACCGCTCGGGCCGTGCGGCCTAGCGCAAGGCGAGCCGCGGCACCATGCGCGCCAGCACGCCGTCGCGCCAGACATACTGGTGCACGAGGGCGACGAGTGCGTGCAAGCCGGCGAGTATGAGGATCAGCGTCGCCAGCAATTCGTGGATTTCGTGCACCGAGCGCAGGAACGGGCGCGTGGCGGTCGTTGCGGTCGGCAGCTGGAACAGGTTGAAGAAGCTGAAGGACCGGACGCTGACCATGGTGAGGCCCAGCGCGACGACCACCAGGATGAGCAGATAGAACGCCCAGTGCATCGCCTTGGCCAGCAGCGGCAAGAGGCCGTTGCCGATGTCCGGCAGGCGCACGCCGCGCGTCAGCCGCCACCAGATGCGCGCCGCGACGAGCAGGCCGATCAGGACGCCGAACGTGAGATGGGCGGAAACGGCGTCGACCTGAAGCGGACCCTTTGGAAAGAGATCGAACGTCTTCGCGCCCAGCCATTGTCCGACCACCAGCACGGCGGTCAGCCAGTGAAAGACGATCGTCCGTCTGTCGTATCGGGTCGCGGCGGTACTCACGGGCTGCATCGGAACTCTTTCGTTCGATATCGAATCTTCTAATCGGATAGCGGCGGATTATGGCGGATGGATGTACGACTACCGGTCGCCGGCTGAATGTAATCTGAACATTCTTAGCGGACAGATTGATTCACGCCAATCTGGCGCCCGCCCGCTTCGAAAAATGCGCCAGTCACCTGCGACACAGGCGCATCTTCAGGCCGTTCTTCGGGCGCAGCGTGATGCGCGCGAGTGGGTGGACTTCCGCGCCCGCGTCCAGCTCCAGCCGGAAGCGCCGCACGATGGCGGCCAGCGCCACCGTCGCCTCCTGCATCGCGAATGCCATGCCGATGCAGATCCGCGGGCCCGCGCCGAACGGCAGATAGGCGAAGCGATGGATCGCGTCGCGTTTCTGGCCAAGGAAACGGTCGGGGTCGAATTCGTCGGGCCGTTCCCACAGCAAGCGGTGGCGATGGAGGATCCATGTCGACACGAGCACCGAGGTTCGGGGTGCGATGCTCCGTCCTCCCACGACATCCACCGCAACCGCTTCGCGGCTGATGAACGGCGCGGGCGGATAGAGGCGCATGGATTCTTCAAGCACCGCGCGCGTGAACGGAAGCTCGGGTATATCGCCGCGCGACAGAGCTGCCGCGTCGATGGCCGCCACCTCGGCCGCGACCTTTGCGTCCGCTTCGGGGAATTGGGACAGCAGATAGAGAGTCCAGGCCAGGGCATTGGCCGTCGTTTCATGTCCGGCGAAGATGAAGGTCATCGCATTGTCGAAGACTTCGCGCCCGCTGAACAGAGCGCCGCCCTCGGGATCGTGCGCCGTGAGAAGCAGCGTCAGCAGGTCGTTCGGCGCAGCGCCGCGCGCCAGCATGTCCCGGCGGCGTTCGATCAGCGCCGTCATTTCCTTTCGCAGGTAGCGCAAGGCCGGCGCCGCGCGAATCCGGTCCGGCGTCGGCACCCATTGCGGCAGGCCGAGCAGGCCCAACATGTCGATCCGCCCCAAGGTCTCGAGATAGACCAGAAGCGCGCGCGACATGCGGGCATAGTCCATCGTCACGTCGCCGGAAAAGACAGTGCGGCAGATGATGTCGTAGGTCAGGCGCATCATTTCATCGGCCGCATCGATGGCCGCACCGTCCGGCTTGCCCTCCCAGCGCCCCAGCATATCCTCAGCCGACTTCGCCATGGCTGGGGCGAAGCCGGTCACTTGCCGGAGCTGGAACATCGGCGCGGCCGTGCGCCGCTGAAAGCGCCAGCTCGCGCCTTCGGCGTTCAGCAGCCCGTTGCCGAGCGCCGGTCCGGTGAGGCGCTGCACCTGCTCGCTTTTGACGTAGTTCTCTACATTGTCGAGCAGCACATGCTTGATCGCCTCAGGCTCGCTGACGAGGAGAAAGTCTCGGATGCGGGACTTGAGGTGAATGATGGGCAGCCGGTACGCCGCTTCGCCGAACGCGCCGATCGGGTTCTGCCGCAATTCCCACAGCACGCGCAGGAAGGGCACGGGATGGGATCGCGGCACCGGGGCGGCCGGCCTTCGCGCGGTCAGCGACTGCGTCATTCCTTCACTCTCAACCTTGCCGCGCATTCCTTTTCGCGCCCGAGCATGGAATCAGCAATGCGAACCGAGGCGATATCGCTCCGCGCCGCCGATGGGAAGAGATATATATCCTTAATAAACCCTGCGGGATTCAAGGCCGGTGCGCCGACCTCTCGCACCGCATTGACACCGCAAATGCCGCGCTTAGTCTGATCTCTTCACTCCGGGCGTTGCATGGCGAAGGACTTTATCGGCTATCAGGCACTGACCGATGCGGCGTTACGCGGCGTCGTGCGCGATGCGCTGCGCCGGATCGAGAAGCAGGGCCTGATCGGTTCGCATCACTTTTACCTCACCTTCAAGACGAAGTTTCACGGCGTCGAGATTCCGGATTTCCTGCGAGAGCAATATCCGGACGAGATGACGATCATCCTCCAGCACCAATTCTGGGGTCTCAAGGTCACGGACGATCGTTTCGAGGTGACGCTGACCTTCAAGAAACTCCCCGCCACGCTGGTCATTCCCTTTGCGGCGCTCACGGCATTCTTCGATCCCGGCGTGCAGTTCGGCCTGCAGTTCCGCGGCAACGAAGGCGAAGCCAAATCCGGCGCGCCGCAGATGATGCCGCCCCTGCCGGCCGCCGAGCAAAACCGCGAGAAAACCTCCGAACCGGCGCCGCCCAAAGGCGTCGAGCCGGCCGTCGAGAAACCCGCCGCGCCGCAAGCCGGCGAGGTGGTGAGCCTGGATTCCTTCCGCAAGAAGTAGCCCCGGCGGAGCCTTGTCGAACCGGTGCGAGCGCGCTACGCCTGCGCCTTCGCAGCCCGGACACAGCCATGACCAAGACCCGCATCGAAACCGACACATTTGGCCCCATCGAAGTCGCCGCCGACCGCTACTGGGGCGCGCAGGCGCAGCGATCCCTGGGAAACTTCAAGATCGGCTGGGAGAAACAGCCGGTTCCGATCGTGCGGGCGCTCGGCATCATCAAGCGGGCCTCCGCCGAGGTGAACATGGCGTTCGGCAAGCTCGATCCGAAGATCGGCAAGACGATCGTCAAGGCCGCACAGGAGGTGATCGACGGCAAGCTCGACGCGCACTTCCCGCTCTCGGTGTGGCAGACGGGCTCCGGCACCCAGTCCAACATGAATGCCAACGAAGTGATCTCGAACCGCGCGATCGAGATGCTGGACGGCAAGATGGGCTCGAAGAAACCCGTCCACCCAAACGATCACGTCAACATGAGCCAGTCCTCGAACGACACCTACCCGACGGCCATGCACATCGCCTGCGCGGAGGAAATCCATCGCAAGCTTCTGCCCGCGCTGCGGATGCTGCATGGCGCGCTCGAGGCGAAGGCGAAGAAGTGGAAACGCATCGTCAAGATCGGTCGCACGCACACGCAGGATGCAACGCCGATCACGCTCGGCCAGGAGTTTTCCGGCTATGCCCAGCAGGTCGCGAACGGCGTCGTGCGCATCGAGGAGACGATGCCGATGCTCATGCAACTCGCCCAGGGCGGCACTGCCGTCGGGACGGGGCTCGATTCACCCAAGGGCTTCGACACGAAAGTCGCCCGACGCATCGCCGAGATCACCAAGATGCCGTTCACCAGCGCGCCCAACAAGTTCGAGGCCCTCGCCGCGCACGACGCGATGGTGTTCAGCCACGGCGCGATCAATACCGTCGCCGCCTCGCTGTTCAAGATCGCCAACGACATACGCCTCCTGGGTTCGGGTCCGCGCGCCGGTCTCGGCGAGCTCGCGCTGCCGGAGAACGAGCCCGGCTCCTCGATCATGCCCGGCAAGGTGAACCCGACCCAGTGCGAAGCACTGACTCAGGTCTGCACGCGCATCTTCGGCAACCACGCGACGGTGACGTTCGCCGGCAGCCAGGGCCATTTCGAGCTGAACGTGTACAATCCGGTGATGGCCTACAGTTTTCTCCAAAGCGTGCAGCTGATGGCGGACGCCGCGGTGTCGTTCACCGAACATTGCGTCGTCGGCATCACGCCAAGACTGGACACGATCAAGCGCAACCTTTCGCAGTCGCTGATGCTCGTGACCGCGCTCAAGCCCAAAATCGGCTACGACGCGGCGGCCAAGATCGCCAAGACGGCGCACAAGAACGGTACGACGCTCAAGGAAGAGGCGCTGAAGACCGGTCTCGTCACGGCGGCCGAGTTCGACGCGATCGTGCGGCCCGAGGACATGCTTGGGCCGAAGTGACTTTGGTCCGCGCCCGTCGACGGCTCTGGGCGGCCGAACGCTTGGCGTCGCCTTCCATGCATAGGGACAGCCGGTGCTGAGGAAGAAGTCCTTTTCCCTCTCCGGCCACCGCACCAGCGTGGCGCTGGAGCCCGAATTCTGGGCCGCGATCGAGCGGCTGGCGCGGCGCGAAAATCTGAGCCTGTCCGCCTTCGTCGGACGCATCGATGCCGAGCGCGGCGAGCGGCCGCTGGCGAGCGCGCTGCGGATACGGGCGCTTTCAGAGCATCATTCCTGACACGCTGTTGGCAGCAGGACCCGCACGGGCGCCGGCTGCGCGACATTCACGCATATGTCGTAAATTCGTAATATCGCCTTCGAGCCCAAACGGAGCTTTCGTCCATGATCACGCTGTATCACGCCCCGCGCTCGCGTTCTTCGCGCATCATCTGGCTCCTGGAGGAACTCGGCTGCGAGTACAAGATCGAGCTCGTCTCGATCCTGCGCGGCGACGGCTCGGGCGCGGCGGCGCCCGACAGCTATGCGGCGATCAATCCGTTGAAAAAGGTTCCGACGGTCAAGGTGTTCGAGGAGGTGGTCTACGAATCCGGCGCGATCTGCCTCTACCTGACCGACTCCCACCCCAGGAAGGACATCGGACCGCTGCCCGGCCACAATGACCGGGCGGAATATGTCCGCTGGCTGTTCTTCTACAACGGCTCGCTCGAGCCGGCAGCGACTGCCCGCTTCCAGGGCTGGGACAAGGAAAAACCGACCGGCTTCGGCGCCTTCGAAGATATCGAGAACGCGGTGTCGAGGCAGCTTGAGAGCGCGCCTTACATGCTTGGCGAGAACTTTTCCGCCGCCGACATCCTCTACGGCTCCGCGATCCAGTTCTTCAAAGGCTCGCTGTTCCCCGCGCGCAAGCATTATGACGACTATCTTGCGCGTCTCACGGCGCGTCCGGCTTACATTCGCGCGCAGGCGAAGGATAACGGCTAATCGCGCTGGATACGCTTCACAAGCGGTCTGAACGTCAATCCCTGCACGGTGATGGAGAACGCGACCACCGCGTAGGTGGTCGAGAGGATCAGCGCGCGTTCGGGCCCGTTGGGGATCGTCAGCGCGAGCGCCAGCGACAATGCGCCGTGCAATCCGCCCCAGCCGAGGATGAGCGTCGGCCGTCTCTCGCTATGCCGGAAGCGATAATAGGTGCCCCAGGGCATCACGACGGCGAAGCGCGACAGCAGCACCAGCGGAACCGCCGCAAGCAGCAGCCCCGACTGATGCGCGTGGAACGGCACCGCGATCATCTCGACACCGAGAAGCAGGAAGAGAAGCGCGTTGAGGATCTCGTCGACCAATGTCCAGAAGCCCACGAGGTAGGTTTCGGTCTCGCCGCGCACTGCCTCCTTGGCGCGCGCGCCGCCGAACAACATGCCGGCACCGACCACGGCGATCGCGCCGCTCAGGTGCAGCGCCTGGGCCGCTGCGTAGCTGCCCATCGCCAGCGCGATCGACAGCGCCACCTCGACCACGAAATCGTCGAGCGTGCCCATCAGCCGGATCACCGCCCAGCTCGCGGCGAGACCGAAAAAAAGGCCGCCCAGCGCCTCGACGAAGACGTCGCCGACCGCGCGGGCCGGACTGACGTCGCCGGTCCCCGTCGCCAGCGCCAGCAGTGCCGTGAAGGCGACGATTCCGACGCCGTCATTATAGAGCGCCTCGCCTTGCAGGATGACCTGCATCGTCTTCGACAACCTGCCGTCGCGCACGGTGGCGAGTACTGCGACCGGATCGGTCGGACTGATGAGCGCGCCGAATACCAGCGCCCAGGTGAGCGGTAGCGGCAGCCCCAGCCAGCCTGCGATCAGCCACAAACCGAATCCGACGACGACGATGGAGCCAGCGACGCCCAGCGTCGCCAGCGCGCTGATCGAGAGCCAGCGCTTGCGCAACTCGGCGAGATCGACCTGCATCGCCCCCGCGAACAGGAGGAACGCCAGCATGTAGCCGGTGACGGTCGTGACGAAGTCGATGCCGTTGATATAGGCGGCAACCTCCCGCCAGCCCTCGAATCGCGGAAACAGGCGCTGCAGCGCGAACAGCAGCACCGCCCCGGCCAGGCCGGCGATCAGCATGGCGACGCCGTTCGGCAGATGCAGCGTCTTCACGTTCAGCCAGCCCGCCAGGGCGACGACGGTCATCAGCGCGGCGACGAGCTCGAACGGGGTCATGCGGGAGTCCGGAATTTCGGGCGATTTTCACCGCGGCGTGCTACGAAAGCAAAGGTTATCGGAAGCAGGAAGGACGATGGCGGAGATCATAAATCTGCGCCGTGCCCGCAAGGGCAAGGCACGCGCGGCAAAGGCCGAAGAGGCCGAAGCCAATCGCGTCAAACACGGTATCGCAAAGCCCATCCGCGAGCTCGCCAAAACACGCCGCGAAAAGGAGAAGCGCGCCGCGGACGCGCACAAGCTGGACGAAGAGACATAGATGGGACCGCTTTCCGGAATACTGGTCGTCGATCTGACCCGCGTGCTCGCAGGTCCCTATGCCGCCCTGATGCTCAACGAACTAGGCGCGCGGATCATCAAAGTCGAGCCGCCACGCTCCGGCGACGACAGCCGCCACATCGGACCGTTCGTGAAGACGCCGGCCGGCAAGACGAAGTCCGGCTATTTCATGAGCGTCAACCGCGGAAAGGAGTCCATCGCGCTCGACCTGAAAGCGGAGGGCGACCGCAAGATTTTCGAAGCGCTGCTCGCGCGCGCCGACATCCTGATCGAGAATTACCGCGGCGGAACGATGGAAAAGCTCGGCTACGGCTACGAGCAGATCAAGGATAAATATCCGAAGCTGATCTACTGCGGCGTGTCGGGCTTCGGACATACCGGTCCGTATGCGAACCGCCCGGCCTACGACATGGTGGTTCAGGCGATGGGCGGCGTGATGAGCCTCACCGGCCATCCGGATTCGCCGCCGACGCGCGTCGGTACCTCCACCGGCGACCTCAGCGCCGGGCTGTTCGCCACCATCGGCGTGATCGCCGCGCTCTACGACCGCAAGAACACCGGCCGCGGCCAAAAGGTCGATATCTCGATGCTCGACAGCCAGGTGGCGCTGTTGGAAAACGCGATCTCGCGCTACGTCGCGACGGGCGAAGTCCCCGGCAGGCTCGGCTCGCGTCATCCCTCGATCGCGCCCTTCGCCGCCTTTGCGACCAGGGACGGCCACATCGCCATCGCGGCGGGCAACGACGAGCTGTTCGCGCGCACGGCAAGGGTTATCGGCCGCGAGGACCTGATCGGCGACGCGCGCTTCACGACAAATCCCAAGCGCGTGGTGAATTTCGAGCCGCTGCACGAGGAGATGGAGATAGCGCTTTCCGGCAAGCCGTCGAAAGAGTGGCTCGCGCTGCTTGCCGAAGCCGGCGTACCGTCCGGCCCGCTGAACAATGTCGCGCAGGTGATGAGCGATCCGCAGATTCTCGCGCGCAACATGATCGTGGAAACGCTCGATCCCGAGCTCGGTCCGATCCGCATGCAGGGCAATCCCGTCAAGCTGTCGGCACACGCCGATCCGCGGACGCGGCCGGGCGCACCGGATCTCGACGCAAACCGCGCAGCGATTCTCAAGGAACTGGGGCTGGACTAACCCGCCGGGCGCGGCGCCTTCGCATCGGCCAGAAGCCGCTCGATCGCGACCCGTTCTTCCTGTTGCTGGATCATTGCAAAGCCCGCGAATCCGATATTGAACACGCCGAATGCCAGCGACAACCATTGCGGCCAGGCCGAATTCAACGGCAGCGCCACGATCGGGAACGCGATAAGCGTCGCTGCCAGCGCCGCGCCGAGAACGCGGCGCGATGCGCGTCGGCGATTTTCGGCGACGTGATCGAACAGCGGCGCGAGTTCGGGTTCACTCTCCGCACCCTTGTTGAACGGAACGGCGAGCCTCAACCCGGTGACGAACATCAACGCGGCCATGACGACGATCCAGTAGCGCCACGCCTGCGGCGTCGAGCGCGGAGTCAACGTTGCAAACAGCATCAGCTCGATCATGCCCTGGGCAATGATCGCAATGACGACGGGCACGCCTTCGCGGAACATCGTGACGGCGCCGCTCAGCCAGGCATTGTAGCTCGTCATGGCGGCGAACAGCGACGCCGTCCAGAGAACCAGACGCACCGTCCGGTCATCCGGCGAAAAGGCGATTTCGACGAGGACGACGGCGGCCAGCGCGAAGATGCCACCTTTGAACAAAGACACGGTCTGGTTGACGCTCGCCGCCGCCAGGTCGCGCACCCGCGCTTCGACCACCGATACCGTGATTTTTTCCGCCATGTCGCAGTTCCCCCCCAACGACGTTGCGCGCCCAAGACCATGGTACACGATGCGACGCGCGGACCGAATGCGAGGCGCCCCTCGACTCTTCCGGACTCCGGCATGCCCCGGCAAAATATTGACGCCGGCGCGGGCATTGGGCGAGGGTCGATCCATGTCGCTCTTCGAACTCGTGTTCGGCCTCAGCGCCGTGATCCTGGGACTTGCCTTGACGCAATTGGTCTCGAGCCTGCACCGACTGATGCTGGCCGGCCGCCGCGTGCGCTGGGCGCCCGAGCCCCTGCTTCTGGGCTGCGTCGTCTTTGTGGTGATCGTCGTCGTGTGGCTCTTCCAATGGCAGGACCGGCACGAAGTCAGCACGACCGTCGGGATGGTCGTGCTGCAGGTCCTGAAAATGCTGGCCCCGTTCCTGGCCGCGGCGTTCGTGCTGCCGGACAAGGTTCCCGAGGAGGGCGAAATCGACCTTCTTCGTCACTATGACCGCACGCGCGCCTACACCTATGGCGCGCTGATCGTCGGACTGCTGCTGTTCTGGCTGTACTACCTCATCCAGCACGCAGGCGTTCCGGACACAACGCCGTTCACCTGGAGCGGTGCGATCCTGCGCGGTCCCTGGCTCTATATCGCGGCCTACGCCGCGCTGATTCTCGTGCGTGCCAGATGGTTCAACATTTCGCTTCTTCTGGCCGTCCTTGGCCTCTACGGCTCGCAGGTCATGCTCGCGCCTCTGGTCCAGTAGGCCCTGCAGCGCCGAGGCGGCACCTTCCGGCAAAGGGCGCCGCAGGGAAGGGATGAATTCCCCGGCCACAAGTTCTACATTGGTTCCATGATCCCAGAATCGGAATATCGGGCATGAGCGGGTATCGCGATCCGCTCGACGACGCCTTCGGCGAAGAGCCCGGCGGGGCTCCGGTATCGCGCGAGCCGCCCTATCTCTCGGGCCTCAATGCCGAACAGCGCGAAGCGGTGCTCGCCACCGACGGTCCCGTGCTGGTGCTGGCGGGCGCCGGCACCGGGAAGACGCGCGTGCTCACCACGCGCCTTGCGCACATCCTGGCCACCCGCAAGGCCTGGCCCGGACAGATCCTCTGCGTCACCTTCACCAACAAGGCCGCGCGCGAGATGAAGGAGCGTATCGGCGCCCTGATCGGCGGGGTCGTCGAAGGCATGCAATGGCTCGGCACGTTCCACTCGATCGGCGCCAGGATGTTGCGCCGGCATGCCGAGCTCGTCGGACTGAAATCCAATTTCACCATCATCGACGTCGACGATCAGCTCCGGCTGATGAAGCAGCTCATCGAGGCGGCGAACATCGACGAGAAGCGATGGCCGGCGCGGACGCTGGCCGCGATGATCGACGGCTGGAAAAACCGCGGCCTCGCGCCCGGCGACGTCCCGCAGGGCGAGGGGCACGGTTACGCGTTCGGCAAGGGACGCGAGCTCTATGCGCAATACCAGCAGCGCCTGAAGGACCTGAATGCCGCCGATTTCGGCGACCTGTTGCTGCATGTGCTGTCCATCCTCAAGACGCATGCCGACATTCTCGCCGACTATCGCGAACGCTTTCGCTACATCCTGGTCGACGAGTACCAGGACACGAACGTCGTCCAGTATCTTTGGCTGAAGCTGATCGCGACGGCGTCGGGCAATGTCTGTGTCGTCGGCGACGACGACCAGTCGATCTATGGCTGGCGCGGCGCCGAAGTCGAAAACATCCTGCGCTTCGAGCGCGATTTCCCGGGCGCCAAAGTCATCCGCCTCGAGCGCAATTACCGCTCGACGCCCGCAATCCTGGGCGCGGCCTCGGGTCTCATCGCCGCCAACAAGGGGCGTCTCGGCAAGACGTTGTGGACCGAGGGCGACCAGGGCGAAAAGATCAAGGTCCAGGGCGTATGGGACGCCGAAGAGGAGGCGCGCAACATCGCGAGCGAGGCGGAATCGCTGCATCGCGACGGCCAGCCGTTCTCGCAGATGGCGATCCTCGTGCGCGCCTCCTTTCAGATGCGCGAATTCGAAGACCGGTTCATCGCGCTCGGCCTGCCTTACCGCGTGATCGGCGGTCCGCGCTTCTACGAACGCGCCGAGGTGCGCGATGCGATGGCCTATCTGCGCCTCATCGCGCAGGGCGACGACGACCTCGCCTTCGAGCGCATCGTCAACAGGCCCAAACGCGGCATCGGCGAAGCGAGCGTGCAGGCGCTGAATCAATTCGCCCGGGCGCGTCAGATTCCACTGCTCGCGGCGGCGCGCGAAATCGCCGAGACCGACGAGGTGCCGCCCAAGGCGCGCAAGGCGCTCGGCGAGTTGGCGTCGAACGTCGCGCGCTGGACCGAAACCGCGCGCCACATCCCGCACACCGAACTTGCCGAAATGGTGCTCGACGAGAGCGGCTATACGGACATGCTCAAGGCCGACAAGTCGGCCGAGGCGCCCGGACGGCTCGAAAACCTGAAGGAGTTCGTGCGCTCGATGGAGGGTTTCGAATCGCTGCCCGCCTTCCTCGAACATGTCAGCCTGGTGATGGAGATCGCGCAGGACGAAAGCGGCGACCGCATCAACCTGATGACTCTTCATGCGGCCAAGGGACTCGAGTTCAACACCGTCTTTCTTCCCGGATGGGAAGAAGGCTTGTTCCCGTCGCAACGGACGATGGACGAGAACGGCCTCGCCGGGCTGGAGGAAGAGCGTCGGCTCGCCTATGTCGGCCTGACGAGGGCGCGTCAGCGCATTCGCGTCAGCTTTGCCGCCAACCGGCGCGTGCACGGAAGCTGGCAGAGCGCCCTGCCCTCGCGCTTCATCACCGAGCTTCCCGAGGAGCATGTCGACGCGGCAGTCGATGAAGGGTTCTACGGCGGCTATGTCGGCTTCCGCGACAACGCGAACGCTGCCGGCTTCGCCAGCAGCTACGATTCGCCGGGCTGGCGTCGCGCCCAGGCCAATCGTGCGGCGTCGGGCGGCGTGCGGCCGCGGCCGCCGATGATCGAGGGCCAGGCCGTCACGATACAGACCACGGATCCCGCCGCCTCGGAATATGTCCGCGGCGACCGCGTCTTCCACCAAAAATTCGGCTATGGCCGCGTGACGTTCGTGGAAGGCAACAAGCTCAGCGTCGATTTCGACAAGGCGGGCGAGAAGAAGGTCATCGATACCTTCGTGACCCGGGCCTGATTGCGCCGGCGCCATCCCGGCCGCGACGCCCCATCCTTGCGCGCGGCGCACGGCTTCCATGCCCGTCCCAGGGTTCAATACCCACCGGTGGGTTCCTAGCTTCGGGTTCCTGTGATTTCAGGAGAGGAGAACACCATGCAGAACCGTTTGCTGAAGATCGCATTGGTCGCGTTCGGTATCGCGCTGATGCTCGTCTATCCGCTCGCCATCGTCTGGCCGTCGGGCTGGGCATGGCACATGGGCGCGCCGTATCAGTCCGACTATTTCATGATGATCGTGGGCGTTTATGCCACGTTGGGCATCTTTCTCATCCGGGCGGCGCGCGACCCCGCCGCCAATAAAAGCCTGATCTGGTTCACCGTCTGGTCCAGCGTCGTGCATGCGCTGATCATGGCCGTGCAGTCGCTGCAGATGCCGGAGCATATGGGGCACCTTCTGGGCGACGTGCCTGCGCTACTGCTGATCGCCGCGGTGCTGGGCGGGCTGACGCTCGCCGAGGACAAATCGGCCGCGGCCTGAAGCGAAAACTCCCGCAGCCGGCGCGGAAGCTTCGGTGGCGTTTGGCGGCGACGGCGCGAACGGATAGCATTCGATCCGTTCAAGCCGCGCCGTACGCGCCTGAGATTGAGGGAGCATTCCGTGACCACGCAGGAGATCCTGGACGTCCGAAAGAACGGCGCGATCGACGACGTCGTCCTCAACCGCCCCGATCGGCTCAATGCTCTCAACCAGCCGCTGACCGACGCGCTCCTCGCCTATTTCAGCGGCAAGAAGCGCGACGCAGACACGCGCGTGATCATGGTCAGCGGCGCGGGCCGCGCTTTCTGCTCCGGCGCGGACCTCAAGGCCGCCGGTCAGCCCGATCGGTTGCGCGACGGGCCGAACGGCGACTGGGTGCTGCGCGACGTGCTGAAAGCGATGCGTACCTGCCCGCAACCGGTCATCTCGCTTGTGCACGGTGCGGCGGCCGGCGGCGGCCTCGCTATCGCGCTCGCTTCCGACGTCATCGTCGCCGGCGAGAGCGCCGCCTTCCACCCCGCCTTCATCAAGATCGGATTGTCGGGCAGCGAGCTGGGCGTCAGCTGGCGGCTGCAGCGCACGATCGGCATCGCGCGTGCCCGCGAAATGCTCCTGACGGGCAGGCCGATGGGTGCCGCGGACGCCCTGCAATGCGGCCTGGTCTCGAAGGTCGTTCCCGATGCGGAGCTTCGGACCTATGGAATCGCGCTTGCCGAAGACATGCTCAAGGCGGCGCCGGACGCGCTACGCGTCTCCAAGCGGACGTTCGACGCCACGCTCGAGACCGGCAGCTACGACGCCGCCATGGAGCTGGAAGAGCGCGGCCAGATCCAGATGATCCGCGCCGGCAGGTTGGCGCAAAGCGACGCAAAGGAAAAATAGCGCCGGTCGCGACTAGAACGGCGAATAGCCGAGGATCTGCGCCAGCATGAAGCCGCAGACTGCGAACATCGGCGAAAGCATCGTCAGCATCACCAGCGCCCCGAGGCTCGCCGAGGTTGCCGTCGACCGTGCCGGCGCCGCTCCGGCGGTGGCGAGTGCGAACTGCGTACGCATGAAGTGCTCCTGGTTTCCCGTCTCGAAAACTCGAAGTGAGTTCTCATAAAAATTGATTCAATCGCATGCGCGCTAATTCGAACTGAAATCTGCGGCGAAGTTTTTCTGAAAGTTAGATTTAAACTGTCTGGTTTTTTTCCGAGTAAACTTCGACTCGCGTGGTGCATACGGCGTTAGCCATGGCGCACTCGCGCGTTCGGAAAAAAAATTTCACGCGACTTATCCAACAGATATCCGAGACAGATCGCGTAAATTTTCAGCCGCAGCCTGACTCGGCTCGCCGACATTGTTGGATAAGTGTCGGATGGCTCGATCGCGGGCCGACTTGAACAATCGCGACCAGGTCCCACGTGAGAGGCATGACATGCGTGCCAGACAATTTCGAAACGTCCTGCGTGATCGCCGCTGCACGTTTGCGCGAGCCGCGTAAGCGTCCAGCGAGCAAGAGGGCTGGGCGAAAATCGCCGAACAATTATGTTGCCGAACGGCGGCCGGGCGCGCCGCCGGGAAATTGCAACGCGTTCAAGCACGGCCTGAAAAGCCGCGACTGGATCGCATGGCGTCGCGAGAGCCGTGAGCTCGTCCGCGTCGTCAGAAGCTCCATCGCACTTGCCTCCTTGCTGCGCGTCGAACCGCAGAACCAGGCCGCCCGCCGCCGGCTCGGCGAGAACCTGCTGCTGTCGCGACTCCTCACTCTCCGCTATATCGGAACAGGGGAATCGAATGACCGAAAATCCGCCTCTCTGGAAGGCCAATGTCCACCTGGCCAAGGAATTGGCCGCCGACGTGGCGGCGGTGCTGGAACTGAGTCCGCCGGTCCCGCAGGCCGTGCTGATCGTGGACGAGCTGTTCAAGGAAACCGCGACGGTCGAGGCGCTTTACAGCGAGCCACCGGACGCGGAACTGTTGTCGCGCCTGACGGGCCACAGTGTGAGCGTCGCAGCGCTGCCGGATCAGGACTGGATCAAGCTGAGCCAGGAAGGACTGCCGCCCGTGCGGGCCGGCCGCTTCTTCGTCTATGGCGCTCACGACGCCGGCCGGGTGCCGCCCGCGGTGATCCCGATGCGGATCGATGCGGGCCTCGCATTCGGCACGGGCCATCACGAGACGACGGCGCTCTGCCTGGAGGCGCTCAGCGATCTCGCCAAGCGACGCACATTCGCCCATACGCTCGATCTCGGCTGCGGGACGGGTCTGCTCGCCATCGGCGCCGTCAAGCTCTGGCGGAAGAAGGTAATCGCGTCGGACATCGATCCGGTTGCGGTCGACATCACTCGTCAGAACGCGCGCGCCAACGGCGAAGCGCCTTACATCCGCGCGGTCGCGGCGGATGGACTGACCCACGCCCAGATCCGCGCGGGCGCACCCTACGACCTGATCGTCGCCAACATCCTGGCTGGCCCGCTGACACAGCTTGCGCCCGCGATTGCAGGTGCGCTGGCGAAAGGCGGCGTGCTGTTGTTGTCGGGACTCCTGATCAACCAGGAGAATCTTGTTGTCAGTTTTTATACGCCGCATGGCCTGATCTTGCGCGGACGCCGACGCGCCGGTCCGTGGAGCGCGCTGGTTTTGGCCAAGCCGCCAGCCTAAACTTGCCGTCCGAAAGGCAGTCATCACCGGGCGTGACCCGGCATGGCGCGCCCGCGCCGCATATCCGGGCGCGGAGTAGCCACACGCGAACCAGGAGAGCAGGCAAGAGATGGATAAGATCGGCCCTTTTCAGACCTACGAAAACGAAACGGATGCCGCGACCTGCGCGCCCCGCCTGTCGGCCTTGCGCGCGGAACTGAAACGCCGCGGCCTGGACGGATTCGTGGTGCCCCGGGCCGACGAGCACCAGGGCGAATATGTCCCCAAACGTGCCGAGCGGCTTGCCTGGCTGACCGCCTTTACCGGATCCGCCGGCGCCGCGGTCGTGCTGCAGGACAAGGCAGCGGTGTTCGTCGACGGCCGCTACACGCTGCAGATCCGCCAGCAGACGGATACCAGCCTGTTCGAACCGCGCGACCTCGTCGAGGAAGGTCCGGCAGGCTGGATCGCCAAGGTCCTGCCGGCGGGGTCCAAGCTCGGCTATGACCCCTGGCTGCACACGGCCGCCGCCGTGGAAGGATTGCGCGCGTCCGCGGAAAAAGCCGGCGGGACCATCGTTCCCTGCGACACCAATCCGATCGACGCGGTGTGGAAGGACCAGCCGGACGCGCCGGCGGCCAAGGCGATCATCCAGCCGATCGGCCTGTCCGGGGAAGGCGCCGAGTCCAAGCGAACGCGCATCGCCGAAGACGTGAAAAACCAGGGTGCCGACGCCGCGGTGATCACCCTGCCCGACTCGATTTGCTGGCTGCTGAACATTCGCGGTGGAGACGTGCCGCACACGCCGTTCGCACTTTCCTTCGCCATCCTGAACTCTGACGGCTCGACCGATCTTTTCATGGATGAGCGCAAATCGTCGCCCGAACTGCTTCAACATCTGGGCAATGCCGTGCGGCTGCGCGATCCGAAGGACTTTTCGCCGGCGCTCGATGCGCTGAAGGGCAAGACGGTGGTGGCCGACCCGACGACCGCCGCGGCCGCGATCTTCGACCGGCTGACGAAGGCCGGCGCCAGGGTCAAGCGCGCGGCCGATCCGGTGCAACTGCCCAAGGCGTGCAAGAACGCTGTCGAGATCGAAGGCACGCGGAAGGCGCATGTGCGCGACGGCGCCGCGCTGTCGAAATTCCTCGGCTGGCTGGCGCGCGAAGCGCCGAAGGGGCATCTGACGGAAATCGATGCCGCCAAAACGCTCGAAGGCTTCAGGGCGCAGACGGGTGCGTTGCGCGATCTGTCGTTCGACTCGATCTCCGGCGCCGGATCGAACGGCGCGGTGGTACATTATCGCGTCACCAAATCCACCAACCGGCCGATCAACAACAACGAGGTTTTTCTCATCGATTCCGGCGCGCAATATGCCGACGGCACGACAGACGTGACGCGCACGGTCATCATCGGCACGCCGACCGCGGAGATGAAGGACCGCTTCACGCGGGTGCTCAAAGGCCACATCGCGCTGGCGACCGTCCGCTTTCCGGAGGGCACGACCGGCGCGGCGCTGGACGCCTTCGCGCGGCGCCCCTTGTGGGAAGCCGGGCTCGACTACGACCACGGCACCGGCCATGGCGTGGGAAGCTATCTTTCCGTGCACGAAGGTCCGCAAAACATTTCCAAGCGCATCGTCGCCCAGCCGCTCAAGCCGGGCATGATCTGTTCCAACGAGCCCGGATTCTACAAAGCCGGCGAGTTCGGCATCCGGATCGAAAATCTGATCGTCGTCACGGAGGCGAAGCCGGTGCCGGGCGGCGAACGCAAGATGATGGAATTCGAAACCATCACACTTGCCCCGATCGATCTCGGACTCGTCGAACCGAAGCTCCTGACCGACGCAGAGCGTGCCTGGCTCAACGCCTATCATGCGCGCGTGCGCGCGACGCTGGCGCCGCTGGTCGACGCCGACACCGCGCCCTGGCTCGAACAAGCGACGAGAGCGGTCTGACCATGCGCAAAGACCACGCCGCGCCTCACGGGGTCGTCCACCGCCTGACGATCGACAGCAAGCTGCTCGACGGCAATCTGCTAGGCGATCCATTCATGCGCGAGATCGACGTCTATGTCCCTCACGGCCATTTCGGTACTGGCCTGCCGCTGCTGGTCGACCTTGTCGGATTCTCGGCGGGCGGCCCGGTGCACACCAATTGGAAGAATTTCGGCGAGAACCTTCCCGAGCGCCTTGATCGGCTCATCGCGTCCGGGGCGATGTCGCCCTGTGTCGTGGCGTTTCCGGACTGCTTCACCAAGCTCGGCGGCAACCAGTATGTGAACTCCGCCGCGATGGGGCCCTGGGACGATTTCCTGCTCCGGGAAGCTGTGCCGTTCGTCGAGGCCAAGTTCGGCTGCGGCGGAGCGGGCAAGCGCGGCGTTTTCGGAAAGTCGAGCGGCGGCTACGGCGCGATGGTCCATGCGCTGCTGCATCCCGATTTCTGGAGCGCCGCAGCCGTGCATTCCGGCGACATGGGTTTCGAGTTGCTCTACCGGCACGAATTCGTTCCGGTGCTGCGCACCCTCGCCAAGACCGATGGCGGCATCCGCGCCTGGGTCGACAAATTCTGGGAGTCGAAGAAATTCAAGGACAGCGATATCCACATCATCATGATGTTCGCGCAGGCGGCGAGCTTCGATCCAGACACCTCCGCGCCCTACGGCGTTCGCCTGCCGGTGACCGACGACACCTGCGAGATCATCGCCGAGCGCTGGAACAACTGGCTTGCCTGGGACCCGCTGACGCTGGTCGAGCGGCACGGGCCGGGACTGAAAAAGCTAAAGGCGCTCTACATCGATTGCGGCGATGTCGACCAATACAATCTCGTCTATGGCGCACGGCGCATGACAAGACGACTTAAGGCGATGGATGTGCCGCACATTTACGAGGAGTTCCCCGACAACCACACTGCTGTCGACTACAGGATGGACATCAGCTTGCCGATCCTGGCGAAGGCGCTGACGGCCTGACCTCGGAGACCTCCGGCATTCACGCAGTCATAACCCCTCGATCATCTCCAGCCATTCAGCTTCGTCGATGACCTTAACGCCGTGCTTTTGCGCCTCGCTGAGCTTGGAGCCGGCGCCCGGACCGGCGACGACGAGATCGGTCTTGGCGGAAACCGAGCCCGACACTTTGGCACCCAGGGACTCCGCGCGCGCCTTGGCTTCCTGGCGCGTCATTTTCTCGAGCGTACCGGTGAAGACCACCGTCTTGCCCGCGACCGGAGAGCCTTCGATCTTGCGCGCCGCAAGCGGCACGACCTTCACCTCCTTGAGGAGGTGGTCGATGAGCCGGCGATTGTGCGGCTCATCGAAGAAATCCTTTATCGCCTGGGCCAGAACCTCGCCCACGCCCTCGATCTCATCGAGTTCGGATGCCGCGTTCGCGCCTTCCATCGCGCCGAGGAAATCTTCGATCGTGCGATAGTTGCGCGCGATCAGTCGTGCATTGGTCTCTCCGACATGGCGGATGCCGAGTGCATTGATGAAGCGGTCCATCGCGATTTTGCGCCGCGAGTCGATCGAGGCGACGAGATTCTCAACCAATTTGCTCTCGGCGTCCTCGTCCTTCTTCGCCTTTTTCGCTTCGCCCTTTCCTTCCTTGGCCCGGCGTTCGGCAGCCAACTCGGCACGCCGCGCGGCAAGTGCGCGGTCGAGCTCGGCCGGTTTCCGGGCCAGGCGGAAAATGTCGGCCGGCTCTTTCAGCAGGCCCTTTTCGAAGAGCGTCTCGATATACACGCCGCCAAAGCCTTCGATATCGAACGCCTGGCGCGAGACGAAGTGCTTCAGCCGTTCGACCGCCTGGGCCGGACAGATCAAGCCGCCGGTGCAGCGCCGGTCGACCTCTTCCCGGCCGGTCTTCTCGTCAACCTCGCGCACGGCGTGGCTGCCGCAAGCCGGACATTTGTGCGGGAATTGGAACGGCTTGGCGCCGCGCGGCCGCCTTTCCTTCACGACCCGTACGACCTGCGGAATGACGTCCCCGGCGCGCTGGATAACCACGGTATCGCCGATACGCACGTCGAGGCGGCCGATCTCGTCTTCGTTGTGCAGCGTCGCGTTCTGCACGACGACGCCGCCAACCGTGATGGCCTTGAGCTTCGCCACTGGCGCCAGCTTTCCCGTGCGCCCCACCTGGATGTCGATATCCTCCAGGATGGTTTCGGCCTGCTCCGCCGGGAACTTGTGCGCGATCGCCCAACGCGGAGAACGCGAAACGAACCCAAGGCGCTCCTGAAGGTCGAGTCGGTCAACCTTGTAGACCACCCCGTCGATGTCGTAGCCGAGTTTGGCCCGCTTCTCTTCGATATCGCGGTAGAATTTGAGGACGCCATCGACCGTGTCCACGCGCTTGATCAAAGGATTGACCGCGAAGCCGAAATCCTCGAACGCGCGCAACATCCCCCACTGCGTGTCGGCGGGCATGTGGCTGACTTCGCCCCAGGCGTAGGCGAAGAAATTGAGCGCCCGCGCCGCCGTGACGCCGGGATCGAGCTGCCGCACCGACCCGGCCGCCGAGTTGCGCGGGTTGGCGTAGACCTGTTTGCCCTCCTTTTCCTGACGGCGATTGAGAGCGGCGAATTCGCGATGGCTCATATAGACTTCGCCGCGCACCTCGATGACTTTCGGCGACTTGCCGTGCAGCCGGAGCGGGACGTCCTTGATCGTCTTCAGGTTTGCGGTGATATCCTCGCCCTCCGCGCCGTCGCCGCGCGTCGCACCTTGCACGAACACACCATTCTCGTAGCGCAGAGACGCGGACAACCCGTCGATCTTGGGCTCGGCGGTCAGAGTCAACTTGTCGTCGTCTTTGAGACCCAAAAAACGCCGCACGCGTACTGCGAAATCGTGAACGTCTTTGTCGGTGAAAGCGTTGTCGAGCGAAAGCATCGGTTTGGCATGGACGACTTTCGCGAACTTCTCCGACACCGCCGCGCCGACTCGATGCGATGGGCTGTCGGCACGCACAAGCGAAGGAAAACGATGCTCAATCTCCTGGTTCCGTCGGCGCAACGCGTCATAGTCCGCATCGGAGATGACGGGTGCGTCTTCGCCATGATAGTGCCGGTCATGTTCGGCAATCTCGGCAGCGAGGCGGTCGAGTTCCTTCCCCGCCTCGGACGCGGTGAGCTTTTCGACAGCCTTCTTTCCGAGAGCCGCGGTCATGCACGCCTGCGTTTCTTGGGAGGAGGTAGCTTTGCCTCGAGGATGAGGCGTCGCGCTGCTGCGCGGGCTTCGTCGGTTACAGCCGCGCCGGAAAGCATGCGCGCCACTTCCTCGGCGCGTTCATCGTCGTCAAGCATGGCGACCTGGGTCTTGTCTCCCAATCGTGTGATTCGAAAGTGCCTCTCCGCACGCGCGGCGACCTGCGGCGAATGCGTGACCAACAGAACCTGCGTCGTCAGCGAAAGTCGTTGCAGCCGTTCACCGACCGCGTCCGCGACGGCGCCCCCGACACCGCGATCGACTTCGTCGAAGACAAGGGCGGCAGGCGGCGAAGCTTCCGCGAGCGCGACCTTCAACGCCAGGGAAAACCGCGCCAGCTCGCCGCCGGAAGCGATTTTCGCCAGCGAGCCGAAGCCTGCGCCCTCAACCGTTGCCACCTCGAAGGCGACGCGCTCCATGCCCGAGGCTCCGGCGGCATCGTCGCCAAGAGGTTCAAACCTGACCCGAAACTTCGAATGCCCGAGTTTCAGAGGCGCGAGCTCCGCGGCAACTGATGCTTCCAGTTTTCGCGCAGCCGCCGTCCGCGACTTGGTGAGTCTTCCCGCTGCTTCGTGGTATGCGGCGCGCGTCGTCGCTAGGGCCGCTTCAGCTTCCTTCGTGCGACTTCCACTCGAATCGAGCGCGTCGCGTTTGCGGTGAAATTCCTGCAGGACGGTGGGAAGTGAATCGGGAGTCACACCATATTTGCGCGCTGCCGCGCGCAGTTCGTGAATGCGGTCCTCGGTCTTCTCAAGTTGCCCCGGTTCGAAGTCGAGCCGTGAGAGGAGCGAGTCCAGTTCGCGGCGGGCATCCTCGAGCGCGTTATACGCCTGATCGAGTGCCTGTTCCGCGGAGCCGGACGCTTTGCGCGCTTCCTCGCTCATCCGGGACAGGCGCTTGAGCGCCGCCGAGATCTGCGCGCCGGCCCCGCGGTCACCGTTCAGAAGATCCGCGGCCGCCGAAACATCGTCGGCAATGCGGGACGCGTTCATCAAGAGAGCGCGTTCTGCAGTGAGCCGCGCTTCTTCGCCCGTAACGGGAGCGAGCGCAGTGAGCTCTTTGAACGCGTGATGGACATAGTCGGCATCAGCGGCCGCGGCCTCGGCCGCCGAACGCAGGAGCGACAACTCCGTTCGCATGCGGTCGAAGGCGCCAAACTTGTCCGCCGTCTCGTGCAACAGCGGATCATGCCCGGCGAAGGCGTCCAGCATTCCGCGGTGGGTCGAGACGTCGAAAAGCCCGCGGTCGTCGGCCTGGCCGTGCACTTCCAGCAACGATGATCCGACATCCCGCAGAAATGCGACGCCGACCGGCTCGTCGTTCACGAACGCTCGCGTTCGTCCATCAGCGGAGAGCGTCCTGCGGAGAACGACATCGCCTTCGTCCGGAATCGATTGACCGGCGAGAAGCTTGTGCGCCGGACTGTCCTTTGACGTTTCGAATACCGCGGTGGCGGAGCCCTGCCCTGCGCCAGGACGCACCGACGCCCGGCCACGGCCTCCCGCGGCAAGTCCGAGGGCATCCAGGAGGATGGACTTCCCGGCGCCGGTCTCGCCGGTCAGAACGTTCAGACCGGCCGCGAATTCAAGCGCAACCGACTCGATCAACACGATGTCTCGGACCGTCAGCGCCGCGAGCATCGCCGTTCCCTTCGAGATTCTACCCGAGGATTCTGGACATCCACGAGCCCTGGTCAATCGCGGGCTGCATGTGGTGACCCTGCAAAAGCTCGTAGGCGTCCTTGTACCAAGGGCTGCCCGGATAGTTGTGACCGAGCACGGCGGCGGCGGTCTTAGCCTCGTTGTATACGCCCAGCGCATAATACGCTTCGGTCAGGCGCTCGAGCGCTTCGGCGATCTGCGAGGTTTTCTGGTACTGCTCGACGACCGTGCGGAACCGGTTGATCGCCCCGATATAGTCGCCCTTGTTCAGATAGTAGCGGCCGACGGCCATTTCCTTGCCGGCGAGGTGGTCGAGCGTAAGATCGATCTTGAGCGTGGCATCGCGCGCGTACTCCGAATCCGGAAAACGCTGCACCACGTCCTGGAGCGCGGTCAGCGCGCCTTCCGTCGTAGTTTGATCGCGGCCAACGTCGACGATTTGTTCATAGAGCGAGATCGCTTTGAGATAAAACGCGTAAGCGACTTCCCGGCTGCCGGGGTGCAACGCGATGTATTGGTCCGCTGTATTGATCGCGTCGTCGTAATGGTTGGCGTGATAGTAGCAGTAAGCGGACATAAGCATCGCGCGGCGCGCCCAGACCGAATATGGATGCTGCCGTTCGACCTCGTCGAATTGCTTGGCCGCGCCAACCCAATCGTCCTGATTTATCTTCTTCCAGGCGTCCGCATAGATCTGGTCAACGGGGCGCTCGACATATTCGGGTTCTTTGGAATCGTCCGAGCTCTTGCCGGTCAGGCTGTTCAAGGTGTCGCAGCCTGTCAGGCTGAAACCCGCCACGACGAGGACAAGGACTGCCCGGACGAGGTGTCTGGTTGCATTTCTTCCAAGCGCCATCAAAGCTGTTCCGTCTGGCTGCGCATCAAGCGTTTATTGTTCTGTGTCAAGCCCTTATGGCATCCGAGCCGGGACCCGGTCCAGTCGAAAAAGGGCGCCCGCGGCATGCGCCGCATGGCCGTTCGACCCGGCTTATACCACGGCTTTCGGCCACTCACGCTAAATCGATTGTCATGTAGTTGCCGGGGTCGGCGAACAGCGCCCGCAGCACTGCGTTGTTGGTAGCGTGCCCCGACTTCGTCCCCTCGAATCGGGCGATGAGAGGTGCGCCGGCGAGCGCCATGTCGCCGATGGCGTCGAGGATCTTGTGCCGGACGAATTCGTCCGGAAAGCGCATCAACTCCTTGTTGACGACGGTATCGCCATCGATCGCGAGCGTGTTCGACAGCGAGGCACCGCGCCCTAGGCCCATCTTGTTGAGCATCTCCAGCTCATGCATGAAGCCGAAAGTTCGCGCCGGAGCAATCTCCTTCGCGAAAGTATCGCGCGTCAGAGTCACACGATAGTTCTGCTTGCCGATCGCCTTGGTGTTGGAATAGTCGAGCGCATAGGAATATTCCGGTACGTCCGCTGGACTGAGCGTGACGCTTGCGTCTTTGATGGTGACGGTGACCGGTCGCGTCAGCTTGATCGCCTGCCTGCGACCCTGCTGCTCCCGCACGCCAGCCCGTTCGAGCAGCTTGAAATAGCTCATGGCATCGCCGTCGAGAATTGGCGGCTCGGACCCATCGAGCGTCACCAACATATCGTCGATGCCCGCGCCGGCGACTGCGGCCATGAGGTGCTCGATGACGCCGACCTTCACATCGCCATCGGAAATGACCGTGCCGAGATTGGTTTCCGACACCTTGTCATAGCGAGCCGGAATCGACGCGCCTCCTTTGTCGCTCCGGGAAAAAACGATACCGGAGCCCGAAGCCGCCGGAGACAGAGTCATGTGCACCGTTCCGCCGCTATGGAGAGCGGTGCCCTCGGCCGTGATTTCGCGCGCCAGCGTCCTGCGTGAGCTCATGACCGCCAATATATTGCTTTGCCGGACAAAGGAAACCGCCGCATTTTGCCCGCCTAGTGCGCGTCCGGCTCGAACGCACGCAGCATGTCCGGCGCAGACTCGAGTGACGGCAGGTAGCGCGGCGCCTGTCGCGCCCGGGTCACCTGTTCGAACGCGTAGCCGAGCGCCAGGAGCCTGGCCTCGGACCAAGCAGGTCCGATGAAGGATATGCCGACGGGCAGCCCCCGATCGAATCCCATCGGAACCGTCAGATGCGGATAGCCTGCCGCCGCCGGCAGGAATGACGAATTACTAGTGTCGTTGTCGCCTTTGACGACGTCGATGCGAAACGCGGCATCGTCCGTGCTTCGGATCAAAGCGTCCAGGCGATTGTCGGAAATCAGCTTGTCGATCGCTGCGCGGGCCATCGACCTGAGGTCGTCACGCGCTTTGACGTAGCCCGGATCGGTGAGATCGGCCGACGCCTGGGCTTTCTCGAACAGATCCTGTCCGAACAGCGTCGTCTCGCGTGGCGTTGCGTTGTTGAATGCGATGATGTCCCCCAGCGACCGGACCTTTAGCGTCACCGGGAGACCTGCGAGATAGGCATTGAGATCGTGCTTCAGTTCGAACTGGAGCACCTTCAATTCGTCGGTTCCGGCTTCCGGCGGTGGCGGTGCGAAATCGCGGATTTCGACGATCTCCGCACCTGCTGCGCGCAGGACGTCCAATGCCCTGGCGAATATGATGTCCGTTTCCGACGGAACCGTATCGGGGTCCGGCACGATGACGCCCAAGCGCTTCCCCTTGAGCGAAGCCGTCGTGAGCGCCGCGCCGAAGTCCGACTTCCTGGAATCCGCTTCGCTCGTGGCCGCATCATCGGGATCGCTTCCCGCCATCGCGGTGAGCAAGAGCGCGGCGTCGGCGACGGAGCGGGCCATCGGACCCGGCGTATCCTGACTGTGTGAAATCGGAATCACGTGCGTTCTCGAAACCAGCCCGACGGTCGGTTTAAGGGCGACGATGCCGGTCAGCGAGCCGGGGCAAACGAGCGAACCGTCGGTCTCCGTGCCGAGTGCGGCCGCGGCAAGGCTCGCCGCGACGGCCGTCCCGCTGCCCGAACTCGATCCGCAGGCGCTGCGGTCCAGCACATAGGGATTCTTGACGAGGCCGCCGATAGCCGACCAGCCGCTGATGGAGCGGGAGCTGCGGATATTCGCCCATTCGCTGAGGTTCGTCTTGCCCAGGATGATGACTCCCGCGGCGCGTAATCGCGCCACCGAAGGAGAATCGCGGCGGGTGACATTATCGGCCAGCGCCAGCGATCCGGCGGTTGTCGGAATCGGATCGGCCGTCTCGATATTGTCCTTCACCAGGATCGGAATGCCGTGCAGCGGGCCGCGCGCGCCTTTGGCGTTGCGTTCCGCATCCAGTGCACGCGCATCAGCGAGGGCATCGGGATTGACGGCGATCACGCTGCGAAGCGACGGCCCATTGCGATCGAGCGTATCGATCCGTGCCAGATAGGCCCGCACCAGCTCCTCGGACGTCACCCGCCCCGCGGACAAGTCCGCCTGAAGCGTCGCGATGTCCTTTTCGGAAACGTCGTAGGGCGCCGCGGCAGCGCCTCCCAAAGTCGTCAGCATCGCAACGAGCCATAGCACGGACTTCATCGTCTTACTCCCAGATCGACGCGATCCTAAGCGACGAATCCGGCGCGGTAAGGTCCGATAACCCCGAATTGAAAAGCCCCTCCCGGACCTCCGGAAGGGGCTTTTCTTTTACAATGTACGTGATCGCGTTAGTTCGTCTGTCTGCGCAGGAATGCTGGAATTTCGAACTGCTCGTCCCGCTTATGGTCCGGAAAGAGGTCGTCCGCCGGATTTTGCGGACGGGCGCTTTCCGCCGGTGGGGCCTGCCGCGGCGTTGGCTGAACGGCCTGGCGCGGCGTCGGGCGCGTGACCGGTTCCATCCGCGGTTCGTCCTTCTTCTTGCGGCCGAAGAGCCCGAAGAAGCGGCCCGGCTCGGGAGCCGGCTCGGGCGCCCGAAGAGTCTCCGGACGCGAAGCTGCCACGGCACGGACCGGTGTCGGCACCGGAACGATCTCTTCCTCGACTTGCGGCGCCTCGTCGCCGCCGAGGATCATCGCCTCCACCGGCGACTGTTCGCGCGGCGGCATGTGCGCGCCGAGCTCGTCGGCCAGCGCTTCATGCTGGCGGTGCACGGCGTTCGTGGCCGCGGCGGGCCGCGGTTCGGCGCGCGGCTCGATCTTCGGCTCGGTCTTCAGCGGCAGCGATTTGAGGTGCGGCCGCAGCGGCTGGACCTTTTCGCTGGTGATCCGCAGCTGTTCCGCGTCGATGCCGGTGGCTACGACCGATACGCGGATGCGCCCCTCCATGTCGTCCAGGATCGTATTGCCGAAAATGATGTTGGCGTCCGGGTCGACCTCGGCGCGAATGCGGTTCGCAGCCTGTTCGACTTCGAACAGCATCAGGTCCGGGCCGCCCGTGATGTTGATGAGCACGCCGCGCGCGCCCTTCATCGACACATCGTCGAGCAGGGGATTGGAGATCGCCATGTCGGCGGCCTTTTGCGCGCGGTCCTCGCCCTCGGCTTCGCCGGTGCCCATCATGGCCTTGCCCATCTCCGAGATCACCGACTTGATGTCGGCGAAGTCGAGATTGATCAGTCCGGGCATGACGATCAGGTCCGTCACGCCGCGCACGCCGGCATGGAGCACCTCATCGGCCATCGCAAAAGCTTGTGCAAACGTCGTACGATCGTTTGCGACGCGGAACAGGTTCTGGTTCGGAATGACAATCAGCGTATGCACGAACTGCTGAAGCTCGGCGATGCCGCGCTCGGCGGCCCGCATGCGCTTGTCGCCCTCGAACGCGAACGGCTTGGTCACGACGCCGACGCAGAGAATGCCCATCTCGCGCACCGCGCGTGCGATGACGGGAGCGGCGCCGGTGCCGGTCCCACCGCCCATGCCGGCGGTGATGAAGACCATGTGAGAACCGGCAAGCTGTTCCATGATCTCGTCGAGCGACTCTTCGGCGCCGCTCCGGCCCACATCGGGTGACGCGCCGGCACCGAGGCCTTCGGTCAGTTTTCCGCCGAGCTGGATTTTTCTTTCGGCTTTGGACTGCGCCAGCGCTTGGGCATCGGTGTTGGCGACGACGAATTCCACGCCTTCGAGTTTGGCGCCGATCATATTGTTGACAGCGTTACCGCCGGCGCCGCCGACACCGAGGACGGTGATTCGCGGTCGCAATTCTCTGAGTTCCGGTGCTTTGAGGTTGATCGCCATCTTATTCTCCTTGGCCTCTTTTCGTCATCACCACGTCACACCACGCTGCCCAACTGATTCGTGTTCTTATTGTTGAATCATCCGAACAGGCTGCCGGTCAACCGGTTCAGCCATCCTTTTCCGGCTCTCTGCTCCGGCGCCGAAGCGAAGTCGGGGTTCAGGACCTCCGGCGGCATCGATGCGCCGGCGATCAGAAGTCCGACGGCTGTGGCGTAATCTGGACCCAGGGACGCTGCAGGAAGCCCCGGAAAACTTTGCGGCCGGCCAATGCGGACTTGTTTGTTCAACACGCGTCCGGCGAGTTCGCGCACGCCGGCGAGCTGACACGCACCGCCCGTGAGCACCGCGCGCCGTCCGGCCGCCACGTCGAAGCCCGAGCTCCGAAGCCGGCTTTGCACCTGACCGAAGATCTCCTCGAGGCGGGCCTGGATGATGCGCGTGAGCATCGATCTCGGGACACGCATGGCGTTCTCATCCTCGTCTTCACCCATCTGGGCGAGCGGAATCACGTCGGCGCCGGCCTCCATGTCGCCGAGCGCCGCCCCATATAATGTCTTGGCCCGCTCCGCCGCGGACAGCGGCGCCGCCAGCATACGCGCGAGATCCGAGGTAACCTGCTGTCCGCCCAAGGGAATTACATCCGTATGGACGAGATGCCCCTCGAGGAAGACGGCGATCGAGGTGACGCCGCCGCCCATGTCGATCACCGTCGCGCCGAGTTGTTTTTCATCCTCGGTGAGGATCGAAAGGCCGCTCGCGAAAGGTGCAAACAACGAGCCGACAACGTTCAGGTGGCAACGCTCGACGGCGAGCTTGAGATTGTTGAGCGGCGACGGCTTTACCGCCACCGCGTGCATCGCCACCCCGATACGCTGGCAGTACATGCCGGACGGATTGCGCACGCCGCGCGCTTCGTCGACTACGTAAGTCGTGGGCGCGCTCTGGATGATCTCGTGCCCATCGAGCTGGCAACGCGAACGCCCTTCGGCCAGCAGCGCGCGCAGGTGACTGTCGGAGACCAGCGCGCCGTCGAGCGACATGGCGGCGCGCGACGTGACGCTCACCGGTTGGCCGCAATTGACGGAGACGAGGACGTTCTGGATTCGCACGTCGGCATGGTTTTCGGCCGCGGCGACCGCGTCGCGGATCGACTCTTCGGCCAGATCCATGCTGACGACCGTGCCTGCGCGGATTCCCTGGCTCTCGCGCAGGGCGGCGCCGACGACACGGAGGTTGCCCGGTTCGGCGCGTCCGATCAGGCACACCGTCTTCGACGATCCCACGTCCAGCACGGCTACGAGGCCGGTTCGATAAGCCGGTATCTCGGTCCCGGCACGCAATCTGATTGTCTCACCCATTAAGCCGCGTTCCCCCTAGGCTCGTTCTTCTTCTCGCCGCTGCGCAGCACGAAGAAATATTGCGTCGGCGAGCGAAGATCGATCTCGCTCACGTCGCGTTCCAGAATGCCCTTGTCGATGATCAGGTGCTCGAGGGCGTCGAGTTCCTTCTGCCAGCCCGCTTCCGGCAGCTTGACGATGACACCGTCGTCGAGAATGAGGTTCCACCGGCGCTCGGAGACGCGCTGATAAGCCTTGATGCGCGCGGCGACGGCACGATGCTGTGAAACGGCGTCGACAATGTCGGCGGCGCTCGAGCCGCCGTCGCCGAGCAGCAGCGGCAGGTGACGGAACTCGTCGATACCCTTGCTCGTGATGACGTTCCCGTTGCGCTCGACCACAAAGACGGTGTTCGAGGATTGCCAGAGAGCAAAGGGAAGCTTCTCGACGATGTGAACCGAAATGTCGTCGGGATAGCGGCGCTTGACGTCGGCCGAAGCCACCCAGTCCAGCTTTTCCAGACGCATGCGCGCCGCGTGGATGTCGGCGTCGAAGATCGACTGTCCCGGCTCGAAACCCAACGCGGCCAGAATGGTCTCCGGCGCGACGCGGCGATTGCCGGACAGATGGACCTGCGAGATGCCGAAACCCGCATCGTCGATAAGCGCGGTCTCGCCGGCATCGATGCGATGAACCAGTCGGCCGATATAACCGCCGATGAAGAGCGCGGCAAAAAGCGCGGCGGCGATGAGCGAGACGGCCAGCAACAGCATGGGGCGGCGCAGCGCCGTCCAGGCCTTGGCCGAGCGGATCGCCGCCGCGATGACGTTGTTCGACGCCGTATTGCGTCTGGCCGTTTGTTGTTGCGCAGCCGGAGCCGCGCGGCCCGGACGCGTCCCGCTGCGACCGGCCTTCGCCGAGCGACCGCGGTTCGGCTTGCGCTCGATTCTTACCGATCGCATGAAGCGTCCTCCACCATCCAGCGGCACAGCTTCTGATAGCTCATGCCGGCGTGGGCGGCCTGCTCGGGAACGAGCGAAGTCGGTGTCATGCCCGGCTGGGTGTTCGTCTCCAGCAGGACGAGGCGATGCTTTCCTTGCGTGTCGTCGTACCGGAAATCGGTGCGCGAGACGCCGCGGCACCCGAGCGCCGCATGCGCGCGCTCGGCCAGTCGCAAAGCTTCTTCCGTGACCGAGCCGGGAATCTGCGCCGGAAGGACGTGCCGAGAGCCGCCGGTGGCGTATTTCGCCTCATAGTCGTAGAACGCGAGATCGGTGAAAATCTCGGTGACGCCCAGCGCCTTGCCGCCCATCACGGCGACCGTGAGTTCGCGCCCGGGCACGAATTCCTCGACCATCATCTCGTCGCTGAGATTCCACCTGTCGCTGCCAAGCGCTTCCGGCGGGCGATTGTCTCCCTTGCGGATGATGAATACGCCGACGGACGAGCCCTCGTTGACGGGCTTGACCACATAGGGCGGATCCATCAGGTGGCGCGCCGCGGCTTCGCGGCGATCGACGACGATCGAATTGACCACTGGCAGTCCCGCGGCCCGGTAGACGTCCTTCGTGCGCTGCTTGTGCATCGCAAGTGCCGAAGCGAGGATTCCGGAGTGGGTGTAGGGGATGCGCAGGAGTTCGAGCAGGCCCTGAACCGAGCCGTCTTCGCCCCAGCGGCCGTGCAGCGCGTTGAACACGGCATCCGGCTTTGCGTCCAGAAGCTGCCCGGCGAGATTGTCGCCCGGATCGATCTCGACGACGTCGAAGCCTTCGGCGCGCAACGCCGCCGCGCAGCCTTTGCCGGAAGACAGGCTGACCTCGCGTTCCGCCGAACGCCCGCCGAGCAGGACTGCGATGCGTTTGTACCCGGTCATGGAACGCCCACGCGCTTGATTTCCCACTCCAGGTCGACGCCCGAGGCGGCTTTGACCCGCGCGCGCACGTCTTCGCCGAGCGCCTCGATATCGGCGGCGGTCGCATCGGCTGTGTTGATGAGGAAATTGCAGTGCTTCTCCGAAACCTGCGCCTGACCCTTCATCAAGCCACGGCAACCGGCTTCGTCGATGAGCTGCCATGCCTTGCGGCCCGGCGGATTCTTGAACGTCGATCCGCCGGTGCGGGTCTTGACCGGCTGAGAGGCTTCGCGGTCCTGGACGAGCTTTTCCATCCGCGCGCGGATGGCGTCCGGCGCGTCGCGCGTGCCTTCGAACGCGGCGCTGACGAAGATGAGATCGTCGGGAACCTGCGCCTTGCGATAGGTAAAGCCCATCTCGGAAGGCTTCAGCGCGACGATATTGCCCTTTCCATCGACGGCAGTCGCCTCGACGAAGATGTCCTTGATCTCGCGCCCGTAGCATCCGGCGTTCATCCTGAGCGCGCCGCCCACTGTGCCCGGAATGCCGCGCAGGAATTCGAGGCCCGCGATGCCCGCGTCCGCAGCGGCTCTCGCCACGGTGGCGTCGAGCGCGGCGGCGCCGGCGGTGATGCGCGTGCCGTCGACCGTGACCTTTCCGAACGCTCCCGGCAGGCGGACGACGACGCCGGGAATGCCGCCGTCGCGCACCAGCAGGTTTGAGCCGACGCCGATCACGCTGACGCGCACGTCGGCGGGCTTGGCGAACAGGAAGGTCGCGAGGTCGTCGGTGTCCGCGGGGCGGAAGAGAACCTCCGCCGGTCCGCCTGCGCGAAACCAGACGAGGTCCTTGAGCGCGGCATCGGCGGTATAGGTTCCGCGCACGGGCGGCAGCGCATCGCAGGGACGAGCCATCATCACGCTCCTTCCCGCCTGGCCATGGCCGCCTCGAGACCGTGGGCCCAATTCGTGATCGAGCCCGCACCGAGAAAGACGATGGCGCCGCCCTCAAGCGTGTTTCCGAGGCCCGCAATCAGCGCCGGAATGTCCGCTTCGCCGTCGATCGTGCGCACGTCGCGATGGCCGTGGGCGCGCAGCGCTTCGGCGTAACTGTCGCGATCGATGCCTGCGATCGGTTTTTCGCCGGCTGCATAAACGGGAGCGATGACGGCGATATCGGCATCGTTGAGGCACTTGGCGAACTGCTCGAACGTGTCGTGCAAGCGCGTGTAGCGGTGCGGTTGCACGATCGCGACCACCGGGCCGCCATAGGCCTGGCGCGCGGCTTTCAGCGCCGCCGCGATCTTGAACGGATTGTGCGCATAGTCGTCGATGATCGCGGCGCCCTTCCACTCGCCCACGCGGGTAAAGCGGCGGCCGACACCGGCGAAAGCGGCAAGCGCGCGCTTGATCGTCTCGTCGGCGATGCCGAGCTCGCGGGCGACGGTCACGGCGGCGAGGGCGTTCTGCACATTGTGCTCGCCCGGCATGGGGAGGCGCATGCCGTCGAGCCGCGTCTGGGTTCCCTTGCGCCGGTCGGTGATGATGATGTCGAAATGCGACGCCCCTTCGGAAAAGCTGACGTTGACGGCGCGGACGTCGGCCTGCGGCGAGAAGCCGTATGTGATGAGCCGCCTGTCCTCGATGCGGCCGACCATGGCCTGCACCTCCGGATGATCCAGGCAGAGGACCGCGAAGCCGTAGAACGGAACGTTCTCGACGAAGCGCTGGAACGCGTCGCGCATCTTGTCGAACGTTCCGTAGAAATCGAGGTGATCGGGATCGGCGTTGGTGACGACGGCGACCGTCGCCGGCAGCTTCAGGAACGTTCCGTCGCTCTCGTCGGCCTCGACCACGACCCATTCGCCGGCGCCGAGGCGCGCGTTGGTGCCATAGGCATTGATGATGCCGCCGTTCACGACGGTCGGATCCAGCCCGCCGGCATCGAGCAGCGCCGCGATCATGGTCGTCGTCGTGGTCTTGCCGTTGGTCCCCGCGACGGCGACGCAGGAGCGCAGGCGCATGATCTCCGCCAGCATCTCGGCGCGGCGCACCAGCGGCAGGCTGAGAGCGCGGGCGGCGTCGAACTCTTCGTTGCCCGGCTTGACGGCCGAGGAATAAACGACCGCATGCGCGTTCTTGAGGTTGTCCGCCTTGTGGCCGATATAGATCGGGATGCCCATCTGGCGCAGGCGCTTGACGTTGGCGCTCTCGACGACGTCGGAGCCCTGAACCTTGTAGCCCAGATTGTGCATGATCTCGGCGATTCCGCTCATGCCGATGCCGCCGATGCCGATGAAATGGATCGTGCCGACGTCGAGCGGAACGCGCGTCTTGTTGGCGTTCATGCGGCCCTCGCAAGCGCCTGAACGGCGTCGGCGACGCGCACCGTGCCGTCGGGCTTGGCGATGGTGCGGGCGGCAGCGGCGCGCCGCGCCAGGTCGCCCGGAGCGTTGAACGCGGTCGTCAGCAATTCGGCGAGCATCCGGGGCGACAGGTCGGACTGACGGATGCGCCAGCCGCCGCCGGCATCGGCCAGCGCGTCGGCATTGGGCGTCTGATTGTCGTCAAGGGCGTGCGGCAACGGCACGAGGATCGCCGGCCGCCCGATCAGCGCGAGCTCGCTCACCGTGCCCGCCCCCGACCGTGCAACGACCAGATGCGCGGCCGCCATCCGGACGGGCAGGTCGCCGAAGAAGGCCGCAAGCTCGGCCTTCACGCCGGCAGCGATGTAGGCGGCTTTCACCGCGTCGAGATCTTCCGCCCGGCATTGCTGCACGATTTCGAGCCGCGAGCGCAGGTCCTTCGACAGCATGGCGATCGCCGGCGGCACGACGTCGCTGAAGATGCGCGCGCCCTGGCTACCGCCGAAAACGAGCAGCCGCAACGGGCCGGTTTCGGCCGGTGTCTCATATGGCGCTCCGGCCAGCGCGACGACCTCGGGCCGCATGGGATTACCGGTATAGCGGACGCGCGACATGTCCTTCGGCAGGAAGCGCACGAGCGGAAGGTTCGCGGCGATCAGCTTCACATGGTTCATGACCAGGCGGTTGGCGCGGCCGAGAAGTGCGTCCGGTGTCAGGATCGCCGTCGGAACCCGCGTGACGATCGCGGCCAGCATCACGGGGACGCTCGGATAGCCGCCGAAGCCGACGACGGCGGCCGGCCGGATGCGCGCCAGCTTGATCAGCGACATGATTATGCCGCCGATGATTTCGAACGGCGCCGCGAGCAGCCCGGCGACGCTGCGATCCGAAAATGCGGCCGAGGGAACCGTCTCGATCACCGCGCCCGGGAACGCGGTCTGGTAATTCTTGAACCGCGCGTCGGTCATGACGACGATCTTCTCGCCGCGCCGGATCAATTCACCGGCGAGCGCTTGGGCCGGATACAAATGCCCTGCGGTACCGCCCGCGGACAGGACGAAGGTGCTCATGCGCGCGCACCCCACAATTCGAGGAGCGATGACTCCACAGTGGCGAGCTGCGGGCGCTGGCGCGTGACCGCGAGTGCGAATCCCATGGTCATGGCCACGGCGAACAGCGACGAACCGCCATACGATATGAACGGCAACGTCATGCCCTTGGCCGGCAACATGCTGACAGCGACACCCATGTTGATGAAGGCCTGAAACGCGGTGACGATCGCGAGTCCGGCGCCGGCAAGCTGCGAAAAGCGGTCGCGCTGGTTGGCCGCGCGCAGCAGCAGGCGAACCGTCAGGAAGCAGAACAGCGCGGCGATCAGGCCGCACAGCACCAGCCCGAACTCTTCGCCGGCGACCGCGAAGATGAAATCGGAATGGGCTTCCGGAATCCGGTACTTGATCGTGCCGGCGCCCGGTCCAACGCCGGTCAACCCGCCATGGGCGAAGGCTTTCAGCGCCAGTCCGGTCTGATAGCCGGTGGTCGACGGATTGAGGAACTGGTCGATGCGGTGGTGGACATGCGGAAAGAGCGTATAGGCAAGACACCCTAATGCGGCCGTGCCGCCGCCAAGCAGCGCCATCCAGATCAGCGGCGCGCCGGAGAAAAACAACAGAGCGCCCCAGAGCGCGAGCAGCAAAGTCGTCTGACCGACGTCGGGCTGCAGCAGGAGGATGCCGATGGCCGGTAAAATGAGAAGAAATGTGATCACCGGCTTGGGAAGCGGGAATTTGTGACGGTCCGAGATGATCGCGGCGCCGAGGACGGCAAAGCCCGGCTTGAGGAATTCGGACGGCTGAAGCGAGAAGAGTCCGAGCTCGATCGAGCGCTTGGCGCCCAGCACTTCGGTGCCGGCGACGAGCACGAGCGCACAGCCGATCAGCGACACCGCGAAGGTGATGGCGGCCGCGATCTTGAGTTGCTGCAGCGAGAGAATGGACGCGCCGCCGAGTATGCCCGCGGCGATGATCGCGAACAGGATCTGTTTGCCCGTGTAGCGGAAGTCGCCCGCCGTCAGCGGACCGCCGGTGGCCGCAGGACTCGCCGCGAAGGCCAGCATCAGTCCGATCGTGATGAGGGCCAGCATCAGCAGGAGCGCGGCGCGATCGATGGTCCACCACCAGCTGGCATAGGTGCTGCGGTCGGTCCGGGAGTTCATGACGCCTCCCGCACCGGTTGCGCGCGCAACTTCGCGACCAACGCGCGGAATGCGTCGCCGCGCTGCTCGAAATCGCGGAACTGGTCGAACGACGCGCAGGCCGGTGACAGCAGCACGATCGGCGTCGCGATGCTTGTGGCTTCGGCGTCGCGCGCCGCCGCAGGCACCGCCTCGTCGAGCGTGCGCACGATCTCGTGGGGCACATGGCCGTCGAGGGTGGCAGCGAACTGCTCCGCGGCATCGCCGATCAGATAAGCCTTCCGGATGCGCGGGAAGAACGGCGCCAGACTTTCGATCCCGCCATCCTTGGCCTTCCCGCCGGCGATCCAGAAAATATCCGGGAAACAGGCCAGTGCGCGCGCCGCGGCGTCGGCATTCGTCGCCTTGGAGTCGTTGACGAACCGCACTTTGCCGATGCGGCCGACATCCTCCATGCGGTGGGCGAGACCGGGAAATCCGGCGATGGCATCGGCCACGACGCGAGCGTCCCGCGCGAACGGCTTGGTCGCCGCATAGGCGAGCGCCGCATTCTGGAAATTGTGCGCGCCGGCGAGATGCGGCGCGGCCGCGAGATCCATCACCTTCGTCGCGCGCTGGCCCTGGGCGTCATAAAGCGCGCCGTCGACGACGAAGACTCCGCGGCCGAGGACTTTTCCGACCGACACGGGCACTGCTGCCGCCCCGCCGTTCGAGGCGTGCCGGGTGAAGATCGCCGTTGTGTGGGTGTCGTCGATGCCGATCACCACTTGCCCGGCCTTCGACGCCTGCTTTAGCAAGCGCGCCTTTACCGCGACATAGTTCTCGAAACTGCCGTGACGGTCGATGTGATCGGGCGTGATGTTGGTGAGAACCGCGACGTCGGGAACCAGACCTGGCGAAAGATCGATCTGGTAGGAGGAGATTTCGAGGACGTAGATCGTCTTGGCGGCGGGCGGCTCGAGTTCGAGGACGGACTTGCCGATATTGCCGCCCACCTGCGCATTGTATCCGCAGGCAGCGAGGATGTGGCCGATCAGCGCCGTCGTCGTCGACTTGCCGTTTGTGCCCGTTACGGCAATCACCGGTGCGCGGCCCGGGACCAACGCATCCGCGCCGATCTCGCGCGCGAAAATCTCGATATCGCCGATCACTTCCACCCGGTGCAGTTTGGCGCGCAAGACGATGTCGTGCGGCTTGGGATGGGTCAGCGGAATGCCGGGCGACAGGATGAGCGACTTCAGCTTGGTCCAGGGCCAGTCGACGAACGGCACGACGGTGGCGCCCGCGGCCTCGGCTTCCTTGCGCGCCTCTTCCTTGTCGTCCCAGGCGTAGACGCCGGCGCCGCCCTCCTTCAGCGCGCGCACCGACGCAAGTCCGCTGCGCGCCAGGCCGAAGACGCCCACATTCGCATGTTCGAAGGAGCGCGCCGCGATCATCTGAGTTTCAGCGTGGCAAGGCCGACGAGAGCGAGAACGACCGCGACGATCCAGAAGCGGATCACGATGGTCGGCTCCTTCCAGCCCAGCTGTTCGAAGTGGTGGTGGATCGGCGCCATGCGAAAGACGCGTTTGCCGGTCATCTTGAACGAGATGACCTGCACGATCACCGAAACCGTCTCGAGCACGAAAAGGCCGCCGACGATCGCGAGCACGATCTCATGCTTGACGGCCACGGCGACGGCGCCGAGGGCGCCGCCGAGCGGCAGCGAGCCCGTATCGCCCATGAACACCATCGCGGGCGGGGCGTTGTACCAGAGAAAGCCGAGACCGGCGCCGATCAGCGCGGAGAGGAAAACCGCGAGCTCGCCGGTTCCGGAGACGTAGATGATCTCCAGATATTTGGCGAAGTTCACGTTGCCGACGAGGTAGGCGATGAGAATGAACGTCGCCGCGGCGATCATGACCGGGACGATGGCAAGCCCGTCGAGGCCGTCGGTGAAATTCACCGCGTTTGCGGCTCCCGCGATCACGCAGCCGCCGACGACGATGAAGAAGACGCCGAAGGGGATCAGAAGCGACTTGAAGAACGGGACGGTCAAGGCGCCGATCAGCCCGGGATCCTCGAGCCGCATGATCGCCGCGGTGGCCGCGAAGGCGACGCTGAATTCGACGCCGAGCCGGATGATTCCGCTGACGCCGTCCGACGAGCGCCGGGTGACCTTCAGATAGTCGTCGGCGAAGCCCAGCGCACCGTAGGTCAGGGTCACGAACATCGCGATCCAGATATATTCGTTGGAAAGGTTCGCCCAGAGCACGGTCGAGACCACCCATGGCAGAAGGATCAGCAGTCCGCCCATGGTCGGCGTGCCCTGCTTTTCGACGACGTGACGCTGCGGACCGTCGGTGCGGATCGGCTGACCCTTGCCCTGCTTGATCTTCAGCCAGCGGATCAGCCCGCCATTGACGAAGAACGCGAGGACGAGCGCCGTGATCACCGCGCCGCCCGAGCGGAACGTCAGATATTTGAACAGCCGGAACAAGGCGAGCTGGTCGGTGTGCGTCAGGAGCGAGAGATAATAGAGCATGGCCTATGCGCCCCGCGCCTTCAGCGCGTCGATGATGACCGCCATCTTGCTGCCCAGTGACCCCTTGACCAGAACCGTGTCGCCGCTGTGCAGGGACTTGACCAGGAGCGGTGCCAGTTCCGCCGACGACGCCGCGCAGCCGCCGCGCTGCGCGGGCGGCAGGCGATCCCACAATCCCTTCATCTGGCTGCCGCAGAGAAAGACGAGGTCGGCGCGCGCCGCCGCTATCGGCGTCGCCAGATCCGCATGGTGCGCGGCGCCGTCCGGTCCCATCTCGAGCATGTCGCCGAGCACGGCGATGCGCCTGCCCTTGGCGGCGCCGAGAAGCGTCAGCGCGGCGGCCATGGATGCGGGGTTGGCGTTGTAGCTCTCATCGATCACGTCGACGCCGCCGGAACGGAAACGCGCGCCGCGTCCCTTGAGAGCGGAGAACTCGCGCAGCGCCGCGGCGGCGTTGAGCACGTCGCCGTCCGACACGGCGATGGCGAGCAGCGCGGCGACGGCATTTTCGGCCACATGCCGGCCGGGCGCGCCGATGCGGAACTCGACGGGCGTGCCGCAGATGTCGGCCCGGACGAGCGAGCCGGTCTCGGTCTCGGCATATTCGACGAGCCGCGCGTCGCAGCCCGCCTTGCCGCCGAACCGCAGGATGCGCGAGACACGAGCCTGGCGCGCGCGGGCGACGAGGCGCTCGGCATAGGGGCTGTCGGCCGGCACCAGCGCCGCGCCGCCGGGCGCGATGCCTTCGAAGATCTCGGATTTGGCGTCGGCGATCGCCTCGCAGGTGCCAAAGAATTCCAGATGCGCGGGCGCGATGGTCGTGACCAGCGCGACATGCGGGCGGACGAAGCCGACCAGTGAGCGGATCTCGCCGAAATGGTTCATGCCGATCTCGAACACGCCGTAGCGCGCATCGCGCGGCAGCGAGGCGAGGCTGAGCGGCACGCCCCAATGATTGTTGTAGGACGCGGCGGAAGCGTGGGTCTTGCCGAGCGCGCCGAGCGCGATTCTCAGGATTTCCTTGGTCGTGGTTTTTCCGGCGCTGCCGGTCACGGCGATGATCTTCGCATCCGACCTGGCGCGCGCGGCGACCGCGAGATCCTCGAGCGCGCGCTGGGTGTTCGCGACCGTGAGAAGCGCCGCGGACGGCGGGAGTTCGGCCGGGCGGTGCGTGACCAGAGCCGCGCCCGCCCCGGCCTCGAAGGCCGACTTGACGAAGGCGTGGCCGTCGCGATTTTCGCCCTTGAGCGCGACGAACAGATCGTCCTTCCGCAGCGTGCGCGTGTCGATGGAGAGACCGTTCACCTCGAAGATTTTCGAGGGAATGCCGAGCGTCGCGCCCTGTGCTTCCTCGGAGGTCCACAGCGCCGTCATGCGGAGCGTCCTCCCAGGAGAACGGCCGCTTTCACCGCTTCGCCGCGGTCCGAAAACGGGCGCACTTCACCGCCGACGATCTGGCCCGTTTCGTGCCCTTTTCCCGCGATCACGAGAAGGTCGCCGGTGCCGAGCGCCGCGATGGCGGTACGGATCGCCTCGGCGCGGTCGCCGATTTCGCGCGCGCCGGGCGCGCCGGCGAGCGCTTCCTTGCGGATGGCGGCGGGGTCTTCGCTCCGCGGATTGTCGTCGGTGACGATGACCTTGTCCGCGTACTTCGCGGCAGCTTCGCCCATGAGCGGGCGCTTGCCCCGGTCGCGGTCGCCGCCGCACCCGAAAACGACATGCAGCTTGCCGGTCACGTGCGGACGGACGGCGGTCAGGATCTTCTCCAGCGAATCCGGCGTGTGCGCATAGTCGACATAGATCGGCGCGCCGGACGCGGCATACGCGACTTTCTCGAGACGGCCGGGCGCGCCTTTGAGGCGCTCGAGCGCAGAGAATACCTTGGCGGGTTCTTCGCCGAGGCCGATGACGAGTCCTGCGGCGACCAGCGCGTTCGACGCCTGGAAACCGCCGGCCAGCGGCAGGTCGACCCGGTACTCGCGCCCGCGATGGACCAGCTTCAAGGTCTGCCCGTCGCTGCGCCCTTCGCGCGACAGGAGTCGGATCGTCTCGCCGCTTTCGCCGACCGTGAGGATCTTCAGGCCGCGCGCTTTCGCGGCGGCGAGGAAGCGGTCGGCATGCGCGCCGTCGCTGTTGATCACGGCGATGCCGTCGGCGCGGACGAGCTCCGCGAACAGGCGCAGCTTGGCCGCGAGGTAGTGCTCGAAGTCCCCGTGATAGTCCATGTGATCGCGGGTGATGTTGGTGAAACCGGCCGCCGCGATCTCGACGCCGTCGAGCCGGTACTGGTCGAGGCCATGGCTCGACGCTTCGAGCGCCAGATGATCGATGCCGTCCTGCTTCAGCTGCGCGAGCAGGCGATGGATTTCGATCGGATCCGGCGTCGTGTGGTTGAGCGGAATCTCGCCGGCGGGCGTGACGACGCCGACCGTGCCGAGACTCGCGGCGGGTCTGCCGAGCGCGGTCCAGATCTCGCGCACGAAGGCGACGATCGACGACTTTCCCTTGGTGCCCGTGACCGCCGCGACGATCTTCGGCTGGGTCTTGTAGAAGGCGGCGGCATGGCGCGCGAGCGCCAGTCTCGGATTGTCGGCTGCGATGAAACGCACGCCTTGCGCGTCGGCGGCCGCTTTCACGTCGGGCCGGCCGAGCACCGCGATCGCGCCGCGCGCGACCGCATCCTTCACGAACGCCGCGCCGTCGGCCTTCGTTCCAGGAAGTGCAGCAAACAAGTAGCCGGGCTTGACCTCGCGGCTGTCGCTCGCGAGCCCGGCAAATTCCGTCGACGCCTGCATGGCGCTCTTGACCACCTTACCCGTCGTGATACTCGCTCCAGATTGTGGTGCCATTATGTGTTCTCACGCGCCACCGTCACCGGTTTCTGCGGAACGCCCAGCAACGGGGCAATGCGCGAGATCACGCGTCCTGCGAGCGGCGCCGCCGTCGAACCGGCGAGCGCGATGCCGCCCGTCTCCTTGGTTCCGTGCGGCTCGTCCAGCAGGACGAAGACAACATAGCGCGGATCTTCGATCGGGAAGGCAGCAAAAAACGAGGTCACGAGGACATGCGACTGATAGCCGTGCTTGCCCGGTTTTTCGGCCGATCCGGTCTTGCCGCCGACGTCGTAGCCCGGGATGTCGGCCTTGCGTCCGGTACCGTTGGTCACGACGTAGCGCAGGAGGCCGCGCAGTTCCGCGCTGGTCTCGGGCGCGATCACCCGCGCGCCGCGGCGGTCGGCATCGGTCTTGAGGAAGGTCGGGACGATGCGCCGGCCGCCGTTGACGACGGAGGCGGCGGCCGAGACATAGGCCAGCGGCTCGACCGCGATGCCGTGACCGAAGCCGATCGTGGCCGTCTCGATGATGCCCCAATGGTCCGGATAGAGCGGACGGGCGAATTCGGGCAGCTCGCTGTGCAGTGGCTTGAGCAGCCCGAGGCTGGTCAGGAACGCGGCCTGACGCACGGGCCCCGAGCGCAGCGCGATCTGCGCCGTGCCGATGTTCGAGGAATGGGCGAGCACGTCGCGCGCCGTGAGCGTCGCGGGCATGTGCTCGGCCTCGTGAATGGTGAACTTGCCGATGCGATAACCGTTGCCGATCGAGAACACCTCGTCGGGCCGCGTGGTGCGGTCCTGCAGCGCGAGCGCGAAGGACAGCACCTTGAACACCGAGCCGAGCTCGTAGCGGTCGGCGGCCATGATGTTGTGATCGGAATCGTCGCCGGTGAACTGCCTGAAGTTCGGATCGAAGTCGGGCAGCGAGACCATGGCGACGATCTCGCCGGTGCGGACGTTCATCACGATGCCGCCCGCCTTCTTGGCGCCGAAGGTCTTGCGCGCATCCTCGACTTCGGAACCGAGGATGTACTGCACCCGCATGTCGACCGAGAGCTGAACCGGCTTGCCGGCGCCCGTCTCGCGCAGCGCGCCGTCGAGCCCCTGCTCCAGTCCGGATACGCCCTTGCCGTCCGGGTCGGTCACGCCGAGGAGCTGCGCGGTGGCGCGGCCGTCGGGATAGAAGCGCTTGGCGGCGGGTTCGAACTCGAGACCGGGAAGGCCGAGATGCATGACGTTCGCCTGCACGTCGGGCGTGAGGCGCCGCGCCACCAGCACATAGGGATGCCTGGTGTTGTCGAAGCCGTCGATGAGGCGCGCATAGTCCGCGCCGGTGACGCGTGCCAGATCGCGCGCCGCGCCGTCCTTGTCCGACAGGGTGTGCGGCAGCGCGTAGAGATCGACGACGGGAAGATCGCGTGCCAGCAGCTCGCCGTTGCGATCGACGATGTCGTTGCGCGCGGTCAGCGGGCGGTCGACCGCTTCGACGCCGCCCGTATGCGGCTTGAAGAGGGTCACGTCCACGAGCCGCACGCCCACCAGGGCAAACGCCGCCGCACAGAACACTGCGCCGATGACGATGCGTCTCTGGTAGATCGTCGGGCCCTGCTTCATCCGGCCTAGAGTCCGCTATGCGGTACGGCGGTGTCGGCGGCCTGCGCGCTCGCCTGCGCGATCGGGCTGTTGTTCAGCGGCGCGTCGTCGCCGCGGCGCGGCAGCAGATCGAAGGACGACATCTGCACCGCGGGCGTACCGGTCAGGCCGAGATGGGCGGCGGCCAGCTCCTGGATGCGCGCCGGACCTGCGACGCGCTCCCATTCGGTCTGCAGCACGCTGATCGTGGCGTGTTCCTGCACGATCGCGCGGCCGACGCGATTGAGTTCGACGCTGGCGACGCGCGTCTGCTCCGACACGTGATAGAGCGCCAGGATCGACAGACCCATGAGCGCGACGCAGACGGTGTTGAGGATGCGAACCATGATGGACTCCTAGGCCGCGAGGCGAACGGCCGCGCGAAGCCGGGCGGACCTGGCGCGGGGATTGGATTGGATTTCTTTCGCGTCCGGGGTGAGCGGACGTGCGGTGAGCACTTTGAACGCGGCGGCGCGGCGCGCCTCGGGCGCATGGCGCGAGGCCTGCGGCGCGCGGTTGCCGTGCGCGCTGAGGAAACGCTTGACGATGCGGTCTTCCAGCGAGTGGAACGCGACGACGACGAGGCGGCCGCCCGGCGCGAGCGCGCGCTGCGACGCTTCCAGGCCGCGTTCGAGCTCGCCGAGCTCGTCGTTCATATGGATGCGCAGCGCCTGGAATGTGCGCGTGGCGGGATGGATGGCGAGACGCGCGGCGGCCGGTCCCTGCGCCGTCTTGACGATCTCCGCGAGCTGCGCGGTCGTCGTCACCGGCCGCGCCGCGAGGATGGCGCGCGCGATGCGGCGCGCATTGTGCTCTTCGCCCAGCCGCGCGATCACGTTCGTCAGCGTCTTCTCGTCGGCCGAATTGACGAAGTCGGCGGCGCTCTCGCCGCTGCGGCTCATGCGCATGTCCAGCGGGCCTTCGGCGCGGAACGAAAAGCCGCGCTCCGGTTCGTCGAACTGGAACGAAGAGACGCCGAGATCGAGCACGACGCCGTCGGTGCGCGCGCCGCCGAGCAGCGTCCCGAGCTGCGAGAATTCTCCCTGCACCAGCGTGAGGCGGCCGGCGAACCGCGCGACGAGCTGCTGGCCGCGCGCGATGGCGTCCGGATCGCGATCGATGCCGAGCACGCGGCAGTCGGCCGCTTCGAGAATGGCGCGCGTATAGCCGCCGCCGCCGAAGGTGCCGTCGACATAGTGTTCGCCGTCCTTCGGCGCGAGCATCGCGAGCACCTCGTCGAGCATCACCGGAAGATGGCCGCTCATGCGCCGCTCCCGGAAAGCTTCGCGATCTCGCGTTCGCGCGCCGCCTTCATCCGCGCGATGCGCTCCGCATCGATCGGCGCGAAACGTTCGGCGTCCCAGATCTGGAATTTCTGCGACATGCCGACGAAGACGATTTTGTCCTTGAGCCCGCCATGCGCGATCATCGCGTCGGGCAGACGGACGCGGCCCGGCTCATCCATCGGCAGCAGATGCGTGCGCGAGATGATCGCGTAGGCGGCATCGTCGTGCGCCACCGACATGAACGGATCGAGCGAGGACAGTCGCGCGTGCAGCGAGTCGAGCACGCTCTGTCCGAAACCTTCGAGCGCGCCTTCGAAGAACGAGGGACAGATGTAGACGCCGTTGGTGTTCTGCGCCGCGAGGATCTGGCGCCAGGATGCGGGAATGCAGACCCGCCCCTTGCTATCGAGCGAACCCGTCACCGTCGACATGAACGGCTGGATCGTCATGGAACGCGTCGAACCCCCTCGCGTCCCAGGGGGCTTTAGGGTGAAAGGCTCACCCCGGCCGGAACGGCTTTAGTTCAAGCCACTGGGACAGCATGGGATAGCATGGGAAATGACGGAGGGTCAATCAAAAAGCATAGGAAATTGAGGGGCTTGGGACATCTACCTATGGAATCGACTCGTCTAGCTATGGTGGTCACGGAACAAATGCGAAACGCGTCAACATTGCCTTTACCTCGGTAAAAATTGTCTTAACGGACGGCATAAGAAAACTTTCCTCGGCGCGCCAATCCGACTGAATTCCTGCACGCAGCGGTTGCGCCGATCGGAGCCATGCGCCGCGTTCCCCTGCCGCATGCGCCGCCGCGTCTGGCAAAGCCGCCGCAATGGGCGCATGGCAGCGGCGAAATTTGCGGAGCGCGCCATGTCCCGGTCCATCCTGCTGCGAGCCATCGGCCATGTCGTCGGCGGGCGCAGCGAACCCATCGACGATGCGTGGGATTCCGTCGAGGCGACGATCGCGCTCGATCCCGATCAGTTCGCCGCCGAAGCCACCGCCGGCCTCGCCGAATTTTCGCACATCGAAGTCGTCTTTCACTTCGACCAGGTGCCCGACGCCGAGATCAACAGCGGCGCGCGCCGGCCGCGCGGACGCGCCGACTGGCCGCTCGTCGGCATTTTCGCGCAACGCGGCAAAGGCCGGCCGAACCGCATCGGCGTGACGGTCTGCCGCCTGCTCGCCGCGGACGGACTCTTCCTCAAAGTGCGCGGCCTCGACGCCATCGACGGCACGCCCGTGATCGACATAAAGCCCGTCATGAAAGGCTTTCTGCCGCGCGGCGAGGTCCGCGAGCCGGCCTGGGCGAAGGAGCTCATGGACGGCTATTGGTGACCCAGTTCTGGTGGCCTTTCGCCGCCCGGACACATCGTACTGTTTTCGCGTTCGCGCCTCCTTCCCCCTCTTTCATTGTTCGAACGCCTCATCCTTCGACAAGCTCAGGATGAGGTTCTGATTTGCACCGCCCTCATGCTGAGCCTGTCGAAGCACGACAAGCTCAGAATGAGGGTTGTTCTCGGTTTCCTCATCCCGAGCTTGTCGAGGGGCGAAGCATCGAGCCTCGCCAAAAAAATCCCGCAGCCGCGCGGACGCAGTTGAGCGATCCGCCGGATTGCGGCGGTTGAAAAAAAGGGGCGGCGCGGGACGCCTCGGCGTCGCGCTGTCCATGTTTCGCCGCCCTTTGGGAGCGGCAGGATTGGGATGCGAGACATCCCGCGCCCGGCGGTTTTCGGCCGGCCGAATCGAAGATCGCGCGTCTCTCGCGAGACGCACTGTGGAGCGGCCTCCACGACCAAAGAAGCTCCGGCCCGTCGGCCTCGGGAGTGGTCGCCTCAGATCGACCGGCCTTTGCGCGCCGCGCGGATCGTTAGCCCGCGTGCGTTCAAACGCCGGTCCCAACCCGCGGGGCCGGACGGTCCGGACCGCCCCCATGTGGGTGGGACACGTGCTATGTAGGAAGAAATACCTTGTTACCAAGGGGCGCGAAAAGATTTATCGAATAAATCTCACGCGACCCGCGGAGCCCCATCCGACGAGAGTCCGCGCAGCCGGCGGATCGAAGTCAGCGTCACGCACAGCGCGCCGGCGAAGATCGCAACCTCGACGCCGAACGATACATCGATCCCTGTCTCGCCGATGGGACGCTGCGAAAAAGTGCCGGCGATCTGTCCCCACCAATAGGCGAACAGGCCGACGTCCATCGCGGTGTGGCCGATCATGCAGAAGACGAGCGAACGCGACGCCCAGGCGAGCGCGCCGAGGAGGACGCCCGCGCCGAACACGATCGGCACCATGCCTATGCCGGACCAGTCCTTGTTCAGGTGCAGGAGCATGAAGAACAGCGACGAGACCGCAATGGCGGCCGCCGGCCCGAAGCGGACTTCGAGCGGCTGCTGCAGGTAGCCGCGAAATCCGGTTTCCTCGCAGATGCCCGCCGACGCGGCAGCGACCAGCACGGCGATCCAGCGCAGCGCCGGTGTCGGGATGAACGAAAAATCGTAGCCGGCATGAAAGGCCGCGGCCGGAAACGGAACGAGCCGGAAGAGAAGGACGATGGCACCGTGAACGGTGACGGCGAAGAACAGCGCCGCCGCCAGTCCCCATCGCCACTGCGCGCCCGACAATGTCGACCGGCGGAACGATTCGGCGCGCGCCGCGGCGAGCAGGCGCGGCGGTCCGCCGCCCGACGTCCACCAGAGATAGGCGGCGAGAAATATCGCCTCGGCCAACGCCGCGGCGGGCATGTGCAGGAAGAAGAGGAACACCAGCCAGACGTTCGCCGGCACCAGCGCGATCAGGATTCCGACGACGACGGCGCGCAGCACCGTCGCAAGGCGCAACCAGCGTCCCGTCTCCTGCTGCCCGTCGGCCATCGGCGCCCCCAGCACGCGCGCGAACGTCCGCAAATCCTACGCCGCCGTTCGCATTCCGCCTAGCGGAACCGGACGCGGCCGTCAGTAATTCAGCGAGAGCGTGAAGAAATTGTACCCGATCAGGAAGGACGCGAGCACGAGCGAGGCCAGCACGATCAGTCCGTCCGTCGCTTTCGTCCACCAGGGCCGTTCGCGGTCGCGCAGCGCGGTGACGAATTCCAGGATCGAGACCAGCGTGCCGGCGACGGCGGCGAGCGAGACGAGCTGGAGCAGCCGGATGAGTCCGTCCGACGGCGAATCGAAGACCGAGAGACGCATCTGTCCCGCCAGCAGGAACCAGGCCCAGCCGCCGAACGCAACCACGTAGAGCAAGGCGGCGACACGCGTCAGCCGGTAGAGCACGAGCTCGCGCCCGCGACGGCCGAACTTCTGTCCGTAGCGCCAGCGCAGAACGGCCTTCACCGGCCAGAACAGAACGGTAAGCGCGAGCATGACGAAGGAGGCGCCGACGGCCGGCAGCAGCAGCATTGGCGAACGCCAGAACGGGACGCGCTGCAGCACCATGATCGGCGGGAACAGGTCCGAGCTCAGCCATTTCACACGGCCGTTCTCGAGGCGCGCGACGAAGCGGTGCGTGCCTGTCTGCTCGCGCCAGACGAAGGGCGCGATCTCCACCCATTTCGGCGCAAGGCCGACGGCTGCGAGGCCGGGGAAGCCGATCGATCCGTCTTTGGCCGGCACCACGACGATCGGCAGCGTCAGCGACGAGACGCTCATGAAATTGGTCTGCGAGCGCCGGCTGAGCTCATAGGCGCCCGCGATCTTCATCGCATCGCCGGGCACGGCGGCGAAGGGCTTCGCCTTCGGTGGCGGCGCGGCCGGGAAATAGCGATCGAGGAAATGAGCCAAGAGGAACGGACGCAGGCCCGCGATCGGACTGGTTTCGTGGCCGGCGCTGTTGAGCGAGACGTAGAGTCCGACATTGCGGTCCAGGATCAGGTGCAGGTCGCTGTGGAAGACCTGCGAGTCGCCGCCGTGTCCGATGATCGACAGGCCGTTGGCGTCTTCATGGTAGAAGCCGAGCGCCATCGCCGGCAGCGGCGGCGTCGGGCTGAACGCGGCGCGATGCATGAGCGCCGCCGTTTCCGGCTTGAGGATGCTCGCGCCGTCATAGGCGCCGCCGTTCAGATGCGCGATCATGAAATGCGCGATGTCCTCGCCCGTCGCCGACAGGCCGCCGGCCGGGCTGAAGCTGATGAACTCGAACGGCTGCGGCTTGTCGCGCGGCAGGAAGTAGCCCTTCGACATGTCCGGCGCGAGGCGCGGCGGGAGCGGCTGCTCGAAGGTGGAATGGTCCATCTTGAGCGGCGCGAAGATGTGGCGCGCGACATAGTCCTCGAAACGTTCGCCCGAGACGCGCTGCACGATGTAGCCGGCCAGCGCGGCGCCGTAGTTCGAGTAGGCGGGGACTTCGCCCGGCGGATAGATCCGCGCCGGCGTCGTTCCGGCGACGGCATCGCGCAGCGCGTAGAACAGCCTGGGATCGTCGACCATCAGTCCCTTGATGTGTTCCTCGAAGCCGGGCGTGTGCGTCATCAGGTTGCGCAGCGTGACGGGCTTGCCGAAGGCATCGGGAATCTTGAAGTCGAGATAGTCGTTGACGTCGCGGTCGAGGTTGAGCTTGCCCTGTTCGACGAGCTGCATCACCGCCGTCCAGGTGAAGAGCTTGGAGATCGAACCGGGGCGGAACAGCGTGCGCGCGGGATCGACCGGCGCGTGCGTCGCGACGTCGGAATAGCCGTAGCCCTTTTCGAGCAGGACGTGCCCGTCCTTCACCACGACGACGACCGCCCCGGCGATCTCGGCGCGCGCCAGCGCGTCGGGGAAGAAGCCGTCGAAATAGGCTTCGAGATCCTCGTGGGTCAGCGGATGCGCTGCGGGCGGTGCGGTCTGCGCGGCCGCCGGCGCCGCCCAGGCGATCGCGATGGCCGCCACGAATGCCGAAAGCGCGCGCATGATGTCTCCCCGGATGCTCGCCACAGGCGATAGTTTGGGATTCGGGAATGCTTTTGCAACGCTGCCGCGCGGAACAAACCGGCCGTGCGCTACTTTATTTTCGCAATAGCGGCTGCGCCTACTCGTTGCCGCCGTTGCGCCAGCGCGTGACGATGGCGTCGAGGGCGTAGCGCTCGAGCTTCTGGGTCTTCCAGGCTTTGGAGAAGCCGGCGTTCATGTTCTTGGGAACGTTGCCGCGGCCGAGCGCGTCGAACTTGATGCGCATCGGCATCGAAACGCCCTGCCCCAGCACGATCGCCTCGCGGTCGCCGAGCAGCGCGAGGAAGTCGAGCATGTCGATCATGCCTTCATACGTGTTGGCGCGGATGACCTCCTGGTCGCGCTCGCTCGACAGCCGCAGCGCGATCGCCGTGCCGCATTGCGACAGGATGGTGGCGTCGAGTTCCGACGGACGCTGCGTGACCAGCGCCAGCGAGAGCGAATATTTGCGGCCCTCCTTGGCGATTCGCGACAGCGCCTGGCGCGTCGGCGCGAAGCTCGCATCGCCGCTCGGCGCATAGCGGTGCGCCTCCTCGCAAACGAGCAGCATCGGCACCGCGCCGTTGCTCCACACCGCGAGGTCGAAGGCGAGGCGCGAGATCACCGAGATGATGACGTCGAGGATTTCGGCGGGCGCCGTCGACAGGTCGACGACGGTGATCGGCCGGCCTTCGTTGGGGATGCGGAACAGCCGGCTGAGCACTTCCGTCATCGTGTCGCGCACCGTCAGGCTGCCGAACATGAAGTTGTAGCGCTGGTCGGAGACCAGCGACTCGATCTGCGTCTTGAGCCGGCGATAGGGCAAGGCGAGACGCGTGCGGTCGAGCTTGCCGAGCTCGTCGTCGATATAGGCGGTGACGTCGGAGAGGCGGAACGGGATCGGCGTGTCGACCGTGATCGTGCGCTGCACCTCGGCGGTCTTGCGCACGCGCCCGGCGGTGGTCTGGGCGTAGCGCTTCTTGGCCGCGACCACGGCCTCGCCGAGAATTTCCACCTCGGCATCGTGATGCGCGTCCTTGTTGGTCAGCGCGGCGCAGAGTTCGGCGAAGTTGAGCAGCCAGAACGGCAGGCTGAAATTGCCGAGATTGATATGTTCGACGAGGCCCTCGAAGGCCGTCGAATATTCGTTGTGCACGTCGAGGATGACGACGTGCGCGGCGGTGTGCTCGTAGAGCAGGCGCTGCAGGATGGCGGTGAGCGCGCAGGATTTTCCCGAACCCGTGCTGCCGACGATGACGAAATGCTTGGCGAGCAGGTCGTCGATCAGGAGCCGCGCCGGCACCTTGGGATCCTGGAACAGCGTGCCGACCTTGACGCTGGCGACGCCCGGCGGCGCGTAGACGCGCGTCAGGTCGTGCCGGTCGGCGAACATCACCTGGTCGCCGATGCTGGGCAGCGCCGAGACGCCGCGGCGGAACGTCAGCCGGCGCGTCGTGTCGTCGGTGACCACTTCGCCGGCGAGGTTGATCTCGATGAGGCCCATCTCCTCGACCTGGCCGTGCGCATTCGGCATCGGCGAGGTCACCGCCGACACCAGGCCGACGACCGAAGCGGACGGCGTGATGATCTTGACGAGATCGCCGATTTCGACGCGCGGCTCCGGATCGTCGATCGCGCCGGGCGCCTGCTTCTCGAGCACGGCGACGGCGTGCGAGCCGGCGACCGAGACGATGTGCGCGATCTGCACCGGCGGATCGGCGGGCACGCCTCTGCGCTCGCGCAGCGGCTGGCCGTTCGGCGTCGGGCGGACGATCTCGTTCATGACGCGGCCGACGGCGGCAGGGTGAGGATGGCGCGCGTGCCGGCGCCCGGCTCGCTTTCGAGGCGAAGATCGCCGCGGTGCAGATGGGCGAGGCCGAGTGCGATCGGCAGGCCGAGGCCCGCGCCTTCCTGCGTGCGCGAAAGATGCGACTGGACCTGCGCGAAGGGCCGCAGCGCGGTGGCCGCCTGCTCCGCCGTCATGCCCGCGCCGGTGTCGGACACGGTGATGACCACGCCGCCCCTGGGCGACGCCTCGGCGGAAAGCACGATGCCGCCCTTTTCCGGCGTGAACTTGATCGCGTTGGAGAGCAGGTTGAGCAGAATCTGGCGCACGCGCTTGTAGTCGATGTTGAGCAAAGGCAGCTCGCCGTTCGTGCGCACCTCGAGCGACTGCGATTTCGCGTCGGCGTCGGCGCGCACCCCGTCGATGCTGCCGTCGAGCACGTCGTGGACGCTGCACGGCTGGAGGTTGAGCGTCAGCGTGCCGCCTTCGAGCTTGGACATGTCGAGGATGTCGGAAACCACGTTGAGCATCCGCCGGCCGGCCCTGGCGATGTGATCGGCATATTCGGCATGGGCGCCGGCATCGTCCTTCGTCGCCTGGATGACGTCCGAGAATCCGATGATGGCGTTGAGCGGCGTGCGCAGTTCGTGGCTCATCGTCGCGAGGAACGCGGACTTCGAGCGGTTGGCGAGATCGGACTCGGCCTTGCCGGCCCGCATCGCCTCTTCGCTGTATCTGCGCATCATCAGCTCGCCGAGCGTCTCGGTGTAGCGCGCGAGCAGGGAATCGCGCATCGCAATTTTTTGCAGCCGTCTCATGCCTGACGAATTCTCATTTCGCCCCACTATTTACGGGGCGATCCATTCATCGGCGGTTAACGCAACGCCGCGTGCCTACCCATTCCAGCGGTCCGGTGCGGCAATTCGGACGCCTGCGATCGAAAGCGCGGCCCGACTATTACCGAATCCTGAATTTCCCTAGCCGAAGAAAAGCCCGCGTTGGCGTCGCGTTTACACTCGCATCCTATGATTCTGCGTCGCTCCCGGTGGGACGAGACATGACGGATGCACCCCACACCCAGGCGCCGGCGGACAACAGCACGCTCTGTCTGGACTTCAAGCTGTTCGCGACATGGCAATTGTCGCTGATCGGCATCCGCCTGCTCGCGCTCCAGCATGCGTTCGACGACGTTCCGGCGCCGCTGTTCTACGGCGCGCTCGCCCTCGTCTTCGCCGCCTTCGTCGTCACGGCCGTCGAGTATCGCCGGGCGCGCCATTGGCGCTGGCCGGGTCTCGACCAGGATTCGCTGCAGCGCGCGCTGATGGTGACGGCCGGCATCGTCGCGTTCCTCGTTTTCGCCCGGCGCGGCATGCCCGCCTATACGCGCGCCGGCATTCCCGAGATCCTGTTCGCCTTCTCGCTCTTCGCCTTCGCCATCCTCTATTCCCTCAAGATCGCGGATTGGAGCCGCAGCGAATTCGACGCCTGCTGCAACGACGCGGCGACGCCCGAGTCCGACGACGCCGAGCCGGGCTGGATGCGCATTGCGCGCGGCGCCTATCTCACCGCCGTCCCGCTCGTGCTGGCCGAAGCCGTCGTCACCATCGTCGCCGACATCCGCATCAAGGCGAATGCGAGCGCCGTGCGCACGCTCCAGCACAGCGTCGTACTCAACGATCACGGGCGGCATTTCTGGCTGACGCCCGATCAGTCCGCGACGTTCCACAGCCTGATGGATACGCTGAACCTCACCGTGCCGGCCGTGATCCTCACCGGCCTCTTCCTGCGCCATGTGCTGAACGTCAGGCTGTTTCCGTTCCTCGACGGTTTCGGCGCGCTGTTTTCGCGCAACGACTCCCGATAACCTTGCGCCATGGACGATCCGTTCGACCTGGAGCGCTTCGTGGCGGCGCAGGCGCGCGTCATCGACGCCGTGCGTTCCGAGCTGCGCGCGGGGCGCAAGGCGAGCCACTGGATGTGGTTCGTCTTTCCGCAGATCGCCGGCCTCGGCCATAGCGCGATGGCGGCGCGCTACGCCATCGCCTCGCCGGACGAGGCGCGCGCCTATCTCGCCCATCCGGTCCTGGGGCCGCGCCTCGTGGAATGCACCGAACTCGTCCTCGCGGTCGAGCGGCGGAGCGCGCACCAGATCTTCGGCTCGCCCGACGATCTCAAATTCCGCTCCTGCATGACGCTGTTTTCGCGCGTCGCTCCGGCCGGGTCTCCGTTCGAGCGCGCGCTTGCCCGATATTTCGGCGGCGAGCCGGACGCGGCGACGCTCGAAAGGCTCTCCTGATCCGCTACGTACGCAATTCTCCCTATCCGTATCGTCGGCGCCCTCGGAAAGTCTTAAGTTTTGAAGAATAGAGTCCGGCCCAGGGAAGCGGAATGTCATGCGTGCGTTGACCAGGAAAAAGGCGGGCGAGATCGCGAAGTCTCTCGAACTCGAGCCGGCGAACCGCGCCGTCGTCGAGGTCTGGCTTTCACTATGGGACGGCGACGGATTGCCGTCGCGCGACAAGCTGAGCCCGTTCAAGTTCAAGGCGTTCCTGCCCGACATCCTCGTCTTCGACGTCGTGCCCGACCGGAGCGTCACGGTACGTCTCGCCGGAACGCGTTTTCTCACCATCCTCGGCACCGAGCTGACCGGCATGGACTGGATCGCGTCGGCGCCGCCCGATTATCGCGCCGAACGGCTCGAGATCATCTCGGACATCGCGCGCGGCGGCATCGGCATCGGTCATCGCCGCATCGACATGACGCTGGGCGAAAGCTATGTCTGCCAGGAGGTGATGCTGCCTTTCGCGCCGAGCGCCGAGGGCGCCGCCTCGCAAGTCGTCACCCACGTGAACTGGCAGGCGGACAAGTTCCTGCAGATCAAGTCGGCGCGCCAGGCGACCGGCACGCCGATGGACTTCAAGGTCGTTCCGCTCGCCTAGCGACTTCCGTTCATCGGATGAAAGCGCGTCAGATGGCCTGTAAGCCGGGTTCTGTCCCCGCGGTTGCCCGCGATGGATGGCCATTCCTCTGGGATGCGTGTCGCCACGCACCTCACGCGACCTACCCGGGCGGCTATCCGGAAACGGATTACGTGCCGCCCCTATTTGGTCTTGCTCCCGGTGGGGCTTGCCTTGCCACTCCCGTTGCCGGGAACGCGGTGCGCTCTTACCGCACCATTTCAACCTTGCCGCGGCTTTAGGCCGGTAGGCGGTGTCATTTCTGTGGCGCTATCCCTGGGGTCGCCCCCGCCGGACGTTATCCGGCACCGTGTCTCCGTGGAGCCCGGACTTTCCTCGACGCCCGGCTTGCGCGGGGCGCCGCGGCCATCCGGCCATCTGACGCAAGCATAGTATAGTGCAGAGATGAGCCCGATCACAATTCGCGCGGCGTTAACCGCCGAAGCCGAGGCGCTGAGCGCGCTGTGCTTCCGCTCCAAGGCCTATTGGGGTTACGACGCCGATTTCATGGAACGGGTGCGCGGCGAACTCACCATCACGCCCGAGGCGATCGCAACCGGACGCGTGCTGGCCGCGCTGGACGGCGCGGGCCGCCTGCTCGGCATGGCGTCCGTCGCGCCGCTGGCGACGCCGGGCGATTTCGACCTGGTGCACATGTTCGTCGATGTCGGCGTGATGCGGATCGGCGCCGGCCGCGCGCTGTTCTTCGCCGCCGCGGCGCGCGCCAGGGCCGAAGGTGCGCGGCGCCTGGTCATCCTCGCCGAACCCAACGCGGCGGCGTTCTATCGCCGCCTCGGCGCCAGCGATGCCGGCATGGCGCCGTCCGATTCCCTGCCCGGCCGGATGCTGCCCCTGCTCCACTACGCGCTCGACTGAGTCAGCCGAGCGCCATCTCGACGGCGGCCAGCGTGTGCAGCGCCGTGGTGTCGAACAGCGGAACGCTCGAATCTTCGCTCTTCACGAGAAGCGGCAGTTCGGTGCAGCCGAGGATCACGCCCTGCGCCCCTTCGGCGACGAGGCCGGCGATAACGTCCCGGTAATGGGCGCGGGAGGAATCGCGGAACTCGCCGCGCACCAGTTCCTCGTAGATCACGCGGCTGACTTCGTCGGCGGCGGCGCCCCTGGGCGTGACGATGGCGATGTCGTAGCGGTCCTTCAGCCGGCCGCGGATGATGTCGTCGTTCTCCATGGTGAAGCGCGAGCCGAGCAGCGCGACGCGCGTCAGGCCGGCACGGTTGATCGCCGCGCCGAGCGGATCGGCGATGTGCAGCAGCGGGATGCGCGTCGCCCGTTCGATCTCGCGCGTGGCGCTGTGCATGGTGTTGCAGGCGATGAGGAGAAAGTCGGCGCCGCCCTTTTCGAGGCCCGCGGCGACGTCCGCCATGATGCCGTTGGCGCGCGTCCATTCGCCGGCGTTCTGCAGCACCGCCATCTCGTCGAAATCGAAGGAATAGAAGAGGAACTTCGCGGAGTGGACGCCGCCGAGACGGCGCTGCACGGCGCGGTTGATCTGCTGGTAGTAGATGCTCGAGGACTCCCAGCTCATGCCCCCGATCATGCCTATGGTTTTCATGCGCCGACGCTAGCAGGGCGGCCGCCGCGGGGAACCATCACATTTGCATGACGGCCCTGCGCGCCGCTTTACGAGGCCACGGCGCGCGGCGCGAGCAGCGACGCGAGCGCGCCGTCGCATTCGCCGTCCCAGCGCCCATTCACCTCCGCGGGGCGGAAGTGGCGCTGGAACGCGGCGATCACCGCCTCGAGCGGAACATCCGTATACGGAGGAAGGCCGTAGCCGTAGCGCGCCAGCGCGGCCTCGACCGGCTCGCGCAACTCGCGGTGATCGGCGGCGGGCCACACGCCGATGCCGTAATCGGCCAGGTGCTTCCAGGGAAAGAGCTCGCCGGGATCGGTCTTGCGCGCCGGCGCGACGTCGGAATGGCCGACGACGCGGCGCGGCGCGATCGGATGGCGCGCGAGCACCGCCTTCGACAGGTCGATCAGGGCGGCGATCTGGCTCTCGGTGAACGGCACATAGCCGAACTCGTGACCGGGATTGACCAGCTCGATTCCGATCGAGCGCGCATTGACGTTGCTCTCGCCCGCCCAGAAGGAAACGCCGGCGTGCCAGGCGCGGCGCGCTTCCGGCACATGGGCGAAGACGCGCCCGTCGCGGCCGATGGTGTAGTGCGCCGACACTTTCGCCGCGGGATCGCAGAGCCGCGCCAGCGCCTCGTCCGCCGTCTTCATGCCGGTATAATGCAGCACGAGCATGTCGATGACGGCGCCCGGCGGACGTTCGTCATGGTTGGGCGAGCGGCACTCGACGATCCTCAGCGTCATATCCAACTCAGGCATGGTCGTGGCCGCCGACGCGGCCGGGACGCCAATATCCTTCCGCCGAACACTGGTCCTTGCCAAGACCGCGCGCGATCAGGCTTTGGCGGATGGCGCGGACATTGTGCGTCTCGCCGATGATGGTGGCGTGACCGAGGCCCTGGGGAAAGACGAAGTCCTTCACGGCGTCATGGAGAATCCCGCTCGGTCCGGGCGGCGCGCCGTTGCGGGACAGCCAGACGATCTCAACCGCCGCCGCGCTCTCGACCGCCTGGCGCTCGGCATCCTCGCCGATCTCGAGAAAGACGAAGGCGCGGTCGGTGCGCGTCAGTCCTTCGAGCATCGCGAAGATCGCCGGAATGCAGGTCTCGTCGCCGATCATCAGGTGCCAGTCGGCCGGGCGGACATAGGTGTGGCCGCGCGGGCCGGCGGCATCGAGCCTGTCGCCGGCCTTCGCCGCGCGCACCCAGTCGCCCGCGGGGCTTTCGCCGTGCAGGACGAAATCGATGGCGAGCCGGCGCCCGTCGAACTTGCGGATGGTGTAGTGGCGCCGGCCGGCGGGAAATTCGAGGACGAGATCCTGGCCGCGTTTCCAGATGAGCTCGCCGAGATCGGCGCCGCTGAAGGTCACGCGCACCATGTTCGGCGTCAGCTGTTCCTTGCCCTCGACCGTCAGCGTCCAGACGCGCCGGCCCTTGCGCGCGAGGAAGCTGACGACCTGCGACAGCGGCCCGCGCGGCTTCGTCTCCGCCACGCTCATCAGATGAAGATCTTGTAGCTGACGGTTTCGCCGCCCGGGCGCTTGAGCAAAAACTCGGCGCCCGCCTCGTGCTCCTGCAGCAGCGCTTCGAAAACGCGCACGGCGTTGCGGATCACTTCGGCGTAGGAGGCGGCCTCGGTCTTTTCCTTCAGCCGCTGCAGCCGCTCCATCGCCTGGGGCGGCATTTCGAGCTGGACGCGCGTGGTGGTGCGCTCGCCGCCGGATTCGACGGCATCGGCCGCCGCCCGCATCGCCTCGGCGGCGCGGTAACGGCCATGTCTGTGATGTCTATGCATATTGTATTTCCTTATTGCGCCGCGTCGCGCGGAGCGGACGGCGGCGTGGTGGTGTGCGGATAGTCGTAGGGTTCCATCGCGAAGGGATCGTGCCCGCGATGATAGGCGGCGAAGAGCGCGAGCAGCGCCACGACTCCGACCACGACGAAGATGTGCGAGAAGATGAAGCTGACGATCGCGATCGCCGCGATCACGCCGAGCACCGCCCAGAGGATCGTGTGGTTCCAGAATTCCCGATGGGCGTGGTCGTCATGGTAGCGGCCGTGCGGCACGCCGTTTTCGCTGAGGCTCTTGTGCACCTGCTCGCGGAAGGCGCGTTTGCGCGCGCGCCACTCGTTGCGCCATTGGCGCTTCCATTCGCGGCGCTGCTCGCGCCATTTGCGATAGGCTTCGCGCCGGGCGGCGTATTCCGCATCGTTGTACGCCTCGTCGCGGTTTCGGCCGTCGTCGCCGCGAGGCGCCTCAGCCGGTTTGGTGTCGTCGGCCGGGAAATCTTCTCCGATGCCAACTCCGATTTTCGTCATTCTTTTGACTCCAGTGTTTCGGGCCCCTTGCGGACCCTTGATCATATAATCATCATTATCTCATCAAGTTGCAAGAGGGATCATCAAAAAATCATCAATGAGGAAGTTAGGCTAAATTTCCTATTCGCCCCCTCGGAATTCGGTCACATAACCATGATCCCCTGAGGGTCGGGGATCGCGTTCCGATGACAGTGACGTTGAAAGACTTCGATGCGTTTTTCGAAGCGATGCGCAACGGCAGCTACAAATGCGCCTTTTGCGGGAACGAGCGCTTCAAGAGCAACGCGGTGATCGGCCCGGCGGCGATGCTCGTCGAGGCCCGGCTGATCGTGGCGGCGGCCGCGGACGGCCTGGCGACGGGCGCGCACGCCTTCTATTCCGCCTCGTGCGGCAAGTGCGGGCGCACCGATTTCTTCCACGCCAACCAGGTCGAGCAATGGCTCGCCGCGCGGACGGAGGAACGGCGTGCTTAGCCCGCAGGCCGATCTGCCGAGCGCGGCGGCGAGCGGCCAGGTCTTCGGCGCCAACATCGCGGCGCGCAGCGCGGGCGAGAACGGCACCGCCTCGCGCGAGGAGATCGAGGCGCGCATCCTCCTCGCGCGCGCCGAGTCGCGCAACGACGTGGTGCGCCTCGAAGGCAAGTTCGACGTGCTGGAGCGCCACCTCACCGCGCAGCTCAACGCGCTCTCCAACGACATGCGCCGGATCCGCGACGATGTGCGCGACGCCCGCGTCGCGATGACGATCACGACCATCGCCGCCGCGCTGTTTCTCGCCGCGCTGGTCATCGCGATCGCGCTGATGGAGGACACCGGCTTTCGGCGCGGCCTTGCGGTGCGCGATGCCGTCTCCGCCGCAACCGCTTCCGACGCCACGCGAATCCGCCCCTCCCGCGCGCCTGCGCCGTGAGCAAACACCCCCGCCGCAAAAAAGCCCGATTCCGGCCAAAATCCTTGCCTAGGCGAGCGCGGCGCGCTTTCAAGTCCTAGCCAGAAATAAAAGCGCGCTTATGCTTTGCGGACCGGTTGGGGAATCGTCGCCATGGCGACTTTCTATCTCAGCGTTGTGATCGGCGAGGAACGCATCCGCGATCCGCACGCCTACGATTTCCCGACGGCGCAGGCGGCGCGCGACATCGCGGTGAGCGTCGTGCACGAGTTGATCGTCGCGACGCCCGACGACATCGACATCGACCGGCGCGAGATCGAGATCGCCGACGCGACCGGCCACGCCGTCACCACCGTCAGCCTGCGCGAAGTCGCTCCCTGGCGGGCGTAGCGCCGTCAGCCTTTCCAGCCCCGCTCCCGCCCGATCTTGTCGTAGGCGCCGTTGATGGCGGCGAGCTTGTCGGTGGCGAGGCGGATGAATTCCTCCGGCACGCCGCGCGCGATCAGCTTGTCGGGATGGTTCTCGCGCACCAGGAGGCGGTAGGTCAGCCGCACCTCGTCGTCGCCCGCATCGTGCGCCACGCCGAGGATGACGTAGGGATCGCCCTTGTCCGGACCGATATGCGCGGCGCGGATGCGGCGATATTCGGCCGGCGTAAATCCGAAAATGTCGGCGACGCGCTCCAGGAACGCCGCTTCGCCGGGATGAAATACACCGTCAGCCTTTGCGATCTCGAACAGGCCGTCGAGAATGTCTTCGAGCAGGCCGGGATTGCCGACCAGCATGCGCGAGATCTGCGTCGCATAGGCTTCGTAGCCGGCCGTGTCCTGCTGCGCGAGGCGGAAAATGCGGTCGACGCTCGCCTGTTCGCCCGGCGCGACGCGGAAGAGACGGTGGAACGTCTCGACCTCGTCGTCGGTCACCGTGCCGTCCGCCTTCGCCATCTTGGCGGCGAGTGCGATCATGGCGATGGTGAAGACGACGCCCGGCGCCTCGCCCGGCTCCAGCGCGGGCATCTCCCGGTCGATCAGGAAATGGCCCGCCAGCGCGCCGATCAGCGCGCCGACCGGCCCGCCGCCGAGCATGAATCCCGCAGCCGCGCCGCCGAGCTTTCCCAAGATGGACATGGGCGAAAGCAATAGGACAATCTGGGTGTCATGTCAGCACGCTGGAACTTCTACATCGATCGCGGCGGCACCTTCACCGACGTGGTGGCCGAAGCGCCGGACGGCAGCTTGTCGACGCTGAAGCTGCTGTCGGAAAGTCCGCGCTACGACGACGCCGCGCTGGAAGGCATCCGCCGGACGCTGGGCATCGCAAGCGGCGCGCCGATCGACGCCGGGCGCATCGGCGAAGTGCGGATGGGCACGACCGTTGCAACCAACGCATTGCTGACCCGCGGCGGCGAGCGCGTCGCGCTCGTCGCCACGCGCGGTTTCCGCGACCAGCTCCGCATCGGCTACCAGAACCGGCCGAAGCTCTTCGCGCTGCGCATCGATCTGCCCGACATGCTCTACGACAGCGTGATCGAGGCGGACGAGCGGCTCACCGCCGAGGGCGACGTGCTGCGCCCGCTCGACGAGGAGGATCTGGCGCGCTCGCTCAGCGCCGCGCGCGCGAGCGGCATCGCGGCCTGCGCCATCGTCTTCCTGCACGGCTACCGCTATCCGGCGCACGGGCTGCGCGCCGCCGGCATCGCGCGCCGCGCCGGCTTCACCCAGATCTCGCTCAGCCACGAATGCGTGCCGCTGATGAAGTTCGTCTCGCGCGGCGACACCACGGTGGCGGACGCCTATCTCTCGCCGGTGCTCGCGCGCTACACGCGCCGCATCTCCGGCGCGCTCGGCGGCACCAGGCTGTTCTTCATGACGTCCAGCGGCGGGCTCGCCGCGCCGGATTTCTTCCGCGGCAAGGATGCGATCGTCTCCGGTCCGGCCGGCGGCGTCGTCGGCATGGCGGAAACGGCGCGCGCGGCGGGCTTCGCGCACGTCATCGGCTTCGACATGGGCGGCACCTCGACCGACGTCGCCCGCTTCGACGGCGCGTTCGAGCGCGTCTACGAGACCGAGGTCGCGGGCGTCAGGTTGCGCACGCCGATGCTCGCCATCCACACGGTCGCGGCGGGCGGCGGATCGATCCTCGACTATGACGGCGCGCGCTTCCGCGTCGGTCCGCGTTCGGCGGGCGCCAATCCGGGCCCGATGAGCTATGCGCGCGGCGGCCCGCTCACGGTCACCGATGCGAACGTCCTGGTCGGAAAGCTCCAGGCCGCCTGTTTCCCGACGCTGTTCGGTCCCGGCGGCGACGCGCCGCTCGACGAAGCGGCGGTGCGCGACGCGTTCGCCGCGCTGTCGCGCCGGATCGGCAAATCGCCGGAAGAGGTCGCGGACGGCTTCATCCGCATCGCGGTGGAGAACATGGCCAACGCCATCCGCCGGATCTCGGTGGCCAAGGGCTACGACGCGCGCTCCTACGTGCTGAACTGTTTCGGCGGCGCCGGCGGACAGCATGCCTGTCTCGTCGCCGATGCGCTCGGCATGAAGACGGTGTTCATCCATCCCTTGTCGGGCGTGCTCAGCGCCTTCGGCATGAAGCTTGCCGCCCTGCGCGCCATGCGCCAGCGCTTCGTCGGCGCGCCGCTCGCCGGCTGCGAGGCCGAACTGGCGATCGCCGCGGACGAATTGCGTCTCCAGGCGGAAGATGAATTGAAAGCGCAAGGCGCGGGTGAACTCGCCTGCGTCGTGCGCGTGCACATCCGCTACGACGGCAGCGACACGACCTTGCCCGTCCCGCTCGCGCCGCTCGCCGACATGTCCGCCGCCTTCGCGCGCGATCATGCCAGACAGTTCGGCTTCGGCTTCGAGGGCCGCACGCTGATCGCGGAATCGGTGGAAGCGGAGTGCCACAGCGTCCGCGCCCCGTCGCATGCCGAAGACGCCGCGGCCGAATCCGATCGGCCCGCCGCCGATGCGACCGGACGCACGCGCTTCTTCTCCCAGGGCGCCTGGCACGATGCGCCCGTTCTGCGCAGCCTCGCCCAGCCTTCGGACGGTCCGCTGCTCATCGTGGAACCGCACCAGACTGTCGTGGTCGAGCCAGGCTGGCGGGCGGAGCGGCGCGCGCACGGCATCGTCCTGACGCGCATCGCCGAACGCGCGGCGCGGACCGCGAAGGACGCGATCGATCCGGTGCTGCTGGAAGTCTTCGCCAATCTCTTCATGTCGATCGCCGAGGAAATGGGCGCGGTGCTGCAGAACACCGCCACCAGCGTGAACATCAAGGAGCGGCTGGATTTCTCCTGCGCCGTGTTCGACGCCGACGGCGCTCTCGTCGCCAACGCGCCGCACATGCCGGTGCATCTCGGCTCGATGGGCGATTGCGTCGCCGCGATCATGCGCAAGCATCCGCGGATGCGCGAGGGCGAGGTCTTCGTCACCAACGCGCCCTATGACGGCGGCACGCATTTGCCGGACGTCACGGTCGTCATGCCGGTGTTCGTCGGCGGGGAGCTCTGCTTCTACGTCGCCTCGCGCGGGCACCATGCAGACATCGGCGGCATCACGCCGGGCTCGATGCCGCCCTTCTCCACGACCATCGGCGAGGAAGGCGCGCTGTTCGACGGCATCCGCATGGTGGCAGAGGGCCGCTTCGACGAAGACGCGGTCCGCGCCGTGCTGCTTGGCGGCGCGTTCCCGGCGCGCAATCCGGAGCAGAACGTCGCCGACCTGAAGGCCCAGGCCGCGGCCTGCGCCAAGGGTGCGGAGGGCCTGCGCCGGGCCTGCTCCGTATACGGACTTTCGACCGTCGGCGCCTATATGCGGCATGTCCAGGACAATGCCGAGGAATCCGTCCGCCGGGCGATCGGCAAGCTGGCGGACGGCGCCTTCGAGATGCCGATGGACGGCGGCGCCGTCATCCGCGTCAAGGTCGACGTCGACCGCGCGGCCCGCGCCGCGCGCATCGACTTCAGCGGCACCAGCGCGCAGGCGGCGAACAATTTCAACGCTCCCGGATCGGTGACCAAGGCGGCGGTGCTCTACGTGTTCCGCTGCCTGGTCGACAGCGACATCCCGATGAACGCGGGCTGCCTCAAGCCGCTCGAGATCGTCGTGCCCAAGGGCTGCCTGTTGCGCCCCGAGCCGCCGGGCGCGGTGGCGGCGGGAAACGTCGAGACCAGCCAGGCCGTGGTCGATGCCCTGTTCGGCGCGCTCGGCGTCCTCGCCGCATCCCAGGGCACGATGAACAATCTGACCTTCGGCAATGCGCGGCACCAATATTACGAGACGATCTGCGGCGGCTCCGGTGCGGGACGCGACTTCGACGGGCAAGCGGCGGTCCACACCCATATGACCAACTCGCGACTCACCGATCCGGAAGTGCTCGAGTCGCGCTATCCCGTTCTGGTGGAAGAATTCTTTGTGCGTAAGGGTTCCGGCGGCCACGGCCGGCATGCCGGCGGCGACGGCTCGACGCGGCGCATCCGCTTCCGCGAAAACATGACGGCGGCGATCCTGTCGACCCGCCGCGAGACCGAGCCGTTCGGCCTTTTCGGCGGCGGGGCGGGCGAAAAAGGCCGCAACACGGTGATCCGCGCCGACGGGACTCGCGTTAAGCTCAAGGGCTGCGACGAGATCGAACTCGCCGCGGGCGACGCGATCGAGATCGAAACGCCCGGCGGCGGCGGGTTCGGCAGTGAGGAGAGCAAGGCATGACGACGGTCCTCATCACCGGCGCCAATCGCGGCATCGGACTCGAATTCGCCAAACAATATGCCGCCGAGGGCGCCGACGTGATCGCTTGCTGCCGCAACCCGGCGACGGCGGATGCGCTCAACGCGCTGGCGCGCGCCGCGCAGTTCGAGGTGATGCCGCTCGACGTCACCGCGCCCGCGTCCGTCGCCGCTTTGAAGAGCGCGCTGAACGGCAGGCCGATCGACATCCTGATCAACAATGCCGGCGTCGGCGGCCCGCGCAACGAACCGCAAGGCACGATCGATTTCGACGCCTGGGTCGAGACACTCAAGACCAATTCCATCGCGCCGATGCTGGTGTCGCTGGCGCTGCACGACAATCTGAAGGCGAGCAAGCTCAGGAAGCTCGTCACCATCACCAGCATGATGGGATCGATCGCCGGTCATGGCGGCGGCGCCTATGCCTATCGCGCCTCCAAGGCCGCGGTGAACAGCGTGATGCACGGACTGTCGAAGGAATGGGCCAAGGACGGCATCGCCATCGGCATCTACCACCCGGGCTGGGTGAAGACCGACATGGGCGGATCGAGCGCGCCGGTGACGCCGCAGGACAGCGTCAAGGGCCTGCGCGCCCAGATTGCAAAGTTGAGCCCGGCCAACAGCGGCGCCTATCTCGACTTCCAGGGCAAGGAAATTGCCTGGTGAGCGGCGCTTTGACGATTAGTCACAAATTTTTCGCAGGCAATTCGCGCAACAGATTCAACAATGGCCGAGTCGCGCCCGATTGACGCCCAGGCCCGGCTGCGTGAGCGTCATCCGGTCTCAAGGACAGGAGAGAGTCCATGGTCCGTGAGTTGCAAATCATGACTGTCGGATTGGTGTTTCTGTTTCTCGGGGCAATCGTGTTCGGTGTGTTCTAGAGGCGCCGGGCGGGGGAAATAGAAGAGGCCGCGACGAGTCAGCACGTCGCGGCCTCTTTGTTCGAGCAGGACGGCGCTGCGCGCCGGCCGCGTCACGAAACGCGGGTGCGCACGTCCTTGCGCGCGCGATAGAGTTCCCAGAAGGCGTCGGCGACCCGCGAGCCGGGCATGCCCTGGCCGTTGTCGGATGGCGTGCCCTTGATCATTCCCGCGACCATCACTTCGCCGACATAGACGCCCTCGTCCTTCAGCCGCTGCGCCAGCAGGCCGACGAGCTTGTACTTCGCGGCATTGGCGAGCGCGACGCCGGAGGATTTCAGCAGGATGGCGAACTGGTCCATCTCCGGCGTCGTTTCGCCGAAAGCGCCGTTCGTCACCAGGACGGCGCCGTCCTTCGCGCTCTTCAGATCCGCAAGCGCGGTCTGGACCGCCGTGAGCAGACCGACCACCGCCACGTCGAAGACGCGGCCTGCGGCGGCCGGATCGGCGGTCAGCGGATCGCCGAGATCGCCGCCGCTGAAGGCGTTCCAGTGGATCGCCGTGATCGGTCCGAGCCTGGCGCGCGCGGCGGCGAACGCCGTGCGGAGCGAAGCGGCATCGGACGCGTCGGCCGGAAACGCCGCCGCCGCTACGCCTTTTTCCGCGAGCGCGCGGACGCCCGCCTCGAGCTTGCCGGCATTGCGCGCGACGAGCGCGACCGAAAAACCTTCGGCACCGAACTTCTCGGCGACCGCCGTGGAAATGCCCGGTCCGAAACCGACGATGACGATGACCTTGGCCATGATGGCTCCGTCTCTTTCAGGGGAGGAAACGAGCCGCGGAGCGTACTCTCGCGCCGGCGCGGCGCGCAATCGCCGGCGCGCGGCTCATCACGTCGCGCGGTAGCGTCCCGCGAGTTGCGGCGACTGCGCGGCGAACGCGGCGAGCCCGGCCGCGAACGCGGCATCGAGCAGATCGGCGCGTTCGACGCCGGGTGCGCAGACGACTTCGCCGAGTTCCAGTCCCTTGAGACTCGCGGCGACGACGTCTTCCGGCGACATGCGCGGCACCGCGCTGAGATCGAGGCCCTGGCGCTCGTGGAATTCGGTCGCGACGACGCCGGGGCAAAGCGCCTGGACGCGCAGGCCATCGGACTTCAGTTCTTCGTGCAGCGCCTGCGAGAACGCGACGATGTGGGCGAGCGCGCCGGTGTAGACCGCGCGCCGCAGCGGCAATCTCTCAAGGCTCGCCGGCCCGCTGAAGGCGAGCATGCCCGATACATTGACGATCGTGCCGGTACCGCGGGCGCGCATGCCGGGCACGGCGGCGCGCGACAGCATCGTCGGCGCGACGATCTTCACATGCAGCAGCTCGTTCGCCTTTTCCGCGGACAGCGCCGCGAACGGCATGTAGTGCGCCACGCCGGCATTGTTGACGAGCAGCGTCAGCGCCTCGCGCGCGCAGACCTCGGCGACCTCGGCGATCCCCGCGTCGGTGCCGAGATCGGCGACCAGCACGCGGACGGCGACATCCGGCAGCGCGGCCGCGACTTCCTCGAGCCGCTCGCGGCGGCGGCCCACGACGACCAGATCATAGCCGTCCGCGCCCAGCCGCCGCGCAAAGGCCCGGCCGATGCCGGACGATGCGCCGGTGACGAGTGCCAGTTTCGGATGCTCAGACATGCGTGGAACCTTTTCGATGTTGCCGGCGCGCGCTAACCGGGGCGGAAGTCCGCCTCGATATTGTTGCCGTCCGGATCGAAGGCGAAGGCGCCGTAGACGCGCGGGTTCCGCCATCCGGGCGCGCCATTGTCGGTGCCGCCGGCGGCGAGCGCGGCGGCGTGGAACGCATCCACCTGCGCGGTGCTCGCCGCTTCGAAGCCGAGATGGATCGGCGAGCGGCCGGGATTGGCGGTGCGCGGCTCGCCGCCCGTCTCGCCCAGCCACAGGAAGCAGCGTTCGCCGCCGCGCTGGAAGATCATCGCTTTTCCGCCGCGCTGGACCTGCACCACCTCGATCCCGAGCGGCGCGAGGCAGGCGCGATAGAAAGCGAGGCTCTTTTCGGCGTCGCGGACGTAGAAACCGAAATGATCGAGCATCGAGGCGCCTCCGCGCGGACCCGGCGATAGTTTCCTCTCCCACGCGCCCGCGCAAGTGCGCGCGCGCTCGCCGGCCGCTGCGACCGCGCGTTCGTTCGTCCGGCCCGGCCGTCATGGCAGGATGATCGCGCCGCGCGCGACATTGCAAACATCCGGAGGACACCGGCTTGGCCGCACATTCCGAAAACTGGCTCGAGCATTTTGCCGGCCTCAGGCATGCGGGAGCGCGGACGCGCGACGCACTGCTCCAGCGCGGTCACGTGCTTACCCTGCCAAAAGGCGCGCATGTGTTCGATGCGGGCCAGGTTCCGGCCAACTATCTCCTGCTGCTCGAAGGTTCGGTGAAGGTGTTCCGCGTGACGCAGAACGGACGCGCGATCGTGCTGTACCGGATCGGACCCGGCGAGAGCTGCATGCTGACGACGGCCTGCATCGCCGCGGGCGAGACCTATCCCGCCGACGCGGTCGCGGAGACGCCCATTCGCGCCGTCGCCATCGCGAGGCCGCTTTTCGATTCGCTCGTTGCGCAGTCGGCGGAGTTTCGCGGCTTCGTTTTCGAGAGCTTCGGCCGCCGCGTCGCCGATCTGTTTCGCGTCGTCGAGGACATCGCGTTCGCGCGCATGGACGTGCGCGTTTCGCAGAAGCTGCTGGCGCTGGCGCCGGGCACGGACGAACTCGCAATCACGCAAGCCGAGCTCGCCGACGAGCTGGGCACGGCGCGCGAAGTCGTCAGCCGCACGCTCTCCGAGCTTCACCGGCGCGGCTGGATCGACTCGGCGCGGGGCAGGATCGTCGTCCGGGACCGCGCGGCGCTCGACGCCTTCGTCCGCGACAATCGCGCCGCGGGCGACCCGTGATCTCGGTGACAAAGTCACAGACTCGCGATCCGCGAACGGGCTTCATGGCCGCGGATATCGAGGAGTTTCACGTCATGACCAGGAACATCGGAACCATCGACCGCGCCGCGCGGCTGGTCGTCGGACTGGCGCTGATCGCGCTTGTTTTCGTCGGACCCAGAACGAATTGGGGCTGGATCGGCGCGGTGCCGCTGCTCACCGCGCTCGTCGGCTGGTGCCCGCCCTACGCGATCCTCGGGATCAACACGTGCGGCGCGAAACGGGCCTAGGAGAATCGTCTGCGCCGCGCGAGCGAATCCGCCAGCGCCCAGGCGACGCCCGTCAGCGCGAGATTCTCCGCATTCTCCGCCCAGTTCGCATGGCTCGCCGGATCGGCGAGCAGCAGCGGAATGTGCACCAGCGGCGTGAAGGCGGCGTACATCGCCGTCAACAGGATCGCGGCGAGGCGCGCGCGAATGCCGACGAGAAGCGCGACGCCGCCGGCGATGTGGAACACCCCGGTCGCATAGGCCCAGAAGACCTGCGAGGGCGGCAGCCATTTCGGCACCAGCGGCGCGGTGAGGTCCAGGTAGACGAAATGCGCGCCGCCGAACAGCACCGCGCAAAGGCCGAACGTCATGCGGCCCGCCTGTCGCAGGAGGGCGGCGCGCGATGCGTCGATCTCTGCGGCACCGGCATAAATCGTCAGGGCGCCGGCGGCGATGGCGAGCTGCTCGGCGGCGCTGCTGTAGGCGGCATATTCGCCCGGATGCGCGAGCACGACGCGGCCGTTCATCAACAGGACCACGATCGCGCCGTAATAAACGGCGAGCGCGGCCGCCGCCGCCGCCCGTACAGGTCGCCAGGACATCGCCGCGCCGCATACGAGCATGAACAGCGCGGCGGCGACGGCGAGTTCCGCACGGCCGGGAATGAATTTCGGCACCGGCTGTCCCGGATCGAAGCCGCCGAAGACGAGCGCGACGGCGGCCAGCGCCATCACACCGACGCCGAATAGCGGCGCGCCGAGTCCCGTCCCGCTCTCCTCGCTCGTCATCGTCTCTGCGCCCCGCCCGCGTCCGCCGCATACCATAGACGATCCGCCGCCGCGGTGTGCGCGGATTGCCGGGCAAAGCCTCGCGGTCTAAGTTTCTTGAAACGCGGAACGGACGGATCGGCATGAAGAGGCTGGCGGCGATGTGCGCGGCGGCGGCGATCGCGGCGCTGACGGCCGGTCCGGGCTCCGAAGCCCTGGCGCGGCCTTCCTGCAAGACGGCGCGCGCCGCCTCGCTCGCGATGGTTCCCGGTGCGCCGGTCGGCGTCGCCGTGCCGATGACGCTCGCCGGCCGGCAGGTCGATCTGCTGGTCGATACGGGCGGCATCGCCTCGCTGCTCACCGAGTCGACCGCGAATTCACTTTCGCTGACGCCGGCCGAGATCACCGGCCGCCATGCGACGATCTTCGGCGGCACGCATATCGACAGCTTCGTCACCGCGCACGACATCGATCTCGGCGGCATCCGGATGAAGCAGAAGGACTTCCAGCTCCTGCCCGACGGACACCTGCCGCCCGGACTCGGCGGCACGCTCGCGCCAGACATCCTGAGCGCCTATGACGTGGAGTTCGATTTCGCCGGCGGCAGGCTCAACCTCTATACGCCGGGACGCTGCCCGGGCGGCGCGGTCTCCTGGACGACGCAGCCGCATGTCGAGGTCCCGTTCAAGCTCGACGGCGGCGGTCACATCCTCATGACGGTGAAGCTGGACGACAAGGACGTTTCCGTCACGCTCGACACCGGCAGCTCGCGTTCGATCTTCGGACTCGAAAGCGCGGAAGCCACTTTCGGCTTCGACGACCGCGATCCGCAGCTCAAGCTCGCGGCCGAGACCAGGCTCGGCAAGATCTATCTCTATCCGTTCCGCGCGCTGCAGTTCGGCGATCCGGCCGACGGCGGCGCCAGCTTCAACATCATCAATCCCAACCTGCTGCTGATCTCGCGCGCCGACTCCGGCATGCTCTACGGACCCGAACTCATCCTGGGCATGAGCGTGCTGCGCCATCTGCATCTCTACATCGACTACAAGCAGCAGCGGATCTATGCGACGCCGGCGACGGAGTGAGCGCGTTATGCCGCGTCGGCGGCGCGCGGGTCGTAGTTGAGAAGCGGCGCCAGCCAGCGTTCGGCGGTCGCGAGGTCCCAGCCCTTGCGCTTCGCATAATCCTCGACCTGGTCGCGCTCGATTTTGCCGACGCCGAAATAGCGGCTCTCGGGATGCGCATAGTAAAAGCCGCTCACCGATGAGCCGGGCCACATCGCATAGCTTTCCGTCAGCTTCACGCCGATCTTGTGCTCGGCATCGAGCAGCTTGAACAGGGTCGCTTTTTCGCTGTGCTCCGGCTGGGCGGGATAGCCCGGCGCCGGACGGATGCCGCGATATTTCTCGGCGATGAGGTCCTCGTTCGACAGCGCTTCGCCGGGCGCGTAGCCCCAGAAGTCGCGCCGCACGCGTTCGTGCAGATGTTCGGCGAACGCCTCGGCCAGGCGGTCCGACAGCGCGCTCAGCAGGATGGCGGAATAGTCGTCATGCGCCTCCTTGAACCGCCGCACGCGCTCCTCCTCGCCGATACCCGCGGTGACCACGAAGGCGCCGATGAAATCCTCCGTCCCGCGCGGCACGACGAAGTCGGCGAGCGCGAGGTTCGGGCGATCGCTCTCGCGCGACATCTGCTGGCGCAGCGTGTGCAGCGTCGCGATCGGGAATTTGCGCGCCTTGTCGCCATAGACGGCGATGTCGTCGTCGCCGACGGCGTTCGCCGGGAAGAAGCCGACGACGGCGCGCGCCGTCAGCCACTTTTCCTCGACGATCCGCTGCAGCATCGCCTGCGCGTCCCGGTAGAGACTGCGCGCGGCGGCGCCGACTTTTTCGTCGTCGAGGATGGACGGGAACTTTCCGGCCAGCTCCCAGGTCTGGAAGAACGGCGTCCAGTCGATGTAGCGCGCGAGCGTGCCGAGATCGTATTCGTCGTAGACCCGCGTGCCGAAGAATGCCGGCACCGGCGGCTTGTAGGACGACCAGTCGAGCTTCGCTTTGTTGGCACGGGCCTGTTGCAGCGTGAGGCGGCGGCCGGGCGCGCGCTGGGCCGCATGGGTGCGCGCGATCTCCTCATATTCGCGCCGGACGCCGGCGACGAAGCCGTCCCTCGCCGTCCGGCTGAGCAGGCTGGCGGCGACGCCGACGGCGCGCGACGCATCCGTCACATAGACCGTCTGGCCGCGCCGGTAACCGGGATCGATCTTCACCGCCGTATGCACGCGGCTGGTCGTGGCGCCGCCGATGAGCAGCGGAATGTCGAAGCCCTGGCGTTCCATCTCCGCCGCGACGTGCACCATCTCGTCGAGCGAGGGTGTGATGAGGCCGGAAAGCCCGATGATGCTGGCATTGTGCTCGCGCGCCGCGTCGAGGATCTTCTGCGCCGGCGTCATGACGCCGAGATCGATCACTTCGTAGCCGTTGCACTGGAGCACGACGCCGACGATGTTCTTGCCGATGTCGTGCACGTCGCCCTTGACCGTGGCCATGACGATCCTGCCCGCCGGCTCGCTGGTCTGGCTCTTCGCCTGCTCGGCATCCATGAACGGCAGCAGATAGGCGACCGCCTTCTTCATGACGCGCGCCGACTTGACGACCTGCGGCAGGAACATCTTTCCCGAACCGAAGAGATCGCCGACGACGTTCATGCCGGCCATCAGCGGGCCTTCGATGACGTCGAGCGGACGCGCCGCGGCCTTGCGCGCTTCCTCCGTGTCCTCGTTGACGAAGGCGTCGATGCCGTGCACCAGCGCGTGCGTGATGCGCTCGCCGACGGGCAGCGCGCGCCAGGCGGCGTCCTCCACTTCGGCCGTGGCGCCGTCGCCCTTGTAGCGCTGCGCCAGCTCGAGCAGCCTCTCGGTCGCGTCCGCACGGCGGTTGAACAGCACGTCCTCGATGCCCTCGCGCAGCGGCGTCGGAATGTCCTGGTAGACGCCGAGCTGGCCGGCGTTGACGATTCCCATGTCCATGCCGGCCTTGATGGCGTGGAACAGGAACACCGAATGCATGGCCTCGCGCACCGGCTCGTTGCCGCGGAATGAGAAGGAGAAGTTCGAGACGCCGCCGGAAACGTGGCTGCCCGGGCAATCGCGCCGGATGTCGGCCGCTGCCTCGATGAAGGCGCGGCCGTAATCGTTGTGTTCCTCGATCCCGGTCGCCACCGCGAAGATGTTGGGATCGAAGATAATGTCTTCGGGCGCGAATCCGACCTTGTCGACGAGGATGGCGTAGGCGCGCCTGCAGATCGCGACCTTGCGTTCCCGCGTGTCGGCCTGTCCCTGCTCGTCGAACGCCATCACGACGACGGCGGCGCCGAACAGCAGGATCTCGCGGGCGCGTTCGACGAACGCCGCCTCGCCTTCCTTCAGGCTGATCGAGTTCACGATCGGCTTGCCCTGGCACGATTTGAGCCCGGCCTCGATCACGCTCCATTTCGAACTGTCGATCATCAGCGGCACGCGCGCGATGTCCGGTTCGCCGGCAACGAGGTTGACGAAGCGCGTCATCGCCGCTTCGGAATCGATCAGCCCCTCGTCCATGTTGATGTCGATGATCTGCGCGCCGTTCTCGACCTGGCTGCGCGCCACTTCCAGAGCGCCTTCATAGTCTTCGGCGGCGATCAGCTTGCGGAATTTCGCCGAGCCGGTGATGTTGGTGCGCTCGCCGACATTGACGAAATTCGTCTCCGGCGTGAGCGTGAACGCTTCCAGCCCGGACAGGCGCAGATAGTGCGGCTTCTGCGGAATCCGGCGCGGCGGCACGTCGCGGATGGCGCGGCCGAACTCGCTGATGTGCTCGGGCCGCGTGCCGCAGCAGCCGCCGACGATGTTGACGAGGCCCGCGCGCGCGAACTCGCCGATCATCGCGCCCATGCTCTCGGGCGTCTCGTCATAGCCGCCGAAGGCGTTGGGCAGGCCGGCGTTGGGATGGGCGGTGACGAGCGTGTCCGCGACCGACGCGAGATCGGCGAGATAGGGCCGCAATTCCCGGGCGCCGAGCGCGCAGTTGAGGCCGACGGCGAACGGCCTGGCGTGGCGGACGGAATGCCAGAACGCCTCCGGCGTCTGTCCGGTCAGCGTGCGGCCGGAAAGATCGGTGATTGTTCCGGAAATCCAGACCGGCAGGCGTACGCCGGTCTGCGCGAATGCTTCCTCGATCGCGTAGATCGCGGCCTTGGCGTTGAGCGTGTCGAAGATCGTCTCGATCATCAGCACGTCCGAGCCGCCGCGGATCAGGCCCAGCGCGGCCTCGCGGTAGGTGCGGCGCAGATCGTCGAAGGTGATGTTGCGGAAGGCGGGATCGTTGACGTCCGGCGAGATGCCCGCCGAGCGGTTGGTCGGGCCGAGCACGCCGGCGACGAGCCGCGGGCGCGACGACGTCGACGCTTCGTCGCAGATCTCGCGCGCGATGCGGGCGCCCTCGAAATTGAGTTCGCCGACGAGATGCTGGAGGCCGTAATCGGCCTGCGAGCTCTCGGTCGAGGTGAAGGTGTTGGTTTCGAGGAAGTCGACGCCGGCCTTCAGATATTCGCGTCCCACGTCGCGGATGATGTCCGGGCGGGTGAGCGTCAAGAGATCGTTGTTGCCCTTCAGCTCCTGGCCGTGATTGCCGAAGCGCGCGCCGCGGAAATCGTCCTCGCCGAGCCTGTGGCCCTGGATCAGGACGCCCCACGAGCCGTCGAGCAGGAGGATGCGCTTCTGCGCCTCGTCCTTCATCCAGCGGATGCGCGCGTCGCGGTCGAAGCTCATGCCGGACCTTTCGGCTGCACGCCCATGATACGGCAGACGGCGTAGGTCAGGTTGGCCTGATTGAGCGGATAGAAGTGGATTTGCGGGAACCCGCGCGCGCGCAATACCTCCACCTGCTCGGCAAGAACCGCCGCGGCGACGACGCGCCGGGTCTCGACATCGTCGTCGAGGCCGGCATAGGCGCGGCCGAGCCAGGCCGGGACCGTCGCGCCACATTTCGCGGCCATGCGTTCGACGCCGCGGAACGCCGTCGTCGGCATGACGCCGGGGATCACGGGCACGGTGATGCCCGCCGCGCGCGCCTTGTCGCGGAAGCGCGAAACGGCGTCGGCGTCGAAGCAGAACTGGCCGAGCGCGCGGGTCGCGCCGGCATCGACCTTCTCTTTGAGCAGCGCGACGTCGTGCTCGAGCGACGGCGAGTCGGGATGTTTTTCGGGATAGAAGGAGACGCTGATCTCGAACGGCGCGATGCGGCGCACGCCTGCGATCATTTCGGGCGTCGAGGTGTAGCCCTGTGCGTGCGGCCGGTACGGACCGATCATGTCCGGCATGTCGCCGCGCAGCGCGACGATGTGCCGGATGCCCGCTTCCCAATAGCCGCGCAGGATCGCGTCGATCTCGCTGCGCGAATGTCCGGCGCAGGTGAGATGCGCCGCCGGCTTCAGGCTGGTCTCCTCGACGATGCGCTTGACCGTGGCGTGCGTGCGTTCGCGCGTCGAGCCGCCCGCGCCGTAGGTGACCGAAACGAAGGACGGCGCCAGCGGCTCGAGCCGGCGGATCGCCTTCCACAGGCTCTCTTCGGCCTCGGCGGTCTTGGGCGGCGAGAATTCGAACGAGACCTCGACCGGCCGCGTGTCGGATACGAGTTCGCAGAGGCTCATGCCGCCTCCGCCCGCGACCGGGCGTGTGCCTGGGCAAGCCACAGCTTCACGGTGAGCTTGTCGCGGCCGGCGCTGATCGCTTCGCTGGCCAGCGGCCTCAGGCCCGCGGCCTGGAACCAGCCCTGCACTTCACGGTCTGAAAAGCCGAGGCGGCGATGGGCGAAATCGGTGCGCAGGAATTCGAGCTCGTGCGGCGCGAAATCGGCGATCAGGACTCGGCCGCCCGGGCGCATCACGCGCGCCGCCTCCATCACCGCCGCGCCGGGATCGTCGAGATAGTGCAGCACCTGGTGGAACAGCACGGCATCGAAACCCTGCAGCGGCGTGCCGGCGGGAAACGGCAGGCGGTAGGTGTCGCCCAGGCGCACCTGTGCATGCTGGATCCCGGCGCGCGCCAGACGGTCGCGCGCGATCGCCAGCATCTCCGGACTCACATCGACGCCGACGGCGCGCTTCACATAAGGCGCCAGCAATTCGAGCATGCGGCCCGTCCCCGTGCCGGCATCGAGCAGCGAGTCCATCGGCGCGGCCGCGATCTGGCGCACGATCGCCGCTTCGACATCCTTGTCCGGCGCATGCAGCGCGCGGATCCGCTCCCACTCCGCGGCGTTCGCCTTGAAGTAGGCGGCGGCTTCGGCGGCGCGCGCCTCGCGCACGGCGGCGAGGCGCTTGCGGTCGGACTCCAGCGTGCGGTCGCCCGGTTCGACGAGCCCGGCGATCGTCTCGCCGAAAGCCGCCGCCTTGCCCGCCTCGCTGGCGCGGTAGAACACCCAGCTTCCTTCCTTGAAGCGCTCGAGCAGATGGGCCTCGCACAAAAGCTTCAGATGCCGCGAGACGCGCGGCTGGCTTTGGCCGACGATCTCAATCAGCTCGCTCACGGTCAGCTCTGCCTGCCGCAGGAGCAGCATCAGGCGCAGGCGGGTCGGGTCGCCGGCGGCGCGGAGCATGGCGATCAGGCTGTCCAAGGCGTCCTCCAGATTGGCGCGGATATAAACATATCTTTATATGATTATGCAATACCCGGTTGGGACGGATATGCCCGAGCTTTCGCCCGGAATCCCTATATAAAACTGCGCGATGATGGGGACATGGCCACGGTTGGCGTTCAGGCTCGCAGCCGTGGCGGTCGTCGCGGGCTGGCTGGCCGGCTGCGCCACCACGCCGCCCACGCCCGAGATGATCGCGGCCAACGATCCCTGGGAGCCGACCAACCGCGCAACGCTGAAGCTGAACGGCAAGATCGATAAGTATTTCGTCATCCCGACCGTCGGCATCTACTTCTATCTGGTGCCCGAAGGCGGACGCCGCGCCGTCCACAACTTCCTGCAGAACGTTTCGCTGCCGACGGTGTTCCTGAACGACGTGCTGCAGGGCGAGGCCAAACGGGCCGGCCAGACGCTGGCCAGATTCGCGATCAATTCCACGTTAGGTTTTGGAGGATTGTTCGATCCGGCGACGAGCAAATTCCACATTCCCGGGCATGGCGAGGATTTCGGCCAGACCCTCGCGGTGTGGGGAGTCGGCGAAGGGCCGTATCTGGTGCTGCCGTTCTTCGGACCGCAACCGCCGCGCGATGCCGCAGGCCAGGTGGTCGACGCGTTCCTGGACCCGACCAACCGGATCCGCTTCAAGCAGCATATCTGGTGGGATGCCGGGCGTTATTATTTTACGCTACTGGACCTTCGCGGCCAGACCTACTCCACGGTCCAGGGAATCCAGCGCGGCTCGGTCGACTATTACGCGTCATTGCGAAGCCTTTACAGACAGATGCGGAACAACGAGATTCGCAATGGCCGCCCGGACATGCAGAATCTGCCGGAGTTCTGACGGTACGCCGCCACGAACTTGCCACAAGGCGCCGAGACGATCACAGAGCCTGAGAGGAAAGAAGACCCATGCCTTCTTCGGAGTTCACGCCCGCAATATCCGCCATCGCGCGCCGCGCGGTACTGGCCCTCTTCGTCGCCACGGCCGCGCTGGCCGCGGCGGGCGAATCCGCCGCCGCCAATGCGCCGCCGCCCGCCGAAGCCTTCGTGCAGCAGAACGTCGAGATCGGACTGGGAATCCTCAACAACCACACGGCTAGCAGCGAGCAGAAGCGCGACCTGTTCGAACATTTCATCCTCGGTCTCACCGACATGAAGCGCATCGCCAACTTCACGCTCGGCCAATATCGCCGCACTGCGACGCCGCAGGAGCAGGACGCGTTCGCCGCCGCCTTCCAGAGCTACGCGGTCGCGGTCTACCAGTCCTACTTCGCCAAATATGCCGGCCAGACGCTGCAGGTCTTCGGCTCGCAGGTCCGCCAGCCGGGCGACACCATCGTCCAGACCCACATGATCGATCCGAACGATCATAGCGGTCAGCCGCCGCTCGAAGTGGATTTCCGCGTGCTGGGCGACAACGGCAAGTATGAGGTCATCGATTTCAGCGTCGCCGGCGTGTGGCTGGCGCTGGAGGAACGCGACCAGTTCAGCGCCTTCCTCGGCCAGAACAACGGCAGCATCCCGACGCTGATCTCGCACCTGAAGGATCTGGCCAAGAGCTACAAGTAACCGCGCCCGCTCAGGCGCGCGCGAACCGCTTGTACTTGATGCGGTGCGGCTGGTCGGCGTCCATGCCGAGCCGGCGCTTCTTGTCGGCCTCATAGTCCTGGTAATTGCCCTCGAACCATTCGACGTGGCTGTCGCCCTCGAAGGCGAGCATGTGGGTCGCGATGCGGTCCAGGAACCAGCGGTCGTGGCTGATGATCATCGCGCAGCCGGCGAACTCCTCGAGCGCGCTTTCGAGCGCGCGCAGCGTGTCGACGTCGAGATCGTTGGTCGGTTCGTCGAGCAGAAGCAGGTTGGCGCCGGACTTCAGCATCTTGGCGAGGTGGACGCGGTTGCGCTCGCCGCCCGAGAGCTGGCCGACCTTCTTCTGCTGGTCGCCGCCCTTGAAGTTGAAGGCGCCGACATAGGCGCGCGACTGCATGGTGCGCTTGCCGAGCTCGAGCACGTCGAGCCCGCCGGAAATCTCCTGCCACACTGTCTTGTTGGGATCGAGCGCATCGCGCGACTGGTCGACATAACCCATATGCACGGTGTCGCCGACGCGCAGCGTTCCGGCATCGGGCTTTTCCTGGCCGGTGAGGATCCGGAACAGCGTCGTCTTGCCCGCGCCGTTGGGACCGATCACGCCGACGATACCGCCGGGCGGCAGCTGGAAGCTGAGATTCTCGTAGAGCAGCCGGTCGCCATAGGCCTTGGCGAGTCCGTCGGCTTCCACCACGACCGATCCCAGGCGCTCGGCGACGGGAATGATGATCTGCGCCGTGCCGCCGCGCTGTTCCTGCGACTTGGCGACGAGGTCCTCATAGGCGTTGATGCGCGCCTTCGACTTGGCCTGGCGCGCGCGCGGCGATTGCTGGATCCATTCGCGTTCGCGCGCGATGGAACGTTCGCGCGCGGCTTCCTCGGCGCCTTCCTGCCTGAGGCGCTTTTCCTGCACCACGAGGAACGAGGAATAGTTGCCTTCGTGCGGAATGCCCTTGCCGCGGTCGAGTTCGAGGATCCAGCCGGTGACGTTGTCGAGAAAATAGCGGTCGTGGGTGACGAGGATGACGCAGCCCTTGTATTCGCGCAGCGTGTGCTCCAGCCACTCGACGGACTCCGCGTCGAGATGGTTGGTCGGTTCGTCGAGAAGCAGAATGTCCGGCGCGTCGAGCAGCAGCTTGCATAGCGCCACGCGGCGGCGCTCGCCGCCCGACAGCGTCGCGACGTCGGCATCGCCCTCGGGGCAGCGCAGCGCGTCCATCGCCTGGTCGACCTGGGAATCGAGATCCCACAGGCCCTGCGCCTCGATCTCGTCCTGGAGCTTGCCCATCTCTTCGGCGGTGTCGTCGGAATAGTTCGAAGCGATCTCGTTGTAGCGGTCCACGAGCGCCTTCTTCTTGGCGACGCCCTCCATGACGTTGTCGCGCACGTTCTTGGAGCCGTCGAGCTGGGGTTCCTGCGGCAGGTAGCCCATGCGCACGCCGTCCGCGGCCCAGGCCTCGCCGGTGAAGTCCTTGTCGAGGCCGGCCATGATCTTCATCAGCGTCGACTTGCCGGCGCCGTTGACGCCGACGATGCCGATCTTGGCGCCGGGATAGAAGGACAGCCAGATGTCCTTGAGCACCTGCTTCCCGCCCGGATAGGTCTTGGACAGACCCTTCATCACGAAAACGAATTGCGGCCCGGCCATGGGAAGTTCCTGCGAGTGACGCTGCGAGATGAGCGGCTTGTAGCGAAGCGCGCGCGGCGCGGCAACGTCTGGATGGGCGGGACGGCGGCTAGAACTTGATGCGCGCGCGCGACAGCAGGGAGACGGCGTTGGTGCCGTTCTGGCCCGCGAAGTTCATCTGGTAGGAGGCGTTCGTCTGCAGCGCCAGCGCGCCGTCGAGGAACGTGGTGACGTAGCCGACCTCGATGTCGGTTTCCGGCGTCGTGCCTTCCAAGAGATTGCGGCGGGCGAAGAATTGCGCGCCCTGGGCGGCAGGGGTGGTGATGAAGGCGCTGCCGTCGGCGCCGAAGGCGGGGCGCGAAACCGCAAGGCCGAGCGCGTCGTCGCCGAACAGGCCGTTCTTGGCGATCGAGATTCCGTAGGAGCGCGTGCGCAGGCTGTCGCCCAGCGACGGGCTGAAGCCGGGCTTGAGATCGAGCTGGGTGAAGCCCTCATTGTACGACGCCGTCGTGACCCAGCCGTTGCCGAAGGCGACATGGGCCGAAACGCCGAGCGCGGTCGTATTCGCATTGACGCCGGCGACCGTCGTGCCGAGCACGCCGCCGCGTTCGGAGGTCTGCGATGCGGTGACGCCGATGCCGCCCCACTTGCCCACATCCCAGGTCAGGCCGCCAAGCAGCGAAGTCGCCGCGCGCAGGCTGAAAGGATTGGCGTCGTTTCCGGTGCGCGCCAGCGCGGACGCCGCGTCGGCGGAGAATGTCGAATAGCCGGGTGCCAGGCTCGCGCCGCCGAAGGTCAGGTGCAGGTCGTCCGCCAGCGCTGCCGTCGCGCCGATGAAGTCGCCGCCGCTCGCCAGCGAGGCGTAGGGCGCGTCGAGCTGCGAGGCCGAGAGGAACATGCCGTTGTAGGACGGCGCGTCGAGCGCGGTGACGCGGCCGGTCAGATCCACCTTGTAGCCGAGCTGGAGGTCGATGCCGTTGACGAGCGCGACGCTGGTCGCGACGTTGGAGATCGGATCGCGGCTCTTGTCGACCGGACCGTAGGACAGCGACGGCAGGGCGAAGGACTGGCTGAGATCGATCTGGGTGCCCGCCTGCGCGGACGTGTCGGCCGACGAGAATGACGCCGCGTCAAAGGACGTGGGCACGGGCCCGGCCGCCAAGGCGGCCCCCGCAAATGCGAGAGACGCCGCGACCGCGCAAACTGCGCTGCGGATCCTTCCCCTCATGATGGTCCCACTCAAGTCCTTTTCGACCGCCCCGACCCTAGCAGTCCGGCGGGTCCAATCCAAGATTTCCCGCTGAAACTGCTACTATTTTCAGGTCAGATAGGCCCTTCCTGTTGCACTTTCGTGACGCCGTTCCTGACGATGTCCTGGCAAGAAAACACCAAACATTGTTAACAAAACGACCGGTAATTTCGTCCGTTTACCGACCAACCCCTAGCCAAGGTTGGACGGACGCAGCCGATACCACTATTTGAGATGGCATGAACATGACCCCGATCAAGGCCGCGATCCTCCCTGTCACCCCCTACCAGCAAAATTGTTCCCTGGTGTGGTGTACGCGCACCAAAAAGGGGGCGGTGATCGACCCCGGCGGCGACCTGGACCGCATCCGGCAGGCGCTGACGCTCGAAGGGGTGACCCTCGAGAAGGTGCTTTTGACCCACGGCCATCTCGACCATGCCGGCGGCGCCGCCAAGCTGGCACGGGAATTCGGCGTGCCGGTCGAGGGTCCGCACCGCGACGACGCCTACCTGCTCGAGGATATGGGCCGCAACGCCAGGCGGCCGGGATTCGGCGATTCGGAGAACTGCACGCCCGACCGCTGGCTCGAGGACGGCGACACGGTACGGATCGGAGACGCCGAACTCGGCGTGCGCCATTGTCCCGGACACACGCCGGGACACGTCGTCTTCTTCAACCGCGACGCCAAGGTCGCGTTCGTCGGCGACGTCCTCTTCGCCGGTTCGGTCGGACGGACCGATTTTCCCAAGGGCAATCACCAGCAACTGGTCGAATCGATTACCGGGCGGCTCTGGCCGCTGGGCGACGACATGCATTTCGTTCCCGGCCACGGGCAGATGTCGAACTTCGGCTGGGAGCGCAAGACCAATCCTTACGTCTGCGATCTCGCGCTGCAGATCCAGAACGATCTCGGCTAGCGCGGCGCCGGCTTGTAGCTCTTGGGCCAGCCCTGGCTGACCTTGCCGGGGAATTTCGGTTTGCGCTTTTCCAGGAACGAGGCGACGCCTTCCTTCACGTCGGGTCCGGCACCGAGCTCGACGCTGAGCGCGCCGTCGATCTCCATCACCGCGAACGGGTTGGGCAGCGCCGAATATTGCCAGAGCATCTGGCGGGTCAGGGCGATCGACACCGGCGCGGTGTTCTCCGCCATCTCCAGCGCGATCTCGCGGGCACGCGAGAGCAGCCTGTCCGGCGCGACGACTTCGGAGACAAGGCCGCCTTCGCGGGCCTCCTCGGCGCCGAACACGCGGCCCGACAGGCACCAGCGCAGCGCCTGGTCGAGGCCGACGAGCCGCGGCAGGAACCAGGCGCTTCCCGCTTCGGGCACCAGTCCGCGCCGCGCGAAGACGAATCCGAAGCGCGCGTCGCTCGAGGCGATCTTGATGTCCATCGGCAGCGCCAGCGTGATGCCGACGCCGACGGCCGGACCGTTGAACGCGGCGATCGACGGCTTGCGGCAGTTGAAGATCGCGCCGATGAACCCGGTTCCCGTGCGTCTCGGCTTGGCGCCCGCGAACATCGCGGCGTCGCCGGACCTGGTGTCGAACGCGCTGGCGCCGCCCGAGATGTCCGCGCCCGCGCAGAAGCCGCGACCGGCGCCGGTGACGACGATGGCGCGTACCGCATCGTCCTCGTCCGCGCGCAGGAACGCATCCTCGAGTTCCTGTCCCATGATGGCGGTATAGGCGTTGAGCTTGTCCGGACGGTTGAGCGTGATGGTGGCAACCGGACCGTCCAGCTCGTACTTGATGTGCTCGTAGCTCATGGCGTCCTCCGCGTTCGGGAGAACGATAGACCTTGCACCGTCCAAGCCAAGCGTGACGCAGGGGCACGAAAGCCGGATTTCCGCGGCGCGTGCCGCGCGGCGCCCGGTCAGGCGGGAAACGTCGCGCCGGTCAGCGTTTCCGAGACTTTCCACAAACTTGCGGCGACGTCGCGATCCCGCGCGCGCCGGGAAATGCGCGCCCGGCCGGGCGGACCGATCAGCTCGAAGGTGCCGCTCGGCCCGTAATAGCCGGCGGGCCGCGCCTCGTTCGACGTCGCCGCGTAGAGGATCGGCAAGGCGCCTGCCGCCGGCGCGTGGGCGAGGAACATCGCGAGCAGCCGGCTGAATTCGTAATTGAGCCCCTTGGTGCCGGGACCGTTCGCGATCAGGTCGGTGAGCGCATAGCCGGGATGGGCGGCGATCGACGACAGTCCCCAGCCATGCGCGTCGCTGCGGCGCTGCAGCTCGAACGCGAAGAGAAGATTGGCGAGCTTGGACTGCGCATAGGCGGCCGTTGGACGATACTGTTTTTCGGATTGCAGATCTTCGAAGCGGATCCGTCCCATATGGTGCATGCCGCTGCTGACGGTGACGACGCGCGGTTTCGCGGCGGCCCTGATGAGCGGCAGCAGCCGCGCGGTGAGCGCGAAATGTCCGAGATGGTTGGTGCCGAACTGCAGCTCGAATCCGTCGGCCGTCGTGCGGCGCTGGGGCGGCGCCATCACCCCGGCATTGTTGACGAGAATATGCAGCGCGGTGTGCGAGTTGCGGAGCCGCTCGGCGAATGCGGCGACGGAGGCGAGATCGGCGAGGTCGAGCGGCTCGAACCGGATCTTCGCATCGGGCACTTCGGCGAGAATCTTCTCGACCGAGCGCGCGCCCTTCCCCGGATCGCGCCCCGCCAGGACGACGTCGGCGCCGCGGCTGGCGAGCTCGAGGGCCGTCTCATATCCGAGTCCGCCGGTTCCGGTCACGACGGCGCACTTGCCGGTCTGATCGGGGATGGCGGCGGTGGTCCACTCGGTCATTGACTTCCCATCTGCCTGCTTTCCTCAGAGGAATGGCAGCGCATTGCGGCATCCACGGGGCGGCGACTTTGCGTCATCCCCATTATACGGAAAACGACTCGACTCTTGCGCGCAGGGCTGTTTTTTTGTGTGTCAAAACAATCCACCTGACAGTCGAGGGAGCCCGCCATGACGGCCATAAACCCGGTTACCGATTTCTCCAAGGACGGCGAAATCGGGATCATCACCCTGAATTCGCCGCCGGTGAACGCGCTGTCCGCCAATGTGCGGGACGGCCTTTATGAGGGCTTCAAGGCCGCCATCGCCGACCCGGCCGTAAAGGCGATCGTGCTGATCTGCGAGGGCCGCACCTTCATCGCCGGCGCCGACATTTCCGAGTTCGGCGGCCAGTCCAAGGGCGCTTCGCTGTTCGACGTACAGACGATGATGGAGGATTCGCCCAAGCCGGTCGTCGCCGCGATCCACGGCACGGCGTTGGGCGGCGGGCTGGAAGTGGCGCTGTGCGCCCATTATCGCGTCGCGGTTCCGAGCGCGCGGTGCGGTCTGCCCGAAGTCAATCTCGGCCTGCTGCCGGGCGCGGGCGGCACGCAACGCCTGCCGCGCATCGCCGGCGTCGAAAAGGCGCTCGAGATGATGACGAGCGGCATGCACGTGCCGGCCAAGGAGTGCCTGGAGATGGGCCTCGTCGACAAGCTCGCCGAGGAAGGCAAGCTGAAGGACGCCGCCGTCGCCTTCGCGCGCCAGATCCTGGCCGAGAACAAGCCGCTCAAGAAGGTGCGCGAGAACAACGCCAAGCTGGAAGCCGCCAAGGGCCATCCGGAGATCTTCGCCAATTTCCGCAAGGCGAACGCGCGCAAGTTCCGCGGCTTCAAGGCGCCGGAAGCGAACATTCAGTGCATCGAGGCGGCGGTCAACCAGAGCTTCGAGGAAGGCCTCAAGACCGAACGCAAGCTCTTCATGGACGTCATGATGAGCCCGCACTCCGCGGCGCAGCGTTACTACTTCTTCGCCGAGCGGCTGGCGAACAAGATCCCAGACGTGCCGGATGACACCAAGATCATCCCGATCAAGAAGGTCGGCATCATCGGCGCCGGCACGATGGGCGGCGGCATCGCGATGAACTTCGTCAATGCCGGCATCGCCGTCACCATCGTCGAGGTGAAACAGGACGCTCTCGACCGCGGCCTCAAGGTGGTGCGCGGCAATTACGAGCGCAGCGCAAAGAACGGCCGCTTCCCGATGTCCGAAGTCGACAAGCGCATGGGCCTGATCGCCGGTTCGCTCGCCATGGAGGATCTCAAGGACTGCGATCTCGTCATCGAGGCGGTGTTCGAGCGCATGGACGTCAAGAAGGACATCTTCAAGAAGCTCGACGAGATCTGCAAACCGGGCGCCATCCTCGCGACCAACACTTCGGGTCTCAACATCGACGAAATCGCCGGCGTGACGAAGCGCCCGGAAGCGGTGATCGGGCTGCACTTCTTCTCGCCCGCCAACGTCATGAAGCTGCTCGAAATCGTCCGCGCCGATCACACCTCCAAGGAAGTGATCGCGACGTCGATGAAGCTGGCCAAGACGATCGGCAAGATCGCCGTGCTCGTCGGCGTCTGCCCCGGCTTCGTCGGCAACCGCATCCTCGGCGCGCGCGGCCGCGAGGCGCAGAAGATGGTGCTGGAAGGCGCGATGCCGTGGGACGTCGACCGCGTGCTCTACGATTTCGGCTTCCCCATGGGGCCGTTCGCGATGAGCGACCTCGCCGGCCTCGACATCGGCTGGGTGAAGGAGAAATCGCGCGGCGAGACGATCCGCGACGTGCTGTGCGAAGCGGACCGCCGCGGCCAGAAGACCGGCGCCGGCTATTACGACTATGACGAGAACCGCAACGCCAAGCCCTCGCCGGTAACGGAAAAGATCATCAAGGACTTCGTCAGCAAGTCCGGCAAGAATCCGCGCACGATCGGCGACGACGAGATCCTGGAGCGCTGCATCTATCCGATGATCAACGAGGCGGCCCGGATTCTCGAGGAGAAGAAGGCGATCCGTCCGTCCGACATCGACGTGGTGTGGGTCAACGGTTATGGCTGGCCGGTCTATCGCGGCGGCCCGATGCACTTCGCCGACAGCGTCGGCCTCGACAAGGTCGTCGCCAAGCTCAGGGAGTTCCAGGCGACGATGGGCGACGCGTTCAAGCCGGCCGCCCTGCTGGAGAAGCTCGCGGCCGACGGCAAGAAGTTCGCCGACCTGCGATAGGCCGGCGCGCTTCGCCTCAGTAGTTCTGCATGTCGACCAGGCCGATCTTGGTCAGGCCGGCATGCTGCGCGTCCGCCATCACCCGCGCGACCGCGCCGTAGCGCGCCAGCCGGTTGGCCATCATGTGGATCTCGGGCTGCGGCGACTGCGCCGCCGCTTCGGCCAGCTTGCGTTCGAGCGTGGCGTGGTCGACGCGCCAGCCGTTCCACACGGCGGTGCCGTCGAAATCGACTTCGAGCATGACGACGGGCATCGGCGGCGCCGTTCCGCGCGGCATGTCGAGCGTGACCGCGTGCGTCTGGATCGGAAGCGTGATGATCAGGAGCGTCAGCAGGACGAGCATGACGTCGATCAGCGGCGTGGTGTTGATCTCCGGAAAGATGTCGCCGCTTAAGCTCTGAGCGGTTGCGGACATGGCCCTCTCCCCCTTAAGCCGGGCAAGGCTGCGCGCCGATTGTGGAAGCTTTGCGGCGAAGGACAGCGACTGACAGCGTGTCAGAAATTCTTCGCCGCGCTCAGTGTGCCGTTTTGAGAAGCGAGTCGCGGTCGACGACCCGGCCGTCGAAGATCAGCGTCGAGATGCGGTCGAGCGCCGAGACCGCCAGCCGCGGATCGGCATCGAGCACGAGGATGTCGGCATCGCGCCCGGGCTCGATGCGTCCGACGTCGCGCCAACCATAGACTTCCGCGAAGTTCGACGTGGCGGCGGCGAGTGCTTCGCGCGGCGAGAGGCCGATGCGCTGCAGCAGCGCGAGTTCGGTGTGAAGACCGCTGCCCGGCATGATGCCGTAGGCCGGCGTGCCGCTGCCGGCGAGGTAGCGCGCACCCAGCTCGTGCAGGCGCTTGTCGAGGAGCTCGCGATGCCGCGCGCAATCCTGCAGGGCGGCGCGTCCGTCCGGCGGCACTTCCGCGAGGAATGCGGATTCGCCCGTCACCTTGTCGGCCGGAAAGTCGAGATCGCCCGGCGCGATGAGGACAGCGGAACGCGCCGACCAGGGGTTGGGCACGTCGAGACTGTCGGCCGTGGCTTCGATCGAGAGCAGCGGCAGCAGCGCGCTGCCCGACTGTGCCAGACGCGCGCCATATTCGCCGACAGCCGCCGATTGCGGATCGGTCGCGCAGACATCGTGATAGGCCGCGCGCGCGCCGTCGCCGCTCTGCGGGTCGTCGGAATAGTCGAGCCGGTGCGCCGTCGTGGCCAGCTCCGTCAGATAGCGGTCATTGTGCACCAGCGCGTCGATGCCCGCCCGCACCGCGTAGGGATAGGTGGTGAAGGCGAGCTCGCCCAGCGTCGCCATGTGCAGCGTCCGTGCGATGCGGATGACGATGTCGGCCTGGTCGGGCCAGGTGTCGTAGCTGATGGTCACGCCGCGAAAGCCCTTCGCCGAGAGCGCATAGAGCCGTTCCGCCAGCGCCTCGTCCGGCAGGCGCGGATCGTGCAGGCGATGCTCGGTCATCGGATGTCCGGCATAGTCCTCGCCCTGCGCCGAATAGCCCGTCATCACGGCGCCGAGGAACTGCCGCGGCGAGGGATCGGCGCCCGTCAGCACGCGGCGCGGACTTTCGCCGTCGCCGACGGCGCCGGCCTCGGGCACATAGACCGTGGTGACGCCGTTATAGAGATAGGCGTTGGCGAATCCCTGCGTGCGCATTGCGCCGAAGCCGTCGATCAGGCCCGGAACGATGTAGCGGCCGCGCGCGTCGATGATATGGGCGCTGCGCGGGATCCAGATGCTTTTGGCGCGGCCGACGCTCTCGATCCTGCCGTTGCGCACGATCACCGTGGCGTCGGCGACGTCGTTCGTCGAGCGTCCGAAGTTCAGCGTGTCGATGAGCGTGCCGTGCACGATCGCGAGCGTGTCCGCCCGCGCGGGCTGAGACAAGACGAGCGCCAGCAACGCGGCGCGCGCGATCGATCGGCAAAACGGCATACTGACGCTCCCGCGCGGGAGAGTAATTCCAACGCCCGCCTGTGTCTTTCACCTTCCCGTTATTGTTTTCGACGGCTGCATTGGGCAAGCTCCGCGCCTTCCGGACCGTGGCGGACCAGACCGTGCCCTTTGCGAAGATCGGCGAGCTTGAATTTTACTTCGAACGCGCTGGCGCCGGCCCGCCGCTGCTGTTCATTTCGGGTTCCGGCGCAGACCTGCGCGTGAAACCGAACCAGATGGACGGCCCGCTGCCCAAGGCGTTCGACGTCCTCAGCTACGACCAGCGCGGTCTCGGCCGGACGTCCAAGCCCGACCTGCCCTACACGATGGCGGATTATGCCGACGACGCGGCGCGGCTGATGGATTTCGCCGGCTGGAAAAGCGCCAAGGTGCTCGGCGTGTCCTTCGGCGGGATGGTGGCGCAGGAGTTCGTGCTGCGGCATCCGGAAAAGGTGGAGCGGCTGGTGCTGGCCTGCACTTCGCCGGGCGGCGCGGGCGGCGCGTCCTATCCCTTCCACGAAATCGAGCATATGGGGCGCGAGGAGCGGGCGCGCTTCCTGATGGCGGTCAACGACACGCGGCGCGACGCGGCCTGGCAGAAGGCCAATCCGGAGATGTACGAGCAGTTCGTGGCGATGGCGTCGGCCGATCCCTTCGCGGACGAGCCGGGTCGCGCGATGGGTTACCATCGGCAACTCGCGGCGCGCGCGGCGCTCGACACCTATGACCGGCTGCCGCAAATCGATTGTCCGGTGATGATCGCGGCGGGCCGCTTCGACGGCATCGCGCTGCCGGCGACGCAGGAAAGGATGGCCGCGCGCATCAGAGGGGCGCGGCTGCAGTTCTTCGACGGCGGCCACATGTTCATGATCCAGGACCGCAGCGCCATCCCGGCGATAGTCGCGTTCCTGAAAGGCTAGCGGCCGGCTCGAACGATTGCCGCAGCCCGTTTGACAGCCGCGCGCGCGCCCGCAACATACGGCGCCGAGGGCGCCCAAGACGCCCCATTTCAGGCGGGGTAGGTACTCATGTCGCAGCCGGGAACGCCGGAGAATCCCATTTCGATCAGCGCCGCGCTGGCCCGCGTGGCGGCGGATAAGCCGGACGCGCTCGCCGTCACCTGCGAGGGACAGACGCTGAGCTGGCGCGAACTGCACCGGCGCACCAACCGCATGGCGCGCGGCATGGCGGCAAAAGGCGTCAAGTTCGGCGACTTCGTCACCGTCGCTCTGCCCAATTCCATCGCCTTCATCGAAGCCTGTTACGCGGCCTGGAAAATCGGCGCGGTGCCCCAGCCGGTATCCTCGCGCCTGCCGCTCGCCGAACTCAACGCGATCGTCGAGCTGGCCGAAACGCCGATCGTCGTAAGCAACGTGCCCTTCGCGTGCGAACGTCCGGTCGTCTCCACGGACGAACTGCTGCAGGCCTCGAGCGACGAGAGCGATCTGCCCGACACGGTCTCGCCGTCCTGGAAGGCGCCGACGTCCGGCGGCTCGACCGGGCGCCCCAAGCTGATCGTCTCGGGCCAGCCGGGCCTCGTCGACGGCATATCCGCGTCGTTCTGGCGTATCGGCAAGGACGATGTCGTGCTGATGCCCGGACCGATGTACCACAACGGCCCTTTCATCACCGCGTTCGGCGGCTTGCAGATCGGCGCGCCGCTCGTGCTGATGCCGAAATTCGACGCCGAAGCGACGCTGCGCGAAGCCGAGCGCCATCGCGCGAGCTGGCTCTATCTCGTCCCGACCATGATGGGCCGCATCTGGCGCCTGCCCGAAGAGGTGCGCGGCAAGTACGACGTCTCCAGCCTCCGGACCGTTTGGCATCTCGCCGCGCCCTGTCCCGCCTGGCTGAAGGAAGAATGGATAGGCTGGCTCGGCGCCGACGTGATCTGGGAGCTCTATGGCGGAACCGAAGGCCTCGCCTCGACGACGATCTCGGGCAGCGAATGGCTCGGCCATCGCGGCTCGGTCGGCCGCGTCGCCCTCGGTGGCATCATGAAGGCGTTCGGCGCCAACGGCGAAGAACTTCCGCCGGGACAGACCGGCGAAATCTACATGAAGCGCGAGCCCGGCCTGCCGCCGAGCTACCGCTATGTCGGCGCGACGGCGCGCGTCATCAACGGCGACTGGGAATCGATCGGCGACATCGGCTGGTTCGACGAAGACGGCTATCTCTACCTCGCCGACCGGCGGACCGACATGATCCTCGTCGGCGGCGCCAACGTCTATCCGGCCGAGATCGAGGCGGCGCTCGAAGAGCATCCGCTCGTCGCGTCCAGCGCCGTCATCGGATTGCCGGACGACGATCTGGGCAACCGCGTGCACGCCATCGTGCAGCCGCGCGAAGGGCTCAGCGAAGACGACCTGCACCGGCACCTGGCGGAGCGGCTCGTCGTCTACAAGCGGCCGCGCTCGTTCGAGTTCGTCGCCGAGAACGTGCGCGACGATGCGGGCAAGGTTCGCCGCACCGCGCTGCGCGACGAGAGGATCGCCAAACTGAAAGCGGGTTCCTGAGCATGTCGGCCACGGGCGCAGCGCTCGAATACATCCCCATCGGCACGCGCATGGCGGAGATCGCCGCGCAGAAACCCGATGCGCCGGCGATCACCTCGCAGGGCGTGACGCGCTCCTGGCGCGAACTGCATAAGCGCACCAACCGCATGGCGCGCGGCCTGCTTGCCAAAGGCGTCAAGCTCGGCGACTTCGTCACCATCGCGCTGCCGAACGGCAACGGCTTCATCGAGACCTGCTATGCGTGCTGGAAGATCGGCGCCACGCCGCAGCCTGTATCCTCGAAACTGCCCGCGAACGAACTCGCCGCCATCGTCGATCTCGCCGATCCGCCGCTCGTGGTCAGCGACGTGCCGCTGCAATCGCCGCGGCCCGTCGTTTCGACGGCCGAACTCCTCGAAGCTTCGCGCGACGACGCCGACCTGCCCGAAGCGATCGCGCCGGCCTACAAGGCGCCGACCAGCGGCGGCTCGACCGGCCGGCCCAAGCTCATCGTCTCGGGTTCCCGCGGCGTGACCGTGAAGGGCGGCATCGAGGGCAGCTTCTACAAGTACAACGGCGACAGCACGGTCCTGATGCCGGGGCCGCTCTATCACAACGGGCCTTTCGGCTGCACCTTCGGCGCGCTCAACGTCGGCGCCCACGTCATCGTGCTGCCGAAGTTCGACGCGGAAGAAACGCTACGCGCGGTGCAGACCTACAAGGCGGACTGGCTGTACCTGGTGCCGACCATGATGAGCCGCATCTGGCGGCTGCCGAACCGCGAGTCCTATGACGTCTCCTCGCTGAAGACGGTGTGGCACCTCGCGGCGCCCTGCCCGCCGCATCTGAAGGAGCAGTGGATCCACTGGCTCGGCGGCGACGTCATCATGGAGCTCTATGCCGGAACCGAGGCGCAATGCGTCACGGTGATCACGGGCACGGAGTGGCTGGCGCATCGCGGTTCGGTGGGCCGTGTGATGGGCGGCGGCCAGATGAAGGCCTTCTCGCCGGACGGCCATCCGCTGCCGGCGGGCGAGGTCGGCGAAGTCTACATGAAGCGCGATCCGACCCTGCCGGCTTCCTACCGCTATATCGGCGCCGAAGCGCGCACGCTGCCGGGCGGCTGGGAGTCGCTCGGCGACATCGGATATTTCGACGAAGACGGCTATCTCTATCTCGCCGATCGGCGCACGGACATGATCCTTGTCGGCGGCGCCAACGTCTATCCGGCCGAGATCGAGGCGGCGCTGGACGAACATCCGCTCGTCGCCTCGAGCGCCGTGATCGGCCTGCCGCACGAGGAACTGGGCAACCAGATCCACGCCATCATCCAGCCGCGCGCGGGCCTGACGGAGGAAGATTTGCACCGTCACCTGGCCGAGAAGCTCGTTGTTTACAAGCGTCCGCGAACATTCGAATTCGTGATGGAAAATGTTCGTGATGACGCCGGCAAGGTTCGCCGTACCGCCTTGCGAGACGAACGCATCAGGAAGCGCTAGACTGGCGCCCTCAAAGATAAGAGGGGCGAAACATGCGGGGCGTTTTCAACATCACCATGCGCGTCGTCAGCAGCCTGATCGGACTTCTGATGGTCCTGGGCGGTTCCGTCTGGGTGCTGCAGGGTCTGCGGCTGACCGGACCGCACGACAGATCCTTCATGGTCGGCGACCAGCACTGGATCCTGTATGGCGCGATTTTCGCGCTCATCGGCGTGGCGCAGGTCGTGTGGAGCAACATGCGCCAGGGCTAGGCGCCCTCACGCATACTGCTTTGCCGCCCTGGCGATGGTGTCGTGGAATTCCGCGACGGTCTCGCGGATGACCTGCGCCACCGGCTTGATCGTATCGATGCGTCCCGCCACCTGGCCGGAGAGCGCGATCGAGGCTTCCATGTCGCCGCCGAAATAGAGATCCGTCGCCTTGCCGAACTCGGCCATGATGTTCGGCGGCGGCTCCTTTTCGATCCGCGTGGTCTTCTCGGTGCGCAGCGCGCGCAAAGCCGGACCCGGCCCGAAGCGGTTGAGGAAGACGGTATCGGTTTCCTGCGCCGCGAGGATCGCGTTCTTCCAGTTCATGTGCACGGGCGATTCCGCGCTCGACACCATGCGCGTGCCCATCTGGATGCCCTCGGCGCCGAGCATGAAAGCCGCCGCCATGGTGCGGCCGTCCACCATGCCGCCGGCCGCGATCACGGGAACCTTCACCTTCTCGCAGACCAGCGGCAGCAGGACCATCGTCGCGACGTCGCGCGGATTCTTGAAGCCGCCGCCCTCGCCGCCTTCGACCACGAGCCCGTCGACTCCGCAATCGACGGCGCGCAGCGCCGCCTTGAGCGAGGGAACGACGTGGAACACGGTGAGACCCGCCTGCTTGAGCGGGCCGACGATCTTTTGCGGATCGCCGGCCGAGGTGGTGACGAACTTCACGCCCTGGTCGATGATGAACTGCACGATGCCCGGATCACGCACGAAGGCCAGCGCCACGTTGACGCCGAAGGGCTTGGACGTCAGTTCGCGCATTCTGGCGATCTCGACCTTGATCGCGTCGAGTTCGCCCGAAGAGGTTTCGATGATGCCCATGCCGCCGGCGTTCGAGACCGCCGAGGCGAGCTGCGATCGCGCGATCCAGCCCATCGGCGCCTGCACGATGGGATATTCGACGCCGAGCATGTCGGTGATGCGGTTCTTGATGGGCATGTCAGTTCTCCGGTTGCGATAGCGTGACGGTGACCTCGGTGCGGATCTCGGCGCGGCGGACGACGAGGTCGGCCTGGATGCTCGCATGGGCCTTGCGGTCGATGCGATAGAACATGGTGAGCAGGATGCAGGCGCAGGTCATCGCGGCCGGCACGATACCGTAGATGTAGCCGAGATCGTTGACCGTCGAGACGGCAAGATGGGCCTTGTCGCCGCCCTTCGCCGCGAGGTCGGCGGGAAAGGCGATGGCGTCGAGCGCGAGGCCGGCGATGAAGCCGCCGAGACCGCTCGCCGCCTTGGTTGAAAAGCTCAGCCCGGCGAAATAGAGGCCCTCGCGGCGGGCGCCGAACAGAAGCTCATGCTCGTCGGCCGCGTCGGCCATCATCGACTGGAAGCCGACCGTGAGGAAGGTGATCGCGATTCCGGCGACGATCGAATTGCCGGTCAGCACGACGACCGTGATCGGACCCGGCGGAAGGATGCCGGCGATGCGCAGCACCGGCCAGCCGGCCTGCGTCACCACGATGTAGACGAGGCTCCAGATCACCATCGCCTTCTTCTCGACATGGGCGCCGAGCAGCGCGGTGAGCGGAATGCCCGCCATCGCGCCGGCCAATATCGCGACGGCGAGCAGCTGGATCTGGCCCACCGTCAGCTTCCAGAAGAACTTGCTGCCGTGAAGGCCGAGCGCCGTCGCCGTGCCCTGCGCCACGAAGAAGATCAGCACGCTGGAGAACAGCAGGCGGAACGAGGGATTGCGGAAGACCTCGACGACTTCGTTGAACAGCCGGCGCAGCGGGTGGTCGACGCCGGGCGTCGCCTTGTGCAGCCGGTCGCGCGCCGACAGCGTGCCGAACGCCGCGACCGCGCCGAGCACGCCCATGATCGCCGCGCAGGTCCAGCCGAACGGAATGTAGGCCGCACGGCTGTAGAGATTGGTTCCGGAGAGAAAGACGCTGTAGCCGAGGATGATCGGCGTCAAGGAGGCGAAGACGCCGAAGAACATGCGCCAGCCGACGACCGACGAGCGCTCGACGTAATTGTCGGTAAGCTCCGCGCCCAGCGCGATGTAGGGGACGATGTAGCCGGACAGCCCGACGCGCAGCAGCAGCGCCGCCGCCGTCGCATAGACGAACAGCGCCGCCGTGCCCAATCCTTTCGGTATCGAGAACAACAGACCCAGGCCGAGCACGATCGGCACGATGCTGAGGACCATGAAGCCGTGGCGGCGGCCCCAGGCCGACGTCGTATTGTCCGATATCGATCCCATCAGCGGATCGACGAACGCATCGACGAACAGCGCCAGGAACAGCGATGCGCCGGCGAGCGCGCCGGGCAAGCCGCAGACCTGGTTGAGGTAGAAAAGGAGGAAGGTGCTGAGCACGCCGCTGCTCACCGCATCGACGAACTGGCCCGTGCCGTAAATCGCCTTGGTTCCCAGCCCGAGCCGGGAATCGTGCCTGCCGGTGCTCATGCGTCAGATGACTTCCAGATAGTCGCGGTCGGGCAGCGCGGGGAACGGCGCGGTGGGAAGCGTCTGGTACCAGTAGGCGACGGAGGCGATGTCGTCCTGCAGCGGCAGATACTGGCGGTCCTTGTGCGTGCGCCAGCCTAGCGCCTGGATGGTGATGCGCAGATCGCTTTCGAAGCGCACCGGATCCATCACGTGGAAGCGGTACATGCCGAAGCGCGTCTGGGACTTGTAGACGCCGTCGGGCCGGATCACCTGCGGCAGTCCCGCGAACGGCGTGGTGAACTCGAGATAGGCCGAGCCGCCCGGACGGTCGCGCTCGACGACGCCGGGATCGAAATCGAAGGCGCCGCAGAAATAATCCTCGGTGCCGGTGCCGCAGATGGTGGGAAACTCCTTGTCGCCGTCCATGTAGAACTTGATCTCGCCCTCGCCCCACCAGCCGGAATTGTTCACGCCCCACGCCATGTAGGTTCCCGCATAGTGGCCGCGGCCCTTCACGCCGTCGAGGATCGTGAACACCTCCTTGTAGGGAAGCGGATTGGTGCGGCGGAACTGGGCATGGAAATAGGCGCAGTCGTCGGGCACGTCGGTCAGCGCGTAGTTGATCTGATAGTAGAGGACCATGCGCTCGTCGCTCAGATTGGTCATTGTGAAGCGCGCGCGCTTGCGGAACGGCATCTCCCAGTAGCAGTTGAAGGCGCGGCCGGGATTGACGCAGACCGGCAGGGCCGAGACCTGCGCGAAGCGTTCCCAGCCGACGCAGAAGAAGTCGCCCGTCGGGCACTCTATCGAGGGCTGCTCCTGCTCGTCCCAATAGGCGCGCAGGATCGCGTGGCGCCATTTGCCGCCGGCCATCGTCATCCAGATCTGTTGGATCGCGCCCATGCCGGCGATGTCGGCGAGCGTACGCGTCTCGCCCGGCGCGATCACGATGTAGGGCGAGATTTTCCAGCCCTGGCCGAGGCCGCGCGCGGCGTTCGCAGCAGGTCCGTCGGTCGACATGCCGCCCCGGCCCTTCTCGCCGGTGAAATTCTCCGGACTGATGGAGCGCGTCCTGGCGCGCGAGAGGCGGGACAGATTCCCCAAGTGAAGTCCGAGGCCGTTGAATTCGGTCATGCCATACTCCGTGAAACGCGGTTCAGATTTTCTTGCGGCCTTCGATCAGTTCGCGCGGCACGCCGCCCGTCGTCGGCACGATGCGCTTTCCCGTGCGCTGATCGACATAGACTTTCCAGGGATAGTGACCGCCCTCGCCGCCGGCGCCGACGGCCTGCATGTGGTTGCTCACGGCCTTGCGCCAGCCCTGGGACAGATTGGCCGGCGTCATGTGCGGCGTCTTCGAGTGGTGGAAGGTGACGCTGCCGCGCGAAATCGGGCAGGCGATCGCGCGGCTTTCGTCCGGATCGCAGGTGAGCAAGTCGCTCTGCACGCCCTCGACGCCGCGATGGACGAGGACGCCGTCCTTGTGGCCGGCATCGATGAAATGCATGCAGCCGTTCTGGACGGTCACGTCCTGGAGAGGAATCCAGCAGGTCGCGCCCTTGTCGTCGAGATTGGCGCCCCAATAACCCTCGTCCTGGTGCCAGTAGGTCGGCGCGCTCTTGCCCGGCGGCTTGGCGAGAAACTGGTCGTACCAGAATTCGAGCTTTTGGTTCATCAGCGCGGAGCCGAATTCCACCAGCCAGGCGCGGTAGGGCGCGTCCCTGATGTCCTTCCACACGAAACTGGGCGAGGACTGCACGATGCGGAACGAGCGGCTGTCCTTGTCTTCGTCCTTCGACCAGGCCCAGTCGAAGGCGAGCTTTTCCTTGTCGGCGAGGATGCGGTCGCAGTGGCGTTCGAGCTCGTCGAGCATGTCGCCGGGCACGGCGTCCTCGACGACGAGCCAGCCGTGCCGCGCGAAGAAATCGATCTGTTCCTGCGTCGCCCGCGGATAGCTCATGCGCCCAGTCCGTAGAATGCCGCGGCCGTGCCGCCGAATATGCTGTCGCGTTCGGTAGGCGAAAGCTGACGCGTCAACGTCTCGCACGCCGTCAGCCAGGATCCGTAGTCGCCCACTTCGTTGAGCACCGGCCAGTCGCTGCCCCACATGATGCGCGAGGCGCCGAAATTCTCCAGCAGCACGTCGACATAGAGCTTCAGGCCTTGCGCCGTCCAGCCCGCACCGGCCTCCGACGCCAGTCCCGACAGCTTGCATCTCGCGCCGGTGTTGCGGGCGATGTCGCGCATCAGCATCGACCACAATTCGTGTCCGAGGCCTGCGATGTCGGGCTTGGCGCCGTGGTCGATCACGACGGACAGATCGGGATAGCGCTCGAGAAACTCGCGCAGCGCGGGAAGATGGCGCGGCTTGACCAGCGCATCGAAGCAGAGGTCGGAGCGTATGACGGCGTCGATCGCCGGCTTGAGCGCGGGCTTCAGCATCCAGTCCGGGTCCGCGATATCCTGGATCATCGGCCGCACGCCGACTGTCCTGGAATCCGCCGCCAGGCGAACGATCTGGCTGTCCGCGTCGGGCGCCTCGAAGTCGACCCAGCCCACCACCCCGCCGACGAAAGGCGTGGCGTGCGCCAGTTCGAGCAGGAAAGCGGTTTCGGCCGTCGTCGGCGCGGCCTGCACCAGCACGGTCTTGTCGATCTTCGCGGCCTGGAGCAGGGGCGCGAGATCGGCGGGAAGGAAATCCCGCGCGATCCTGGGAAAGTCGGCCGGCGTCAGCCACGCATAGTCGCCGCGCGAGAGGCGCCAGAAGTGCTGATGTGCATCGACCCGCGTCACCGCGGATCCGGAACCGAGCGCGCCTGCACCCGATCTGTCATGCCCTGCCGCTCCCCTTGCCGGCCGCTTTTGCCGCGGTCTCTGCTTAAGTCCGATTGCCGTTCGAATAGTAAGTATCTTGCGAGCGGCGCCGCAAGCGCGCCCGATCCGTCCGTTTTCCCGACCATTCCGCGGCCGGACGGCGCGCATCCCGCCGCGCCGGGGCGGGTGCCGCCATGTCGGCCGGCTGTCGCGCCAATCCGGCGGCGCGGCCCCGCGTTTAATCTTTTTTTCCGAGGCGGCCCCGACAGGTCTTCGACAGTCTTCGAAGGGCGATTCACCGTGACGAAGCGGCCGGTGACAGAAAGGATGTATATCGAACCGGACGGGTTGCGGGCATAGACGGGAGCCCGAAAGTGTCGCTAGTCTTGCTGCCATCGAGCTTGGTGGGCGAACACTTGGGGAAGTGCTGGAACATAGTCCGTGTTGCGGCGGTGCTGGCGGTCGGCGCGTGGCTCGCCGGCTGCTCGACGACGCCTGAGTCGGTGGAGCAGAACGACCCGCTCGAGCCGCTCAACCGCGACGTCTTTGCCGTCAATCACGCCCTGGACAACCGCGTCGCGCTGCCGGTGGCGACCTTCTATCACAGCATCACGCCGGGACCGATCCGCGAGCACCTGCACTATTTCCTGACCAACCTCCACCTGCCCGTGACCTTCGCGAACGACGTGCTGCAGGGCAATTTCGAACGCGGCGGCGAGGCGATCGGCCGGTTCGCCGCCAACACCACGCTCGGATTCGTCGGCGTGTTCGACGTCGCCACCGACTGGGGCATGCCCTATCACGAAGAGGATTTCGGGCAGACCATGGGCGTGTACGGCGTCGGCGAGGGACCTTATCTCGTGCTGCCGCTGATCGGCCCGGCGGTACCGCGCGATATCGCCGGCGGTTTCGTCGACCACTATCTGGACCCGCTCGGCTACGTGCACTGGCACCACAAGTTCTACTATTCGTGGGGCCGGAGCGCGCTCGGTTTCGTCGATGCGAGATCGCAGAGCATCAACGAATTGCGCGAGATCCAGCGCTCATCGATCGACCTCTACGCGACGACGCGCAGCCTCTACCGGCAGTCGCGCGACGCGGCAATTCGCAACGGCGAGCCGGACGTACAGGGTTTGCCCGACTTCTAGCCGTCCGCTACACAACGGCATGACAATCGTCGAACGCATCGTTGCGGTTTGCAGCGGCGTGCCCGGATGGGTAGCCGCGGCGGGCATCGCGCTCGGTCTCGCCAGCGGTTTCTACACCGCGTCCAATTTCAACATGGACACCGACAGCACGAAATTGATTTCTCCCAATGTCGACTGGCGCCAGCGCGAGAACCATTTCGACAAGCTGTTTCCCCAACAGGTCAACCTGATCCTCGTCGTCGTCGACGGCGCGACGCCGGAACTTGCCGAAGCGGGCACCGCTGCGCTCAGCGATGCGCTGTCGGGCCAGAAGAAGGTCTTCACGTCGGTGCGCCGGCCCGACGGCGGGGCCTTCTTCAACCGGAACGGATTGCTGTTCCTGTCCTATGACGACGTGAAGGCCTCGACCGAACAGATGATCGCGGCCCAGCCGTTCCTCGGTCCGCTGGCGGCCGATCCGTCCCTGCGCGGCATCATGAACAGCCTGAAGACGGCGCTCGACGGCGTCGCGCGCGGGCAGGCGAAATTGTCGGACCTGCAGCGTCCGATCGCCGGCTTCGGCGACACGCTCGGCCGCGTCGCGCACGGCGAGACGGCCTTCCTCTCCTGGCGGTCGCTGATCACCGGCGCGAGCGCCTCGCCGCTGGAGACGCGGCGCTTCATCGAGGTCAAACCCGTGCTCGACTTTGGCGCGCTCGAGCCTGGCGAGACGGCCTCGACTGCGATCCGCGCCGCGGCGGCAGCGCTGCATCTGACGCCGCAGAACGGCGTGCGCGTGCGCCTCACTGGTCCCGTGCCGCTGTCGGACGAGGAATTCGGGACGCTCGCCGACCGTGCCGCGCTGATGATCGGCGCCATGTTCGGCGCCGTGCTCCTGACCTTGTGGCTCGCGGTGCGCTCGTTCCGCATCATCGCCTGCATCCTCGTCACGCTGTTCGTCGGCCTGTCGATCACGATGGCGCTGGGACTGATGGCCGCGCACGTCTTCAACATCATCTCGATCGCCTTCGTCGCGCTCTTCGTCGGCATCGGTGTCGATTTCGGCATCCAGTTCTGCGTCCGCTATCGCGCCGAGCGTCATGCCGGCGACGCACTGCGGCCCGCCCTGATCCGCGCCGGCCGCGGCGTCGGCACGCCGCTGGCGCTGGCGGCGGCGGCGACGGCCGCGGGCTTCTTCTCGTTCCTGCCGACCAGCTATGTCGGCGTCGCCGAGCTCGGGCTCGTCGCGGGCATCGGCATGATCGTGGCCTTCGTGCTGTGCATCACGCTGTTGCCCGCGCTGCTCATGCTGGCCAATCCCGGCGGCGAGGCGGAAGGCATCGGCTTCGGATTCTTCCGGACGGTCGATCGGGTCATGGTCTCGCATCGCCGCGAAGTGATCGCCGCGGCGGCCGCGGTGGGCGGCGTGGCGCTCATCCTCGTCACCTTCGTCAAGTTCGACTTCAACCCGCTCGACCTGCGCAGCGCCAGGACGGAATCGGTCTCCACGATCCTCGACCTGATGAAGGATCCGCTGACCTCGCCCAACACGATCGACGTGCTCGCGCCCGATCTCGATGCGGCGAAGGCGCTGTCGCGGAAACTCTCGGACATTCCTTCCGTCGGCCAGGCCATCACGCTGGCGGACTTCGTTCCCGGCGACCAGACGCGCAAGCTGGCGCTGATCGGTGACGCGAACATGCTGCTCGATTCGACGATCAACCCGTTCTCGGTGAAGCCGGACCCGAGCGACGCAGACGTCGCGGCGAGTCTGACCGCGACCGCCGCGTCGCTGCACGCTGCCGCCAGGACGGGCGGACCCGCCGCCGCGTCGGCCGAACGCCTCGCCGCCATCCTCTCGCACCTCGCGGGCGGCGGAGCGGCGCTGCGCGCGCGGGCGAGCGCGGCGCTGGTGCCGGGCATGAAGACCATGCTGGCGCAGATGAGCGCGTCGCTCCAGGCGGCGCCCGTGACGATTTCGTCGATGCCGCCGGACATGGTGCGCGACTGGATCGCCGCCGACGGCTCGGCGCGCATCCAGGTGTTTCCCAAGGACACCTCGGGCAGCAATGGGTCGCTGACCCAGTTCAGCAAGGCGGTCCTGAAGATCGCGCCGACCGCGACGGGCGCGCCGATCTCCATCCGCGAATCCGGCACCACCATCGTCGATGCCTTCATCGAGGCGGGCGTCCTGTCCTTCGCCGTGATCACGATCCTGCTGATCGCGGTGCTGCGCCGGGCGCGCGACGTGATGCTGACGATCATCCCGCTCGTCCTGACCGGCCTTCTGACCCTGGGCACCTCGGTCGCGATCGGGCTGCAGCTGAACTTCGCCAACGTGATCGCGTTGCCGCTGCTGTTCGGCATCGGCGTCGCCTTCAACATCTACTTCGTGATGGCCTGGCGCGCGGGACAGATCGATCTGCTGCAGTCCAGCCTGACGCGCGCGGTGATCTTCAGCGCGCTGACGACCGCTTCGGGCTTCGGCAGCCTGTGGCTATCGAGCCATCCCGGCACGGCGAGCATGGGCGAGCTGCTGATGATCTCGCTCGCCTGGACGCTGGCGACCACGCTGTTCTTCATGCCCGCGCTGATGGGCGCGCCGCCCGTCAAGGCGTGAACTAGCCCTTCAGCGCCTTGTCGGCGAGCGTATTGATCTTCTTGACCAGCGCCTGCGCGCCGCCCGATTTCAGCGTCGCGGCGAAATCCGAGCGATAGACCGAGAGCTGGCTGATCGAACCGTCGAGCAGGATGTCGATGATCCGCCAGTCGTTGCCGAACTGGCGCATGCGGTAGATGAACTGCACGGTCTGGTCCTTGGCGACCAGCGAGGTCTTCACATAGTGATCGGTGCCGCGGATGTCGGCCTTGGGCTCGACGACGAACTTCTCGCCGTCGAAGTCCGAGAAATTGCCCGCATATTGCGCGACGGTCATGCGCGCGAAGGCGTCCGAAAGCGCCTTCTGGTCGTCGGGCGACGCCGTGCTCCAGGCCGGGCCGACGGCATATTTGATCATCGTGCCGAGGTCGAAGGTCTGCTCGACGACGGGCTTGAGCTTGTCGTAGCGGCCCTGGTTGCCGAGCGTCTTGCCGCCCTTCATGCCGTCGAGCAGCGCGGCGTAGAAAGCCTGCACGGCGGGCGTCGCCGGATCGGCCGTATCGGCGCGCGCCGCAGGCGCCACCAGCGCGGCGGCCAGCGTCAGCGCCAGCGAGAGTTTCAGCATCCACCTATGCATCGCGTTCTCCATGAACCTGCCGGACCGGACGCGGATACGCGGCAATCGCGGCGAAATTTTGCCGCCTAGCCGCGCGCGGAGGCCTTCTTGACGAAATGCGCCGCGACGACGCGGGCGATGTCGGCGGCGGCGAGGCCCGCCGTCTCGTACTGGCGCGCCGGATCGTCATGCTCCTGAAAGACGTCTGGCAGCGTCATCGTCCGCACTTCGAGTCCGGGGCGGAGCAGCCCCTCGTTGGCGAGGAAATGCAGCACGTGCGAGCCGAACCCGCCGACCGAGCCTTCCTCGATCGTCACCAGCATGCCGTGGTTGCGCACCAGGCGCCGCACCAGTTCCTCGTCGACCGGCTTGGCGAAGCGGGCATCCGCGACCGTGCAGGAAATGCCCTGCGCGCGGAGCTGGTCGGCCGCCTCGAGCGCCGCCGCGAGCCGCGTGCCGAGGCTGAGGATGGCGACTTCCTTGCCTTCGCGCACCACGCGGCCCTTGCCGATGGGCAGCACTTCGCCGCGTTCGGGAAGCGCGACGCCGGTGCCTTCGCCGCGCGGATAGCGCAGCGCGATCGGTCCCTTGTCGTAGGCGGCGGCGGTGGCGACCATGTGCACGAGCTCGGCTTCGTTGGCCGCGGCCATCACCACGAAGTTGGGCAGGCAGCAGAGATAGGCGAGATCGAAGCTGCCGGCATGCGTCGCGCCGTCCGCGCCGACCAGGCCGGCACGGTCCATGGCGAAGCGCACCGGCAGATTCTGGATCGCGACGTCGTGTACCACCTGGTCGTAGGCGCGCTGCAGGAACGTCGAATAGATCACGGCGAAGGGTTTGAGCCCTTCCGCGGCGAGTCCGGCGGCGAAGGTCACCGCGTGCTGCTCGGCGATGCCGACGTCGAAGGTGCGCTCGGGAAACGCCTTGCCGAAAAGGTCGAGCCCGGTGCCGGACGGCATCGCCGCGGTCACCGCGACGATTCTGGGGTCGGCCTTGGCCTCGGCGATCAGCGAATCGGCGAACACCCTGGTGTAGGTCGGCGCGCCGGCCTTGGCCTTGGCCTGGACGCCCGTCGCTAAGTCGAACTTCGAGACCGCGTGGCCCTTGTCCGCCGCCGCTTCGGCCGGCGGGTAGCCGTGACCCTTGCGCGTGACGACGTGCAGCAGCACCGGACCGCCGTCCTGATCGTCGCGAATCTGCTCGAGCACCTTCACCAGCGCGTCGACGTCATGCCCGTCGACCGGGCCGACATGGCGCATGCCGAGCTTCTCGAACAGCGTGTTCTCGCCCGATTTCGTGACGGTGAGTTCGTTGAGATGCTTGTTGAGCGCACCGGTCGCCGGCGCGATCGACATGTCGTTGTCGTTGAGCACGACGAGCAGGCGGCTGCCGAGCGCGCCGGCATTGTTGATCGCCTCATAGGCCATGCCCGCGCTCATCGCGCCGTCGCCGATCACCGCGATGACGTGATTGTCCTTGCCGAGAAGGTCGCGGCCCACGGCCATGCCGAGTCCCGCCGAGACCGAGGTCGAGGAGTGCGCCGCGCCGAACGGGTCGAACGGGCTTTCGCTGCGGCGGGTGAAGCCTGAAAGCCCGCCGGGCTTGCGGATGGTGCGGATGCGCGCGCGCCGGCCGGTGAGAATCTTGTGCGGATAGGCTTGATGCCCGACGTCCCAGATCACGCGGTCTTCCGGCGTCTTGAAGACGTAATGCAGCGCCACGGTCAGCTCGACGACCCCGAGACCGGCGCCGAAATGTCCGCCGGTTTCGGAGACGGCATGGATCAGTTCGCTGCGCAGTTCGTCGGACACCTGCTTGAGGCGCGACTTCTCGAGCCGGCGCAGGTCGGCCGGGAGCTTGATCGCGTCGAGCAGCGGGGTCCGCGAATTGTCTGACATCAGGATTCCCTGTCGAGCAAGAAGAGCGGAAGTTCGCACAGTTCGGGCGCCGCATTGCCGTAAGGGGCAAGTGTGGCAGCGGCGCGGCGGGCGAGCTTTTCGGCCTCGGTGCGCGCCCCGTCAACGCCCAGGATGGAAACCAGCGTCGCTTTGCCCTGCTCCTTGTCCTTGCCGACGGCCTTGCCGGTCTTCTCGGCGGTGCTCGTCACATCCAGGAGATCGTCGGTGATCTGGAATACGAGGCCCATGTCGCGCGCATAGGACCGCAGGCGATCGCGGTCTTCCTGTTTGGCCTCGCCGAGGATCGCGCCGGCCTCGCAGGAGAACTCGAAAAGCTGTCCGGTCTTCAGGCGCTGGAGCAGCACGATCTCGTCGGCGCCGAAAGCGCTCTGCGCGGCCTGCATGTCGATCATCTGCCCGCCGATCATGCCGTTGCTGCCCGACGCTTCGGCGAGACGCAGGACGAGCGCGCTGCGAACCTCTCCCGACGGATGCGTGTCGGGATGGGCGAGAATCTCGAAGGCGACCGTCAGGAGCGCGTCGCCCGCCAGCACGGCCGTCATCTCGTCGAAGGCGATGTGCGTGGTCGGCCGGCCGCGGCGCAGATCATCGTCGTCCATGCAGGGAAGATCGTCATGCACGAGTGAGTAGGTGTGGAGCACCTCGATGGCGGCGGCGACACGCGCGGCCCGCGCCAGCGGGACGCCGAACAGCCGGGCCGAATTCAGGACGAGGAACGGCCGCAGACGCTTGCCGCCGGCAAAGGTCGCGTAGCGCATCGCCTCCTGGACCCGCGCATGCAGGCCGTGCGGCTTGGGCAGGACCTGGTCGAGCGTCGCATCGACGATCCGCGAGGCGTCCTGCATGGCGCTCGGCAACGCGACGGACACAGAGCCTGCCGTTCTGAGCGGCGCCCCGCCTTGAGTCCTCACCATGAATACCCCGTGTTACCCGCCGGTCCTAATCCCCCAAGTACGGCAGGGGTAATTTCGAGAGGCTGATCGTAACATATTCGTCTTGCTTCGAGGTCAGCCCTACCTCCCAAACTGCGTAAATGCTAGTCGCACTGTTGTAATCTTGTGCCGGTTGCACTGCACCCTGATGCTGGCTATAGGCACCGATCCGGGCGAAGATTGCCCCACGACAGGAGTCGAGATGCGAGTCGTTCTCGCCCAACCCCGTGGATTCTGTGCTGGCGTGGTGCGCGCGATCGACATCGTCGAGCGGGCGCTCGAGAAATATGGCGAACCCGTCTACGTCCGTCACGAAATCGTCCATAACAAGCATGTCGTCGACACGCTCAAGAACAAGGGCGCCCGCTTCGTCGAGGAACTCAACGAGGTTCCGGACGGCGCCGTGACCGTCTTCAGCGCCCACGGCGTCCCGCAAGCCGTGGTCAAGGATGCGCAGTCGCGCGGTCTACCCGTGCTCGATGCGACCTGCCCGCTGGTTTCCAAGGTGCACAATCAGGGCAAGCGGTACGCCGGAAGCGGCCGCAAGCTGATCCTGATCGGACATGCCGGCCACCCGGAGGTCGAAGGCACGATGGGTCAGGTCGGCGCGCCGGTGCATCTCGTCCAGTCCGAACGCGACGTCGCCGCGCTCGACATTCCGGACGAAACGCCCGTCGCCTACATCACCCAGACGACGCTCTCGATCGACGACACGAAGAGCGTGATTCTCGCGCTGAAGGCGAGGTTCAAGGACATCGTCGGGCCGGAGACGACCGACATCTGCTATGCGACGCAAAATCGCCAGACGGCGGTGCGCGACCTGGCGAAGCTCGTCGAGGTCATCCTGGTCGTCGGCGCGAAGAACAGCTCGAACTCGAACCGCCTGTGCGAGATCGGCCGCGAAGTCGGCGTGCCGAGCTATCTGATCGCCGACGGCAGCGAGCTCAATCCGGAATGGATCCGCGGCAAGACCGTGGTCGGGCTTACGGCGGGCGCCTCGGCGCCGGAACGCCTCGTCGAAGACGTGATCGCGGCGCTCGGCCGGATCGAACCCGTCGAGGTGTCGCAGATGGACGGCAAGAAAGAGCATATCGAGTTCCGCCTTCCGGCCGAACTGAGGAACGATCGCGCCCCCGCGGCGTAGGAACGGAGAACAAAGTGGGCATTCCGGTTCATCAGGCTGCGCGCATCGGCAGCTATGTGGTCAAGCAGCACCTGACGGGCAGGAAGCGCTATCCCCTCGTGCTCATGCTGGAGCCGCTGTTCCGCTGCAACCTGGCCTGCGCCGGCTGCGGCAAGATCGACTATCCCGACGACATCCTGAACCAGCGCCTGTCCTACCAGGACTGCATGGACGCCATCGACGAATGCGGCGCGCCGGCCGTTTCAATCGCCGGCGGCGAACCGCTGCTGCATCGCGAGATGCCGCAGATCGTCCAGGGTTTCCTCGACCGCAACAAGTTCGTCATCCTGTGCACCAATGCGCTTTTGATGACCAAGAAGATCGACCAGTACAAGCCGCACGCCAATTTCACCTGGTCGATCCATCTCGACGGCGACAAGGCTATGCACGACCACTCGGTCTGCCTCGATGGCGTCTACGAGAAGGCGATCGACGCGATCAAGCTGGCCAAGTCAAAGGGATTCCGCACGCAGATCAACTGCACGCTGTTCTCCAACGCCATTCCCGAACGCGTCGCAAAGTTCTTCGACACGATGATGGAGATGGGCCTGGACGGGATCACGATCTCGCCGGGCTATGCCTATGAGCGCGCGCCGGACCAGGACAGCTTCCTCAACCGCGAGCGCACCAAGAACCTGTTCCGCGACATCCTTAGCCGCGGCAATGGCGGCAAGAAGTGGGAATTCACCCAATCGCCGCTGTTCCTCGATTTCCTCGCCGGCAACCAGACCTATGAGTGCACGCCCTGGTCGATGCCGCTGCGCTGCGTCTTCGGCTGGCAGAAGCCGTGCTACCTGCTCGGCGAAGGCTATGTGAAGACCTTCAAGGAACTGATCGACGGCACGGACTGGGACAAGTACGGCGTCGGCAAGTACGAGAAGTGCAAGGACTGCATGGTCCATTGCGGTTTCGAAGGAACTGCGGTGATCGATTCGATCAAGCATCCGCACAAGCTGATCCCGCTCGCCGTGCGCGGCGTCAAGACTTCGGGGCCGATGGCGCCCGACATCGACACGAGCAAGCAGCGCCCGGCGGAGTTCGTGTTCTCGGCCCATGTCGAAAACAAGCTAGCCGAGATACGGGCACGCGAGTCCGAGCCCGAGAGCGTCGCGGCTGCGGAGTAGCGCGCGGAAGGCCCGTCCGGCTTCGCGGCCCGTCGTCATCAGATCGGGAACCTGCAGCGGATCCTTCGCCACCGCGGCGAGCACGCGCGCGAGATGGAGGCGCCCGCTCGGCTTCAGCGGCACGAGCGCGGCGGGCGGCAGGCCGCGCGTCGCGGCGTCCGAGATCGTCCGGATGGCGACGAACGGGATGCCGTGCTGTTTCGCGATGCGCGCGGCGATGTGCGATTCCATGTCGACGGCGTGCGCCCCAGACAGCGCGAACAACCGCCGCTTGCCGTCGATATGGGAAACGATCTCGCCGTGGCCGACGAGGATCGCCGGCGTCGCCTGCGGCAGCTTCTGGCGCAGCAGCGCGGTCCATCTGGGATCGGTCGGATAGCGCTCTTCGCCATGCACCACATGCGTCGCGATCACGACGTCGCCCGGCTTGAGCAGCGGGGCGAGCCCGCCCGCGATTCCGAAACTGACGATGCCCTTGGCGCCGGCGCGGATGGCTTCTTCCAGGCGGCTGGCGAGGAGCTGCGCATCGCCCGCGCCGATCACCGCAACGGCGCGCGCGCGCCGCGCTATCTTGGCTTCCCGCGCCAGACCGGTAACGGCGATGACCGACATCACAGTCCGTAGGACACGCGGCGCGAATTTCCGGCCTTGAGATTCCGGTAGCGCGCGACGGCCCAGAGCGGGAAGAACTTCGGATAGCCGTGGTAGCGCAGATAGAACACGCGCGGGAACCCGCCGCCGGTGTAATGCTCCTGCGGCCACAGGCCGTCGTCCGCCTGCGTCGCTTCGAGATAGCGGATGCCGCGCGCCACCGCGGGGGAATCGACCTCGCCGGCGGCCATCAGTCCGAGCAGCGCCCACGCCGTCTGCGACGCGGTCGAAGGCGCGTGTCGATAGCCGCTATAGTCGAGCCGGTAGCTGTCGCAATCCTCGCCCCAGCCGCCATCCTTGTTCTGGATTTCGACCAGCCACCGGGCGGCGTTGCGCATCGCCGGATCGTCGTTGGCGAGGCCAGCGGCGTTCAGTCCCGCCAGCGCGGACCAGGTGCCGTAGATGTAGTTGACGCCCCAGCGGCCGAACCAGCTTCCGTCGGCGAGCTGGGAGCGGCGCAGGAACGCGATCCCCTGCGCCACATGCGGGTCGTCTGCGCCGGCGCCGAGCTGCGCCAGCATGCCGATGCAGCGCCCGCTGACGTCGTCCGTCGGCGGATCGAGCAAGGCGCCGTGATCCGCGAAGGGGATGTTGTTGAGATAGTAGTAGGCGTTGTCGGCATCGAAGGCGCCCCAGCCGCCGTTGCGGCTCTGCAGTCCCTCGACCCATTCACGGCCGCGCGCGATCGGCATCGCATAGTCGGCGTGCGGCGCGGCGCGCTCCTTGGCGCGATCGAGCGCCATGACGACGACCGCCGTGTCGTCGAGATCGGGGTAATAGGCGTTGTTGTACTGGAACGCCCAGCCGCCCGGCCGAACGTTCGGCCGCTCCTCCGCCCAGTCACCCTTCACGTCGAGCACCTGGCGCGTCTTGAGCCATTCGAGGCCGCGCGCGACGGCGGCGTCGGCGCGATCCTCCTTCGCTTCCATCAGGGCGTGCGCGGCGAGCGCGGTGTCCCACACGGGTGAGACGCAGGGCTGGCAATAGGCTTCGTCGTCCTTGACGACCAGCAAGAGCTCGACCGACTTGCGTGCGACGGCGCGGCCGGGATCGTCCGGCGGCGCGCCCATCACATCGTACATCATCACGCTGTTGGCCATGGCGGGATAGATCGCGCCGAGTCCGTCTTCGCCATTGAGGCGCTCCGTCGTCCATCGCACGCAGGTTTCGATGGCGCGCCGGCGCAAGGCCCGCGGCCAGTACGGCTCCACGCGCTTCAGCAGCCAGTCGAGCGCGGCGAAAAACGCCGACCAGCCGCGGCTCTGGTGCGGCGCGCGCGGCGAGACGACGGGAACGCCGGGAACGAAGAGTTCCGGCACGTGGACGCCGCGCGGATTGCGCGCGAGGGGCTTGAGCGCGGCCAGCACCAGCAGCGGCACGATCACGGTGCGCGCCCAATAGCTCATCTTCGAGAGATGAATGGGAAACCAGCGCGGCAGCAGGATCAGTTCGACGGGAACGGTTGGCACGTTCGCCCACGAGGTCTCGCCGTAGAGCGCCAGCAGGATGCGCGTGAAGACGTTCGCCTTGATCGCGCCGCCGCGCGCATGGATCGCCTCGCGCGCGCGCTTCATGTGCGGTGCGTCGATGTCGTCGCCGATCATCTTGAGCGCGAAATAGGCTTTGACCGTCGCGGACAGATCGAACGGACCGCCGTGAAAGAGCGGCCAGCCGCCATGTTCGGCCTGGATGCGCCGGAGATAGTTGCCGATCTTCCGCTCCAGCTCGAGATCGGGCGTCTCGGCGAGGTAGTGCACGAGCAGGACGTATTCGGACGGGATGGTCGCGTCGGCTTCGAGCTCGAACACCCAGTGACCGTCGGCGCGCTGCTGTTGGAGCAGCGCCTCGGTCGCCGCGCCGAGCATCTTGTCGACGGCGATGGTTCCTTCCCGTGCGATCACAATCTGGTTCATGCGGAGGTTTCAGGTCCTGGATAGCGCGAGCCGGGCCGCTTTTTGCCCGGATCGGACGGCGCCTTCAATGGTGGCGGGAAGGCCGGTATCCGTCCAGTCGCCCGCGAGCAACAGGTTCGACCAGCGGGTCGCCGTTTGGGGGCGCCGGGCGGCCTGTTCCGGGGTGGCGGCGAAGGTGGCGCGGCGTTCCTTGACGATCTGCCAGGGCGGCAGGTCGGCGGAAAGGCCAAACACTTCGGACACGTCCGACCAGAAGTTCCGGGCGAGTTCCTCGCGGTCCTTGTCGACGATGGCGTCCGCGCCGCTGACCGTGATCGAGATCCGGTCGGCAAAGGCGAAAATCCACTCCGCCGCGCCGCCGATGACGCCGGTCATCAGCGGCGTGCCGGCCGGCGGCGCGATCCGGAAATGTGCGTTGACGATCGAACGGAATTCCGTCGGCACGGAGATGCCGGGAACCAGTTCGCTCGCGGTCCAGGGCGGCGTCGCCAGGATGACGCTGTCGTCCCGCCCGACGGCGATCGTCGTGTCGGGCAAATGGATCGCGCGGACTTCGGCGTCCGCGAGGTCGAGGGCGCGGACGCGCTGGCCCATGCGCACCGTCGCGCCCTTGCGCGCCAGAAACGCGAGCGCCGGATCGACGAAGGCGGCGGCCAGCGTGGGATGCGCGATGCGCGGATGATAGGCGCGTCCGCCCCGGGCGAGCGACTCGCGAATCACCGCGCCGGCAAGGGCCGCCGACGCGTCCTTCGGTTCGGCGTTCAAGGTCGCGAGCAGGAACGGCTGCAGCAGCCGGTCCCACAGCGCGCCCTCGCAGCGGATGACCTCGCCGATCCGCGCGTCGGGCGGGGCGAGCAAGAGGCGCAGCAGCGCGAGATAGTCGAGCGGTCCGGTGTCCGGAACGCGTCGTGCGGCCGAGAAGATCCACCACGCCAGCGCGCTTTCGTTCGGTCGGATCGTCCACTTCGCGCCGCTCCGGATGTCGGCGAAGTTGAACTCGGCGCGGTCGGGACCGGCGAGCGCAGACTCCGCGCCGATGCTGCGCAGATAGGACATCACGCCGTGATTGCCGGACAGCACCAGGTGGTTGCCGTTGTCGATGATCTGGCCCAGCACCGGATCGAAATAGGAGCGGCAGCGGCCGCCGGCTTGCGGCGCGCCTTCGATCAGCTCGACCTCGCGTCCGTTCTCCGCGAGCAGAACCGCGGCGGACAGTCCCGCCAGACCGCCGCCGACGACATAGGCCGTGCTCATCCGAAGAGGCCGTGCCGCACCACGATCGAAAGCAGCCGGGCCTTGCCGAGGCTGACGCGGCTGCGCGGCGGCTTCCAGCCGACGGCTTCGGTCTGGCGCAGGATTTCGCCGTACACCGCGCCCATCAGCCGCGGTGTTCCGATGCGTCCCTTGGGACGCCTGGCGAGAACCGCGGCTGCGCTTTCGTAATAGGCGTGCGCGTCACGGGCCACCCGCCGGCAGACTTCGTCGATGCGCGGATCGGCGATGGCCGCCTTCGGATCGCGTGTCGCGATGCCTGCCGCGTCCAGATATTCGCGCGGCAGATACAGTCGTCCGATGGCCGCATCCTCGTCGATGTCGCGCAGGATGTTCGTCAGTTGCAGCGCGCGGCCGAGATGGTGGGCGAGTTCGAAACCGGGCCCCTCCTCCATGCCGAACACCTTGATCGAAAGACGGCCCACCGCGCTCGCCACGCGCTCGCAATAGAGTTCGAGCGTCTTCAAATCCGGCGCGACGATGTCTGCGTCGACGTCCATGTCCATGCCGTCGATGACGGTGAGGAAGTCTTCCTTGCGCAGGCCGTAGCGCCGGACAGGTTCGACCAGGAAGTTCGTCCGCTCGGGCGGATGACCCGCATAGAGCTCGTCCAGGTCGACGCGCCACTTGACGAGTTCGGCCTTCCGCTCCGCCCGCGTGCCGATGCCGTCGTCCGCGATGTCGTCGACCAGCCGGCAAAAGCCGTAGATCGCGAACATGGCTTCGCGCTCGGCCTTGGGCATCAGCCGCATGGCCGAATAGAACGAGCTGTTCGATGCCTTTTGCTGGGCGGCCTGTACGACGGTTTGCGGTTCGGCGAGACTCATGGGCGGGACGCAGATTCGAGACCCGTCCTTTTAGGCCCAAGCCGCGCGGAGACAAAATGGCGGACGCTGCGTAACAGCAATCCGGGCATTTCGCCGCGCGTATGATGTACGCGCTCCGACAGCGGATCGAAGTCGAGCAGGCGCTGCGCCAGGTCCTCGGCCAGGGTCTGGATGACGCTCACCTCGAGGCTGAGCCGGCGGTCCTTGATCTGGCTGGCGAAGGGTTTTGACGTCGCGAGAAGCTCCTCTGTCCGGCGCACCATCTCGGTCAGCACCCCGCGCAGCGCCAGCGAACTCTTGTCCTTGGCCAGCGCCAGGGTCGAGAGGCTGGCCCGTTCCAGCATGTCGAGCGGAATGTAGACGCGGTCGAGCTCGCGATAGTCGTTCTTGCAGTCCTGCAGGTGATTGATGATCTGCAGCGCCGTGCATAGGGCATCGTTCGCGGGCCAGGTGTCGCGGCTCTCGCCGTGCACGTCGAGCACGAAGCGGCCGACCGGCACCGCCGAGTAGCGGCAATAGTCGAGCAGCTCGTGCCAGCTATTGTAGCGCTGCTTGGTCACGTCCTGGCGGAAGGCGGCGAGCAGCTCGAGCGCGTGCGCGTTGGTCAGGCCGCGCTCGGCCAGCACCTCGCGCAGCGCCACCGCTTCCGGCGCGTCGCCGGCCTCGCCGACGAGATTGGCGCGCAGGTCTTCGAGCAGCGCGAGCTTGGCGGTGGGCGTCGCCGCCGCATTGTCGGCGATG
>DATJZB010000044.1:0-34770 GCA_035499335.1 Rhizomicrobium sp. | reverse complement strand
TTCACGACGTCGCACGGCTCGAAGATCAGAACTTCGGCGCCGCCCTCGGAAACGGTGCGATGTTCGACGCCGCGCGGCACGACGATCATCTGCCCGGGCGAAAGTTCGACGCTCGCGTCGCGGAATTCGACGCGGAAGGTTCCGCGCCAGACCAGGAACAGCTCGTCGATGCCGGCATGGCGGTGCCAGGGAAAGACTCCTTCGACCTTGACGAGTTTCACCTCCTGTCCGTTCGGACGGGCGACGGTCTTGGGCCGCCAGGTCTCGTCGAACAGCGAAAATTTCTCCGCCAGGTCGATCATTTCCATGGCCAGTCCTCCGATCCGCGCCCCGCAAGGCTAGTGGATCGCAGGCGCCGCGATTAGCGCGTCCGGCGCAACGGTGCCTTGCGCCGTTCGGGCGGTGACGTCGTCTTCCTCGCCGCCGGACGGTTCTTTTCCCACGCTTCGCGGATCAGCGCTTCGAGCTCGCGCTTGCCGATCTTTCCGATCTGCACGATGACGTTTGCGCGCTTGCCCCACATATACTTCACGAACACCTTCGGGTCGGCTTCGAACAGGAACTCCTTCCGCTCGTCGTCGAGGTTGAGATAGAGCCCGTCGGGCCGCATCACGGCGAAGATGCGCTTGGTCGTCCGATAGGCCGGCCGCGCGAAATGGTCGATCTCCGTCACGCCCTCGAGCGAGAGCGCGAATTTCCGGACGTCGGCGGGCGTCGGCATGCCGGCTACTCCGCCGCCCTCGCGCGCGCCGGCTGGTGCGCCTTCAGCCGCGGCATCACCTCGGAGGCGAACAGCCGGAGGTTCTTTTCGGCCATGTCGTAGGGCATGCCGGCATAGGAGAAGACGCCGGTGAAGGTCTCCGCGCCGAGCCGCGCCGAAAAATCGAAGATGCGCTCGCAGCACTGGTCCGGCGTGCCGTAGACCTGCAGGCCGAGGAAGAAATCGATCATCGAATCCCTCGCACCCGGCGTGCTGATCATCTTCTGCATCGCGCCGTAGCTCTCATAGCCTTTGGTCCTGGTGAGATGATCGCCTTCCAGCTCGTAATGTTTGAGCACCGTCTGCCAATAGCCGCCGATATATTCGCGCGCCATCTCCTCGGCGCGGCCGGCGTTCTCGTCGCAGAACACCCAGCCGGCGAGCACGGGCGGCGGCGCGTCCGTCTTGTTCACCTGGCGGTAGATGCGGCGGTAATTCTCCAGCTCGGTCGTCACCGCGTCCCACGGCTTTTGCGGGATGATCAGCAGCCCGATGCCGAGTCTCGCCATGATCTCGGAGGATTCCGGCGACACCGCCGCGGCATAGGTGCGGCCCTTGAAGCTCTTGAAGGGCCGCGGACGGATGTCGCGCCGCTGCTGCTTGACGAACTTGCCGTCGAACTCGCACCAGCCGCGTTCCAGTCCTTCGAGCAGCATCTGCGCGGATTCGACGAAGCGTTCGCGCGCCGTGTTCTGGTCGACGCCGAAGCCGTCGAATTCGATGCGGCCGAGCCCGCGCCCCATGCCGAAGATGAAGCGGCCGTCCGACTGGTGGTCGAGCACCGAGATCTGCTCGGCGACGCGCATCGGGTCGTGCCATGGCAGCACCACGACCATCGAGCCGAGCTGGATGCGCGTCGTGCGCCCGGCGAAGTAGCTCAGATATTGCAGCACGTCGGGGCACATCGTGTAGTCGGTGAAATGATGCTCGACGCCCCAGATCGAATCGAAGCCGAGCGGTTCGGCGAGATCGCCGAGCTTGAGTTCGGCGCGATAGACATCGCGGTCCGTGCGTTTGGGATCGGTCGCCTGGAAAATCACGGCCATGCCGACATGCATTGGGGCCTCCCGCGTGATGTTCGTTTGGCGAAAGCCTAGCGTGGCGGCGCGGAGAGGACAAACGAACGCAACGTCCGAGATTTCTTCGCTTTTCGCGCCCGAGGCGGCCCGGCCGGAGCCGTGCGGGCCCTAGTCGAAGAGGCTCGACACGCTCTCTTCGTGGTTGATGCGGCGCATGGCTTCGCCGATCAGGGGCGCGATGGAGATGCGCCGGATGTTGGGGCAGCGCGCGATCTCCTCGGTGGCGGCGATGGAGTCGGTCACCACCATGGACTTCAGCTTGGAACCGGCGATGCGCGCCACCGCGCCGCCGGAGAGAACGCCGTGCGTGGCATAGGCGCAGACGTCCTTGGCGCCGTTCTTGAGCAGCGCCTCCGCCGCGTTGCAGATCGTGCCGCCCGAATCGACGATGTCGTCGATGAGGATGCAGGAACGGCCCTTCACGTCGCCGATGATGTTCATCACTTCGGACTCGCCGGCCCGCTCGCGGCGCTTGTCGACGATGGCGAGGTCGGCGCCGAGCCGCTTGGCGAGAGCGCGCGCGCGAACCACGCCGCCGACGTCGGGCGAAACGACCATCAGATGGTCGCCGGTTCCCAGATAGTCCTGGATGTCGCGCACGATGACCGGCATGGCATAGAGGTTGTCGGTCGGGATGTCGAAGAAACCCTGAATCTGGCCGGCATGGAGATCGACCGTGAGAACGCGGTTGGCGCCGGCTTCGGTGATCAGGTTGGCGACCAGCTTGGCCGAGATCGGCGTGCGCGGTCCGACTTTGCGGTCCTGGCGGGCGTAGCCGAAATAGGGAATGACCGCGGTGATGCGGCGCGCGCTGGCGCGGCGCAGCGCGTCGATCACGATCAGCAGTTCCATCAGATTGTCGTTGGCCGGAAAGCTCGTCGACTGGATGACGAACATGTCCTCGCCGCGGACATTTTCCTGGATCTCGACGAACACTTCCATGTCGGCGAAGCGGCGGACGACGGCCTTGGTGAAGGGTAGCTTCAGATACTGGCCGACCGCTTCGGCGAGCGCGCGGTTGGAATTGCCGGCGAGCAGCTTCATGCCCCGCGATCCGGTCTGCTCGGCCATGGAAGCGTGCCCCGCTCTGTGATGGTTTGGTGACGGGCTTGTAGCAACTGCGCCCGCGGCGGTGAAGTGTCAGCGGAGCACAATCGCCGAAATTTCGCGGCCATAGTCCTTTTCGCCGCGATGCGTGGCGCGGCGAAAGCTGAAGAAATCGCTTTCTCGGGCGTAGGTGCAAGCCGAGAGGCGAGTCGTCTTAACCACGCCGGCGGCTGCGAGGCGCGCTGCGACAAAGGATTCCAGATCGAACTGGTGGCGGTCGGCGCGCTGCCCGTTGATGAAGAATCGGGCATTGGCGGGATCGGCCTCGACGAACCCGGCGCGGAATTCCGCTCCCACCTCGTAATTCGCCTGGGAGATGCAGGGGCCGATCGCGGCGGCGATTCGCGCGCGCCGGGCGCCCAGGGTCTCCATCGCCGCGACCGCCGATTCGACGATGCCGGACAGTGCGCCCTTCCAGCCGGCATGAGCTGCGCCGATGACGCCGGCCTCGGCGTCGGCGAAGAGCACGGGTGCGCAGTCCGCGCTGAGGATGCCGAGGGCGACGCCCGGTGTTTTCGTCACCATTGCGTCCGCCTGCGGCGATTCTCCGGGCCAGGCGGACTCGATCGTCACGGCCGTCGCGCTGTGGATCTGATAGAGCGTCGCGAGCGCCTGCGCGCCCAGCGCCATGCGCACGCGCCGGCGGTTCTCTGCGACATGGTCGGGATTGTCCCGCGATCCGGGCCCGCAGTTGAGCGACGCGTAAATCCCCTCGGAGACGCCGCCCGCGCGCCCGAAGAAGCCGTGGGCGACGCCGGGGAGGTCGAAGAGATTAGGTGCCGTCAGGACGATCATCGCTCTACTCAAACGCCTTTGCCCGGGCAGTCCGAGCGCTCCGTCCAAACACAAATTGGCTCGCCCGCCCGAAGCGGGTGATGACGGCGGTCATTTTGTACAGGAGCAGCCAGCACGCCAATCCCAGATCCGTCATTTCCCGGCTCGTCCGGGCGACCCAATTTTTCGGGGCGATATCAAAACCCCGGCGGCGTAGATGCGGATTTCGGCACGATCGCCAGTGCCTTGAATAACGTGCCCATCTGGTCCGGGAGGATCAGCCGGTCCAGTTGCCCGCGCACCATCGGTGCTTCGCTCAGATGACCGGTCCAGCGGCCGCCGCTCGATTGGCGCCGCGCCAGTTTTTCGGCGCGTTCGACGATGCCGAGCGCGACCAGCAGCGCGCCTTGCTCGACGGGCCCGCAGACGCTGGCGCCGCCGCGAACCGCCGCATCGCCCAGCGCGGCGAAATCGACATGCGCCGAGAGATCGCGCGTGCCTGGCGCCTCGAGAACGCCGGCAAACCGATGTCCCGCCACGGCCTGCAGCGTTTCGCCGAAACCCGGCTTGTCGTAGCCATAGTCGATAATCAGCGCGGCGCCGCCGTCGCGCGCGATTCCGTGGGCGATCTCCTCGACGATCGACTCGCCGCCCGCCGACATCTCGTACACGCCGCCCGGCGGTGCCCCGTCGCGGCTGGCGGGCACCTGGCCGGCCGGCAGGGGAACCGGTGACAGCGCGAAGGCGAGCGCGCCGTCCGCATCGACGCTCACCATGCGCTCGCACCAGCCGCGCTCGGTCTGCACGAATTGCCGGATCGGCAGCGCGTCGAAGAACTCGTTGGCGATGAGGAACAGTGGACGATTGCGCGGCACGTCGTCGAAACTTGCGACGGAGCGGATCGCGACGTCGCTGTTCCGGAGCAGGTCCTCTTGCGCCCGCTCGAGGACGGGACTCGCTTCCACCAGCACGACGTCGAGCGCCTCGCGAAACTCCGGCACCAGCTTCAGCGCGCGCAGCGCATCGGCCATCAGCGTGCCGCGGCCGGGACCCAGTTCGACCAGGAGTGGACGGTCCGGCTTACCCTGATCGATCCAGGTCTGGGCGATCCACAGGCCGATGAGTTCTCCGAACATCTGGCTGACTTCGGGCGCGGTGACGAAATCGCCTGCCGCGCCGAGCGGATCGCGCGTCGCGTAATAGCCGGACTCGCGATCGTGCAGCGCCAGCGTCATGAATTGTGCGACGGAGATCGGTCCTTCCGACGCGATCAGCGCCGCGATGCGCTCGCCGAGCGCCGTCACGCGCCCTTCGCCCGGGTCAACGACGTCCAGAGGAAATACGCGGCCGTGAGCCAGAGCGGAATCGAAAGCGCCATGCCCATGCTGAACCAGCCGAGGAACGGTCCGTCGGGTTCGCGGAAGAACTCGACGAAGAAGCGGAAGACGCCGTAACCGGCGAAAAAGAGTCCGGTCTGCAGACCCGGCCTCTCATGCAGGCGGAACAGGCGCAGCCCGATCTGCAGAATGACGAAGAGCAGGAGTCCTTCGAGCGCCGCTTCATACAATTGGCTCGGATGCCGCGGCTGAAGTCCGGCGGGGCAGACGCCGCCATACTCTTCCAGAATGTGCGGTGTGCAGAACACCATGCCCCAGGGCACGTCGGTGATCTTTCCCCACAATTCGCCGTTCACGAAATTCGCCAGGCGGCCGAAGAACAAGCCGATGGGCGCAACGACGGCGAGCATGTCGGCGACCGGCAGCAGCGCGAGCTTGTTGCGCCGGCAGAACAACCAGAGCGCGACGGCGACTCCGGCGAGGCCGCCATGGAACGACATGCCGCCCTGCCAGATGGTGACGAGGCGGAGGGGATCGGTGAGGAACGCCATCGGCAGTCCCGGCTCGCCCGGAATGCCGTGGCAGAATGGCGACTGCGGCGAGACGGCGCAGAGCGCGATTCCGTAAAACAGGATCCAGCCGATGCGCCCGCCCAGGATCACGCCGAACGTCGCCCAGACGACGAGGTCGCCGATCTGGTCGGCGGTGATCGGCGATTTGCCGTTGAAGGGCGGGTTTTTCCACAGGCCGGCCTCGCGCGTCATTCGCGCCGCCGCCCACCAGCCGAACAGGAGTCCCGCGATATAGGCCAGCGCGTACCAGCGGATCGCGATGGGGCCCCAGATATGCAGGGCGACCCGGTCGATATCGGGAAAGGGCAAAGAGGCCAGGACCATCGGCGCAAATCGCATCGCTTCGCGCCCCTGTGTCAAGTCGCGCGGTCCCGAACGCTCATCCTTCGGCGGGCTCAGGATGAGGCGCGACTTGGGACAAGCTCAGGATGGGGCGTTTTTGCGCTCTCCTCATGCCGAGCCTGTCGAAGCATGAGCTTGTCGAAGCATGAGCCTGTCGAGGGACGGCAGGCCCAGGATGAGGTTGCATCTAAAAACCCCTCATGCTGAGCGTGTCGAAGCATGCGCTTGTCGAAGCACCAGCTCGTCGAAGCATGAGCTTGTCGAGGGCGAAGGCCGCGCCACCCTTGCCAGCCCGGATGCCGCTCGCCATATACAGCCTACGCAGGAGAGCCCCATGGCACAGACGGACAATCCCTTTCTCGACGGCATGGCCCGGATATTCACCGACGCTGCCGGCGCCGCCAAAAGCGTTCGCGACGAAATCGACACCTTCGTGAAACAGCGGCTGGAAAGACTCGTCGCCGACATGGATTTCGTGCCGCGCGAGGAGTTCGAGGCCGTCAAGGCGATGGCTGCCAAGGCCCGCGCCGAAAACGAGCGCCTGGAAGCGCGCATCGCCGCGCTCGAAGCGAAAACCGCCGCACCCGCCGCATAGGGCGCGCGGCGGCTGCTGATCGCCGTCACGGTATCGTCATCGCGCGCTTCGGGCAGCCGCGCACCACCTCCGATTTGCCCCGGATTCGGACTCGCGTCGCCGCCCGGCCAAAGCTGTGCATGGCCGGACCTGTCCAGAGGCTCGTGGAGTCGGACTCTTGTGCGGCCACAAAATCTTGTGCCAGTTTGATTCACGACTGCTTCGCGTTGCGTCGCGGCCGGATTCTGGAGCACTTGATGAGCGTCATCCACCAGGACGAACAGGCCCATACCCCCCATCCGATCGACATGCTCGAGCGAACGGTGGAGGAGAACGGCTGGGCGTTCGAGCGCGCCGGGCGGGACGAACTCAATCTCTCCGTCGCCGGCCGCTGGAGCGACCATCATTTCAGTTTTTCCTGGCGCGAGGATCTCCAGTCGCTGCATCTGTCGAGCGCGTTCGACATGCGCATCACCGATCATGTCCGGCGCGGCAACGTCGCCGAGCTGCTGATGTACGTGAATGCGCGGCTATGGATCGGCCATTTCGACCTGTGGCCGGAAGACGGCACGATCGTCTTCCGCCACGCCATGATCTTTCCCGATGCGCGCGCCAGTGCGTCGCAATGCGAGGCGCTGCTCAATCTCGCGCTCGAAGCGTGCGAGCATTACTATCCGGCATTCCAGTTCGTGCTGTGGGGCGGCAAGAGCGCGGAGGAAGCCGTCGCGGCGGCGGTGCTGGAGTGCGCCGGACAGGCGTGAGCGCGATCCTTCTCATCGGCGCCGGGCGCATGGGCGGCGCGCTGCTCTCCGGCTGGGTCAAACGCAAGATCGGCCCCATCGTCGCGGTCGAGCCGACGCCGTCGCGGGAGCTCAAGGCCTTCGCGCGGCGCAACCGTGTCGCGCTCGCCGCCCGCACCGCCGGCACGATGAAGGCGCGGGCCTGCATCGTCGCGCTGAAGCCGCAAGTGTTGAAGGATCAGGCGGCCGGCCTGAAGCCGATCGCCGATTCCGGCGCGCTCATGATCTCGATCGCCGCCGGCACGAACGTCGCCACTTTGCGAAGGGCCTGGGGCAGAAAGGCGCGAATCGTCCGCGCCATGCCGAACACGCCGGGCGCGATCGGCCGCGGCATCACCGCGCTCTACGCCGCCAGGGGCACGACGGCGAAGGACAGGGCGCTGGCGGCCGAATTGCTGTCGGCCTTGGGCGAGATCGTGTGGGTGAAAACGGAGTCCGAGATCGACGCCGTCACCGCCCTGTCCGGTTCCGGCCCGGCCTATGTCTTCCACCTGGTCGAAGCACTCGCCGAGGCCGGCGTCGCGGTCGGACTGTCGCGCGCGGTGGCCGAAAAGCTGGCGCGCGCCACGGTCGCCGGTTCGGGCGCGCTGCTCGATGCCGACGCCGCGCCGGCCGCGAAGCTCCGCCAGAACGTGACGAGTCCGGGCGGCACGACCGAGGCGGCGCTCAAAGTCCTCATGGCAAAGAATGGCTTGTCGGCGCTGATGCGCCGCGCCGTCGCCGCCGCCCGCAAACGGGCCCGCGAGCTCGGCGCCTGAGCGGCGCGTCGCGCTTTGCGCTAGGCTGGCGCGGCCGCAGGCAGGGACGCAGACATGACATTCATCGACACGCGCGAACTTCCCGTCATCGTCCGCAAGCCGGGCTGGCGCGGCCGGTTCTTCGATTCGCCCAGCATGTCCTTCGTGCAATACGAATTCGACGCCGGCGCGTCGATCCACGAGCACCGGCATGCGCAGGAGGAAGTCTGGCAGGTGCTCGAAGGCACGCTCGAGATCACGATCGCCGGCGTGACGCGGCGCGCCGGCCCCGGCTGCGTCGCCATCGTGCCGCCGAACACGGCCCACGCGGTCGTGGCGCTCAGCGGCGGGCGCGCGTTCATCGTCGACTACCCGCTGCGCGAGATTCCGAAGGCCTAGGCGGGAAGCCGGATCGTCGCGCGCAGGCCGCCGAGCGGGCTCGTCTCGAGGATGACGTCGCCGCCCTGGCCGCGCGCCAGGTCGCGGGCGATCGCGAGGCCGAGGCCGACGCCGCCGGCTTTCAGGTTCCGGCCCTCGTCGAGGCGGTGGAACGGCCGGAACGCTTCCTCGCGCCGTTCGGGCGGAATGCCCGGACCGTCATCGTCGACGACGATACGGATGAAGCGTTCGTCGCGCGTCACGCCGACCTTGACCTTCTTGCCGTGCGTCAGCGCGTTGCCGATGAGATTGGTGGCGCAGCGCCGCAAGGCCTGGCGCTTGACCGAAATCGCGATCCGTTCCGGAATTTCCAGCGCGACACGGTCGGCGCCGGAGCGGCGCGCATTGGCGGCGGCGGCGACGGCATCGCGCACCAGCTCGCCGAGATCGGTCGTCACCGCCTGTTCGCCGCCCTCGCCGCGGGCGAATTCGAGGTAGGCGTCCAGCATATGTTCCATCTCGACGATGTCGGCGCGCATCGCCTTGACGTCCGGCGTCTCGCCCATCATCGCCAGTTGCAGCTTCATGCGCGACAAGGGAGTCTTGAGGTCGTGACTGACGCCGGCGAGCATCTCGGTGCGCTGCTGCACATGGCGCTCGATGCGGCCGCGCATGGTGATGAAGGCCTGCGCCGCCCGCCGCACCTCGGCCGCGCCATAGGGCTTGTAGTCGCTGACGGTGCGGCCCTTGCCGAAATTCTCCGCGGCGAAGGCGAGCGCCTCGATCGGGCGCACCTGGTTGCGCAGGAACAGCACGGCGACGGCGACGAGGAACAGTGCCGAGCCGACCATCCACAGGATGAAGATGTCGGCGCTGGAGGTTGACAGTCTTTCGTGCGGCACGACGATCTGCAGCACGCCGTCATGCACCTGCACGCGCAGCTCGACGGAGTTGCCGATATGGACGGTGTTGAAAGGATGGTGTTCGCCGATCGTTTCGGTCATCACTTCCATCAGCGCGACGTCCAGGCTCGTCATGTGATGCTTGGGCTTGCGCGGGGGAACGGTCGCGCCGGGCGCGAAGGAGATGTCGTATTGCAGCATGCGCCGCTCGCGGTCGCGCAGCGCGGCGCGCTCCTTGTCCGGATAGGCGTCCTCGACGTTGATCATGAAGGCGACGTCGGCGGCCACGTCGCGCGCCATGCGCCGCGTCGTCTCGTCGAAATGCCGCTCGAAGAAGACGTAGGACGCGATGCCGAGCAGCAGGATGATCGGCGTGACGATGATCAGTAGCGAACGCCAGAACAGGCCGCGCGGCAGGAACCCCTTGACGAACCGCCAGGGATCGTAGCGCGCCATGCCGCGCAGCGGTTCAGGCGACGCGGTCTGGGACAAGGACATAGCCGACGCCGCGCACGGTCTGGAGATAAAGCGGTAGCTTGGGATCCTCCTCGATCTTGCGGCGCAGGCGCGTCACCTGGACGTCGATCGAACGTTCGAGCGTGACGCCGAGCCGCGCGCACAGATCGGTGCGCGAGAAGCTGCGTCCTGCGTTCGCCGCGAAGAGCTGCAGCAAGGCCGCCTCCGAGCTCGTCAGATGCACCGGCTTGCCCTTGCGCCGCAATTGTCCGCGCTCGGGGTCGTACACCGCGTCGCCCATGCGCACTTCGCTGTGCGCCGAACGCGCCGGCGGCACCGCCCGGCGCAGGAGCGCGCCGACGCGCAGCAGCAGCTCGCGCGGCTCGAACGGCTTGGGCAGATAGTCGTCGGCGCCGGCCTCGAGACCCGCGATGCGGTCCTCGGCATCGCCGCGCGCGGTCAGCATCAGGATCGGCACCTGCGAGCCGGTGCGCAGGTGCCGGGTCAGCTCGACGCCGGACTCGCCGGGCATCATGACGTCCAGCACCAGCAGGTCGAAAGCCATGCTCTTCATCAGGGCGCGGGCATCCGCCGCATCCGCGGCCGCGGTGACGCGATAGCCGTTGGCGGTAAGATAGCGATGGAGAAGCTCGCGCAAGCGCTCGTCGTCGTCGACGACGAGCAGGTGCGGGTCCTCCACGGATGACTGGGCGGCGGTCATGGCTGCTATTCCGGGCGCCTTGTTTTCCTCGCCCCTTGCGGCGGTATAATGGCCGCAAAAGGGCGCTAACCCCTTACGATAACTAGGCCCTCGCTGCGCAGCGGGCAAGGGCGAAAGGACTGCCATGGCCGACGTTCTCCCCTTCGATCAGCGCGACGGAGCCCTGTGGTTCGACGGCGAGATGGTCCCCTGGCGGGAGGCCCGGATCCACGTCCTGACCCATGGCCTGCACTATGCCTCGTGCGTCTTCGAGGGCGAGCGGCTCTACAATGGCCGCATCTACAAGCTGGAGGAGCATACCGAGCGGCTGTTCGAATCCGCGCGCATCCTCGGCATGAAAATTCCATTCACGCCGGACGAGATCAACAAGGCCTGCTACCTCGCCACCGACGCGCTCGGCGCGCCCGACGCCTATGTCCGCCCCGTGGTGTGGCGCGGCAGCGAGATGATGGCCGTCGCCGCGCAGCACTCCAAGATCCACGTCGCCGTGGCGGCTTGGGCCTGGCCCTCGATGTTCGATCCGGCCGAGAAGCTGAAGGGCATTCGCCTCGACATCTCCGAATGGAAACGGCCCGCGCCGGACACCGCGCCGACCCAGGCCAAGGCAGCCGGTCTCTACATGATCTGCACGCTCTCCAAGCATGCGGCCGAAGCCAAAGGCTATGCCGACGCGATGATGTTCGACTATCGCGGTTACGTCGCCGAAGCGACGGGCGCGAACATCTTCTTCGTGAAGGACGGACGGCTCGTGACGCCGATCGCCGACTGCTTTCTGAACGGCATCACGCGCAAATCGGTGATCGAACTCGCCAAGGCGCGCCAGATTCCCGTGGAGGAGAAGCGCATCGAGGCGAAGGAGCTTCCCGGCTTCCAGGAATGTTTCATCGTCGGCACCGGCGCCGAAGTGACGCCGGTCTCCGAAATCGGACCCTACCGCTACAAGCCGGCCAGGATCACCGAGACGCTGATGACCGACTATGCGGAAGATGTGCGCCGTCCCGTGAGCGTGGTGAAGCTGGCGAAGGCCGGCTAGTCCGGAGCGCATGCGTTTACGTCTCTGGCATTAATTCCTCGTAATAGGCTTGATGTCCTCTGACCGATCCCCATCTCCTGCCCAGGCGCAAGAGAAGGAACGGCGATCTTCACGGACTGATCCAGGAGACCATACAGATCCGGGTGCGCGCTCTTGGGCATCCGCGTGGACATGTTCGCGTATCCCGTCACGCGCGATGACGGAGGCGAGCGAAGACGTCCCAGGATCGAGGTGGAAGAGGCGAGGGTGCTTGCGGTCGGCCGAACGGTCCTCCGCCTGCCGGCCGCGTAGCCGAAACCAGGCGGGCCGCCCGCTCCCTTCATCGTCAGTATACGGATGAAGAGGCCGGGCCGCCCGCCTATTTCTTACGTTCAGTCGGCGTATTCCATGCCGAGCTTGACCTCGGCGATGGCGTCGTCGATCAGGCGCATGGCGCGCTCGCGATGGCCGCCCTTGTTGGCCCGCGCCATGTCGAGTTCGGAATGCGCCGTGCGCAGCGCGTCGAGCGCCGCTTCCATGTGCGGCTGGTCCGCCCAGGCCGCGCCGACGAAAAAGCCGGCCGTCGCGGTCGCGAGCGCGGCCGCCAGTACCAATGAAGTCGAACGTATTTTCATGAGTCCCTCCCTGGCGGCGTGACTGCCGCCGGACCGGACTCTAAGTCGTTCGCGGTCGAGGGTTCAAACGCGTTTTGCGACGCTCAGCCCCTGGGCTTGAGGAAATGGCGGTAGAATTTCTCGCCCACGGGGCGGGCCGGCGCCGAACGGGCATAGGCGCCCAGCTTCATGTCGACATGCTCGATATGGTTCAGCAGCCAGCTGTGCAGGAATTCGAGCATGCTGAACTCGCTCGTCTTGTGCCTGACGATGTCGCCGGTCATTTCCTCCAGCCCGAAGAGCAGGCGCCGGTGCAGGGACGAATGCTCCCCGATCCCGGGATAACCGATTTCCTGCATCAGATTTTCTTCGCTGAGGAAGTGGAACTCGGTGAAGGTCTTGATCTCCAGCAGAATGCTCCTGAGGAGGATCTCGCTCAGATCGTTCTTCAGCGCGTAGTCGAGCTTGCGGCACAGCAGGAACAGCATCCGGTGCTCGGCGTCGATCCAGTCGTTGCTGATGGAGAATTTGTTCTCCCAATGCACGAACGCCATGTCCGGGTCCCGCGTCGTCTGAGGCGCAATGCGACGTGCTATGCCTGTGTGCGCAGAGCGCGGCGGATTCGCGGCACGACAGTGCGGCGGCGCGACGCCGCCAGCAAGGGATTAGGTAGTTGTACGTAACGCCGCCGCGCCGGGTTGCGGGCGTTGTAAACATCCAGTGAATCCGTGCCCGGACGAATGGCGCGGCCGGCGGGCGCATGCATCGCGCTTGACTCGGATCAACGCGCGCGCCGCCGCGGTCTGGTGAGTTTGCTTCACACTTGATGTTCACGGGCGGCCGGCGGATCGGCTGCAAGGGTGGAGTTGGGGATGATGGCTCACAGTCTGCAGCATGCCCGGGCCGTCTGCGCGCCGCAGCACCCCGCGTTCTGGAGTTGGCGCCGCAGCTTCGCCTTCGTCTTCGCGCTGGGCGCGTTGTGGTGGGGACTGGTTCTCGTCGCGCTGCTGCGGGTCTGAAAAGCGCCGTCCTGTCGCAGCTTCCTTTCTTCTCGCGCACCGGCGGGATACGCTCGGCCATTCATCCTTCGATCGATTGTCCGATTTCGGTCGCCGAGCCCGTATAGCCCGAGTTGTTTCCGTCCCAGCGATGCCGACCGAACCCTATTTCAATCCTTCGCCGGATCCGGTGTTCCGCCGCATCGACGAACTGCGCCGCGCCATGACCGCGGCGAACAAGAACGGCGACCGGTTCCTCGATTATCTCCTCGCCGGCCGCTACCGCGACGGCAAAGGCATCTGGATCAACGATGCGCCCGCCGCGCACGAATTCTACGCCGAGCTCCTCGCGGCGCATCCCCACCTCGCGTCGGAATCGCCCTATGGCGAAGCGTTCCGCAAGGAAGCGGTGCGCGGGCGCGGGGAAAACCGCATTCGCCTGCGCGCGCTCGCCGACGCTCCCGCCGCACACCGTGCTGCCGTCGCCGCGCATCGCGCCGGGCGCGCGCGCGGGGAAATCGCGCCGACCGCGCTGTTCTCCGGCGGCCCTGCCGCGAAGATGGCGGCGCTCCTCTGCGCCCTGCCCGAAATGGCGGAACGGCTGCCGCTCGCCGTGCGTTTCGTTCTCGACGGCGCTGAGCAGTCCAACGAGAGCGGATCGGCGAGCTACGAACACATCAACCATGCCAACGCGCTGAACGCCGAGCTCGACAACACCGGCATGGGCATCCTGCTCAGCGCCATCGCGCGCGCCTTCGCCGGCGAACCGGATCCCGACGTCGCGCTTTCCGTGAGGTACAAGAAGGTCGATCTTTGGCCGCGCGCCATCACCTTGCGCGATGTTCCGATCTATCTCGGCAACGAATGGCACGGCATCCGGCAGATGCTGCGCGACCGGCTCGGGTTGACGACCGAACACACCAAAAGCCGGCTGGCGTCCAGGCAGTCGACGTCGATCCTCAGTTTCCTGGAGCGGCGGCTAGGCTGCTCGTTCCGGCTGGACAATGAGAAGAAGCGCGCCGTCTTTCTCTATTTCGCGCAGGACCACTATCGACAGTCGCTGCGCGACAATGACGATCTGCGCCGCCATGTCGGTCTGGCGCCACGCGCGCTCTCGCGCGAGGACCTTTCGGATCTGTACGGCGCGGCGATCCTCGATCGCGTCGTCGGAGCGGATATCTTTCCCGAGAACGCTTGCATCCGGCACGGCTTCGATGCGGTTTGCCGTGCGGAGATGGAAAAGCTGGGCGTCGACTATCGGCACCGCCATCGCATAGCGGAGATCTATTTCGACGGTCCGCGCGCCGCGGCAGTCCTGGTTGAGAACCTGCTGACCGGCGCGCTCGATTGCGTCCCGGTGGACTATGTCGGCCTGTCGCTCGGCCCCAGCGCGACCTATCACTACGCCAGGGCGCGCGGTGCGGCGGACCGGTTTCGCGATGCCGTGAACCTGGCGCTGCCCGTGCCCTACCAGACCATCGCCACGGGCTTGTCGGCGCAAATTCTCTTCACCATCACCGACGCGGATCGCGCGCGCCAGCTTCCTTTCACGGGCATGAAGCAGACGCATTTCGTCGAGATCGGCCGCACCCGCGCGCATGTCCTGATGAAGTTGACCTGTGGCGGCATGATCGGCCTTCCGCTCTACAGCCGCAGTTACGGCCTCAGTGCACTGGCGAGCATCCTGCGCGTGTTGACGCCGGATGCCGGCCTACAGTTCGAGGATGTGATCTGCGCGTGGCCCTGCGCGCGCGGCGTCAATCCTTCCAACAACGGTCAGATCGTGCGTCTGGCGGACAACGCGGTCGTCCGCTTCGGTGAAGGCGGCACGGGTATGTCAAAGATGGGAAGCAATGCGCAAACCATGCTCGATCTGCTTGCGCTGCCCTGGCCCGCGCCGCCCGAATTTCGGATGCACGCGGATCTCTACCGCCACACGATCATCGACCGGCGCAAGGCCGTCGCGGCGCGCGCCTAGGTCTTCGGCACGACGCCGTCAGGCGTCAGCGCATCCACGGCATGCGGCAACACCTGGGCGAGCTTGGCCGCCAGATCCTGCGGGGACATGCCGGCTTTGGCGGCGAGTTCGTTGAGAGTCGTCTCGCCGAATACCTGCTGCATGTGCTGCGGCGTCACGGCGGCGCTTGGACCCTCCGAAATCCACGAATTCACGGTCGGGCCGAGTCCGTTGGTCTGCAGCTGATTGACGATGCCCTGGACGCCGCCATGCTTTTCGATCAGTCCGTTGACGACGGTGACCATTTCGGCGCCGACCATGCCACCGACCAGCCCATCCAGAAGTCCCATGCTACTCTCCTTGCGCGCGTCAGCGTTGAGCTCATCGTCTTCGGCAGATAGTGCAGGTCAGAGATTGCGTTTCCATAACGCAAAGAGCCGCTCCCAGTGACGTTCCGCCGCGTCCTTGTTGTACGCAGGTCTCTGCGGGAAAGCGAATCCGTGTTCGACCTTCGGATAGAGCTCAACCTCCGATGTCAGGCCCTTCACGGATGCCCGCAGCGGCTCGACGTTCTCGAGCGGCATCCAATGATCGATTTCGGCGCAGGCGAAGTAGGTTTCGCCTTTCACTTTGGCGGCCATCTTGTGCGGGCTGTCGGGAGAAGCGGTGATCAGTTGCACACCGTAGATCGAGGCGGCGGCACGGAAGCGGTCCGGAAACTGGGCCGCCGCATTGATCGCATATTGACCGCTCATGCAGTAGCCGACCGCGCCCATCGGGCCTTTGCCCGCCGCGGGATCCTCGTCGACGAATGCCAGCAGCGCGCGCGTATCGTCCATGATCATGGGAATGCTGAGCGAACTCATCAGCTCCATCATCTGCTTACGCACGGGTGACTGGGGATCGGGCGAAAGAGGGCCAAGTTCCAGCACGCCCTTGCGGTAATACAGATTGGGCAGAACGACATAGTATCCGGCCGAAGCGAAACGCCGGGCCATGTCGCGCAATTCCTCGCGCATCGCCGGTGCATCCATGTAGAAAAAGATCGCGGGATGCGGTCCGCCGCGTTCAGGGTGCACGATGAACGTGGTCGTCTTGCCGTCCCTGGTCGGAATATCGATCGTGCGCTCGATCATGTACTTCGCCTCCGCTAATTTTCTCGCCAGCGCCCGGCCGCGGCGTCATCGGACGCTTTCGCCTCGACCCAGCCGGTCTCGTTCTCGCGTTCCTCCATCTTCCAGAAGGGCGCTCGGGTCTTGAGATAGTCCATCAGGAATTCGCAGGCCGCGAAAGCGGCCCCGCGGTGCGACGCCGCAACAGCGACCAGGACGATGCGCTGACCGACTTCGAGCCGTCCGATCCTGTGAATGATCGTGACGCCGGCGACGCTCCAGCGACTTGCCGCTTCCGCGGCGATGCGCGCGATCTCGCCTTCGGTCATTCCGGGATAGTGCTCGAGCGTCAGCGCGATGAGGCTCTCATCGCCGCGGACGTAGCCGGTGAAGGTCGCCACCGCGCCGATCCGCGGGGCTTCGGCGGTCAGGGCGTCGATCTCTTCGCTGACATCGAAGTCTTCGACCTGAATGTGGATGTTGGCGTTCATCCGCCCGTCACCGGCGGAAAAAACGCGATCTCGTCGTCGTCTGCGATCGCGGCGTCGAATGCGGCGTGCGCCAGGTTCACCGCCGCGCGCAGCCGCGACATGTCGCCGAATGCATCGGCATAGCCGCCCCCACGCGCGTGCAACTGCGCCGCGAGATCGCCCACGGTGCGGAGCCCGGCCGTGCGTTCGACCGTTTCCTCGCCGCGTCCGATCTTCTGACGCACCCAGGCGAAGTATAGGATCTTCACGCGGCCCTCTCGCGGCTCTTGCGCGTGTAAGCGAGGCCGGCGCGGAAATATGAATAGCCCGTGTAGACGGTAAGGGCCGCCGCCACCCACAGAAGCGTGTAGGCGAAGGCGAGCGATCCGGGAATCCAGCGGTCAGCGATGGGGCCGAGAATCATCGCCCCGATGGCGATCATCTGAATCGTGGTTTTGAGCTTTGCGATGCTCGACACCGGAACGCTGACGCTCACGCCGGCCAGAAATTCGCGCAGGCCGGACACCAGGATCTCGCGCGACAGGATGATGAGCGCCGGAACGAGCTTCAAGAGACTCGGCAGGCCGGTCGTCAGGGTGAACTCGCGCACCGAACCTTCGGCGACGAGCATCATCAGGGCGACGCCGACGAGAATCTTGTCCGCGATCGGATCCAGCATGCGGCCGAAATCGGAGCCGGCGTTGAGCTTGCGCGCCGCGAAGCCGTCCAGCGCGTCGCTCAGTCCGGCAATGCAGAAGACCACAAAGGCCGTCAGCCTGGCCGCCTCGCCGGGCATGACGAAGGCGATGGCGAAGACCGGCACGAGCAGGATGCGCATCACGGTCAGAGTGTTCGGGATATGGAACATGCACGGAACTTAGAGCAATTCGGGACCCAATTGCATCGCCGCTCAGCCGCTTGGATGGAAGAAATCGTAGATTTTCCTGGCCATCGCGCTGCTGACGCCCGTTACCGCCTCGAGGTCCGAGACGCCGGCCGCCGCGACGGCCCGTGCCGAGCCGAAATGCTGCAGCAAGGCCTTCTTGCGGCCCGCACCGATGCCCGCGATTTCGTCCAGAGGGTTGGCCCCGATGGCCTTACTGCGCTTTTTGCGGTGGCTGCCGATGGCGAAGCGATGCGCCTCGTCGCGCAGCCGCTGCAGGTAGTACAGAATCGGACTTTTGGGATCGAGGCGAAACGGCTCTTTCCCCGCCATGTAAAAATGTTCGCGGCCGGCATCGCGGTCCGGTCCCTTGGAGATACCCACGAGCGTGACATCCTCGACGCCCAGGTCTGCGAAGACTTGGCAGGCGACAGAGAGCTGCCCCGGACCGCCGTCGATCAGCACCAGATCGGGCCATTTGGCTTTGGGGTCCTCACCTTCCTTGACCAGGCGGGAGAAGCGGCGCGTCAGCACTTCGCGCATCATGGCATAGTCGTCGCCGGGCGTGAGTTCGGTCGACTTGATGTTGAACTTGCGATATTCACCCTTCTCGAACCCCTCCGGCCCGGCGACGATCATTCCGCCCAGGGCGTTCGTTCCCATGATGTGGGAGTTGTCGTATACCTCAATCCGCTTGGGCGGACCGTCCAGCCCGAAGACGTCAGCGACGCCGTCGAGCAACTCGCGCTGCGCCGAATTCTCGGCCAGCCGGCGACCGAGCTGTTCGCGCGCATTGTTGAGTGCCATGTCGACGATCTCGCGCTTCTCTCCGCGTTGCGGCACCAAAAGCTCGACTTTCCGGTCCGCGCGCAGGCTAAGCGCGTCGCCGATCAGTTCGGCGTTCCCAACCGGCTCGGACAGCAGAACGAGCGGCGGGGCGGGCCGTTCGTCGTAGAACTGTCCGATGAAGGCTTCGAGCACTTCGCCCGTCGGCATCTCGCGCGGGTGGCGCGGAAAGTAAGGCTTGTTGCCCCAGTTCTGTCCGGCGCGAAAAAAGAACACCTGGATACAGGTCTCGCCGCCCTGGTTGTAGGCCGCGAAAACGTCCGCGTCCGAGAAGGTCGACGGATTGATGCCCTGGTTGAGCTGGACATGGCTCATCGCGCGAATGCGGTCGCGCAGCCGCGCCGCCGCCTCATAGTCCAGGCCGGCCGCGGCCTTGTTCATTTCACCGACCAGAATGTCCTGGACCGCGCGGCTTTTACCGGTCAGGAACAGCTCGGCTTCGTGCACGAGCTCGGCATAGCCGCTCTCGTCGATACGACCGACGCACGGCGCGCTGCACCGCTTGATCTGGAACAGAAGGCACGGCCGCGTGCGCGCGTCGAACACCGAGTCCGAACAGGAGCGCAGCAGGAACGCGCGCTGCAGCGTATTCAGCGTCCTGTTTACCGCCCCCGCGCTGGCAAAGGGTCCGAAATAGACTCCCTTGGTGGATTTGGCACCGCGATGTTTGAGGAGTTGCGCGAAAGCATGGTCCTGGCGCAGCAGGATATTCGGGAAGCTCTTGTCGTCACGATAGGAAACATTGTAGCGCGGCTTCAGGCGCTTGATCAGGTTGGATTCGAGAAGCAGCGCTTCGGTTTCGGACGCCGTCGTGACGAACAGCATCTCGGCCGTCTCGTTGATCATGCGCGTGAGGCGATCGGCGTGCGGCCGGCCGCCGGCGTAGGAAGCGACGCGCTTCTTGAGGTTCTTGGCCTTGCCGACATAAAGCACGTCGCCTTTGGCGTCGATCATGCGATAGACGCCCGGCGCGTCGGGCAAGGTCTTCAGATAGGCGGCGATCCGTTCCGCACCCTTGAGAGGCGCTTCCGGGGCCTTGCTGATCTGGTCGTCGCTCATGGCGACGATATAATAGCGCGATTGGCCGCGCGAAAGGCTATGCCCGTTCGCGTTCGATCTCGACGCCGGCCGACTCGGCGCCGGGCAGGGCGTGCAGCTTTTCCACACGGATTCTCGCCGTCTTGACGCGCGAATCTTCGAGGCACGCCGCGGCAATGCGTTCTGCGAGGATTTCGGCCAGATTGATGTGACCTGCTGACAGAATCGCCCGGATTTTCCTGGTGATGGCATCATAGTCGACAACCGCGTCCAGCTTGTCGGCCATGACCGCGGAATCCTCGACGGCCAGGTCCACGTTGATCCGCACCGGCTGCATCTTGCCCTGCTCATGGCCGTGCACCCCGATATGGGCGAGCACCTCCAGATTGCGGATAAACACGTGGCGCACGGCAAGCGCTGCGCTGGCGAGGGGAAGACGGGTGACGTTCGAACCGGACATGGAACCTGCAATCGAGCGGAGGCGCAGTTGTACCGCTTTGGCGTCGAATGCTAAAGCTCGCCGCATGAAGAAAGTGCCCCAATCGCCGCCTGCGGCGCCGGCATGGTCCACCGACAAGGGCTATGTCCGCATGATGATCCGCGATCTGGTCACGGAAGTCCGTCTGGGACTGCATCCCTGGGAGCGGCACCCCGAAAAACCCCAGCGCATCGTGATTAACGTCGAGATGTACGCCGCGCCGCAGCCGCGCCGCGTCAAGGGCGTGTCCTCGATCGTCGACTATGATTATGTGCGCGAGGCGATCCGCAGATGGCCGCGCCGCAAACACACCGTGTTCATCGAGACGCTGCTGGAGGAGTTGGTGAAGTTGTGCTTCCGCGACAAGCGGGTGCGCGCATGCCGGGTTTCCATCTTCAAGCCCGATATCTACAACGAAGCCGCCGGCGCCGGCGTCGAGATTTTCCGCGAGCGGTCATGAGCGACTCTCCGGACCGCAACGGTTATGCGCTGGTCACCGGCGGCGGCGCGCGTCTGGGCGCAACGCTGGTCCGCCGACTCGCGGCCGACGGCTGGGCCGTAGCCATTCACCACAACCGCTCGACGGCCGACGCCGATGCGCTCGCGCGGGAAATCAAATCGGCCGGAGGACGCGCTGCGACGCTGTCGGGCGATCTCGCGAAGCTCGATACCTTCGCCGACCTCTTCGGCCGCGCCAATGCGGGGTGGGGATTTTGCTCGCTGCTGGTCAACAATGCGTCGGCGTTCGAGTATGACGACGTGTCGTCCGTGACCCGCGCCAATCTCGAGAATCTCTTCGCCGTCAATCATCATGCGCCCGTGCTTCTCGCACGGGATTTCCGGGAGCAGCTGCGCCCGGGCTCGAAGGGCCTGATCGTCAACATCCTCGATCAGAAGGTGTTCAATCTCAATCCCGACTTTCTCTCCTACACCTTGACGAAATCGGCGCTGGAAGCGGCGACCCGCCTGCTCGCCATGGCGATGGCGCCGGATGTGCGCGTGTGCGGCATCGCTCCGGGGCTCACCTTGCGAAGCGGCGACCAGACCGAGGAGGGCTTCAGACTGGCTCACTCCAAGACGCCGCTCGGTCTGGGCAGCAGGCCGCAGGATATCGCAGAGACGCTCAGCTATCTCACCAGGGTGCCTTCAATCACGGGCGATACGATCGTCGTCGACGGGGGGCAGCATTTGCAGCCGCGCTCGCACGACATCATGTTCAGCTACGGCATTCCGCCGGACGCTCCCGTCGGCAAACCCGGCGACTAGTCGGCGAATCCGACGATCTTTTTGACTTCGGCGACGATCGGCTCGCAAATGGCCGCCGCCTTTTCGGCGCCTGCCTTCAGGATCTTGTCGAGCTCCGCCGTATCGGCCATCAGGCGGCGCATCTCGGCCGTGATCGGCGAAAGCTTGGCGACGGCAAGTTCCGCCAGCGCGCCTTTGAACGTCGAGAACTGCTCGCCCGCGAAACGGGCCATCACATGCTCGGCTTTTTCGTCGGAGAGCGCGGCGAAAATGTTGATCAAATTCTCCGCTTCCGGCCGTCCCTTGAATTCGTTGTGGTTGCTCGGCATCGGATGCGGATCGGTCTTGGCGCGGCGGATCTTCTGGGCGATCGTGTCCGCGTCGTCCGTCAGGTTGATCCGCGAATTGTCCGACTCGTGCGATTTGGACATCTTCGCCAGACCGTCGCGGAGGCTCATGACGCGCGTCGCGGGGCCCGTGATCACGGGCTCCGGTTGCGGGAAAAAATCCGGCACGCCGTAGTCGTTGTTGAATTTCTGCGCGATGTCGCGCGCAAGTTCGAGATGCTGCTTCTGGTCTTCGCCGACCGGCACGTGCGTCGCTTTGTAGGCGAGAATGTCGGCCGCCATCAGTACGGGATAGGTGTAGAGGCCGACAGATGCCCGCTCCTGATGCTTGCCGGATTTCTCCTTGAATTGAGTCATGCGATCGAGCCAGCCGAGGCGTGCGACGCAATTGAAGATCCAGGCGAGTTCTGCGTGATGCGGCACGCGCGACTGGTTGAAGATCGGCGAGCGGGCCGGATCGATTCCCGCGGCGATATAGGCGGCCGTCACTTCGTACGTCGCATGCTTGACCTCCGCCGGCTTGCGATAGCCGGCGTCGTCCGTGATGGCATGCATGTCGACGACGCAATAGATGCAGTCCATTTCGTTCTGCATGCGCACCCAGTTCTTGAGGGCGCCGAGATAGTTGCCGAGGTGCAGCGTGTTCGTCGGCTGCATTCCGGAGAAAACAAGAGGCTTGTGGTTGGACTCGTCGGTCATGGCGTCCGCTTTTGCAAAATGAGCGCGGTTATGCCCCGGCGGCGGCGGCCGCATCAAGAGGCTCCGGCTCAAGCGCCTTCAAAAGCCTCGCATATACGGATTTCAGGCGATCTTCGTGGCGGACTTTGTGGCCGAATCCGTCGCGCACGTAGAACACGTCGACGGCCCGCTCGCCGTAGGTCGAAACCATGGCGGACGAAATCGACAGACCCGACTGGAACAGCGCGTCGGTGACCTCGTAGAGGAGGCCCGGGCGGTCGAGACCCTCCACCTCCACGACGGTGGCGCTCGACGAGGCCTCATTGTCGAAGTTGACCCGCGGCGTGACCCGGAAGGCGCTCGAACGCTTCTTGGCGGGCCTTTGGGCGATGGCGCGGCGCGGGTACACCTCACCACGGAGGGTGCGCTCGATCGACTGGCGCAACCGTTCGACGCGCGCCGCGTCGCCGAACGTCCCGCCCTCGGCATCCTGAACCGAAAACACGTCGAGCGCGAAGCCGTCCGTCGTGGTGAATGCCTTGGCGTCCACGATGGTGCCGCCCGAGATCGAAACCGCGCCGGCGAGCTGGGAGAACAGACCGGGATGATCGGGCGTGAAAAGCACGATCTCCGTCACGCTTCGGAAATCGTTGCTCTCGGCGGCGAGCGAGAACAGCTCTCCTTTGGCGTCTGCATCGGCCATGAGCCGGGCATGGCGCTCATGCGCCGCGTCGTCGAATGCCAGCCAGTAATTGTCGTAGTGACGCGACAGGGCGCGCTCCCGCACTTCCTGCGGCATGTCGGCGATGCGCTGCTCCAGCGCGGCCTTTGCATGCTCGACGCGCGCGGCGCGGGCCGGCATGGCGTCGCCCCCGGACATGACGCTCTCGGCTTCGTAATACAGCTCGCGCAGGAGCTGGCCTTTCCAGCCGTTCCAGACGCCGGGTCCGACCGCGCGAATGTCGGCGACCGTGAGGACCAGCAAGAGGCGCAGCATTTCGGGCGTCTGAACCTGGCCGACAAAGTCCTTGACGGTCTTGGGATCGGAAATGTCGCGCTTCTGCGCCATGTCGCTCATCACCAGATGGTTCTTTACCAGCCACATCACGGCCGACGTGTCCTCTGGCCTGAGGCCCAGGCGCGGACAAAGGCTGTTGGCGATCGCCGCGCCGACCTCGGAATGATCGCCGGGGAGGCCTTTGGCGATGTCGTGCAAGAGGATGGCGACATAAAGCGCCTCACGCGACTTGATGCGCTTGATGATCTCGGTGGAGAGCGGATGTTCTTCGCGGAGCACGCCGTGCTCGATCGCGGCGACGTTGCCGACGGCGCGTATAAGGTGCTCGTCGACGGTGTAGTGATGGTACATGTTGAACTGCATCAACCCGACGACGCGCCCGAACTCGGGCACGAACCGTCCGAAAACGCCGGCCTCGTTCATCAGGCGCAGCGCGCGTTCGGGATTGTTGCGCGACGACAGGATCTCGAGGAACAGTCGGTTGGCTTCCGGATCGCGGCGAACGTCGTCGGTGATCGCGTCGAGCGAGCGCGTGATCGTCCGCAATGCGTCGGGGTGCACGTCCACGAACTTGGCGTCGGCGATGTGGAAGATCCGGATCATATTGATCGGATCGCCGCGAAAAATGTTGGACCGCGCGTTCAGCCGGCCGTTTTCGACGTAGAAATCCTCGCCGCCGGTCCGCGGCTTGAGAAATCCGGGCAGCATGCTGGCGAGCGACGGCCGGCGCTTCTTGTTCTGGTCCTCGAGCGCGGCGCAAAAGATGCGGGTCAGGTCGCCCACGTCTTTGGCCACGAGAAAGTAGGTCTTCATGAACGCTTCGACGGCCCGGCGCGGATTGTCATCGGTGAACTTCATCGCCTTGGCGAGCTCGGGCTGGACGTCGAACGACAAGCGCTCTTCGGCGCGCCCGACGAGATAGTGCAGGCGCACGCGGACGTCCCAGAGGAAAGCCTCGGCCTTCTGGAAAGTCTTGTATTCGTCCTTGGTGAAAACGTTGTGCTCGACGAGCGCGGCCGCGTCGTCGACATGGTACAGATATTTTCCGATCCAGTAGAGTGTCTGCAGATCGCGCAGCCCGCCCTTGCCCTCCTTGATGTTCGGTTCGACGAGATACCGGCTCTCGCCCTGGCGCGCGTGGCGCTCGTTTCGTTCGGCGAGCTTCGCCTCGACGAAATCCTGACCGTTTCCGGTGGCGACTTCCGTCCAGAACTTCTTGCGCAGTTCCTCGTAAAGATTTTCGTCACCCCACAGGTAGCGGGCCTCGAGGATGGCCGTGCGGATCGTAATGTCCTGCTTGGAAAGGCGCACGCACTCGCCAAGAGAGCGCGTCGCATGCCCGACTTTGAGCCCGAGATCCCAGAGCATGTAGAGAATGAACTCGATGACGCTTTCGCCCCATGGCGTCTGCTTGAACGGACGCACGAAGAGCAGATCGATATCGGAGCCGGGAGCAAGTTCGCCGCGACCATAGCCGCCGGTCGCCACGACGGCGATGCGCTCGGCTGCCGTCGGATTCTGTGCATAGTAGAAGTGTTTCGTGGCGAAATCGTAGATGACCTGGATCGTCGCGTCCTGAAGGTTGGAGAGCGCGCGCGCGGCGGCGAGGCCGGTCAACGCGCCGGATTCGACATCGGCCTTTACGACCGTGCGCGCATCGAGAAACGCGCCCTTGATCAATGCCAGCGCATCCTTGCGCAGGCGCGCCTTGTCCGCCGCGTCATGCGCGAGCGCGGTCAGCGAACGGCGCAGCGCATCCGCATCCAGCAACTTGATTATGTCAGGACCTTCGTAGCCCACGCCTGCTCCCTGCCGCCAAGTCCGGCTCGACGACAATGCCATGCCGCGTTGCGGCATGCGAGGGTCGTGGCTCGGCCTATTTGGGCGCCAGCCACCGCTGCGCGAGGCCGGCCAGTCCGCCGCCGATGAGCGGCGCCACCCAGAACAGCCATAGTTGCTCGACCGCCCAGCCTCCCTGGAAGATCGCCACGGCGGTTGAACGCGCCGGATTGACGGAGGTGTTGGTGACCGGAATCGAGATCAGGTGGATCAGGGTGAGCGCGAGTCCGATGGCGAGTGGCGCGAAGCCGGGAGCGGCGCCTTGCGATGTCGTGTTGAGGATCACCAGCAGGAACATGAACGTCATCACCACCTCGCAGAGAAACCCGGCGAGAAGCGAGTAATGCTGCGGAGAGTGGTCGCCATAGCCGTTGGTGGCGAAACCCGCGTGAACGTCGAACCCGGTCGCGCCGCTGGCGATCAGGTAGAGGACCGCGCCCGCCGCGATGCCCCCAAGAAGCTGTGCGATCCAATAGACCGCAACGTCCTGCGCGGGGAGTCGTCCCGCGGCGTAGAGCCCGAACGTTACTGCGGGGTTGAAGTGGGCGCCGGAAATGTGTCCGAAGGCATAGGCACCGGTCACCACGGTCAGTCCGAAGGCGAGCGCGACGCCGGCATAGCCGATGCCGACCTCCGGGACGCCGGCGGCAAGCACCGCGGCGCCACAACCGCCCAGGACAAGCCAGAATGTGCCGATCATTTCGGCGGCGATTTTTCGGGAATTGTCCATCATCCACCTCCGCGAGGAGACCATCCTGCTGCGCGGAGACGGCGCCTGTCCAGCGGCCAAATGAAAACGGCGCGGGATCGCTCCCGCGCCGCTCGCATTGTTCCGTCGGTTCGCTCAGACGACCTTCAGATTCACGGCCTTGGGACCGCGCTTATCGGCTTCGACTTCGAAGCTGACGCGCTGACCTTCGTTCAGGCCGCGAAGACCCGCTGCCTGCACGGCGGTGACGTGAACGAACACGTCCTTGCCGCCGTCTTCCGGCGCGATGAACCCGAAACCCTTCGTCGTGTTGAAAAACTTAACTTGACCGATCATTACGGCTTTCTCCTGAAAGCATTTGCGTTACCGCGCGGACACAGCGTCCGGCACGGTCATCAAGGTCGCGACTTGTTTCAGGAAAAGCGTCGTCGTCCCACATGCCTCGTCGCAACGAGGCCTCGCATGGTCCAGCAAGAAACTTCTCTAAAGGCTGCGCGGCCTAGATGGCGCGGCGATATAAAGCGTCGCGTTCGCTAAGGCAAGTCACCAGGTTTCGTTCAGCGGAATGTGTCCGGGTTCCCCTGTCACGCGCGCAAGCCATTTCGTGACGGCGGGATATTCCGCAAGATTAAATCCGCCCTCGGCGGCGCAATGGGTGTAGCCGTACAGCGCTATGTCGGCGATCGAGTAGCGCGGACCGCCGAACCAGTCGTGCGTTCCAAGATGCGTGTTCATCACGCCAAGCGCGGCGTTTCCTTTCGCATGCCACTCGGGCACGAGATGCCGCTTTTTGGCGAGCTCGTCTTTGGGCGCGTAGGTCAGCCAAAATCGGGCGACCGCGACATACGGCTCGTGGCTGTACTGTTCGAAGAACATCCAGGACAGCGCCTGCGCGCGATCCCATTTGCTTTCCGGGGCGAGCTTCGTGCCTTCCGCGAGATGCCAGATGATGGCGTCGGACTCCGGCAGCGTGCGCCCGTCCTCGAATTCGAGCAGTGGCACGCGCCCGTTCGGATTCTTCGACAGAAAATCCGGCTTGCGGGTTTCGCCGCCGTGCAGCGAATACTCTTTCAGGGCGATCGGGATGCCCAGCTGGCGCGCGGTCAGGCGCACCTTGTAGCAATTCCCGGACACCTGCATCTGGTGAAGGACGAGCATGGTTTGTCGCTCCGCTGGCGCAGCATCGACCATGCCCGATTCTTCGCGGACTTACGTATGCGCCTTGCGCTTGGCGCCCTTGCGCGAACCCGGTGCGATCGTGCGTTCGATGACGCCGCAGGCAACGCGGTCCCCGGAATTGCCGGCCGGCTGGCTGACATAATCGTCCGCCCTGGCGTGGACGATGAGCGACGCGCCGTCGCGATCGAAGATCGACTTCTTGCCGTTTCCCAGCGAGATCGCGCTGCTGATCACCGACGCGCGGATCGTTCCGTCATTCGCCGCGAACTCGTTCGGCAGGTCGCCCGGGTGTGGCCCATGCGGCGCGAGGAACCCGTGCATCTTGGTCTGGTCGAAACTCAGGTCGGGACCGGCGGAGGTGAAAGCGACCTTGGGGTCGCAGTTACCCGACGTATGAATATGGATCGCATGCGGACCGGGAGTCAGACCCCGGAGATCGAACTCGATCAGCACGCCGTGCGACGTCGCGATGAAATTCGCCGTGCCCGCGGGCTGGCCGTTGCGCGCCGTCAGATGGGCGACAGCGCGCGCCTTGGACGCCGCGATCGCCGGAAGAACTGGCGCAAACGCCGCGCAGCACCCGATTACAAGAACGAAAATAGCCCTTTTCATTGGTTCCCCATCATGTCGACTGGAAAGGAGGGGGGACCGTTGCAGCTTTACTTTGTCAGGAAAAGCTTGACATATTTGTCAGGGTTGACTTGACTGCCAAGGCACGCCTGACGGAGTTCCAGCCATGAACGCTAAACCCGACAAGACCGACAGTTCCGCGCTGCATTGCTCGTTCTGCAGGAAGTCGCAGCACGAAGTGAAGAAGCTCATCGCCGGCCCGGCCGTGCTGATCTGCGACGAGTGCGTGGCCCTCTGCAACAAGATCATAGCCGAAACGCCCGATCCGGATCCCTCGGTGCCATCCAAGATCAGAAGGCCAGACGACCTGCCGACCGAAAAGTTGCTCAAGATCCTCGCGGGACAACACGAGATGTATCGCGAAGTGCGGGATCGCGCACAGGAGTCGGTCGATATTCTGCGCAAGCGCGAGGTGAGCTGGGCCGATATCGCAGCCGCGCTCGGCATATCGCGTCAGGCGGCCTGGGAACGGTTTTCGTGAATCCGACGGCGCTCGACAGCTTTCTCGAAAAGCACGCGATTGCGCTGCCTGAGCCGTTCGACGGTGCGCGCGCGGACCCCGCGCTGCTCGCGCCGCTCGCCGGGCGCCTTGCGGATGCTGAAATCGTCGCGCTCGGCGAGATGAATCATTTCGTCCATGAGAAAAGCGACTTCCGCCTGTTTTTGTCGCGCTTTCTCATGACGCAGGGCTGGACGGACTTTGCTGAAGAGCTCGGCTGGAGCGACGGCGTCCGTATCGACCGCTATCTCGCGGAGGGAGACGAAGGCGAGTTCGATCGTCTGCCTTCGTTCGGATATGACGGCCATCTTCGCGGCGACCGTGACGATCGGCCGTCCGGAATCCTCAAGTCGGACTCCTACCCGACCGACGCCTTCGTAGCCGAGCAGAAGCGCTTTTACCGCGGCGTCCGCGAACGCGCATTGCGGCTCGGCGTGCGGCCGCGCGTTGCCGGAATCGACATCGACGGACTGCCTGGCGGATCCTACGAGGATGTCGCGGCCTTACTCGACGCAAATGCCGTGGGCGGCGACGCGTTCCTGGCGGCGCTCGCGCGCGTGCCGAACGAGACCGCAACAGAGGAGGCCGAACGGCTGCGGCGCGCGCTCGCACTGGCGCCGCCCGACTGGCCGTTCTGCATTACCGAGTCGGTCCGCGCGCTGAGCGAGAGTCTGGAATACATCTCGCGGACCTACACAGCAAAAAGCTACGAAGAGGTTCGCCCCGGCATGGCGTTTCGCGAAGGCGCCATCAAACGCCGGCTGGGCGCGGCACAGCAATTGCTCGGAACCGACAGACTTATCGTGATGGCGCACGCGCTGCACCTGGCCAAGGACGACTCCGCCGTCCGGGCGCCGGGAGCTGGCGTCGGTCCGGGCGGGAACCGTGTTTCGTCCCTCGGGCACTGGCTTGCGTGCGAACAAAAAAAGAAAGTCTTCTCGGTGTGGTTCCTGTACGGGTCCGGGGAAGACAACCAGCCGATGGCGAATCTTCCGAGGCGGGCGGACTATCCCGCAGGATCCCTGAACACGCTCTTGATGCGCTATGGCCGGCCGCTCGTCTTTCTGACGGGCGATGCGCCGGAATTGTTCGGGGGGCCCTGTCTGATCGGACACATCTATAACGCCGTATTCGAGACGCCGCTCGCGGTCCAGGCCGATGCGGTTTTGTACATTCCCAGAGTGACGCCGTTACGAATTTCGTGATGCCAGACAGGCGTCGAATTTCGTCCACTCGTCCCGCGAAAGGCGTAATATCGTCACGAGGATTGGGGGGGCAGCGTCATGACTAGATTCCATGGAATCACCGCGTTGGCAGTCGCGTTCTCGGTCGTCGTACCGGCCATTGCCGACCCGATGGCGATGGACCGTCCGGTCCCGGTGAACGGACTCGATACCGTTTGCACCGGCATCGGGGAAATCAAGAACGATCCGCGCTGGAAGGCGTATCCTATTCGGATCGAGTTCTCGAACGGAGCGGCGCAATATCTTTCCGGCGCGACGGTGAAAATCAGCCAGGGCGGAAACGTGATCGCGACGCTCGATTGCCCGGGCGCCTGGGTTCTCCTGAAAGGAACACCGGGCGAGTACCGCGTCGACGCGACGATCGACGGTTCGCAGGCCAAGCCCGTCAGCGCGCCCTTCAAGATGGGAGAAGGCGCGCAGAAACGCATCGTCCTGCGCTTCCCCGATTTCCAGCCGAACCAGTGACGGCTGAACGCGTCCGGACGAGTCCTAGCGCTGTACGTCCGGCGCGCTGCTGAGCCGATCGAACCAGGAGCGGATCATCGGCACGGCCAGGTAGGCCGAACCGCCATGGTCGACATGGCCGACCATCACCAGTTGTATGCGTCCGCCGCGCTTCTTCGCGTCGGCGCCGAACTCCAGGCTATTCTGCGGCGAGGCGTCGAGATCCCGGTCGCCGTAATAGGCGCGGAACGGCGCGGCTGGCGCCCAGTCATAGGCATCGTTCTTCTTCATGTCCGTCGTGAACCAGAAGGGCTGGCCGGCATCGTAGGCGGCGAGGAATGCCGGCGTGAACAGGTCGTGCGGATCGGTGGGTAGCTGCTTTGAAAAGTCGTCATTGTGATCGCCGTCGAGCATCGTACGCGCGCTCGCCGCATATTTCGGCTTCAGCAGGCTCTGCAGCGGCTCGTGATAGAAGGTTGCGTAGGAGGTCGCGAACGCCTCGAGATAGCCGGAATATTTCGGGTTCATGCCTTTCAGCAAAAACGGGAACTCGACGCCGTCCAGATCGTAGACCCCGCCGATACCTGCTGCGGCGCGGACATGCAGCGCCGGATCGCGGCGCTCCTCCAGCGCACGCTGCATGAGCGCCGTGGCGTGAGCACCCTGCGAAAACCCTGCGAGATACAGATCGGCGTTCCATCTCCGGCCGAGATCGGCGGCTACGCGACGCGCCGCCGTCAGTGCATCCGACTCCTGGTCGACCGTCGCCGGGGTGAAGAAATAGGGCTGCGGATCGTGCGACACGCCAAGACCGGCGAGATCGGGAGCGATCTCGACATAGCCGCCGCCCGCGAACACGGCGGCGACGAACAGCCCTTCTTCCAGACTCGGATTGGAGACCGAATCCGCGCGCCCGGTGTGGGTGCCGTGCATGTAGAGCACGGTGCCGCGCGCTGCGCCGTCGTGCGGCACGGACAGCAATGCGGAGACCAGCACCGGATGTCCGTCGCTGCGCGACCAGTAGCTGACGCGATAGAGCTGGATCGCATGCCCGATATCGACATTCTTTACGCCGGCGTACCAGAGCAGACCGCGCAGCGCGAAGGCGGGATAGAATCCGATGCGCTCGACGCGCGCGACGGAACCCGGCTGTTTCGGGTTGCCGCGATAGACGGGCAGGCGGGAGTCGGTCGAAGAACATGCGGCGAGCAGGAACAGAGCGAGGAACGCTGCCGGCGTGGCGCGACGCGACGATCGGAACATCGGCAACTCCCGGAATGCGCAACCGGATGCTTGTCGTCTGTATCGAAGGCGTCAAGCGGTACGGAGACGGCTGACGCGCCTGTGAACGTCCTGATGCCGGCGCGACGCCTGGCGCTTACAAGGTCAGCTCGCGCACGGCGCCGGCCGCGCGGTTGAAATCGCTCAATCGAATCCAGCGCGGCTTGATGCGCACCCAGGTGATGCCGGGCCAGCTTTCGCGGCCGGGGCCGTCCGGCCAGGCGGCGTAGTAGACCAGCTTGAGCTGTTCGAGCTCGCTGCCTTTGGGTTCGTCCGCGATGCCTTCGAGCTGGAGACTTTGCTCGTTCTCCCAGCCGATCACCATCGAGACGCGCGGGTCGCGGCGCAAATTCTGACCCTTGCGGGTATCTCCGACCGTGTCGAAATAGATCTCGAGTCCGGGCGACACGGCGATGCCGACTAGTGCGGATTGCGACGACCCGTCGGCGTGCGTCGTCGCGACCACGCCATAGCGGTGCGCGACGATGAACGCGTACAGCTCGGCCTTGCCGAGCCCGCTCACACCATCACCTGCTCGGAAACCTCTTCGGCTTCTTCCTCTTCGACGGTCATGGGCTCGATGATCCGGCGCTTTTTCCAGTCGCCGCGCGAGAACCAGACGAAGCTGACCATCGCCGTGATCACGTTGGCGACCGGAAACGCCCACCACAGTCCGTGCGCGCCCAGATGGGCGCGGTGCGAGAGCACGAAGGCAAGGGGAAAGGTCAGCATCCATTGCGACATCAGGCTGATCAGCATCGCCGCGAACATGTTGCCGCTGGCGCGCAGCACGCCCATCAGCGCGAATTGCACGCCGATGAAGCCGAAGCTCCAGGACACGGTGCGGATGAAGACGCTCGCTTCGTGGATCACGGCCTGGTCGTGGGGTACGAAAAACGCGGCGATATGGTTGGCGAAGGCGAACGCGAAAATGCCGAAACTCGACATCACGCTGAAGGTGATGAGCGCGGCAAGGCGCGCGACCGCTTCGGCGCGCTGCACGTTGCCGGCCCCGATATTCTGGCCGACCAGGGTCGACGTGGCCATGGAAAACCCCATGGCGGGTATGACGACGAACTGGAGCACGTTGCCGCCGACGCCGTAGGACGCGGTCGTCACGGTACCGAAGCCGGTGATCAGGAACATCATGACGGTGACGCCCAGTCCGCGCGCCGAACCTTCGATCGCTGCGGGATAGCCGAGATTGAAAGCCCTAAGCACGAAGCGGAAATCGGGACGCAGTTCGAGCAGTTTCAGCCGGATCCCGTAGCGCCCCGATGCCAGCAACGTCACGGCGATCACCGCCGAGATGAACTGGCTCGTCATCGTCGCCAGCGCCGAGCCCAGCACGCCGAGATGGAAGCCGAAGATGAGCAGCGGATTGACGAAGAAGTTCACGAGCACCGTGCCGCCGATGATGTAGAGCGGGATCGTCACCTGCCCGACGCCGCGCATCTGCGACTGGAAGCAGAAGTAGGCGAAGGCGAAGGGCAGGCTGAGGAACTGCACCCGGAGGAAGCCGAGCGCATTGTGATAGACCTCCGGCTCGACCTCCATCAGTTCGAGCAGATAGGGCGCGATGACGAAGCCGAGAAGGCCGAGCGTCAGCGAGACGGCGACGACGGTCAGAAGCGTCTGGCCGGCCACATGGTCGACCATCTCGCGATTGCGCGCGCCGACATACTGCGCGATCAGCGTCGAACCGGCGATCGTGAACCCCATGCCGATCGACATCATGAGGAACATCAGTGGCATCGATACCGACACCGAGGCGACCGCCGCCGCGCCGAGCCGGCCGACCCAGAACGCGTCAACCAGTTGATAGGCGATCTGCAGGATGTTGCCGCCCATGATCGGAAAGGCGAGCAGGAAGAGCGAGCGGGGGATAGGCCCTTGCAGGAGGCGCGGATCGAACGCGCGGCCGCCGAAGCCGCCGCCCGGCCGTTGCGGGGAAGGCGTCGCGACTGCGGTCGCCGGCTGGTCCTTGTCGGGAGTCATGAAGTTATTTTCAAGATTCGGGATAGCTTTGGCAACGCCGCCCGATTGCGATACTTATCGGCGGGTTCAGGGAGAATAGCGATCATGCGCACGATGGCCGTCCTTACGCTGGCGCTCGCGCTGGTTCCGGTCGGGGCGCGGGCCGAGAACTGGGTGCACACGCGGGACAATGGCGGCGGGTATCCGATGTGCTTCGACAAGGACAGCGTGAAGCTGGCCGCCGACGGTCTGACCCACTACGCCGTCAAGATGTGCAACGACACGTCGCCGCAATATTACGCGGTCGACTGCACCAAGAACTTCAAGATCGAACTGCTGGTCCGGATCTACGATATCGGTTCGTCCGACCACTATCGCGAATTCACCGTCGACGATCCGGAATCGGGCCTTTGGGTCGACGCCCTGATGGCCTGCAACAAGCAGTAGAGCGCCGCGAAATCAAAGCGGCCGGCGCGGATTTCTCCGCACCGGCCGCCCTGCAGGACTCGAAGTGGCTCAGACCGCCTTCAGGTTCACGGCTTTGGCGCCGCGCGCATCCGGCTGGATGTCGAACGAGACGCGTTGGCCCTCGTTCAGCGTCCGCATGCCGGCAGCTTCGACGGCCGTGGCGTGCACGAACACGTCCTTGCCGCCGCCTTCCGGCGCGATGAAGCCAAATCCCTTGGCGGTGTTGAAGAACTTCACGGTTCCGATGGTCATTTCAAACGTTTCCCAGTCACAAGATTCCGCGCAGGCACATGCCGGCGCGGCACGGATAACGGCCATCAGGGAGAGGAAGTGTTGCTGTCTCGTCCGGTCGCGCACACAAGGCGGGCAGGGCTTCTGGAGCAGTGCGCTTTCTCTGACGGGACGCCGTCTACGTGGCGCCTTCATAGGCTTTTGCCGCCGACAACGCAATGCGGGGCGCAAACCTGAAGTCAGCGCGGCGCCGGCGCCTTTTTCTTTTTGACCGGCTTCGGCGGTTGCGCGGCGGCGAGCTTGCTGGCCGCCTCGGCATCCGCCGCCTCCTTGGCCAGGCGCAGCGCGCGCAGCTTGGCGGTGCGCGCATCGAAGGCGTGGCGTTCCTGCTCCAGTTCCTTCTTGACCATCGCGTCGCGCTGCTCGGAGGCGGTGAAGTGCGTGTTGGCCTTGCGCCGCGCGGTGTCGCGGAGATCGGTCGGGTTCGCCATGGCGGACTCCTTGTCTGCGCTGGGTCCGGGTCCGCGACGGCGGGCAGGGGCTCTGCGGGTTTTGGGGCGGGCGCGCCGGCCGCAGAAACGGGCCGCGCGGTGACCGTTCAAAAAAGTATATCGCAGAATGCCGAGCCGCGGGTGAAAATGTGAGAGATGCGTAAATACAGGGAAAACGCCTGCGATTCCGCGCATCTGGCGCGGGCAGGCCGCCTGACGCTTTTGTCACGAACATGAACGCAAAGCCGCGTGCGCCGTTGGGCGCCGGTTCAGCCCGGGACGCGCAATCTCTGCGCATCGAGGGTTCCATCAAGGAGATCGTCATGTTCACCAAGTCCCGCCTTCTCAAAACCAGCCTTCTCGCGGCGTTCGTTTCGCTCGCCGGAGCCGCCGCGATTACGCCGGCCAGCGCGCACGACATGGATCGCGGCGCGAGCTTCGCCCGTCCCGACGGCGATCGTTTCGGCGATAGCTGGCGCCGGCACGAACGCTTCGAGTTCTGGCGCCATCACCGGCATTTCCACCCCGGCTGGTATCGCTGAC
>DATJZB010000043.1:0-2509 GCA_035499335.1 Rhizomicrobium sp. | reverse complement strand
CGCCGCCTGCGTCTTGAAGTCCTTGATCGAGGCGTTGGGCGGCAGGACGAGGTGATAATTGTAGTCGATGAGGCTTCCCAGAACGACGAGACCTGTTCGCTGCAGCGCCGGCGTGCCGATCAGTACGTGCGGGCCGAGGCTAAATCCGCCCGAGATCCGGTCGGGCTCCTTGTTCAGGGCCGCGCTGACGCGAAACACCTGCGTGCCGATCTTCATCAGGCCGCCCGGCGCAAGCTTCAACCGGTCCAGGAGCGTCTGCTCGGCGACGGCGCCGCAGATCGTGCCGTCGCATCGGAGCGCAGCGGCGAACGTCTGCGCCGGACTGAGCGAGACGTCGCCGAAAAACGGATAGGCGCCGTCGACGGCTTTGAGTTCGACGAGTTGCCGCTCCGCTTCGGCGCCGTTTTTGAGCGCATAGGCCATGCCGCGCAGCGATACGGTTTCGGACACGCGCCCGCGCCGGGCAAGGTATACGGCTTCGGCTTGCGTCGTCGGGCGGTGCACCAGATGCACCACGACGTCGCCGTCGAGCAGCGTGCGACCCTGTTCGGCGAGTCCGGTGAGGAAGGCCGCGGACAGCGATTCTACGCCGGCGATCGCGGCGACGCCCAGGACGAGGCAGGCGAAGAAGATGCGGAAACCGGACAGGCGCGCGCGCATCTCGCGTCGGGCAAAGCGGATGGCGAGCGGCAACCGGTTCATGCGGCGCCGGTATCCGCCACGATGCGGCCATCCTTGAGCCGGACGATGCGGCCGCAGCGTTTTGCGAGGCTCTCCTCGTGCGTCACCAGAAACAGTGTCGAGCGGGACCGTTCGTGCAGCGCGAACAGCAGCTCGGCGACGTCGGCGCCTGTCTGGCCGTCGAGATTTCCGGTCGGCTCGTCGGCGAACAGGACGGCCGGTCTCGGCGCGATGGCGCGAGCGAGAGCGACGCGCTGCTGCTCTCCGCCCGAGAGCTGTCCCGGATAATGGTCGAGGCGCGCGCCGAGGCCGACGGCCTCGAGCTCTTCTTTGGCGCGCTCGAAAGCATCGCGCGCGCCGGCGAGTTCGAGCGGGACCGCGACGTTCTCGAGAGCCGTCATGGTCGGAATGAGGTGAAACGACTGGAACACGATGCCCACATGGGCGCGGCGGAAGCGCGCGAGGCCGTCTTCGCCCATATGCGTGATGTCCGTACCCGCGATCGTCACGCGGCCGGAAGTTGCCGCCTCGAGGCCGGCCGCCACCATCAGCAGCGAAGACTTACCGGATCCGGACGGGCCGAGGAGCGCCACCGTCTCGCCGGTGCCGACCGTCAGCGACACGCCGGCCAGAATGCTGACTGGTCCCGCAGCGCTCGACAACGTAAGCGTCACATCTTCCAAATTGATGGCGGGTGCGGAATTCTGCATCGACGACTCGGCGAAAGACCTACAGGCGATATGGGATGAACCGCGCCCGCTTCAAGCGCCTGCTTAGCATGATCGCCGCATTTGCGATGGCGGCAACGGCGACGCACGCGGCGCCTCTAAAGATCCTCGCGCTGGGGACGAGTCTGACGCAGGGCCTGGGCGTTCCGCCGGGGTACGACCTCACGGCGGTTCTCGAATCGCGGCTGCGGGCCGAAGGGCTTGACGTAAAGGTGATCAACGCCGGCGTCTCCGGCGACACCAGCGCGGGCGGTCTGGCGCGCCTCGACTGGTCGCTCGCCGACCATCCGCAGGCGGCGATCATCGAGCTCGGCTCCAACGACGCGTTGCGCGGTCAGTCGCCCGCCGAGACGCGCAAGAACCTCGGCGCTATTCTGACCCGACTCAAGGCGGAGCATGTCGCGGTGCTGCTTACCGGCATGAAGGCGCCGCGCAATCTCGGACCGGAATATGGCGCGCAGTTCGACGCGATCTATCCCGCGCTGGCCAAACAGTTCGGCGTGCTGTTCTATCCCTTCATCCTGGATGGCGTCGCCGCCAATCCGAAGCTCAACCAGGCGGACGGCATCCATCCCAACCCCGCCGGAGTGAAGATCATCGCCGACCGCATGATGCCCTATGTGAAGAAGCTGGTGCTCGAGGCCAAGCGCTAGATGTTCAGGCGGCTGCTCTCGGTCGGCGGATTCACGTTGCTGTCGCGCATCACCGGCTTCATGCGCGACATCCTCATGGCGAGCATCCTCGGCAAGAACGCGATGTCGGACGCGTTCATGGTCGCATTCCTGTTTCCGAACTATTTCCGCTCCATCTTCGGCGAGGGCGCGATAAATCCCGCGTTCATGCCGCGCTACGCCGCGCTGCATGCGCGGGGCCAGGAGGAAGCAGCTGCGCGCTTCGCGGACCGGGTCTTCTCGTGGCAGATGCTGGCGCAGCTCGCGATCCTGCTCGCCGCCCTCGTGTTCATGCCCTATGTCGTGCGCGGCATCGCGCCGGGCTTCGCGGACAATCCGGGGCAGCTCGCGCTCACCGTCGATCTGGCGCGCATCACCTTTCCCTATCTGATCCTGACGCTCGTCGCGATCCAGCTTTCGGCGATGCTG
>DATJZB010000042.1:0-6338 GCA_035499335.1 Rhizomicrobium sp. | reverse complement strand
GCCGGACAGGAGCCGGCCGCGATCAAATTCACCGACAATGGCGGCGTCGAACTCTATTGCGGCACGCAGTCGAACGGGCAGGGGCATGAGACGTCGTTCGCCCAGCTCGTGGCCGAAAAGCTCGGCGTGCCTTTCGAGTCTATCACCGTGAAGCAAGGCGACACGGAGTGGGTGAATGGCGGCGGAACGGGAGGCTCGCGTTCGCTGAATATGTCCGGCGGCGCGCTGATGATGACCTCCGACGAGGTCATCAAGAAGGGAAAGACGGCCGCGAGCCAGGTCTTGCAGGCCGGCGGAAAAGAAGTCGGCTTCGCGGTCGTCGACGGCGTCGGCAAGTTTGCGGTGAGCGGCACAGATCGCGCCATCACCGTCGGCGAACTCGCCGTCACGCTGAAGCGCGAGAAGCTTCCGGGATTCGAAGAGGGTCTCGACAGCGATGCGAACTACACGGGGCAGGCGCCGACCTTTCCCAACGGCTGTCACGTCTGCGAAGTGGAAGTCGATCCCGACACGGGGCAGGTGCAGATGATCTCGTATCACGTGCTCGACGATTTCGGCCGCGTGATCAATCCGATGCTGGTGGCCGGCCAGGTTCATGGCGGCATCGTGCAGGGGCTCGGCCAGGCGCTGCTCGAGAACATGGTCTATGACGAAAGCACGGGCCAGCTTCTGACCGCGAGCTTCAGCGACTATGCGATGCCGCGCGCGGCCGACATGCCCGATATCGACTTCGCCTACGAGCAGATCGCCTGCAAGACGAACGATCTCGGCGCGAAAGGCTGTGGCGAGGCGGGAACGGTTGGGGCATTGCCCGCCGTCATGAGCGCTATCGCCGACGCGCTCGGTGTCGTGCACGTCGACATGCCCGCGACGCCGGAACGCGTCTGGCGCGCGCTTCGGGACAAGAGGGCCGCCTGAACTACTGGCCGGTCGCCGGTGCGGTCGCGGGCGTCGCCGGCGGCTGTGCCGTTTGCGCGGTTGCCGGCGGAACGTAGGCGGCGATCGCCTTCGTCAGCATGTCACGCTCGTCGCATCCGCTCGGGCAAAGATTCGCCAGGGTCGACAGTTGAGCCTGTGCGGACGGCAGATCGTTCATCTGAAGATAGAGTTCGCCGAGATATTCGTGGACGCCCTTGTGGTCGGGATCGATGGCGAGCGCGCGCTTGTAGAAGTCGAGCGATGACGCGTAGTCCCCGATCATGCGGTGCGTATAGCCGAGATAGTTGAGGACGTCCGCGCTGTGCGGCCGGTCCGCGAGCGCCATTTCGAGGTGAGGGATCGCATCCGCGTACTTCTGGTGCTTGATGAGCCGGACGGCCGTCGCGTAGTCGTCGAACGCCGGCGTACCGGCGCCCATTCCTCCGCCATAACCCCCGCTGCCCCCGCCGCCGCCGCCACCCATCGAAAATGACGGGGCCGTCAGCATAAGAAGGGCTGTTGCCGCAGTCGTGGCGAGCAGGAATTTGCGCATGGTGTATCTCCCTTGCTGGGTGGCCATCCTACTTCGGCGTTGCGATGCACCAAAGCGCTTTACATTGACTCCTGCTTCACGTCGGGGAGAAGTTTCGGCATGGACGAAACAAGCCTCGCCAGACAGCCGACCGAACTGCGCGTCCTCCGGCGCAAGCCGGAGAGCCTCGCCAAAATCAAACGCGCCGCGCGAAAACTCTTTGTGGAGCGCGGCTATCACGCGACGCGACCGCAAGATATCGCGCGCGAGGCCGGGCTCGGACACGGCACGTTCTATCTCCATTACCCGGACAAGAAGGCGTGCTTTCTTGCCTTCGTGGACGATGCGCGCGAGGAACTTCACGAATTTATGATCGCGCGTCAGCCGGCGGAAAAGACCCTGGAGAATACGATCGCCGCCAACCTCAAGGGCATCTACGAGTATTCGGCCGAACATCCCGGCGTGCTGGCCGCGGCGATGACCGACGAACTCGTCATCGACGCCGAAGGAGCGCAGGCGACGCCGCTGCTGGTCCGCTGGGGATTCGATTGGGCGGACGTCGTCCGCGAGGCCATGCGCAACGGCGAGGCTTGCACCGGTTACGACGCCGATATCGTCGGGCAGGCGATCCTGGGCGCCATCCACCAGGTCGCGAGCGAAAGCGCGCGGTCGCAACGGCTGCGCGAGGAAGTGCTCGACAATCTCACCCGCTTCCTGGTGCGCGCGCTTCGGCCCTGATCGCTTCGGAAGTGCCGCCCCCGCCGAGACGCAAGCCCCCTTGCGTCTCGGACGAGGCGTCAGTTCAGCTTGAAGCTGATGCCGGCCAACAGTCCGTGATCCGAGAAGTGCTGATGCGCCGTGTCGGTCGCATCGGCCAGCGTCACGGACTCACTTTGCGAGAAGCGGTATTCGCCGAACATCGACAACTGGTCAGTGATGTCGGTGCGAAGACCGGCTTCGGCTTGATACGCCGGCTCCCAGTCGCGTCCGCTCAGCGTGCCGATCGTGCCGCCGACATTCTGAAAGCCGAGACCCGCGCCGACATAGGGGGTGAACCTCGCATCGGGCAGCAGGTCGTAGGTCGCGTTGGCCATCAGGCTCGTCGAGGACAGATGGCCGGCGATGGGCGCGCCGTCGAGCCGTCCGGCATCGGAATGCTGGTAGAGCGAGTCGAGTTCGATGCGCACACCGTCGCCGGTGTCGTAGCCGAACGCTCCGCCGACGGCGTACCCGGTCCCGAAGGAGTCGCTCTGCCTGCCCACGAGCGTGTCGTTGACATGCAGGTCGGGCAGCAGCGAAACGCCGCCCATGCCCGAAACGTAGTAGCCGGGCGTCGCGGCGAACGCCGTACCGATACCGGTTCCGATCGCGATGCCTAGCCCGGCGGCCAAGATGAGTCTTCGCTTCATTTTCTTCTCCTTGTTTGAGGGGCGGAGCGTCATGCGGTCCGCGGCTGTAACGCTGTACGGGCGTTGTCGCGAGAATGTGGCGAGCGCGTCGCAACACCCTAAAAACGCTACACAATATGTTTCCGACTTCGATTGCCGGAACCTGTCGCTTCGGTCATCGAAGGATTGACAGGTGCCTGCGACTGACAAACTATCAGCGCAACTTACGAAGGCGATTACGCCCGGACGGGAGGCATTTTCGATGACGAAGCTTACGTACACGCGCGACGAGCTCATGGCCGATCACGCCTACGCAAAGCCGCAGGTTGAGGCCGGATATCGTCTGCACGGCGGCTTCGACGCGTCTGGAAAGTATATCTCGCCGCGCACGCTCAACCGCTGGCCGGCCGTCGAAGCCTGGCAGGCGGAGCTGAAAAGGCGCGGCGCGCCGATCATCGATGCATCGCAGCGGCTGCTGAAACGCGGCCCCTATCCGACGGTCGATCAGCAAAAGTTTTTGCTCGGCCACGGCTTCGGCGAGACGCTTTGGAATTCGCTGACCATCACCGGCATCATCGAAGCGCGCGGCAAGATGCTCGCACAGGCCGTCGCGCCGGACTTCCAGGCGATCGTGGTCGAAAACATCGCGTCCACGTGTCTCGGCCACCTCAACAAGGGGTTGCTGGTCGCGCACGGCTTCGATGAAGGCGGAACGAAGGAGGAGGGCATCGGCGGACACGACGATATGTGGTTCGCCGTGCGCGACGCGCTGTTCGGCAAGAATGCCTATCCGATCCCGGAGGTGCCCGCGAGCATTTCGCGCCCGGAAACGGGCCGACGCATGCCGCAGATTCCCCAGGCATTCGAGGAATGGATCCTGCTCCTGATGAACGTGCTGATGATCGAGGTGAAGGCGGAAAGCTTCTTCTCCTTCTGTCAGGGCATCATGCGCGATCCGACGAATTTCACGGATCGGCGTCCGGCGGCGAACCATGCGGCCGATCTGGTCGAGCGAATCCGCACCGATGAGGCAATCCACGTCGCCTACCTGGCGACCGTGATTTCGGAGCTGCGCAGCTTCACGATCAAGACCGTCGACGGCAAGACCGTTCCGGGCGCCGCGGTCATCGATCCGGTCTGGAACCAGATGATCGAGTGGCATGCCGTGACGAACGCAGAATTCGGCCGCAACCAATCGCGCGACGCGATCCTCGGACGGCTGAAGTCGAAGCCGAACGGTCCGGCACTCGCGGCGACATTCGACTCGCTCGAATTCCAACAGGCGGCGGAATAGTCATGAAAGAATTCAAGGGACGCACCGCCTTCATCACGGGCGGCGCAAGCGGAATCGGCCTCAGCATGGCGCGCGCCTTCGGCCGCGCCGGGATGAACGTCGTGCTCGCCGACATCAACGAGAAGGAAGCCAAGGCCGCGGCCGAAAGGCTGGCCACCGAGCAGATCAAGGCGTCGCCCGTCTATGTCGACGTCACGGATCGGGCCAGCGTGCGCAGCGCCGCGCTGGATGCGGTCGCCGCTTTCGGCAAAATCCACGTCGTGTGCAACAACGCAGGCGTCGCGGTCGGCGGACCGATCGGAACCGTTCGCGAGCGCGACTGGGACTGGATCATCGACGTCAACATCAAGGGCGTGGTGTACGGCACCGAAGTCTTTCTGCCGTTGATCAAGAGCCATGGCGAAGGCGGCCACTTCGTAAACACCGCCTCCATGGCGGGCATGGTCTCGCCCCCGGGGCTCGAGCCCTACTGCGCTACAAAATTCGCCGTCGTCGCGATGACCGAAGGCTGGGCCGCGCAACTCGCCCCGCTCAACATCGGCGTTTCGGCGCTTTGCCCCGGCTTCGTGCGCACGCGCATTCACGAGAGCGGCCGCAGTCGCCAGGACAAATATGGCGGTGCCGGCGTGGTGGATCCGGGCGTGGGAGCTACCCAGGAAGAATCCGCGCGCAACGTTCTCGGTGGAATCGATCCCGATATCGTGGGCCAACGCGTGTTCGAAGGGGTACGCGACAACGACCTCTACATATTCACGCATCCGCCCTTCAAGGATTTCGTCCAGGCACGCTTCGCCGGGATCATGGCCGCGTTCGACAAATCGGCGCAAAGCGAAGCGCTGAAGCAGGTCAAAGACTGGGGAACCACGGTACCGACGATCGTCAGCGGGAACTGAGCAGCCTCAGCGCTGCGTCCAGAGCACGACGCTGATTCCCCTTTCGTCGAGCGCGTTCTGGCCGGCGGGCGACATGAATGCGCCGAGTTGAATCAGCCAGTGGCGCGTCAGACGCTCGACGAGCGACAGCTGCACCTTGTGCGAGCGGTAGTAGGTAAAGGGCGGCTTCGCGTCGCCGCCGCTGACGATATTGAAGCTTTGCGCCATCACCATCGTGTCGGGCCTGACCCAGATGCCGGCCGTGAGATCGACGGGCGTTTCGTTCGGGCGCTGGCGGCTGATCCAGCGTTCGGCCACCTGTGCATCGGCAAAGCCGTCGGCACCCAGCACCTTGAAGCCGGTGCCGTAGAGAAGACGGAGCTCGACCTCACGGGCCGGGACCTGGTTGTTCGAGTCCGAGAGATCGAACGCGCCGGCGGCCTTGTAGGAGCTTTGCAGCGACAGATTTCCAATGCGGTTCGACAGCAGAATTCGGGCGCCTGCCTCGACCGAACTGCCGTGATCGTTGATCGCCGGCGCTGCGCCGCTTTGCGCGGACGCGATGACGACATCGGGCGTCGCGAAGAGCGTGACGAAGTCGGTGAGGCCGTATTCGATCGTGTTCTGAAGCAGGTATTTGCGAAACTTTGTCGGTCCCGATGGGCGTCCGCGCGGGCCGAACGCCGTGGAGGCCACGCTGAACGTCGTCGTGTTGAATATCTGCCAGTGGTGCCTTTTGATCGTCCATGCGCCGCCCTCGCTCCGGTGCGGGCCGGCGGCCAGCGAGGCGCAGAAAAACAGCATTGCGACGCGATAATGTGTCTTCACGGCTGATGCGGCTCCCACCGGCTCAGGCCGTGTTCGGTCTTGTCCCAGTGGAATGGGCGCGTGAACAGTTGGAAGACGCCGCGCCAGGCGGCGATCGAAATCAGTGCCCAATAGGCGGTGGCCATCGTGCCGTAGGGCGCGAGATCGCTCCACCCGCGACGCCTGGGCGCCACGATGGACAGCCATGTCAGCACCGCATTGCCGAGTAGAAGGCCCGCGCCGGACGCCCATGCGAATGTGTGTTGACCGTTCGAGCCGCCGAGGAGGAACGACGCCACGAACAAGAGCCAGAGCAGGGGACTGAGGAGTGCCGAAAGCACCGTCGCGCCGACGAAGAGCTGCAGAGAGACGAGGCCTGCCAGCCCCGCGCGCCGACACAACGAGTGCGGCGCACGCGTGTGGACGAGCCATGTCTGCGCATATCCTTTCATCCAGCGCGAACGTTGCCTGATCCAGCGCCCGAGGGTCGTCGGCGCTTCCTCATAGGTCGTCGATTCGAGCATCGA
>DATJZB010000041.1:0-25022 GCA_035499335.1 Rhizomicrobium sp. | reverse complement strand
TTCATGCCCTATGTCGTGCGCGGCATCGCGCCGGGCTTCGCGGACAATCCGGGGCAGCTCGCGCTCACCGTCGATCTGGCGCGCATCACCTTTCCCTATCTGATCCTGACGCTCGTCGCGATCCAGCTTTCGGCGATGCTGAACGCCATCGAGAAATTCTGGGCGGCGGCGGCGTGGTCCAATTTCCAGAATCTCGGGATGATCGCGACGCTGGTCTGCTGGCGCTGGTTTCCGAGCGCCGCCCACGCGGCCGCCTGGGGACTGCTGCTCGGCGGCTTCGTGCAGCTTTTCTTCATGCTGTGGGCGGCAGGACGCGACGGCCTCAGCCTGCGGATCACCTGGCCGCGCTGGAGTCCGGAGATCCGAGAGTTCTTCACCGCGCTCGGCGCGGTGACGCTCGGTACGGCGACGACCCTGATCGCGCCGATGATCGACACGATCCTGGCGAGCCTGTTGCCGACGGGCAGCCGCACGGCGCTCTACTACGCCGACCGCATCAACCAGCTTCCGCTCGGCGTTCTCGGCATCGCGCTCGGCACCGTGTTGCTGCCGGACATGTCGGCGCGGCTGGCGCGGAACGACCGAGCCGGCTCCGACGCGGCGCAGAACAATTCGGCGGCGCTGACGCTCCTGCTCACGCTGCCTTTCGCCGTCGTGTTCGTCGCCATTCCCGGCACGATCATGCGCGCCATCTTCGCCCATGGCGCCTTCGACGCGAAGGCTGCGACGCTGTCCGGTGTGGCGCTCGCGGCCTATGGCGTGGGACTGCCCGCCTTCGCGCTGGTGCGCATCGTGGCTTCGACCTTCTATGCGCGCCACGACACGGCGACGCCGGCACGGGTGACGATGATCGCGTTCGGCGCCAACATCGCGATGAAGCTGGTGCTGGTGTTCGGCCTGAAGCTCGGCATCGCCGGCATCGCGCTCGGCACCGCTTTCGGCGCCTGGCTCAACGTCGCCCAACTCGTGTGGCTCGGACGCCGGCGCGCGCTGCTCGCGATCGACGACGGATTCCGCCGCGCCGTCCCGCCGATCCTGCTCGCCGCCGCGTCCGTCGGCTTCGGCGCCTATATCGGCGCGCATGCGACGGGCTATTTCCACATTGCCGGATTCTGGCACGAGCCCGCGGCCCTGGCCGGCGCGATCGCCGTCGCCGCCATCGCCTATCTCGGTGTCGTCTTCGCCTGCCGGCGTTCGCTGCCGCTCGGCCGTTTCAGCGCCGGAGCGTGAAGGATGCCGAGGCTGTTCGCCGCCCTTTCGCTTCCCGACGATGTGGCGCAGTCGCTGGCGCCGCTGCAGACGGGCGTGCCCGGCGCGCGCTGGCAGAGCCGCGAACAGCTCCACCTGACGCTGCGCTTCATCGGCCAGGTCGACGGCCGCGACGCCAATATCGTGCACGACGTGCTCTCGGCGATCGAGGAGCCGTCGTTCAGCCTGTCGCTGCATGCGGTCGGCCAGTTCGGCGGCAAGCGGCCGAACGCGCTGTGGGCGGGCGTGCGTCCCAGCGAGGCGCTGATGCATCTGCAGCGGAAGATCGAAACCGGTCTGCAGCGGACAGGGCTGCCGGCGGACCGCACGCGGTTCGTGCCGCACGTCACGCTCGCCAGGCTGCGCGGCACGCAACAGGGCCATGTCATGGACTATCTGACCGACCATGCGCTCTATTCGAGCCGCCCGTTCACCGCCGGCGCGTTCATTCTCTACTCGAGCCTTTTGACCAGCGACGGCAGCATCTACCGTGCCGAGCATGCCTACAGGCTGAAGGAGGCATCATGAAGAAACTGTCCCCCTCGGCGCGCGCCGCTGCGCTGAAAAAACTGCGCAAGTGGGCGCCCGTCGCAGGCCGCGACGCCATCGCGCGAAAGTTCGAATTCGCGAACTTCAATCAGGCATTCGGCTTCATGAGCCGCGTCGCGCTCCTCGCCGAAAAGATGGATCACCACCCGGAGTGGTTCAACGTCTACAACAGGGTCGAAGTGACCCTGTCGACGCACGATGCGGGCGGTGTCACCCAGAACGACATTGACATGGCGACGGCGATGGAGGCCTACGCCAAGTGATCCGGCTGTTGGCGATCTGCGGCAGCCTGCGCGCGGTCTCGACCAATCTGACCTTGCTGAAGGCGGCCGAGATGCTGGCGCCGCCGGACGTCGTGCTGACCCGATTCGACGGGCTGGGCGCGCTGCCGCATTTCAATCCCGACCTCGACGTCGATCCGCCGCCGCCTGCGGTCGCGGCGTTTCGCGAGGCCGTCCGCCAGGCCGACGGCCTCATCGTCTCGACGCCGGAATATGCGCGCGGGGTCCCGGGTGCGCTCAAGAATGCGCTCGACTGGCTGGTGTCGAGCGACGTCTTCCCGGACAAGCCGGTCGCCCTGTTCAACGCCTCGGACCGCAGCGTCGCCATGCAGGCGTCCCTGCGCCTCACGCTCGAGACCATGTCGGCGCGCATGGTCGATGTGGCCACCATCACCGTTCCGCTGCTCGGACAGCAGACCGACGCCGCGACCGTGGCGGGCGATCTCGCCTACGGACCGAAAATTCGTGACGCCTTGGAGGCTTACGTCCGGTTTCTCGCCTAGAGTCGCAGGACGGTCCGCGCTCAGGCGATGAACTTGTAGACCCCATCCTCCTTGCGGATGCGCCCGGCCGTTGGCGCGGCGAAGTGCGTGCCGATGACCAGGACCGGACGGTCTGCGAAGTCCTTCACGAAGGCATGGCGGGTCACCGCCGCGGCCTTGCCGTCCGTGTCGAACCTGTCGCTCCAGTCGGGCTGGGTGAACTGGCAGGGGTGATGGACCATGTCGCCGGTGATGACGGCCGACTCGCCCTTGGACTCGATGACGACGCTGACATGGCCGGGGGTATGGCCGGTCGTCGGGATCAGGCGGATCTCGGGCGAGACGCGATGGTTGAGCTCGACGAGCTGGGCGAGGCCGGCATCGAACACGGGTTTCACCGAATCCGAGAGAATGGCCTGCTGGTCGTCGTCGCCCTCCTTTTTCCAGTGCTCATATTCCGCCTTGCCGATCAGGTAGCGCGCATTGGGGAACGTCGGCACCCACTTGTCGCCATCCTTCATCGTGTTCCAGCCCACATGGTCGACGTGCAGATGCGTGCAGACGACGGCGTCGACGCTCTCGCGCGTCCAGCCTGCCTCCGCCATGTGCTGGAGGAACGGCGTCGCCAGCGGCAGGTTGCCGGTCAGGCCGCGCGGCTTGTCGTTGCCGACGCAGGTGTCGACGACGAGCCGCAAACCCGGCGCCTCGACGAGGAGCGCGTGGATCGAAAGGGCGAGCGTTCCGTCCTCGGCGACGAAGTGCGGATAGAGCCACGGCATCTTGCGCAGCGCTTCCGGCGTCGCGTCCGGCAGCAGCGAATATTTGGGATTGTATTTGACCGGCACTTCCATTTCGACGATGCGCTTGACCGTGACGTCGCCGATTTTCCATTGCAGCATGGACGCGTACTCCTACTTCTTGTGTGCGTTTTTGACGAGATCGTCGACGACGCCCGGATCGGCCAGCGTCGAGGTATCCCCGAGGTTCGACATGTCGCCTTCCGCGATCTTGCGCAGGATGCGGCGCATGATCTTGCCGGAGCGCGTCTTGGGCAGGCCGGGCGCGAACTGGATCACGTCGGGGCGCGCGATCGGTCCGATCTGGCGGCCGACCCACTGCTTGAGCTCGTTGTTCAGCGCCTCGCCCGGCGCGACCCCGAGCACCAGCGTGACATACGCATAGATGCCCTGTCCCTTGATGTCGTGCGGATAGCCGACCACCGCCGCCTCGGCGACGTCGTGATGGGCCACGAGCGCGCTCTCCACTTCCGCGGTGCCGAGACGGTGGCCGGAAACGTTGATCACGTCGTCGACGCGGCCGGTGATCCAGTAGTAGCCGTCTTCGTCGCGGCGGCAGCCGTCGCCGGTGAAGTACTTGCCGCGATAGGTCTTGAAATAGGTGTCGATGAAACGCTGATGGTCGCCGTAGACCGTGCGCATCTGGCCCGGCCAGGAGTCGAGCAGGCAGAGGTTTCCGCTCGTCGCGCCTTCCAGCACCGTACCGTCGGCATCGACCAGCTGCGGCACGATCCCGAACAGGGGCTTCGTCGCCGAACCGGGCTTGAGTTCCGTCGCGCCGGGCAGGGGAGAGATGAGAATGCCGCCGGTCTCGGTCTGCCACCAGGTATCGACGATCGGGCAGCGGCCGTCGCCGACGACGCGGTGGTACCACAGCCAGGCTTCCGGATTGATCGGTTCGCCGACGCTGCCGAGCAGGCGCAGCGAGGCGCGGCTCGTCTTCTTGACCGGCGCCTCGCCCTCCCGCATCAGCGCGCGCAGCGCGGTCGGGGCGGTGTAGAAGGTGTTGACCTTGTGCTTGTCGATCACTTCCCAGAAGCGCGAGCTGGTAGGATAGTTCGGCACGCCCTCGAACATCAGCGTCGTCGCGCCGTTCGCCAGGGGGCCGTAGACGATGTAACTGTGGCCCGTCACCCAACCGACGTCGGCGGTGCACCAGTAGATGTCGCCTTCGTGATAGTCGAAGACATATTGGTGGGTGAAGGCGGTGTACATGGCGTAACCGCCGGTCGTGTGGAGCACGCCTTTCGGCTTTCCGGTCGAACCCGAGGTGTAGAGGATGAACAGCGGATCTTCCGCGTTCATTTCGACGGGCGGACAGACGTCCGACACCTTCGCCGCCTCCTCGTGATAATAGTAGTCGCGCCCCTTGTGCTTCAGTTCCGGCGCTCCGGTGCGCTTGACGACGATCACCGTCTTGACGCCAGGGCATTTCGTCAGCGCCAGATCGGTGTTGATCTTCAAGGGGATCGGCTTTCCGCCGCGCATCCCTTCGTCCGCCGTCAGGACGATCGTGCTGTCGCAATCGAGGATGCGTCCGGCGAGGCTGTCGGGCGAAAAGCCGGCGAACACGACCGAGTGGACGGCGCCGATGCGCGCGCAGGCGAGCATCGCATAGGCCGCTTCCGGGATCATCGGCAGGTAGATGGTGACGCGGTCGCCCTTCTTGACGTCGTGCGCCTTCAGCACGTTGGCGAAGCGGCAGACTTCGCGGTGCAGTTCTTCGTAGGAGATGTGCCGGCTCTCGGCCGGATCGTCGCCTTCCCAGATGATCGCGGTCTGCTTGGCGCGCTTGGCGAGGTGCCGGTCGATGCAGTTGGCCGAGACGTTGAGCGTTCCGTCCTCGAACCATTTGATGTGCAGATCGTCCGGGTCCCAGGAGACGTTCTTGACCTTGGTGAAAGGCTTGATCCAGTCGATGCGCCGGGCTTGCTCGGCCCAGAAGCCTTCTGGATCCTCGATCGACCTGGCGTACATGGCGTCGTAGGCCGCGCGATCGATCAGCGCGCGCTCGCGCCAGTCCTTCGAAACGGGAAACAGGGTATCGGACATTGGCTACTCCGCGGCCTTCGTCTTGACACCGACCTTGCCGAGCACCGCGTCGGTGTCCGCGCCAGGCTTGCGCGGATTGCTGCGCACGCCGGCCGGGGTCCTGGAGAATTTGATCGGCGGCTTCATCGACCGCCAGTGTCCTTCGGTTTCATGCGGCAGGACCTCGAAAAAGCCGACCGCCTTCAGGTGCGGATCCTCGAGCACGCCGTCGAGCGTGTTGGCGCGCATGATCGGGATGCGATGCCGTTCGCCCAGTTCCATCCACTCTTCGGTGGTGTGCTGCGCAGCCGCCTGGCGCATCGCCTTGTTGTAGAGCGCGACCTTTTCCTTGCTGCTCTTGGCGGTCACGAACTCTTCGCTGTTGTAGAAATCGGGAATGCCGCCGAGCTGCATGAAGCTGTTGGCGCCTTCCTTGCCCGACGGCATGGTGGCGATCCAGCCGTCCTTGGTCCGGAACGCGGCGCGGTCGGGCGCCAGCGCCGGCGTCGAGCCGACATGGCCGACGACCGGCTCGAACGTCGCCCCGTAGAGATGCTCGATCATCAGGAAGTGCGTGTAGCTTTCCAGCATGGGCACTTCGACGAACTGGCCTTCGCCGCTGCGTTCGCGATGGAAAAGCGCGGCGAGCGTGGCGTAGAGCGCGTGCAGGCCCGAGACCTTGTCGGCGATGTAGCTGGGAAACATCCGCATCGTGCTCTGTCCGTCATTGTCGAGCAGCATGTCGGCGCCGCCCGACGCCGCCTGGACGAGGTCGTCGAACGCCTGGCGCCCGCCATAAGGGCCTTCGGAGCCGAAGCCGACGAGATGGACGTAGACCATCGACGGATTGATCGCGCTGACCTGCTCGTAGCCGAAACCGAGCTGGTTCATCGCGCTGGTGCGGACGTTATGGATGAACACCTGCGCGGTCGGGATGAGCGCGCGCAGCTTCTCGCGGTCCTCCTCGAGCTTGAGGTCGAGCGTCACGGACTTCTTGTTGCGGTTCAGCATCATGAAGGTCGAACCCATGTTCTTGCTGTGATGCTGCTTGAGACCGAAGCGCTGTTTGTCGCCGCCGGGCGCTTCGACCTTGATCACCTCCGCTCCCAGGTCGCCCAGGGTCTGCGTGGCATAGGGGCCGAAGATGAAGCTGGTCAGGTCGATGATCGTCACGCCGTGAAGCGGGCCTGGCATGGGCTGTTTCCTCGTAAAGTCTTATGGTGTCGAATAGCGGTCGGGGGAGATTAAGCCATGGCGGAAAAGGGGCAAGCACCCGCCAAGCCGATGATGACCGACGCCGGGATCGCGGCCAGAACCGGCAAGGACTGGGACGCCTGGTTCACGGCGCTGGACAAGGCAGGCGCGGCGAAACTCGACCACAAGGGCATCGTCGCGGTCCTTAACCGGAAGATAAAGGCCGGCCCCTGGTGGGGACAGATGATCGCCGTCTCCTACGAGCGGGCGCGCGGTATCCGTGCCGCCAACCAGAAATGCGACGGCGCGTTCTCGGTCAGCGTCACCAAGGTCATGCCGGTCGGCCTTTCGGAGTTGTTCGCGGCGGCGACGGACGAGACTCGGCGCAAGAAATGGTTTCCGCCCGGAAGGTTCGAGGAGACGTCGCGCACGAAGGACAAATATTGGCGCGGCAAGTGGAAGAAGGACGCCCGCCTCGAGGTCGGCTTCTACGCCAAGGGAACCGGCAAGGCGCAGATCGCGCTTCAGGCGAACAAGCTGTCCGGCGCCGCCGCGGTCGAAGCCGAACGCGCCGCCTGGAAGAAGGCGCTGGAAAGGCTCAAAGCGAGTCTCGCGCCGTGATGAAGAACCATGCGCAGGAGATGATCGTGCGGCGCGATGCGGTGATCGCGCGCCTGCTCGACATGGCCCGCGGCGACGAGCGCATCGCAGCGCTCTGGCTGCAAGGCAGCCTGGCCGAGGGTGCCGAGGATCCCTATTCGGACATCGATGCCTATCTCGCCGTCGACGACACCGCGTTCGACGCGGTCTATGCCGAGCGCGAAACCCTCCTGGGCAAACTGTTCCGGCCTTTCGCCTGGTGCGACGCGCCGGTGCCCGGCATCGCCGCGGTCCATGCCCTGGCGGAGAACGGGGTCAAGCTCGATCTGTTCTACGAAACCGAGTCCGCGCTCGACAAACAGAAGCGGCCCGCCGTGAAGGTGCTGTTCGATCGCCGGTCGGTTGAAAGCAGGCTACGCACCGGCTGGGAACCGCCCGTTCCGGCTATCGCCCAGATCCTCGCGACCATCATCAGGATGACGCGCCAGGGCGCGACCTGGCCGCTGCGCCTGCTGCATCGCGGGCAATGGTCGACCCTGGCGATGGTAGAACTCGACCTGATCAACGCGCAGGTCGCGCAATTGATGGCGGTGCAAGCCGACGCTGGCAACTTCTATAAGTCTTCGTTCTCGCTCTATCGTCTGTTGAACGCCGAACAGCAGGCCGAGATCGACCGTCTGACCCATCGCGCCCTGTTCGCGGTCGCACACCGGGATGCGACGGCGCTCAAGGAAGTCCATCTCGAAGTTTTCGACGCCCTTGTGCGCGAAGGCCGTAGCGCTTGCGCGGCGCTTGGTGCACCTTACCCGCTCAAGGACGCCGACGAACGCGATCTTCGCGCTCTCCTCGAGCGCGAATGGGGAGGTTGAAACCCGCCGCATGCAACTTCATCTGTCCACCTGGCCGGAGATCGAGGCCCATCTCGCCAAATCCCGGGCGATCCTCATTCCCATCGGCTCGACGGAACAGCATGGTCCGAACGGTCTGCTCGGCACCGACGCGCTGTGTCCCGAAATCATCGCGCGCCGCGCCGGCGACGAAGCGGGCATTCTCGTCGGGCCGACGTTCAACGTCGGTCAGGCGCAGCATCACATGGCGTTTCCGGGAACCATCACGCTGCGTCCGTCGACCATGATCGCGGCGATGCTGGACTGGGCGCAGTCCTTCGCGCGGCACGGATTCGAGCGGATCTACTGGCTGAACGGCCATGGCGGGAACATCGCCACGATCACGGCCGCGTTTTCGGAGATCTATCACGGCACGACGTTCGGCGACGCGCATTCCAACCGCCCGCCGCTGCGCTGCTGCTTGCGCAACTGGTGGGAATTGCCGGGCGTGACGGATCTCTGCAAACAGCTCTTTCCCGTCGGCGAGGGCAGCCACGCGACTCCGTCAGAAGTCTCCGTCACCTATTTCGGCTATCCCGAGGCGGTCAAGCGGGTAGAGATGTCGCCGCGCATCGCACCGAGCGGTCCGATCTTCGACGCGGAGGATTATCGCCGCCGCTTCCCCGACGGCCGCATCGGCTCGGATCCCTCGCAGGCCAGCATCGAGGCCGGAGAAAAGATCGTCGCCGCTGCGGTGAAGGGTGTGATCAACGAGTTCCGCACCTTCGCCGCGTCGTGAACGTCCGGATTCTGCGAACGGACGATGCGTGCAAGCTCACGCCGGCGATTGCGCTTTGCCGCGCCGACGGAATTCCCATCCGTGACGAGATCGAGTTTGAGCTTCGGCCTGCTGCGGCGAAACGCTGAGACGGCCGACCGTCAGATCGTCGATCGTGAGATGGCGGATTCGCGCCCGCCCGACGACGAGATGACCGATCGCCAGATTGCCGATGGCGAGAAATCCGATCGCCGCCGCGCCGATCGCGAGAGCGCCGACGGCGACGGCGCCCATGGCGGCCGCGCCGTTCCGGCGCCGCGCGGGTACCGTTTTTTGCGCTGCGCCGCTCATGACGCCCGCGCCTTTGCCGGCCAGACATAGAGCGCGTCCGGCGTCTTTTCTTCGTTGTCTTCTCCGTTCGTCAGCCGCACCAGCGCGCAACCGTGACGCTCGTAGAAGCGCCGCGCGCCGGTGTTCTGCTGGAATGCCCAGAACTGGAAACCTTGCGGGTGCTGGCGCGTGGCCTGCGCGAACAGCTTGGAGCCGGTTCCGGTCTTGAAGCGGCTCGGATGGACGTAGAGATGTTCCAGCCAACCGCCGTCGATCACGGCGAAGCCGACGACCTTGCCGTCGCGGTCCGCGATCCAGGTCTCCTTGTCCCGCACCAGGCGCTTGAAGTGATCGCGCGTTTCGTCGTCGCTGTGCACCCGCGGCAGATAGGTCATCGTCGCGCGCGCGGCGAGGAAAACCTCCCCGACATCGGGCCCGTCCTTGTCCGTCGCGCGGCGAATCGTTGTGGCCATGTGCTCGTTACATCCGGGTTATGCGCTTGAATCCGCGCCCGCTTCGGCCCATCATCGCACCCATCCCAGGGGTGCCCGCAAGGGCTGAGATCGCAATCGGGCGAATCCCTTTGAACCTGATCCGGCTAGTACCGGTGTAGGGAGAGGCAGATGAACAAACCCGTCCTGAATTCCAAGACCGTGACCGACATCACCCGCGGCCCGTTGCCGGGATCGCGCAAGATATTCGTCGGCGGCGTGCCGTTCCGCGAGGTGCCGCTGTCGGGCGGCGAGCCGGCGGTGCGCCTCTATGACACATCCGGTCCGTATACGGACGAAACCGCGGCGATCGACATCGAGAAGGGCCTCGCCGCGCGCCGCCGCGACTGGATCCTCGCCCGCGGCGACGTCGAGGAATATGCAGGCCGAACCCGGAAACCGGAGGACGACGGCCTCAAGCGCGGCGAGCTGCTGTCGGTGCCGCAGTTCGACCGCGCCGGCCGCAAGCCGCTGCGCGCCAGGTCGGGCGGCAACGTCACCCAGCTCCACTATGCGCGCCAGGGCATCGTCACCGAGGAGATGAGGTTCGTCGCCGCGCGCGAAAATCTCGGCCGCTCGGCGCTCGCCGACGGCAATTCCTTCGGCGCCGCGATCCCCGACCATGTGACGCCCGAATTCGTGCGCGACGAGGTGGCGCGCGGCCGCGCCATCATCCCGGCGAACGTCAACCATCCGGAGACCGAGCCGATGATCATCGGCCGGAACTTCCTCACCAAGGTGAACGCCAACATCGGCAACTCGATCGTCACCTCCGGCGTCGCCGAAGAAGTCGAGAAGCTCGTCTGGTCGATTCGCTGGGGCGGCGACACGGTGATGGACCTCTCGACCGGACGCCACATCCATACCATCCGCGAATGGATCATCCGCAATTCGCCCGTGCCGATCGGCACCGTCCCGATCTACCAGGCGCTGGAGAAGGTCGGCGGCGTGGCCGAGGAACTGACCTGGGAGATCTACCGCGACACGCTCGTCGAACAGTGCGAGCAGGGCGTCGACTATTTCACGGTGCATGCCGGCGTGCGTCTGGCGCATATCCCGCTCACCGCGAACCGCGTCACCGGCATCGTCTCGCGCGGCGGCTCGATCCTCGCCAAATGGTGCCTCGCGCATCACAAGGAGAACTTCCTCTACACGCATTTCGAGGAGATCTGCGAGCTGCTCAAGCAGTACGACGTCGCCTTCTCGCTCGGCGACGGCTTGCGCCCCGGTTCCACCGCCGACGCCAACGACGCGGCGCAGTTCGCCGAGCTCGACACGCTGGGCGAACTCAACCGCATCGCCCAGAAACACGACGTGCAGGTGATGATCGAAGGCCCCGGCCACGTGCCGATGCACAAGATCAAGGAGAACATGGATCGCCAGCTCAAGGCGTGCGACGAGGCGCCATTCTACACGCTGGGGCCGCTGACGACCGACGTCGCGCCGGGCTACGACCACATCACGAGCGCCATCGGCGCGGCGATGATCGGCTGGTTCGGCACCGCCATGCTCTGCTACGTCACGCCCAAGGAGCATCTCGGCCTTCCCGACCGCGACGACGTCAAGGCGGGCGTCATCGCCTATCGCATCGCGGCGCACGCCGCCGACCTCGCCAAGGGGCATCCGGCGGCGCGCATCTGGGACGATGCGATGAGCAAGGCGCGGTTCGAGTTCCGCTGGCGCGACCAGTTCGCGCTGGCGCTGGATCCCGAGACCGCGCAGGCGTTCCACGACGAGACCTTGCCGGCCGACGGCGCCAAGGTGGCGCATTTCTGTTCCATGTGCGGACCGAAATTCTGCTCGATGAAGATCAGCCAGGAAGTGCGCGACGCCGCGCGCGGCCAGAACGATTCCCTGTCGAGCGCGGAAATCCGCGCCGCGATGGCGAAGAAGGCCGAGGAGTTCAAGCAGGGCGGCGGCGAAATCTACGTGCACAAACCCGCGGCGGAGTAGGGCCGCGCACGCGGCTCAGGGAAGTTTGGCGGCGCCCGGGCTCGTCTCGGCGGGCTGGGCGCTGACCGGCGCAGCCGTGTTTTGCGCCGGCCCCTGTGACGCGCCGGTGATGGCCGCAATGATCCTCCCGAGCATCATCAGTCCGATCAACGTTATCGACACGTAAAACAATGCCGAGCGCGTCTGCTTTCGCGCGGAGTCGACGAACTTGTCGTTGGCGACATTTCCCGAGAGCGTGAGCCCGCCCCGGTCGTTCAGCGCTTCGGCCAATTTGCGATAGCCGGCGATTTCGCTCGCAGGAGATGTCGCCGCCGACACGGTGAGTTCCTTCTTGTAGTTGACGACGTTGCCGTTCGTCGAAAAGAGCGATTTCGTAAATCGCGCGCCCGCGAACTGGTCGTCAAAGATCTTGGAGGAAATCTCCCAGCGCCTGGGCATGTGCGCCTCGGTCTGTTTGCGCAGAATGCGCGGCCGGCCTAGGAAAATCTCGCTGTGCCGCGGTTCGTTGGTCGCGATCTTTCCGAGCTCGTTGAGAAGATCGAAATCGGGAAGCGAGAACGATGCCGAGACGGACGTCGGTGTCTTCCAGGGAGTCGGCAACGCATAGGCCACGCTCAACGTCAGGCAGTCGAGATTCGCGTCTTCGGCGACGCGCATGGGATCGCTTTCCGCGATTTGGGGCCACTGTCCCTGGTAACGCTTCAGATAGTGCTCGGCGACGGCGGAGAGTCCCTGGTTGGCGATCTGTCTTCGCCGGAGATCCGCAAAGCCGCCGAAATGCTTCAGGACCAGCTCCAGCCTGGCGGCCGAAGACACTTTCGGTCCGAAGGTGAGAATCTCGCGCACGTCGAGCGTGAGCTCCGGCGCGGCGAGGACCATTTCCTCGAGACCCGAACCTTCGGCGGGCAAGGGCAGCGCCCAGCCGAAATGCGGATTGCTGAGATGTTCGGCGCGACCGGACTGCAGGTAAATCGTCGGGTCGATCCAGTACACCGCATCGCCGATGCGCACGCGCACGATGCAGTGATCGAACCCGCTCGCACCCGGCAGCCACTCCGGGAGCGCGGGTCCGTACTGCGTGGCCACGAGGGCGGGAACCGCGTCCAGTTCGCAGAGCTTGGCGAGAGCGGCGAACACGCAGCTGGCATCTTTGCAGTCGCCGTATCCGGTATCCCAAATCTCGGCGAGCGGCCGCGGGATGATGCCGCCTTCGCCGAGCACGAGCGAAAGATAGCGCAGGCGTTTTTGAACCGCCGCGAGCACCGCCATCATCCGCTCGGCAGGCGCGGCAGTCTGCGCGGCTATACGCGCCGCTTCGGCACGGAGCGACTCCGGATAATCCTCCCGCGCATAGTAGGGCGCGTAGAGCTTGCTGAGCGCGTTCCAGCTCTCGACGTCGCTCAGCTGCAGGCTGCGCTGAAGCAATCGCCACGGCGGCGTGAAAGGTTCGACGACGTCGCGCTCGGTTCTCTCGACGGACCAGGTCCGGTCGATGACGCCGCCCGCCTCGCTTTGCGTGCGCGCCGGCTCCTGGCCGAACATCCGCTCGCGCACCTGCCGCGCCGCGGGGGCGCGCAGCCTGTGGCGCAAAGCGAGCGACGCCGCGCCGCCGAATCCCGTCCATTGGTCGAAATAGCCGCGCAGGATCGGATTGCCGCCATAAACGGTCCAGGATCGCTCGACGACGTCGCCGGGTTGGACGTCGGGAATGATGAGACTGGCCGTCAGCCTGCCGTCGAGGATCTGTCGTTCCAGGTTCCGCTCGCGGCGGATCAGTTCGATAGACTCGCGCCGCGCATATTCGCGATGGCTTTCTCCGCGCCGCACGGAGATCGAATGGATTTCAAGTTCCTGCGTCAGCGGGTCGAAGGACGTCGAGAACTGCGCCACTTGCGAGGCGCCGGCCGCCGTTAGGACGCGATGGACGAGGCGGACGTGAAAAGCCGGTTCGCCGTCGGCCAGGCTGGTCTGCGTGTCGCGCAGCAGCGTGGCGTAGCCGTTGATGATGTACGCGTCCTCGATGGTGTCGGGATTCTGATAGGGCGCATGCGCGACCCAGGTTGGGACGGACGCGACGCGCAGGCGCGACGCTGCAGCTTCCGCCGACAGAGCCTCCCGGCTCGAAGCGCGCGGCTGCGAATCGGCGTCTCCCGCCGTCGGCCCGGTCTGATCCATCCTACTCCAACGCGCTTGGCTCGCCCGCTGCACCCGTGCCGCCCTGTCCAAGGGTCGGCGATCGCGTGAAATCCTAACGCGCCGATCGCAGCGCTGGCTAGCCGGTCCGGGACGAAAAAGAATTCGAGCTCAACGCAGGGTCCGGCTGCCCGTGAGCGCATGCCAGAGCAGAAGGACGATCACCGCGCCGAGGACGGCGACGAACATCGACACGAGATTGAAATGAAAGACGCTGAAATTCGAGATGCCACGGAAGATCGCGCCGCCGACAAGGGCCCCGACCAAACCCAGCGCCATGTTGAGGATGCAGCCTTCGCCGCGCCGGTTGACGATCTTGCTGGCGACGAATCCGGTGATCAGACCGAATATCGCCCAACCCAGAATGGACATGATGCATCCCCTTTTGCGCGGGAAAAAGGTAAGTACTTGGCGCCGCACCTGCAAGGCGAGACGGGGGAGAGCATGACCGCGGAAAAAAACGGTCTGGCGAAAGTGTGGAGCGCGCTCGGTCCCGGCCTGATCACCGGCGCCGCCGACGACGATCCGAGCGGCATCGCCACCTATTCCCAGGCGGGCGCGCAGTTCGGCTATCAGCTCGGCTGGACGATGCTGCTGACGCTGCCGTTCATGGCCGCGATCCAGGTGATCAGCGCCTGCATCGGCTGGGACACGCGTGCGGGACTGGCGCGCAACATCGCCGACCGCCTGCCGGTTCCGGTGCTGTTCGGGATCGTCGCGCTCCTGGCCATCGCCAATACGATCAACATCGCCGCCGATCTCGCCGCGATGGGCGAGAGCCTGAAGCTGATCGTCGGCGGGCCTTCGATAGCCTATGCGCTGGGCTTCGGCATCGTCTGCCTGACGGCGGAGATCTTCGTGCCTTATCACCGCTATGTCGGCTATCTGAAGTTCCTGACGCTGGTGCTGTTCGTCTATGTCGCCGCGGCGTTCAGCGTCGAGGTACCGTGGCTCGAAGTACTGAAGTCGACGCTGTGGCCGCGTCTGTCGCTCGACCGCGACATGTTCCTGACCATCGTCGCCGTCTTCGGCACCACGATCAGCCCCTATCTCTTCTTCTGGCAGGCCTCGCAGGAGGCGGAAGAGTCCAATCTCTCCCACCGCCGCCAGCATGCGCAGGCACGGCTCAGCGCGGGCGATTTCCGCCACATCAATCGCGACACCTGGGCCGGGATGATCGTCTCCAACACCATCGCGCTGTTCATCATCATCACCACGGCCGCGACGCTGCACGCGCACGGCGTCACCAACATCCAGACGGCGTCGCAGGCCGCCGAAGCGCTGCGCCCGATCGCCGGCGTCTTCACCTTCGTGCTGTTCGCCGCCGGCATCATCGGCACGGGACTGCTCGCGGTCCCGGTCCTCGCCGGTTCCGCGGCCTATGCCGTCGCGGAATCGTTCCGCCTGCCGGGCAGCCTCGAATTGCCGGCCAATCGCGCGCTCGGCTTCTACGCCATCGTCAGCGCCGCGACGCTGGCCGGCGCGGGCCTCACGCTCACCAACCTCGATCCCATCGCCATGCTGTTCTGGGCGGCGGTCATCAACGGCGTCGTCGCCGTGCCGATCATGGCGGTGATGATGATCGTGGTCTCCCCGCGCGCCGGCAGGGAGACGCTGGCGCTGCCGTCATGGCTGCGCGTGCTCGGCTGGCTCGGCACGGCGCTGATGGCCGTGACGGTCGGCGCGATGGTCTGGACCTCGGCTTAGCCGCGCGGTCGGCGCGGCGTCACCCCATCGTGACGACGACCTTGCCCATGGCCTTGCGATCCATCAGCATACGGATGGATTTGCCGCCTTCGGCCAGGGGGAACTTCGCCGAGACGTCGGGCCTGAGCTTGCCGTCCGAGATCATCTGCATGATCTCCTTGAGGCTGTCGCTGGCCGCCTTGGGATTGCGGCCCGTGAAGGCGCCCCAGAACACGCCGAGCACGTCGCAGCCTTTCAGCAGCGTCAGGTTCAACGGCACCCTCGGAATCTCGCCCGCCGCGAAGCCGATCACGAGATAGCGGCCCTCCCAGTTCATCGCCCGCAGCGCCGGCTCGGCATACTGGTCGCCGACCGGATCGTACAGAACGTCCGCGCCCTTGCCGCCCGTCAGTTCCTTGATCTTGTCCGATATCGCCTTCTGCTGGTCGCGCGACAAGGGCAGCCGCGGATAGACGAAGCCGGCCGAGGCGCCGTGCTTGATCGCGAGGTCGACCTTTTCCTGCGACGAAGCGCCGGCGACGACGGTGGCGCCCATCGCGACGCCGAGCTCGACGGCGGAGAGTCCGACGCCGCCCGCCGCGCCGAGCACGACGAGGTTCTCGCCTTGCTTCAGCTTCGCGCGGTCCTTGAGCGCGTGATAGGAGGTGCCATAGGTCACGATGAAGGCCGATGCGACCTCGAAGCTGACGTTCGGCGGCACCAGCACGCAGCGCCGCGCATCCGCCAGCACTTCCTCGGCGAAGCCGCCATTGCCGAGCGAGACGGCGACGCGGTCGCCGACCTTGAGATTGGTCACGCCTTCGCCGAGCGACTTGACGAGGCCCGCGACTTCACCGCCCGGCGGGAAGGGCAGCGCGGGCTTAAACTGATACTTGTCCGCCAGCATCAGGACGTCGGGAAAATTTACGCCGCACGCCTTAACCGTCACCAGCACCTGGTTCGGCCCCGGCGCAGGCGAGGGCAGCTCGCGCAGCTCCATCTCCTCCGGCGGCCCGTAATGGGTGCAAAGCAAGGCTTTCATGGCATTTCTCCCGGTAATTTACGTGGATTTGATTGCTGGATGCGGGCGACATTAAGCGAACGATGCGCCCCGGCAAAGCGGGAATGGTGGAACAAAACGGTTCGGTGCACGGTATAGTGGAGACCTGGAGGGCATCCGGTTCGAAGGACACACCGAATATGAGGAAACTGATTTTCGCCCTGGCGGGACTGGCCGTCGTCGCGGCCACGCCGGCCTGGGCCGACAGCTGCATCCGTCACGACGACCTCTACAACTGGTCCAGCATCGACGACAAAACGCTGATCCTGGAAAATTTCCGGCATGAGAAATGGGTGGCGAAGCTGATCGGCACCTGCTCGAATTTCAAATTCCACGAACGGATCGAGATCCGCTCGCCGGGCGCGCTGGCCATCAGTTGCATCGAGAAAGGCGATTCGGTGATCACGCGCGACAACGGCATCCGCGGCCGCTGCGCGATCATGTCGATCGAGCGTTATGTGCCGCCGCCGAAACAGACGAGCGGCGACGGCGCGATGGCTCCGACCAAGCCTTAGCGGCGCGGGATCAGTTCAGCTTCAGAGCGGCGAGCGCGGCGGACGGCCGCCGCTCGCCGACCGCCGTGCCGCGCGTGTTGAGGACCGGCGCGCGCAAAACCTTGCGCGCCGGTTCGCTGTCGTCGAGCAGACCGAGCGCGTCGAGCACGGCCGCGATCGCCGTTTCGGAGGCGCGGCCGGCGCCGTCGTCGATCTTGATCGCGATGCCGAGTCCGGGGTTCGGAATCCACCCGGCATAGAAACCTTCGGCGCCCGCCTTGACCGCGGCGCGGCCCGTGGCGGCGCGCATGAGCGCCGCGCAGGCGCGCCCGGTGCCCGAGACCAGCTCGGGATAGGCGATCATCGCGGCGATCAGCCGGCGCGACGCCGCCGCGCGACCGGCGGCCAGCTTGTCCGGCGCGGCCATGCGGGCCGCGGCGCGCGCGAACTGGGTCAGCGTGGTCGCGAAGTTCGGCGCGGCACAGCCGTCGATCCCGTAGGTCAGCTCCTTCGCGTCGGCCAGTTCGCGCAGCGCCGCCGCCACAGCCTGCTGCACCGGATGCGCGACCTGCTCATAGCCTCTGGTCGCGATGTCCCAATGGCGCGCGACGGTGAGAAAGCCGGTGTGCTTGCCCGAACAATTGTTGAAGATCCGCGTGGGCTTCTCGCCGCGCCGGATCATCGCTTCCGCGACCGGCTCGTAGCGCGAGGCATGCGCGCCGCAAGCGAGATCGGACTCGCCGAGGCCCAGCCGTTCGAGCCAGGCGGCGACGCGCGCGGTGTGCATCGGCTCGCCCGAATGCGAGGCGCAGGCAAGCGCGACCTCCTCGTCGCCGAGACCGAACGCGTCCGCCGCACCGGATTCGACGAGTGGAATCGCCTGCATCGGCTTGAGCGAGGAGCGCGAATAGACCGGCGAATCCACATCGCCGAGCGCCAGCCGCAGCGCGCCGTCCGCATCCAAGATGGCGATGGAGCCGCGATGCACGCTCTCGACCATCGCGCCGCGGGTGACTTCGACCAGAACCGGATTAGCCATGCATTAAACCTTGTCTTCCCGGCCGCCAGCGCGTAGCGCTGCAAGAGGACCCAGGGGAACGCGTCGTCCCGGGGCGGACGCTATCGCGTTCGTCCGGGATGACAAGACGGGGGAGGGCCATGCGCGGCTATTTCGCGGTCGGTGTAGACGGTATTTCCAAGCCGATGAATCTCGGCAACCTGATGCGCATCGCCAACGCGTTCGGCGCCAGCTTCTTCTTCACGATCAACGCCCGCGTGCGGCTGTCGGAGGCGCAATCCGACACCTCGCGCACCGAAGGCGCGATACCGCTTTATTCATACGCCGACGCGGGGGAGTTTCGCCTGCCTACCGGCTGCCGGCTGGTCGGCGTGGAGATCACCGACGACGCGGTCGAATTGCCGCGCTTCCGCCATCCCATCCGCGCCGCATACGTGTTCGGCGCCGAACGCATGTCGCTGTCCAGGGACGTTCTGTCGCGCTGCGAGTTCGTCGTGAAGATTCCGACGCGATTTTCCATCAATGTCGGAATGGCGGGCGCGATCGTGCTTTACGACCGTCTGATCAGCACCGGCGGCTATGGCAGCCGACCGATCAGCGCCGGCGGTGCCGCAGCGGAAATACCCCCACAGCACAAATGGGGCGCGCCGATCATCCGCGCGCGCAAGTGACAAGGCGGCCGCCGCCTGTATAGTTGCGCGACTCATGACTCCAGCACTCGAAATTTCGCACCTCCGCAAAGTCTACAAGAGCGGGACCGTCGCGGTCGAAGACGTCTCGCTGACGATCCAGCCGGGCGATTTCTTCGGCTTTCTCGGGCCCAACGGCGCGGGCAAGTCGACGACGATCCACTGCATCACCGGCATCACGAATCCGACATCGGGCTCGATCCGCATCTTCGGCGTCGACGCGGTCGCGGACTATCGCAACGCGCGCAAGCTCGTCGGCCTCAGCCCGCAGGAGTTCAACGTCGATCCCTTCGCCAATGCGCGCAACATCGTCGACTGGATGGGCGGCTATTTCGGCATGCACGCGGCCGAGCGCAAGAAGCGCATCGACATGCTGATCGAGCGTTTCGATCTGGTGCCGCACGCGAACAAGCCGTTCCGCGAGCTTTCCGGCGGTCTCAAGCGGCGCGTGATCCTGGCGCGCGCCATGGTCAACGATCCCAAGCTGCTCATCCTCGACGAGCCCACGGCCGGCGTCGACGTCGAGCTGCGCATGGACCTGTGGCGCTACCTGCAGGAACTCAACCGCGACGGGACCACGATCCTGCTCACGTCGCACTATCTCGAAGAGATCGAGCGGCTGTGCCGCCACATCGCGATCGTCAACAAAGGGCGCATCGTGCGCAACGGTCCCAAGGAAGAGTTCTTCACCGAGCCCGGCGGGCTGGAGCGCGCCTATCTCGCCGCCACCGGCAAGGCCGCCGAGCACGCCGCGGTGGCCGCACGATGACCGTCAACTGGATCGGCCTTTGGACCATGATCCGGCGCGAGATCCAGCGCCTGATGCGCGTTCCCATCCAGGCCGTCGTGGCGCCGCTGATTTCCGCGCTTCTTTTCATCTTCATCTTCGGATTCGTGGTCGGCGGGCGCATCAAGAATTTCGGCCAGTACTCCTATCTCGAATTCGTGCTGCCGGGCGTGGTGATGATGAACATCGTGAACGCCGCCTTCCTGCAGGCGACGTCGCAGATCTATTTCCAGCGCTTCCAGAAGAGCATCGAGGAGATCCTGGTGGCGCCGCTCTCCTATGTCGAGATGATCGCCGGCGCGATCTCCATCGTCGTCCTGCGTTCGGTGTTCACCGCAATCGGCATCATGCTGATCGGCATGGTGTTCGGCGCCGTGCACATGCATTCGCTGCCGGAATTCCTCTTCTGGGTGATCTGCGTGTCGATGATCTTCGGGTTTCTCGGCATCATCGTGGCGCTATGGGCCAAGACCTTCGAGCAACTGAACGTGCTCGCCGTCTTCTTCATCCAGCCCCTGTCGATGGTCGGCGGCGTCTTCAACACGGTCGGCATGCTGCCGGCCTGGCTGCGCTGGCTCGCCTACGGCAATCCGTTCTTCTATTTCATCAACGGACTGCGCCACGCCATGATCGGATTCAACGAGGCGCCGACCACCATCGGCGTGGCGCTGACGCTGACGCTCGCCGCCGTGCTCGGCACTATCGTGTGGCGGCTTTACGCGATCGGATGGGGGCTGCGCGAGTAGAGCGCGCCTCGACCTCGCGCGCGGTGACTTTCCCGCCGCACGCCGAGCAGGTCAGCACCGAGCGGAAATCGTGCCCGCAAGTGAGATGCCTGTGCAGGACGGGCGGGCCGTTCTTCGACGCATAGTGCTTGTCGCCCCAATGCACCAGCGAAACGATCGCCGGATAGAGCTCGAGACCCTTTTCCGTCAGCCGGTACTCGTAGCGGACGGGGCGGTCCTGATAGGGAACCTTCCTGAGGATGCCCTCGGCGACGAGGAGGGCGAGGCGCTCGGAAAGCACGCGGCGCGCGATCTTCAGGCTGTTCTCGAAATCCTCGAAACGGCGGACGCGCAGGAACGCGTCGCGCAGGACAAGCAGCGTCCAGCGGTCGCCGATGACGGCGAGCGTCTTGGAGAGCGAGCAATCCTCTTTCGCCAGGGTCTGCCAGCGCATGTTGTTCCGTTCCGCGTCGTCGGCTGTGACGAATCGAGGATGCCATTGACTCAGTCTTATATCAAGACGTATAAGTCTTAAAACTGAACTATTGAGGCACGCCATGCAGGCACGCAACGCCACGGCCGCCGTGATCGGCGCGGGCGACTTCATCGGTTCCGCCATCGCCCGGAAATTCGCCGCCGAGGGCTACACGGTCTTCGCCGGCCGCCGTACGGCCGACAAGCTCGCCGCGCTCAGGAAGGACATCGAATCCGGCGGCGGCACCTGCGTCGCGCGCGCGCTCGATGCCCGCAAGGAAGAGGACGTCACGACGTTCCTCAAGGAAGCCGACGCGCATGCGCCGCTCGAGGTTTGCGTCTTCAATCCGGGCGCCAACGTGAATTTCCCGCTGCTCGAAACCACCGAAAGGGTGTTCCGCAAGGTGTGGGAGATGGCCTGTTACGGCGGCTTCCTCACTGGCCGCGAGGCGGCGCGGCTGATGCTGCCGCGGGGCAGGGGCACGATCCTCTTCACCGGCGCGACCGCGAGCCTGCGCGGCGGCAAGGGCTATTCGGCGTTCGCCAGCGCCAAGTTCGGCCTGCGCGCCGTGGCGCAAAGCATGGCGCGCGAACTCGGGCCGCAGAACATCCATGTCGCGCATCTGATCATCGACGCCGGCGTCGACACCGCCTTCGTGCGCGAGCGCATCCGCTCGCGCGGCGGCGAGGCGGCCGTTGCCGGCATCAAGCCCGACCAGCTCATGAATCCGGAATCCATCGCCGACGCCTACTGGTACCTGCACAGCCAGTCGCGCGACGCCTGGACCTTCGAACTCGACGTCAGACCTTATGCGGAGACCTGGTGATGAAAGCGGAATTCCACTTCGATTTCGGCAGCCCCAACGCCTTTCTCGCCCATCGCGTCATCCCGCATATCGAGAAGCGCACCGGCGTGAAATTCGTCTACGTGCCGGTCCTGCTCGGCGGCATCTTCAAGGCGACGGGCAACCAGTCGCCGATGCAGGCCTTCGGCCACATCAAGAACAAGCTGGCCTATGAGCAGCTCGAGACCCAGCGCTTCATCCGGAACCACGGCATCGCCGGCTTCAAGTTCAATCCGTTCTTCCCGGTCAACACGCTCAATCTGATGCGCATGGCCGTGGCCGCGCAGAACGAGGGCATCCTGCCGCGCTACATGGACGCGGTGTTCCACCATATGTGGATCGAGCCGAAGAAGATGGACGACCCCGAGGTGGTCAAGGCCGCCCTGTCCCAATCCGGGATCGACCCGGCGCTGCTCGAGCGCGCCCAGGCGGCCGAGGTGAAGGCCAAACTCATCGCCAACACCGAAGATGCCGTCGCACGGGGCGCTTTCGGCATCCCGACCTTTTTCGTCGGCCCGGAGATCTTCTTCGGCAAGGACCGCTTGCGCGACGTGGAGGAGGCGATAAACGCCGCCAAAGCCGCGGCGTAACAGCCTGACCGGACGGATTTTTCCGACATTGCCATGGACGGGCGGCTGCCCGGCCCCTATTCTCCGCGGCGCTTGGGCGACCACCATAGAAGCGCCTGATTTCGCTTGAATAAAGCGATCCGGCGAGCACCAGGAGCTGGCAGTCAGATGAGATCCCGCTTTCACTCGCGCGCGCTCGCCGCGGCTGCCGCGCTTACGGCTACCCTGTCGCTCGCCCACGCCGCGGACCCGGCGACATTGCTGGTCGCGAGCAAGGACTGGTCCGCCTATACGAGCGGCAGCGGCGACGCGAAGATCTGCTACGTGCTCTCCAAGCCGGTATCGATGGAACCCAAGAAGGCGAAGCGCGACGCCGCCTATTTCATCATCACCGACTGGCCCGGCCGCAAGCCCAAGACCAAGTCCGAACCCGAAGCGGTGCCGGGCTATCTCTACAAGGAAGCCAGTCCCGTCACCGCCCAGGTCGGTGGCGACAAGTTCGAGATGTTCGCCAAGAACGAGGACGGCGCCGGCGCCGCCTGGGTGCGGGCGCGCGCCGACGAGGTCCGTCTGGTCGAAGCGATGAAGCGCGGCCAGCAGCTCGTCATCATCGGCACCTCGCAGCGCGGAACGGTCACGCACGACACCTACTCGCTGGCCGGTCTCGCCGATGCGCTCGCCAAGATCCACGACGCCTGCGGGATGTAAGCTCCGGCTTTTGCCCGCGGAGGGAGAAAAGTCGCGGCCGATCCCTATATACTGTCCGCCATGACCACCCAGACCAATCTTCTCGGCCTTTCCCCGGACGAGCTGAAATCCGCGCTGATCGCCGCGGGTGCGCCGGAGAAAGCGGCCGCCATGCGCCAGCGCCAGCTCTGGAACTGGATCTACGTCCATGGCGCGCGCGATTTCGGCGCCATGACCAATCTCGCCAAGGATTTCCGCGCCGAGATGGCCGCGCGCTTCGTTCTGGAGCGGCCCGAGGTCGTGACCGCGCAGATTTCCAATGACGGCACGCGCAAATGGCTCCTGCGCACCGGCCCGGGCATCGAGTTTGAGACCGTGTTCATTCCCGAACCCGGTCGGGGAACGCTGTGCGTCTCTTCGCAGGTCGGCTGCACGCTGAATTGCCGCTTCTGCCACACCGGCACGCAGAAACTGGTCCGCAACCTGACGCCCGCCGAAATCGTCGGCCAGCTCATGATCGCGCGCGATGCGCTCGGCGACTGGCCGTCGACCGGCGAGAACCGCAAGATCACCAACGTCGTGATGATGGGCATGGGCGAGCCGCTCTACAATTTCGACAATGTGAAGGCAGCGCTGGCGCTGGTGACGGACGGAGACGGTCTGGCGCTGTCGAAGCGGCGCGTCACGCTCTCGACCGCGGGCGTGGTTCCGATGATCCCGCGCGCCGGACATGAGATCGGTTCGGCGCTGGCTATCTCGCTGCACGCGGTGCGCGACGAGATCCGCGACGTCATCGTGCCGATCAACAAGAAATATCCGCTGAAGGAACTGCTCGAAGCCTGCCGCACCTATCCGGGCGTCTCCAACGCGCGGCGCATCACCTTCGAGTATGTGATGCTGAAGGGCGTCAACGATTCGCTGCCCGAAGCACGCGAACTCGTGAAACTGATCAAGGGCGTTCCGGCCAAGATCAATCTCATCCCGTTCAATCCCTGGCCCGGCGCGCCCTATGAATGCTCCGATTGGGAGCAGATCGAGAAGTTCGCCGAGATCGTCAATCGCGCGGGCTATGCCTCGCCGGTGCGCACGCCGCGCGGGCGCGACATCATGGCGGCCTGCGGGCAACTCAAGAGCGAAAGCGTGAAGCAACGCGCCAGCGAACGCCTTGCGGCGGAAAAACTCGCCGAGCTGCGCTCCGCCGAACTGGCGCGCTTGCCGAGCTGACGGCCAGGTTTGGCGCGGTCGAAAGCGCCAAGACCTCGTACATCAAAGGCGGTGCGGATAAGTTTGCGCAAAATGCACGTGCCGAGCGCGCGCGAAACGCGGATTCGATTTGTAAATTCGCCCTGGGATTAAATTAGTTATCCACACTCCTATACGCCGCCTCTCGCACTACATCTGCCTCGACGATGGCGCGAGGAAGCGAACGTGAGAGACGAGTGGCGCGGCCTGTATCTGGGCCGCCTCAAAGTACCTATCCGACGATGCCGCAGGTCCATACAGGTCCGGGTGCGAACTTGCGGGCATCCGCGCGACACGGGAAAGACGTCTTTCGCCCATGGCGGGGACCGCTTCCCGGTTTTCGCAGGGACTTAGGCGGTTGAGGCGAACGCGCCTGTGGTTGACCATGCGTCTTCCGCTGGCCTGCTGTGTAGCCGAGTGGCCAGGGCGGGATTTTCGAGGGGAAATTCCGCCTTATTTTTTGGGGCATGGTGGACGTCTTCGTCGCGGCGGGAAGCGCTCCGCGTGACGCCATGGGGATATCGGCTAGAGTTGCCATTGCTTTCCGTTGCGGCGCTTGTGCCCAACTGGATGTCCACGACATGGAGGAACCGATGCCGTCTCTCTTCGACCTTTCCGGCAAGATCGCCGTCGTCACGGGCGGTTCGCGCGGCCTCGGCAAGGAGATGGTGCTCGCCTTCGCCAAGGCGGGCGCCGACGTCGTGATCGCGAGCCGCAAGATCGAGGCGTGCGAGGCCGTCGCGCACGAAGTTGAGAAGCTCGGCCGCCGCGCGCTGCCCTTCGCGGCCCATGTCGGCAACTGGGGCGACAACGACAAGCTGGCCGAGGCCGCCTACAAGCATTTCGGCCGTGTCGACATTCTCGTCAACAATGCCGGCATGTCGCCGCTGGCGCCATCGCTTGCCGAAACCAGCGAAGCGCTGTTCGACAAAGTGGTGGATGTGAATTTCAAAGGCCCGTTCCGTTTGTCGGTTCTGGTTGGCGACCGGATG
>DATJZB010000040.1:0-3828 GCA_035499335.1 Rhizomicrobium sp. | reverse complement strand
TGGTCCTTCGACTGCTGAAGCTCGTGGTCTCCAAGCCCTTGCCCGCGGAGAACATCACCGCTTCCGCTGTCTTCCGCGCGGTCGCCGCTGTTCACCCAACTCTTGTTAACGGCGGTGAAAATCCGCGCATAAATGGCGCATCTTCGTTACGGCCATGATGTGTGTGCGCGACGGGTGCCCCTGGCTTCGCCGGTCGGAAGCGTGACGCCGCCGCGCGGCACGTCAGTTTCGTCCCTCCCGGTCGATGATGGCGGCGTGCTCGCGGCCGTCCAGGACGCTTCGCGCCGCTCCGCGGGGCCCTTCGGGCCTCCTTGACCGCCGCTCCGCCCGCCGCCTTTGGGACGCTCAGGTCGGGACGGCGGGATGGCCGTCCTGATCGAACAACAGGATGGTTGTTTGGTTCAGGGCGTTGAGGGGCGCGACGTCGGCGGTTGCCCAGAGCCCGCCTCGCTCAGAACGGCCCGTCGTCGTGCGCGGCGTCGCCGGGCTCACCGCTCTCGCCTTGGGCCCGCTGGACTTTGAGCGCCTCGCGTAACGGCTCGCCATGCAGCGCGAGGATCTTGTCCCTGATGTCGTCGATCAGTTCGAACACGGCGAGCGCTTCTTCCGGCGACCAGAAGCGGGAGATCTCGACGCTGCCCGGACGCGAGTGAGGTGACCGGCGCTCCGGCTCGCTCACGACTTACCGCCGCGGCGCTGGCGGGTACGCTGCTCGGTGCGCTCGCGTGCCTCCTTGAGCCTGTAGGAGTCGCCCTCGATGGCGACGATCTCGGCATGATGCAGCAGCCGATCGACCAACGAGACGACGCAGGCGGCGTTGGGAAACACCTCGCGCCATTCGGCGAATGGTCGATTGGTCGTCACCAGTGTGCTCTTGTTCTGATAGCGGCGTGAGATCAGTTCGAACATCAGATCGGCGTGCCGGTTCGAGTAGGACAGATAGCCGACCTCATCGATCACCAGCAGCGCCGGGCGGGCGTAATGGCGCAGCCGGCGGCGCAGGGCGGAATCACTGTCGAGGGCGGAAAGATCGCCGAGCAACTGGCCGGCGCTGGTGAACAGCACGGTGTGTCCCTCGACCAACGCCTGATGGGCGATGTTCTGCGCGATGGTCGACTTGCCGACGCCATTTGGGCCAACCAGCACGACATTGGTGGCGTCGTTGAGGAACGCGAGCGTCATCAGCGCCTCGACCGCGGCGCGGTCGCAGCGTTTGGGCCAGGACCAGTCGAAGTCGCACAGCGGCCTGAACCGGCCGATATGGGCCGAGCGGGCGCGCCGCTCCAGACCGCGGCGGGCGCGTTCCTGTTCCTCCCAGTTAAGCAGCGGAGTGAGCCAGGGTTCGCCGGCGATCTCATTCCAGTGCGCCAGCAGCCCATGCAGGTTGAGCGTCAGGGCCCGGGCGCGCTGTGGGTCGGGTTCACTCATCCTCATGATCCCTGAGCTGGTCGTAGGTTTCGAGCGCGTGCGGGCGCACCGGCGCGTCGCGGTCACGCACGTGCGGCGGCAGCACCATCGCGACCGGGGGCTCGCCGCCACGCTGTTCGCGCTGGCGCTCCAACGCGAGGCGCACGGCGTTGGCGTGCGGCACATCGCGGTCCAGCGCCTCGAGCACGGCCGCCTGCACCGCCGCGGCGTCGTAACGGTCGAGCAATCTCAGCAAACCCGCGGTGATGGCGCCGAGATGGCCGCCGCGTTCGGCCGCGCGCTCGAGCAGGGTTTGGCTCGCGGGCACCGCGTGTGCCAGGCGATCGGTGCCGCGATGCTGGCGCGCCGCGTGTTTGAAGTCGGCCAGCGCCTGGACATGGGCGGGATCCTCGATCCGCTCGCCCTTGTCGTAACAACGCGGGTGAGCGGCGAGCACCGTCGCGCCATCGACGATGCGCACCTCGTGTGGATCGGCGAGCACCGTCAGCACGCGCCGGACATGGGTGTGAGGTACGGAGTAATCATTCAGATCGAAGCGGACGTAAGGGGTCTTGCCGACCGAGACCGCGACCTGCTCGAGCAAGGGCGCCGGGTTGTCCGGCAACGCGAGCAGCCGCGATCGTTCTTCGGCGAAGACTTCACGGACGGTGCGATCCGGCTCTCCCGGACAGCGACGGTCGGCGGCCGGTCCCATGCACCAGGTCTCGGCCTGGGCATTGAGATCGTCGAGGTCGGTGAATGAACGGGCCGCGAAAAACGAGGCGCGCACATAACGTATGGCTCGCTCGACCCGGCCCTTCTCGTTCCCGCGGGCGATCGCGACGGGCCGGGGTTCGTAACGATACTGTCCGGCGAAGCCCAGCAGCGTTGGATGAAAGCGGATCGCGTCGCCGCGTCGTTCCAGAACCACGCTCTTCAGATTGTCGTACAGCAGAACGCGGGGTACCCCGCCCCACGCGGTGAACGCGGCGACGTGGCCGCGCAGAAAATTCTCCATCCGCGCGTCTGGAAAAAAGCGGAGAAAGATCTGCCGCGAGTGGCTGAGCACCATGACGAACGCCATCAGCGGGCGCCGCGCACGGCCGATCTGAAGCTGTCCGAAATGCGCCCAGTCGATCTGGCCCTGTTCGCCCGGCAGGGTGCGCAGGCGCAAATAAGCTTCGGCTTTCGGACGCGGCCGATGGCAGGCGATCAGGTGGCGAAAATGATCGGGACCGCCGCGATAGCCGCGTTCGCGCACCATTCCATACAGGCGGCTCGCGGTCAGTGTCGGAAACGTCTCAAGCGTCTGCTGGATGAACGACAGATACGCGTCGATCCTGGAGCTTCGGGGTGACCCGATCCTTGGCAGACCGGCCTGCGCCAGCACCCGCCGCACCACGTTGTGGTGCACATGCAACTGCCGGGCGATGGTGCCGGGCGTCCATTTTTCGGCGTGGTAGTAGCGCAGGATTCGCGCCTCGATATCAGGAGGTGTCACCATGGCCGCGCCCCGTCCGATCGCGTGACCGGCCTCGACGGTGACCACGGCGGCGAAGGAACCCCTGGCGGAACAGAAACGGACACCTTCGTCCGCACCAATGGCAACGCGGAGCCCACCGCCATGCCCGCCTCCCCGAGGTTGTCGTGCCGCTCGCGATCGGTCGCGAGCCGGACGGCAGACAATCATCCTGGGGCGGCCGGGGTGAACCCTGATGCGTCACTTTTTCTCGCCGCGCCCGATAGCGGCTGGCCCGCTCGGCATGCGCGCGCCGCCCCCGCTGGCTAATTTGGTAGCGCGCGCCGGCGGCGCGTTGACGGCGACGGCGAACCAGGCGGCGACAGTCCCCGGCGCAATAGATCTGACCACGGTCGCAGCAGCTACAGATCAGGGCCTGAGTGCGACATTCCGCGCAGATGAACAGCCGCGCTGACGCGGCCTCGCCGGGGTCGGATCGGTGGACGCGGCGGCGTGGACGCCCGCCGCGGTCGGCGCGATACTGGTCCGGCATGCGTGCCCGGCACGATGTGGGGCACGGCGTCGAACAGGAACCGCCAAGTTACGATCGGCGCCGTGCCTGGTTCCCTGGAAACTCAGGCTTTTACGCCGCCGTCCGGCATCACGTCAGGCGGCCGGCACCGCCATGCCAGAACCCATCGCATCGCCGAAACGCCGCGGCGCCTCTCGGTCGGCCTCAAATCAGCAAATCGCCAAATAGACGCGGATTCAAGCCGCCATCCACACGCAAAATGAGGGGGACGCCGCCGTCGCTGCGCAATTCTCAGCGCTCACAGAAACGGACCCACTTGTGCTCACGGAAATTGACCCGGCGAGCGCGCATCAGTTTGCGATCGACAGACAGGATCAGCGGTCGCGTCCGCGACCTTGAGAAGTCATTCCTTGGTTCGATCGAAGAGGAT
>DATJZB010000039.1:0-93273 GCA_035499335.1 Rhizomicrobium sp. | reverse complement strand
TGTCTCAGTGCCAGTAGCCGCGTATGCGGTATGGTTCGCTTTGTTTGCCTTTGTCCGCCTTTCCCTGCAGGCGTGGACGGTCGTGAACGGCGGCAGTTTGCAGGCCGAGTTCTGGGCTCTCCCAAGTGTGCATTTCATCGCAACCGGGGTTCTCGCTCTTCTGTTTCCAACGATGTTCCGAATAATGTCGGGGGGCGACGAGGGTCGCTTGGTCGCGAACTTCAGAGCTCCGGCACGTACGATATTGTTGGGCGCCGTGTCAGCAGGTATCGCGCTTGCACTTTTTGTTTGGTTCGCGGTGCCCCATGCGTCCGGCATTCGCACGGCCCGATTGACGCCATCGACTCCTGACGATGTTGTAGCGAAGATACTTCTCATCGCGGTTTATGGTGTCGTCGTGCCCATAGCGGAAGAATTGTACTTCCGAGCATTGGTGCTTAGTTGGCTTCGGCAATGGTTTTCACCTGTAATCTCCGCGACACTAGCGGCTGCTGTATTCGCGCTTGCCCATGGTCGCTTCGCTTTCGGTGTATCTGGAATGGCGACTACGGTCGTACTCGCGGTATTGGGGTTGGTTTGTGCCTACTTTGCGATAAAGACGATGTCGCTGTGGCCTGCAATCGTCGCGCATTCGGGTTACAACGTTGCGATTGCAATTCTTTCATTTCTGCCTGGCTGACGGGGACGGCGGCCGTTTCCCAAGCAGGACTGATTTCAGTCGGTTCGTCATCGTTCGTGCGCCGTGCTGGATGTCGTCGCACGCAGTGGCGACAGCAGATAGTCGATCACACGGCGTTCGCCTGTCTTGATTTCGGCCGTGACCGTCACGCCCGCCGTCAAAGCGATTGAGGAGTACGCCACTCACTCGCGGATGCTGGACCAGATACTTCGCGAACTTCGCCAGGCGCTCTCTAGCCGGAAGGCCAAGTTCGTTGCCGCGACCCTGAAGCGCCTGCTCGCACACAGCCATAGCCGCCTGCGTCTCTGTGCGTCCGCGCCTTGGCGCAGTTCCGATTTCGGTACTTGAATGGCGCGCCCTAGGGGAGTCGAACCCCTCTTGCAAGAATGAAAATCTTGAGTCCTAACCGATAGACGAAGGGCGCCTGCCGAGGCGGGCTATAAAGGCGGAAGTGACGCTTTGCAACCCTGCGGCTCAAAGGCCGCCGATCGGGCCCTATCCGGTCACCAGCGCGGCGTCCTCCAGCTGCAGCTGAACGCGTTTGCGTCCGTTCCATTCGTCGGCGCGCAGCCGGCCGACCGCGTGAATTTTCCGTCCCCTCGCCGCGAGTAGACCGGTGCCCAGCGGCGTGCCGACAGCGCGAAAAGCGATACCGTCCAGGGTGGCGCCATCGCCGCCAGATAAGCGAAGGCGAACATGGCTCTTGCCCACCACATCCGCGAACGTGACCTTCAGATCGGGCAGCGCGACCAGAGGCTCCGGATTTCCGGCGCCGAAGGGACCGGCCTGCGCGATCTGGTTCACGAGCGCGACCGTCGCGCCCGCCGGCGAGACGACGGCATTCACTTCCAGCTCGACCGCCGCCTCGAGCGCGGCGCCCGCGTCGGAAAAGGCGTCGGCTAGGAAGGCGCGGAATCCATCGATCTGATCCGCACGCAGTGAAAAACCGGCCGCCATCGCGTGGCCGCCGCCGGCCTCGATCGCGTTTCGCGCGCGCGCCTCGCGCACCGCAGCCCCGATGTCTATTCCGGGGATCGACCGCGCCGAACCGCGGCCGAGACCGCCTTCGAATCCAGCGACGAAGGCGGGTTTTCCAAAGCGGTCCTTGAGACGGCCGGCGACGATGCCGACGACCCCCGGGTGCCAGCCCTCGCTTGCCACGAAGAGGAATGGCGAATTCGCCTGCATGTCCGCCATGGCGTTGGCTTCTTCGAGAATGATCTTTTCGATCGTCTGCCGTTCCCGATTGTGGGTGTCGAGAGCAATCGCCAATTCGCGCGCCGGCGCGGAAGCGGTGGACGTCAGCAATTCGACGCCGAGACTGCTTCGGCCCACGCGCCCGCCTGCGTTGATCCGCGGTCCGAGCAGGAAGCCGAGATGGTACGGCGTGAAAGGCGGCCTGGCGTCGGCAACGGCAGCGAGAGCGGCGATCCCCGGGCGCTCCAGTCTTGAAAGACGCGCAAGCCCGGCGCGCACGAAGGCGCGGTTGACGCCCACCAGCGGGACCACGTCGCAGATCGTCGCCAGCGCCACGAGGTCGAGCAGGCCGAGAAGGTCCGGCTCGGCCGTCTTCGAGCCGGCGAACCGGCCCGCGTCGCGCAAAGCCCGATTGAGCGCCACGACGAACAGGAAGGCGACGCCTGCCGCGCTGAGTTGGCCCAATCCGGATGTGTCCTCTGGCTGATTGGGATTGACGTGCGCCACCGCCGGCGGAGCGGTCTCGACGGCATGATGATCCAGGACGATCACGTCGAGTCCGGCATCGCGCGCAACGCTGAGCGCCGCGGTCGCGCCGGCACCGCAGTCTACGGTGATGACGAGCGATACGCCTGCCGCCTGGAGCTTGAGCAGCGCCGGCGCGTTCGGTCCGTACCCTTCCGACATCCGATCCGGAATGTAGATCTGCGGAACGGCTCCGGCCGACGAGAAGTAACCGTGCAACAGCGCCGCCGAGGTCGAGCCGTCCACGTCATAGTCGCCGAACACCGCGATCCGCTCGCCGACTTCGATCGCCCGAAGCGTCCGCGCGACCGCGCGATCCATGTCCTTGAGCGTCAACGGTTCGGGCAGAAACTGCTTCAGCGTCGGACTCAGATAGTCGAGTGCACATTCGGGAGCGACGCCGCGTGCGGCCAGGAGCCTTGCAAGCACCTCCGGAATGTCGGCCGTGCGGCGCAGCGCCGTCACGGCGTTCTCGTCGGTTTCGGTCAGTCGCCACCGACGTCGCGACATCGAACACGCGACTCCGAATGCCGCGCCAGACGCCCCGGAAGAGAATTCAGCGTCCATCCTTGAGATGACGCGAGCGCACGTGCCGCGCCTTGATCCAGCGCACCGTACCCGTCGCCGATCGCATCACCACGCTCTCCGTGGTGATGAAGTTACCCGATTTATGCACGCCTTCCAGCATGGAACCGTCGGTGACGCCCGTCGCGGCGAACACGACGTCGCCGGACGCCATGTCCATGAGGGAGTATTTCTTCTTCAGATCCTTGATGCCCCATTTCGCGGCGCGTTCGCGCTCGTCATCATTGCGGAATACCAGACGCGTCTGGATCTGTCCGCCGACGCAGCGCAGCGCGGCCGCGGCGAGGACACCCTCCGGCGCGCCGCCGATTCCGATATAGATGTCGACTCCGGTCGCCGGATCGCTCGTGGCGATCACGCCAGCCACGTCGCCATCGGTTATCAGCCTGACTGCCGCACCGACTTCGCGAACCGACGCAATCAGCTTTTCGTGGCGCGGCCGGTCCATGATGCATGCGGTGATTTCGTGCGGCTTGACGCCCTTGGCTTTGGCGAGCGCGAGAATATTGTCCTTCGGATCCGCGTCGAGATCGATCACGCCGTCCGGATAGCCGCCGCCGATGGCGATCTTGTCCATATAGGTATCAGGCGCGTTGAGAAGCGTGCCCGGCTCGGCCATGGCCATGACGGCAAGCGCGTTAGGCAGGGCTTTGGCGGTCAACGTCGTTCCCTCCAGCGGATCGAGCGCGATGTCGATCGCAAGTCCGCCCGATCCGACCTTCTCGCCGATGTAGAGCATCGGCGCTTCGTCGCGTTCGCCCTCCCCGATCACCACCGTGCCCGAGATCGGCAAGGAGTTGAACGCGGTACGCATCGCCTCGACCGCGGCATGGTCTGCCGCGTGCTCGTCGCCGCGGCCGATCTGCTCGGCTGCCGCAATCGCGGCGGCTTCGGTCACGCGCACCGCTTCGAGTGCGAACGCGCGATCCAATGGCCTGCTCGTCATCCCTACTCCTTGAACGTTCGAGGTCGCCTACGCGGCCTCCATGGGAATCATGCACGGACGGGCGCGAACCTTGTCCGAGGTGGCGATCACCTTCAAGGCGCGTTCGACCGCAGTCTGGGGCGTTTCGTGGGTAATCATCACGATGGAAACCGGTTCGCCGTGGGCGCGGCCGCGCTGGATCATACTTTCGATGGACACACGCGACTGCGCCAAATGGCCCGCAATTTCCGCAAGGACGCCGGGCAGATCCAGCACCTCGAAGCGGAGATAAAAGGCTGAGGAAACGGACGTCGTCTGGGCCGGCTCCAGGTTCTTCAGATGCCGCGCGGGCAGTCCGAATGCCGGCCCGATCGAGCCGCGCGCAATGTCCATGATGTCGGCGATGACCGCGGACGCCGTCGGCGCCGCACCTGCACCGCGGCCCTCGAAGAAGAAGGGACCGGCGGCGCCCGCGTCGGCCACGACCGCGTTGAACGCGCCGTCGACATCGGCAAGCGGGGTGCTGGCGCGCACCATCGACGGCTGCACCCGCTGGTCGATGCCGTCGCCGATGCGTCGCGCCACACCGAGAAGCTTGATGCGGAATCCAAATTCGCGCGCGAAGCGGATGTCATCAGGCGTGATGCGCTCTATGCCCTCGACGGTCATATGGCGCATGTCGGGCCTGGTGCCGAAAGCGAGGCTCGAGAGGAGCGCGAGCTTATGCGCCGTGTCGCCGCCGCCGACGTCGAGCGTCGGATCGGCCTCCGCATAACCGAGCTTCTGCGCGTCGCTCAGGACTTCGGCAAAGCCGCGACCGGTCGCCTCCATGTTGGTGAGAATGAAATTGCAAGTACCGTTCAGAATTCCGCGAACGGCAAGTATGCCGTGAGATATTAGGCTCTCGCGCAGCGCCTTGACGATGGGGATGCCGCCAGCGATCGCGGCTTCGAACTTCAGCGCCCGGCCCTTCTCTTCCGCGACTTCCGCCAGCGCCGCGCCGTGGCGCGCGAGAAGCGCCTTGTTCCCGGTGACGACGTGCTTGCCCGCCCGCAAGGCGGCGTCCACAACCTCGCGCGCGATTCCTTCCTCTCCCCCGATAAGTTCGACGACGACATCGGCGCTTGTTTTGGCGAGATCCTTGGCGTCTGCGGTCCAGGCAATCTTCGAAACGTCCCCGGCGCGCAGCTTGCCGCGATCTCGAGCGGAAACCGCGACGATCTCGATTTCGCGACGGGCACGTTGCGCGAGCTCGGCGGCATGCAGGTGCAACGCCTTGACGACGTCGCCGCCGACCGTTCCCAGACCGGCGATCGCTATGCGTAGCGGATCGGTCACTTCGCCGATTCCAGTTCGGCCGGCTCGTTCATCCGCATCGAAAGGAACTTCTTCACGTTGCGGGCAGCCTGGCGAATACGGTGCTCGTTTTCGACAAGTGCGACGCGCACATAGCCTTCGCCATACTCACCGAACCCGATGCCCGGTGAGACCGCGACCTTGGCATGGATCAGCATCTGTTTTGCGAATTCCATCGAACCGCGCTCCCGATACTGTTCGGGCACGGGCGCCCAGGCGAACATCGATGCCGCAGGCGCGGGAATCTGCCAGCCGGCACGCTGCATGCTGTCGACGAGTACGTCGCGGCGCGATTTGTAGATCGCCCGGATCTCGGCGACGCAGTCCTGCGGACCGTTCAGCGCCGCCGCGGCGGCGACCTGGATCGGCGTGTAAGCTCCATAATCGAGGTAGGACTTGATGCGGCCGAGCGCACCGATCAGGTGCCTGTTTCCGGCGGCAAACCCCATACGCCAACCGGGCATGGCATAGGTCTTGGACAGCGATTGGAACTCGATCGCGATGTCCTTCGCACCTTCAATTTGCAGGATCGAAGGCGGCGGATTGTTTTCGTCGAAGTAGATGTCCGCGTAAGCCAGATCCGACAGCACCCAGATTTCGTGCTTCTTCGCGAAAGAAACGACTTCCTTGTAAAAATCGAGTCCGACGACGTGCGCGGTCGGATTGGATGGATAGTTGACCACCAAGGCGACCGGTGACGGCACCGAGTGCCTTACGGCGTTACCGAGGCGGCTAAGATATTCCTCGGGCGACGTCGCCGGTACATGGCGAATGGCGGCGCCCGCAAGGATGAATCCGAACGCGTGAATGGGATAGGCCGGGTTGGGTACGAGGACGACGTCACCGGGCGCCGTAATCGCCTGGGCAAGGTTCGCAAAGCCTTCCTTCGAGCCGAGAGCCGCGATTACTTCCGACTCCGGGTCGAGCTTCACGCCGAAACGGCGCTGGTAGTAGGCCGTGTAGGCCCGTCTCAGGCCCTTGATGCCGCGCGAGGCGGAGTAGCGGTTGGAGCGGGGGTCCCTCGCCGTCTCGACGAGCTTATCGACGATGTGCTTTGGGGTGGGCATGTCCGGATTGCCCATGCCGAAATCGATGATGTCTTCGCCCCGGGCGCGAGCCTGTGCCTTGAGGCGATTTACTTCCTCAAAGATGTAAGGCGGCAGCCGCTTGATGCGGTAAAAGTCGGTTTGCATGGTTCCGGGACCGTGGACTCAGAGCGAAGCAGAGCCTCGCGGCCGCAGCATCGCGGCAAAAAGGTTGTGCCGTCAATGGCTTTGCGGCCGTTCCTCAGACTAACCCTGGATGAATATTTCGGCTCGGCGATTGCCTGCTTCACCTTGGGGCATCGACTCGTAATAGACGGGCTGACTGTCGCCTACCGCCTCGACAAGCACGTGGCTGGCGGGCACGCCGTCGCGAATAATCTCCCGCGCGACCGAGTTTGCCCGCGCCTGAGACTTGGCGAATATCTCCATCAGGTGTTTCTCGACAGGCATGTTGGCTGTCCGGCTGGACGAGTGCCCGACGACCTTGATGTAGCCTGAACCACCTCTTTGCTTGAATATCTTTACGGCGGCTCGAATTTGGGCCCTCGCCGCTGCCGTGACCGCCGTACCGTCACCCGGGAACAGGACGACAGCCTGCGGACTGCCACTCACCGTGTTTGCGTAAACGGAAGAAGTGGCGGGCGTATTCAACGCGTCGAGGTTGGCCACGACGGCGCCCGACATGGCAGCGGGTCCGCCCACAGCACGGCCCTTCGCCCTCTTCGTACCGGGAGCCGCTGCAGTGCCGTTCAGCGGCGCGATCGGACCGGTTGCGACGCCCGCATTCGCTGCCGTCTGCTGATAGTGAGCGATGATCGGCGACGCAACGAATTGCGAGATCGAGGGATCGAGCGGCGGCGCAGTCGACGGTTTAAACCCGAGCGACGAATCCGCGACAACCATAGGCTGTGCACCGGCGACTCCTCCCACGGCAGGAACAGCAGGCTGAGCTCCGGGCGGCGGTGGCGTCGGAGCCGACGCTACAGGAGCGGAAGGAGCTGCGACCGGTGCGGGCGGCGGCGGAGCCGTATTGTCCGGCGGCGGTGCCGTAACCGCGGCATTGTCCGGGGCTGGCGGCGGCGGACTTGCAGCAGCTACAGCTTGGTCGGTGGCGCTCGGTGCCGCGGGCGGCGGAGCCGCCGCCTCGGTGCCGCCACGCAACGCGTCGGCGCTGTACTTCGAACGCGTCGCATCTGCAGCCAGCGAGTCCGACGTGGCGCGTTGCGCATCCGGCGTTGTCGTGCCGGTCGGCCGATCCGGAATTCCCGCTAGGTCAGGTTTGCTGCCGTCGGCGTTGGCGCTCGGCGCGGTGTCGGGTGGAAAGCCGTTCGCATCGGCGGGTGCGGCAGGCGTCGAATCTCCAATCAGATCGTCGATGGTCGAACAGGCGCTCGTGCACAGGGCGACGGCCAGCACCGCCGCGAGGCGCACCAAGGTCTTGGTCATGCTGTCGTTCCTCAGCCTCATCGGAATCCTACGGCTCCGGTATACAGGCGCGCCTTGTGCCTTCCAAGCAGAACTCCTTGCCAAATCGATGAAATCTTGTGGCAAAAAAGGACCAAAGCACGTCCGAGTGCCGCCTTGCGGTCGCGTATCGCCGCACGCTATCAGTTCGGTGCAGCGGGCCGGTGATCAGAATGAACGAGAAGCTCGGCGATTCGGGGAAGGACTCCAAGCCGCACGACAAGCCCAGGGCCCCATCGGACCCGGCAAGCCCCTACGCCATCGGCGACCCGGGCGAATTCGCCAAGAACATGGTGCGGGTGGGCCAACAGTCGCAGCGCCTGCTGACCGACTTTTTCAAGCGCCAGACGGCCTCCGGGAAGGAGCCTCTCGATCCGCTGAACATTTCCGAGCCGTTCATGGCCTTGATCAAGGCGATGACGGCAAATCCGAGCGTGATCATCGACGCCCAGTTCCAGCTTTGGAAAGACTTCCTCGGCTTGTGGGAAACGACCGCCCGCAAGCTGATGGGCGGCGAAACGGAGCCGGTCGTAACGCCGTCTCCGGGCGACAAACGGTTCAAGGACAAGGACTGGCAGGAAAACCAGATCTTCGACTTCATCAAGCAATCCTACCTGCTCACCGCGAATTGGATGCAGAGCACGGTGGCCAAGGTCGACGGGATCGATGACGACACGCGAAAGCGTGTAAATTTTTACACGAAGCAGTTTGTCGATGCGATCGCGCCGACCAACTTCATCCTGACCAATCCCGAGGTTCTGCGGGTCACGCTGCAGTCGAACGGTGAGAATTTGGTCAAGGGGCTGGACAATCTGCTCGACGATCTCGAGCGCGGCAAAGGTCAGTTGTCGATCCGCCAGTCTGCCGACGCGTTCAAGATCGGCGAGAACATCGCGACCACGCCTGGCAAGGTGATCTTCCGCAATGAGCTGCTCGAGCTGCTTCAGTACGACCCCACGACCGAGGAAGTTTACGAACGGCCGCTTCTGATCTTTCCGCCATGGATCAACAAATTCTACATCATGGACCTGCGGCCCGAGAATTCGTTCATCCGCTGGCTCGTCGGCCAAGGCTATACGGTTTTCGTCGCTTCGTGGGTCAATCCCGACCGGCGCCTCGCCCAGAAGTCCTTCGAGGACTATATGCGCGAAGGCATCTTCGCCGCGCTCGACGCCGTCGAGCAGGCCGCCGGCGTGCGCGATCCCAACGTGGTGGGCTATTGCATCGGCGGCACCTTGCTGACTGCGACCCTCGGGTACATGGCCGCGACGAACGATACGCGCATCAACTCGGCCACATTCTGGGCGGCGCAGGCCGATTTCAGCGAAGCGGGCGATCTCACGGTCTTCGTCGACGACGCCCAGCTCGAGGCGCTGAAGCAGCAGATGGATTCGGCGGGAGGCGTGCTCGAGGGCAGCAAGATGGCGACGACCTTCAACATGCTTCGCGCCAACGACCTGATCTGGTCCTTCGTGATCAACAATTACATGCTCGGCAAACAGCCGATGCCGTTCGACCTGCTCTACTGGAACTCCGACACGACCCGGATGCCCGAGAAGACCCACCTGTTCTATTTGCGCGAATGCTACAAGGACAACAATCTCGCCAAGGGCAAGATGGTTCTGGGTGGCGTCAAGATCGATCTGACGAAGGTGAAGGTCCCCGTCTATCTGCAGTCGGCGAAAGAAGATCATATCGCGCCCTACCGCTCGATCTTCAAAACCACGAAACTTTTTCGGGGGCCGATACGCTTCATCATCGCCGGCAGCGGACACATCGCCGGCGTGATCAACGCACCCGTTGCGAAAAAATACCAGTATTGGACGAACGACAAGATACCGCCGACCGTCGAAGAGTGGATGTCGGGCGCGACGGAGCATCCGGGCTCGTGGTGGCCGGATTGGGACAAGTGGCTGTCAAAACTCTCGGGCAAGAAAATTCCCGCACGCAAGCCCGGAGACGGGAAATTGCCGACGCTCGGCAACGCGCCGGGCTCCTACGTGAAGATCAAGGCGCAATAGCTTTCCGCATTGCTGCCGCAACGGCCAGACTCGCAGCGTCGCCACGCGCTTCGAGGCCTCGAAGAGCGCCGGCGAAGTCCTCCGGTTTGATGTTTTGCGAAAGCTTGAATTTGCCCTCGAGCCGTTCGAGCCGAAGCTCGATACCGACAATCGCTCCCATCAGCGCGTTCATCTTCGCGGCGGGCACCTTGTCGATCGTCCAAGGTTGCTTTGGCGAAAGCCGGCGCTCTTGATCGGCGGAGATGTCGACCAGCAGCTGCCGCAATTCGGCGGCATCGAGCTTACGGGCCGGGCCGCTCCCTTCGACCGCGAGGTAATTCCAGGTGGGCACGATGCCGGGCGTTTCGTACCAGTCCGGCGAAATATAGGCGTCGGGTCCGACGAGCGAAACACGGAGTTGCGCGCCGTCGATGTTCGCGACGATCGGATTGCTCGCCGCAAAGTGGCAGCGCAAGGAGCCGAACGGACCGGTGCCTGCATCGAGAAGGACGGGTGCGTAGGCCAGCGCGACGTCGCCATCCGCAGCCCGCGCGAATGTCGCGAATACCCTCTCGCGAATGAACGCGTGAAGCGCCTTGACATCATCGACGGCAAACGCGGTCGGCCGGTACATCACAGCAGTCCGGTCGATTCCGGCAGGCCGAGCATGATATTCAGATTTTGGACAGCGGCGCCTGATGCGCCTTTGCCGAGATTGTCGAGCACAGCGACGAGGCGCGCCTGCCGCGTACGGTCGTTGCCGAAGACATAGATTTTGAGCTTGTTCGTGTTCTTCAGCATCTCGGCATCGACTGTCTTCAAGTCACCGGTTTCGGCTGCACCGGCCACTTCGACGAATGGCCTGCCGGCGTACGCGCCAGCAAGAGCGTCACGCAACATGTTCGCGCCGGGAGCGGTCGACAGCGACCAGAGTTGCAGCGGCACCTCAACGATCATGCCGCGATAATAACGACCGACACTCGGGGCGAACACTGGCGGATGCTTCAGTCCGCCCCGCTCGGTCATCTCCGGAACGTGCTTGTGGGCAAGCGAGAGCGCATAGGTCCGCACGACCGTCTCGACATACGCTGGCGAGTCCTTTTTTTCGAACTCTTCAATCATCGCCTTTCCGCCGCCGGAATAACCCGACACGGCGTTCGCGCTGAGTGGCGCGTCAGACGGAATGAGACCGGCCAAAACAAGCGGCCGGACGAGTGCGAGGAAGCCCGTCGCATAGCAACCCGGATTTGTGACACGCCGCGCCGCTGCAATTACGTCGTAGTTTCCGGGTTCATATTCCGGAAACCCGAATGCCCATCCGGGAGCGACACGATGCGCCGTCGAAGCGTCTATGACTCGCACGTCAGGATTCGTGATCAAGCCAGCCGCTTCCCTGGCCGCATCGTCGGGCAAGCAGAGGATGACGATGTCGGCGTCGTTGAGCGCGCGCGAGCGCGCGTCGCGATCCTTCCGATCCGACTCGGTTAGCTGGACGACTCGGAGGTCCTTGCGCGATGCGAGTCGCTCGCGGATCTCCAATCCCGTCGTTCCGGCTGCACCGTCGATGAAAATCCTCTTCGTCATGGCTCGTGTCCTTAGAGGCGAATTGCTTGACTCACAAGTTCCCGCGCCTTTAGCTCAACTAAGGCGACTCCGGCTTGGGGCGGGAGGAGCCGCCAAAAACCGGCAGCCATGCGTCCGGATCAATCCTGCCCCTGTATATGCGGGTCATGCCCGCAGGAGGGGCGCGATGGATTTCAATCAGCTTTGGCAGAACTTCGTCGATATTGTCACCAAGCATTATTTCGACTTCGAAGGGCGCGCGAGGCGCCAGCAGTTTTGGTGGTTCGTACTCGTATACTTCATCATTGCGATCGTTCTCGGCGTGATCCAGACCATTCTGCACGTCGGCAACCTGCTGACGGGGCTGCTCGCCCTCGCGCTGTTGCTGCCCAACCTGGGTCTGGCCGCGCGGCGTCTCCACGACATCGATCGAAGCGGCTGGTGGCTGCTCATCGGACTGATCCCGATCGTCGGCTGGATCCTGCTCATCTATTGGTACGTGCAACCGGGCACGACAGGCGCCAACCAGTTCGGGGCCGATCCGAAGGCCTGAAGCGCTCCGACCGGCGCAACGAAAAAGCCCCGGCTGCCGAACAGCCGGGGCCTTATTTCGTCCGAAACGCGGCGATCAGCGCTTGCTGAACTGGAAGCTGCGGCGCGCCTTGGGCCTGCCGTACTTCTTGCGCTCGACCGCGCGCGGATCCCGCGTCAGGAAACCGCCCGGCTTGAGAGCGGCACGCAGGGCCGGCTCGTAGGCGACCAACGCGCGGCTGATGCCGTGACGCACGGCGCCCGCCTGGCCGGAAAGTCCGCCGCCCGACACCGAGACGATCACGTCAAACTGTCCGTCTCGGTTGGCCGCGATCAGGGGCTGACGCAGGATCATGCGCAGGACCGGGCGCGCGAAATAGACTTTCTCATCCCGTCCGTTGACCGTGATCTGGCCACGGCCCGGCTTTATCCAGACGCGCGCAACGGCGTCCTTGCGCCGGCCGGTGGCGTAGGCACGGCCCTTGGAGTCGCGGTTCGACTTGGGCGCTTCGCCCGCCTCGGCCTTATCCGGCACCTTGGCTTTGATCAGCGTGGATTTGAGTTCGCCGAAGCTTTTTACGTCTTCCGCCATGGGCCTAGCTCGCCTTGCGATAGTTGGTGTTCTTGGGATTCATGCTGCCGATATCGACCTTCTCGGGCTGCTGCGCCTCATGCGGATGCTCGGCGCCGGGATAGACGCGCAGGTTCGAGAGCTGGCGGCGGCCAAGCGGCCCGCGCGGCAGCATGCGCTCGACGGCCTTGTGCAACACGCGTTCGGGGAACTTGCCGCGCATGATCTGGCCGGCCGTGCGTTCCTTGATGCCCCCGATATAACCGGTGTGGTGGTAGTAGACCTTGTCTTTGAGCTTGTTGCCCGTCAGCACGACTTTGGCGGCGTTGATGACGATCACGTTGTCGCCGCAGTCCATGTGAGGCGTGAAGGTGGTCTTGTGCTTGCCGCGCAGGCGCAGCGCGATGATCGAGGCCAAACGACCGACGACGAGGCCTTCGGCATCGACGAGGATCCATTTCTTCTCGATCTCGGACGCCTTGGCCGAGTAGGTTTTCATGTTGGGCCTATCAGGAAATTCAGTTCGGGCGCGGGATATACGCAAGGCGCCCTGCCCGGTCAAGTAAGAGGTCCGGTTTTGCTACATTTTTCCAGTACGGTATTATATTACCGCAAATATGACCATCGGCGCCGTCCTCCCGGCCTTTGAGGCCACGTTTCCCGCCTGCGCGGGAACTTGGCTTGACCCGGCGCGAAAAAATCCTTCAAACGCGTTCCGGGAATGGCGGAGAACGATATGAACGCCCCGACGACTGAGCCACTGGTTCTTGCCGCAAAGTCAGGCGCCGTCCTGCGCCTCACGCTCAATCGCGGCGGGGCGCGTAACGCGCTCAGTCAGGCGTTGATGAGCGCCCTCCAAGACGCGCTCGATGCGGGTGCCGCCGACAAAAGCGTGCGCGTGATCGTCATCGCCGCGGACGGTCCGGCGTTTTCGTCCGGTCACGATCTCAAGGAAATGACCGCGCGCCGCGGCGACGCAGACAAAGGCAAGGCCTTCTACGCGGCCCTCTTCACGCAATGCTCCAGGCTGATGCAGACGATCGTACGGCACCCCAAACCCGTCATCGCGCAAATACAGGGCATTGCGACCGCAGCCGGATGCCAACTAGTGGCGAGCTGCGATCTCGCAATCGCGTCCTCCGCCGCACGCTTCGCCACGCCGGGCGTCAATATCGGCCTGTTCTGCTCGACGCCGATGGTGGCGCTGTCCCGCAACGTCTCGCGCAAGCACGCCATGGAGATGCTGCTCACGGGCGAGATGATATCCGCCGCCGAAGCGCATCGCGTCGGCTTGATCAACCGGATCGTGTCCCCCGAGACGCTGGCGGACGAGACGATGAAACTCGCCGAACTCATCGCCACGAAACCGCACGGCACGCTCAAGATCGGCAAAGAGGCGTTCTACAAGCAGGTCGAAATGGGTCTTTCCGACGCGTACGACTATGCGAGCCGCGTCATGACCGAAAACATGCTTGCCGCAGAGGCCGCCGAAGGCATCGGCGCCTTTGTCGAGAAGCGCGAACCCAAGTGGCCCGAGTAATGCCCACCTATCCGGACGAGTTGATCAAATCCATCCTGCGCTCGACGAAGGTCATCGCCATGGTTGGCGCGAGCGGCAACGACATGCGCCCATCGTACTTCGCGATGATGTATCTGCTGGCCAAGGGCTATGTCGTGCATCCCATCAATCCGGGAATGGCCGGCAAGAAGATTCTCGGGCAGACGGTGTACGGTTCGCTCGCCGACGTTCCGGCGCCTGTCGACATGGTCGACATCTTCCGTACTTCGGACGCCGCGCCGGGCATCGTGAAGGAAGCTCTCGCAGAGAAGGATCGCCTGGGCATCAAGACGATCTGGATGCAGCTGGGCGTGATCAGCGAAGAAGCTGCCGGGCTGGCGCGCGCGGCCGGCCTGACCGTCGTCATGGATCGTTGTCCCAAGATCGAGCATGGCCGCTTCTCGGGAGAGATCGGCTGGATGGGAGTCAATCGTAAGGTCATCGACAACCGCAAGCCGCTCCTGTTCGGCAAGGGCGGCACGTTGAAGCGCGTCTAGAGGCCGGCACATGCTGAGGATCTGGGGCCGCAGGAATTCGATCAACGTGCAGAAGGTCATGTGGGCCGTTGGAGAACTCGGCCTCGCGCACGAACGCATCGATGCCGGCGGGCCGTTCGGAGGGCTCGACACGGACGAGTTCGGAGAGCTGAACCCGAACCGGCGCGTTCCGGTCATCGACGATGACGGGATCGTTGTGTGGGAATCCCATGCCATCGTCCGCTATCTGGCCGCCAGATACGGTGCCGGCTCGCTGTGGCCCGACGATCCTGGCGCCCGCGCGCGGTCCGACATGTGGATGGAGTGGACATCGACCGACCTCCAGCCCGCCTTCATCGGCGGCGTATTCTGGAACTTTTATCGGACGCCTGACGCGCAGCGGAACTGGAACGCCATCCGACAGGGCATCGCTCGCAGCGCGATCCTGTTTCGCATGATCGATCGGCAGCTCCAGGGCAAGGATTTCATCGCCGGCGACCGCCTCACCATCGGCGACATCGCCGCCGGCGCGCAGCTCTATCGATACTTCGAACTCGAAATCGACCGGCCGAGCCTGGAGAATGTCGAGGCCTGGTATGCGCGCCTCAGGGATCGCCCGTCGTATCGCGAACATGTCATGGTGCCGTTCGATGATCTGAGGGGACGCTTGTCCTTCTGACTACTGACTGGAGACAAACAATGTCCGAATATGGTTTCAACACGCTCAGCGTTCATGCCGGCGCACAGCCCGATCCCGCGACCGGCGCGCGCGCCACGCCCATCTACCAGACGACGGCCTTCGTCTTCGAAGACGCCGACCACGCGGCGGCGCTTTTCAACCTTCAAGTCTTCGGCAACATCTATTCGCGAATTATGAACCCGACGAATGCGGTTCTGGAGGAACGCGTTGCCGCGCTGGAGGGCGGTCGCGCCGCACTTGCCGTCGCTTCCGGACACGCCGCGCAGCTCATCGCGCTGCACACGCTGATGAGCCCGGGCGACAATATCGTCGCTGCGCGCCAGCTCTACGGCGGCTCGATTAACCAGTTCAGCCAGGGTTTCGCCAAGTTCGACTGGCACGTGAACTGGGCCGATACGCGCGATCCCGAGACGTTCAAAAAGGCGATCACACCGCGCACCAAGGCGCTCTTCATCGAGAGTCTCGCCAATCCCGGCGGCATCGTCAGCGACATCGAAGCCATTGCCGGCATCGCCCACGCCGCGGGCGTGCCGTTGATCGTGGACAACACGCTCGCTTCGCCTTACCTGATCCGGCCGATCGAATGGGGAGCGGACATCGTGCTGCATTCCGCCACGAAGTTCCTCGGCGGGCACGGCAATTCGATGGCCGGCATCATCGTCGACTCGGGCAAGTTCAATTGGGGTGGCGGAAAATATCCGACACTGAGCGAGCCCTGCCCGTCCTATCACGGCATGAAGCTGTGGGAGACGTTCGGCGACATGGCCTTCGCGATTGCCTGCCGCGTGCTCGGTCTGCGCGATCTTGGACCGGCACTTTCTCCGATGAACGCCTTCCTGGTCCTCACGGGTATCGAAACGCTGCCATTGCGCATGCAGAAACATTGCGACAACGCGCTCGCCGTCGCGCAATGGCTCAAGAAGCATCCCAAGATTTCCTGGGTGAATTATGCCGGCCTGGAAGGTGACCCGTCCTACGGACTGCACCGCACTTACTGTCCCAAGGGTGCCGGCGCGGTGTTTACCTTCGGAGTCAAGGGCGGATACGAGACGGGCGTGAAGATCGTCAACAGCGTCAAACTTCTCAGCCACTTGGCCAACGTCGGCGACACGCGGAGCCTGATCATCCACCCGGCATCGACCACGCATCGACAACTCGAGGATGAGCAGCGCGCTGCCGCCGGCGCCGGGAACGATGTGGTGCGCGTCTCGATCGGCATCGAGAGCGTCGAGGACATCATCGCGGACCTCGATCAGGCGCTTTCGGCGTAACGCAGTTCGAAGACGTGCCAGACGGCGGTGCACAGCAGAAGCGCCGCCGTCAGCTGATGTGCGGCCGCGAGAAACTCGGGCGCCTGGAGCAGCAGCGTCGCGATTCCGAGAAACAGTTGAAGGAGCGTGACGTTCAGCACGCGCAGGCCGGAGAACCGCGTCCAACCGTTTCGGCGCCGTGCACCGTGACCAACAAACACGGCGACAACCGCTATCACATAGGCCAGCATGCGGTGGTCGAATTGCGCGATTCCGGGGTTTTCAAATAAATTGAGCCACCAGGGCGATTGAGCGAACGCGTCTTCCGGTAGCACGCGGCCGTCCATCAGCGGCCAGGTATTATAGAGAAGCCCCGCGTGCAGGCCGGCAACAAGCGCGCCCAGCAACATCTGGAAATAGACCAGGATAGCCATCGCCCCTGCCCAACCCGCATGGGCGGCGCCGATGCGGATGGCGCCGGGCGGACGCCTCAAATATTCGAGCGCCGTCCACAATATGGCGACGAGCAGGATGAGCGCGACGCCAAGATGGATCGCGAGGCGATATTGCGAAACGCTCACCCGCGTTTCCAATCCGCTTTCCACCATCCACCAGCCGACGAAACCCTGCAGCCCTCCCAGCGCAAACAGCAGGACCATGCGCGGCCACTCCGAGCGCTTGATCGCTCCGGTCCACGCAAACCACACGAACGGCACGAGGAAGATCGCGCCAAGCAGCCGCCCAAGCAGGCGATGCGCCCATTCCCACCAGAATATTCCCTTGAACGCCGCCAGGCTCATTCCCTGGTTCTCGCGGATGTATTGCGGGATCCGCTGATATTTCGCGAAGGCGTCGTGCCATTGCGCGTCGCTCAGCGGCGGGATCGCGCCGAGGATCGGGTCCCATTCCGTGATCGAAAGTCCCGATCCCGTGATGCGGGTCAGGCCACCCACCGTGATCATCGCGAGAATCACCGCCGCAACCGACAGCAGCCAGATACCGACCGCATGACGGCTTCGGATGGAAGGCTCGGAACCGGTCGCGGCCAAGGTCATGTCCTCTCGATAATGGCCCCGGCCGCCGACGTCTTGCGGCCATCTTGTCGCGGGCGCCGCATCCCAGCATGCTGGTGCATTCTGGGGGAGAAAATCATGAAGCTCACCATCGTGCTACTGGCCGCCGCCGCGACGTTCGCGCTCGCCTCTGCTGCAGACATGCCTGCGTCCATGCCGATGGACATGCCTGGCGGAATGGTCATGAAAATGATCGATCCCATGCCCGCGGTTTACATGGGTCAAGCCGACCGGCCAGGCGCACCGATCTTCAAGGGTCTGGGCAATCACCGTCACAAGATCACGACCCGAGTCGCGCGAACGCAGCTCCTCTTCGACCAGGGTATCCGATTGAGTTTCGGCTTTAATCACGCTGAGGCCATCCGCTCTTTCCGCGAGGCGGCGCGGCTCGATCCGCGTTGCGCCATGTGCTGGTGGGGCGTCGCTTTTGCCCTCGGCTCGAACATCAACCTGCCCATGCCCGACGACGCCGTGAAGCCGGCGTGGGACGCATTGCAGAATGCAATCGCCCTCAAGCGCTACGCCTCCGACGAAGAGCGCAACTGGATCGACGCATTGGCGCAGCGCTACGCGCCCGATACCAAGGCCGACCGCGCCAAACTCGACGAAGCGTATGCCGACGCCATGGGTGCGCTATGGAAGAAATATTCCGACGACCTCGACGCGGGCACGTTCTACGCCGAGGCCATGATGGACACCCAGCCCTGGGATTATTGGCAGAATGACGGAGTGACGCCGAAGGGTCATGCGCTCGAAATCGTCGCGACCCTGGAATCGATCATCAAGCGGTCGCCGAACCATCCCGGCGCGCTTCATCTTTACATACATGCCGTCGAAGCGACGACGACACCCGAACGCGCCGAGGCGGCGGCGGATCGCCTCGAAAAGCTGATGCCCGGTGCCGGCCATATCGTCCATATGCCGTCGCACATCTACTACCGCGTCGGACGGTATGCGGATGCGGCGAAAGTCAACACGCTCGCCGCGCTTGTGGACGAGCAGTACATCGCCGCCTGCCACGCGCAGGGCTTTTATCCTGTCGGTTATTACGGCCACAACATCCACTTCCTCTGGACGTCGTCGGAGATGGAAGGCCGCTATCAGTCCTCGATCGACGCAGCGCGGCGGTTGGTGAAGGCTGTGGGTCCAGATGCCGCGAAGCAGGGCCCGCAGGCGCAGTTGTACTATTTCACACCTATCGCGACGCTGTTGCGTTTCGGCAGATGGGACGATGTGCTCGCCGAGCCGCTGCCGTCCGCCGATCTGAAGCTGGATCTCGTGATCGCGCACCTGGCCCGCGGCTTTGCGTTCGCGAACAAGGGCGATGCGGCGAAGGCCGCTGAAGAGCGCGCGGCACTCGTCGCGCTCGTCGACGACAGCACTCTTGCGTCGTATAGCGGGATCCCGGCCAAAACGATGGCCCAGATCTCGCTCGACGAACTCGATGGCGAGATTGCGCGCCTTTCCGGCAATCTCGACGCGGCCATCTCGCACTTCACCGCAGCAGCGGCTGCCGAGCATTCACTTCCCTATACTGAGCCGCCATACTGGCATCAACCGGTGAGCCAGCTCCTCGGCGCCGCGTTGTTGCAGGCGGGACGTGCCAAAGAAGCCGAAGCGGTCTATCGCGAAAGTTTGATGACCTATCGGCTGGATGGCTGGGCGCTGTACGGTCTGGCGCTGGCGCAAGACGCGCAGGGGCATCACACGGACGCAGAGGCGACCCGAAAGGAATTTGCTACGGTATGGCAACTGGCGGACGTAAAACTCTCGACATCGCGGTTCTGACATGAGCAAAGACGACAGCTTCAGCTTCAACGCGGCGGACGGCACGAAGATCTTCACCTATCGCTGGCTTCCGACCGGTCCGGTGCGCGGCGTGCTGCAGATCGCGCACGGCATGGGCGAGCATTCGCTCCGTTATCGAAAACCGCTGGAGCCTTTGCTCGAGGCCGGCATCGCGATCTATTCCAACGATCATCGCGGACACGGCAAGACGGCCGCCGCGAACGGAGCGCTCGGCGAGTTCGGACCGGGCGGGTTCACGGCTTTGGTCGATGACATGGCGCAGCTCAGCCGGACAATCCGAACCGCGCACCCCGGAGCCAAATTGATCCTGATGGGCCACAGCATGGGTTCCTTCGCCGCGCAGCTTTATGTGCTGCGTCATAGCGATCTGATCGACGGGTTCATCCTTTCCGGCTCGGCGGCATTCGACAAACTCCAGGCGCCGCGCGGCGGTCTAGCCGCGATCGGCGCGGGGATGGAAAAACCGCGGACACCGTTTGACTGGCTGAGCCGCGACGATCGTGAAGTCGATGCCTATATCGCCGATCCTTTGTGCGGCTTTACGGTGTCCGATGCGTCGCGCAATTCGATGTTTGCCGCTGGCGCCGCCGCGGCCGACCCCAAGGCCATCGGAGGGATCCGCAAGTCTCTGCCGATCTACATCTTCGCCGGCGAGAAAGATCCGGTGAATGCGGAAATGACCCGGATGTGGCCACTTGTCGAGCGTTATCAGGAGGCAGGCATCAAGGATGTGACGACGGATTTTTATCCGGGCGGCCGCCACGAGATGCTCAACGAGACGAACCGAGACGAGGTCGTCGCCAATCTCAAGCATTGGGTCGAGCGCGTCGTCGCCCGATGACTCCGCGGATCAAAAAGCTCATCGGCACGCTCGTGATGCTGATCTGGATCCCCGTCTATGCGCTTTTCGCTATGGGCATAGCGGTGCATCTGCTGCCGCACGCGAGCTGGTATGCAACGCTTCTATACTATGCCACCGCAGGCACACTCTGGATCATACCCATCGGCTTGATGCTGCCGTGGATGTACCGCGAACCGAGGCGCTAAACCCGAATTCCCAACGCATCGATCCTGGCCATGAGCGATGGGTCCAACGGGCCGGCAGCTTCTGCGTCGACGCACTGCTTCAATTCGGCGCGATTCTTCACGCCGAGGATCACCGTCGCGACGCCGGGCATCGCCAGAGCATAGCGGTGCGCGACGACCGCCGGATCCGCACCGATATCGCGACATAGGTCTCGGAAGGGCGCGGCGCGCTCATAATCCTTGCGATCGGGATTGTTGGGCGAAAGTTCTCGGTCGACCTGGGCCGTCAACGCGCCCGCCTGCACGGCCCGGATGCCGAGCACCTCGACATGATTCTCCACCGCGGCAGCGATGATCTCTCGCGGACGCGCCGGATCGGCGTAGCGGCGCAGACTTCCCGCGCTGTCGAGCAGATTGGTCACGGCCTGCACGTAAGCGGGTTTGGAAGAGTACCGGAGTGCGCGCAGTATGGTTTCGGGGACGCCGGAACCGGTTATGCCCCAAGACCGGATTTTTCCGTCGGATTTCAGCTTCTCGAAAACCGGGATCGCCAGTTCCGCGTAGATCGACCAGCGCGTCGCGAAACTGTCCTGCATGTCGGGGCGTATCGCATACACATAATCGTCGGCGCAGATGTTCGAATGCAGGAAAAAGATGTCCGCATGATCGATCCTCATCGTGCGAAGACTGCTGTCGAGCGACGCCGTCAAAAGCTTTTCCACTTCGTTGGGCGCCGGCGAGCCGAGGCCGAACTTGGTCGTAACGCGCAGTCCCTTCGGTAACTTGCCGTTGAAAGCCTCGGCCACGATGACCTCGCAGTTCCGATACATGGGTGCGGTGTCGAGCAAGTCGATACCCGCATCGACAGCCGCGTGTAGCGTCGCGATTGCCTCCTCGCGACTGGTCTCTCCCCAGGCTTGCCCGATGCCGCCGCCGCCGAGCGTCAACCTGCTCACCTCAGCCAGTGGGCCGAACGAATTCTTTTGCATTCTTCATGTCCTCTCGGCGCCGCGATTGGTCGCCGCTGTCATTCATCGCCGGCATCGTTGCCCGGTCCGCTCTCGACTATGCCTTGCGCACCAATTTCACGATCGCCAGTAACAACGCCGCGCCGATCGTCGCCGTGATGATGGAGGCGATCATTCCGCCGCCGATGCCGATCCCGAGGACCCCGGCCAGCCATCCCCCAATGAACGCACCGACAATGCCGACGGCGATATCGCCAAAGAGGCCGAAGCCCGAGCCTTTTACGAAAGTACCGGCCAGCCAACCTGCCACGCCGCCGATGACGATCCATGCAATCAGTCCGTGTGAGCCCATCCCTTCCTCCCATGCCTGAAAAGGTGGGGTCACTTTCCACCGCCCGGCGACGTAACGTCAACCGGCGCCGTCGGCTCATCGCTGTCGCTAGTCGGATAACCGGCACAAAGGGCAACAGACGCGGCGGAATTTCTCCACCGCGTCTGTCGCCGCGCATTCGTTACAAAGAGGACTATGGTTTCTCGAGAATGTGGATGGCGCAGGCGCTACCCGCGCCCACCACGTGTGTCAGTCCGATGCGTGCGCCTTCGACCTGGCGGCCGCCGGCCTCGCCGCGCAGATGTGTCGTGACCTCGTAGATGTTGGCGATGCCGGTCGCGCCCAAGGGGTGGCCCTTGGACAACAGCCCGCCCGACACGTTTACGGGAATGCGGCCGCCCAGCTGCGTCGCGCCGCTGTCGATGAGGCGTCCCGCTTCGCCGTCCTTGCAGAGGCCGAGATTCTCATAGTGCACGATCTCGGCGGTGGCGAAGCAGTCATGCAGCTCTATCAGGTCGACGTCGTCAGGGCCGAGTCCCGCCATCTCGTAGGCGTTCTTGGCTGCGAGGCGCGTCACCGCATTGAAGTCCATCATCGCGATGTTGCGCGACGTGTAAGGATCGCTGGTCAATGCCGACGCGCGCACCTTGACGGCGCGCTTCATCAATCCAAGCTCCTTGGCCTTCTTCTCCGAGCACAGCACGGCAGCGGCCGAACCGTCGACATTCACGGAACACATAAGCTTGGTGTTGGGATAGGAGATCATCTCGGCGCCCATCACTTCCTCAAGCGGCGTTTCCTTCTGGTACATCGCCTTGGGGTTGAGCGTGGAGTGGTGGTGGTTTTTCACTGATACTTTCGCGAACTGTTCGAAGGTCGTTCCATATTTGCGCGTATGCTCGAGTCCGACATGCGCGAAGACGCTCGGCATGGTACCCGAGCCCAGCAAGCCTTCGGTCGGGATGCCCTTTCCTCCGCCCGTACCGCCCAGAAGTCCGGTTCCCATTTGCTCGCAACCGACGCACAGCACGATGTCGTATATGCCCGCCTTGATCGCCATCCAGCCTTCGCGAAACGCGGTTGCGCCGGTGGCGCAAGCGTTCGCCGTGTTCACGACCGGAATGCCGGTCTGTCCGATTTCGCGCAGGATGCGCTGGCCAACGCCGCCCGATGCTTCGAACAGGTTGCCGCTATAGAGGGCCTGCATGTCCTGGATCGTCAGTCCGCAGTCGTCCAGCGCCATCAGCGCCGCCTGCGCGCCGAGTTCGGGCACGGTGCGTTCGGGGAAGCGCCCGAACTTGATCATGTCTGTACCTACGACATAGACGTCGCTCATCGCATGTCTCCTTAAGCTTTGTTCGCGGGAACGAAGAAGTACGCAAGATAGGAATTGCCTTCCTTGTCCTTGCGGCCGGCATCGCGGAAGACGACCTTCACCGGCATGTCGAATTTGATCTTGGCGGGATCCGGCTCGACATCGAGCAGGTTGCCCTTGAGCGTTCCGCCGCCATCCAGGTCGACGATTGCCGAAATGAAGGGCACGGGAACGCCCGGGAAGTTCCGGTGAACCACCGTGAAATTGTACAGCTTGCCGGTGTTGGCGAGCTTGACGTGCGACATCGATTTGCGCGCGCCGCACTTCCCGCACACATCGCGCGTGCCGACAACAACCTCGCCGCACTTGCCGCACTTGGATCCGGCGATGTAGTGGGCGCCGTCCGGCGAAACGACGACGAAGGGGGCGACTGGTTTTGGGGCTGCGGTCGTTGCAGCTGCTGACATTTTCGGTACTCCGTGACTCTGCACTGCAGCAAATAGCGCGGCTGCGCCGCGCGCAAGCCCGGCATTGCTATTCCCTTACGTAAGGCCGATCAACTGCGGCGCGGCAGCGCCTCCGCTATGACGGCTTCAGCCTTGGAAAACAGCGCGGGATCGACTTTCGCGCCGCTCGCAGCGGCATTTTCGTCCAGCTGTTCAGGACGGCTGGCGCCAACGATCGCGGAAGCGACATTCGGCTCGCGCAGAACCCACGCCAGCGCGAACTGCCCCATCGTCAGGCCGGCGTCCCGCGCGATCGGTCTGAGCTTCTGCACGGCCTCAAGAACCGGTTTTTCCATCCAGCGCGCGATCGCGCCGCTCATCTTGTCGGCTGTCGCGCGCGTGCCGGCTGGCGGCGGCGAGGTCGGATCGTACTTGCCCGTGAGCACGCCTTGGGCAAGCGGCGACCATACGATCTGCGAGATGCCGTTGCGTGCGCAAATGGGAATGACCTTCGCCTCCGGCCGGCGCCAAAGCAGCGAATATTGCGGCTGGCTGGAAACGAAACGCTCGACTCCCGGCATGGCAATCGCATCCTCGATGTTCTGCGGCGACCACTCCGAGAAGCCGATATAGCGAACCTTGCCGCTCTTCACGGCGCGGGTCAGCGCTTCCATCGTCTCGGCGAGCGGCGTGTTCGCGTCATAGCGATGACATTGGTAGAGGTCGACAAAGTCGGTGCGCAGCCTTTTCAGCGATGCATCGAGTTGCTGTTCGATCTGGCTTCGCGACAGTCCCTGGTTGCCGCCGCCCATGTCGCCGAAAACCTTTGTCGCAAGAACGTAAGAGTCACGCGAGCGGCCTGCCAGCGCCTCGCCAAGCACAGACTCCGCCGCGCCGCGCCCATAGACGTTCGCAGTGTCGATGAAGTTGATCCCCAACGCGAAGGCCCGGTCGACGCAGGCAATCGCCTTCTCCTTCTCGACCCCGACGCCGTAGGTGAGCCACGAGCCCAACGAAATTTCCGAGACGTTCAAATCGCTTGCGCCCAGCTTGCGGTATTTCATGGCGTCCTCCATTTTTCTGCTTCAGGATCGAAAATAGCGGACACCAAAGTCAACGCGAGAGCCGCATCGGGAGACGACGTATGACCATGAACAAACAATGGATTTATGCGAGCAAGCCCAATGCCCAGGTGAGCCCGTCGAACTTCAGCCTCCAGGAAGCCGCGATGCCGCAGCCGAAAGAAGGCGAAGTCCTCGTCCGCACGACGTTGCTATCCCTGGATCCGGCCAGCCGCGCCTGGATGATCGGACCGACCTATCGTCCGATGTTGCAGCCGGGCGAAGTCATGGCGGGATGGGGTATCGGCGAAGTCGTGAAGTCGAATGACAGGAAGTTCGAGCCAGGCGATCTCGTGACCGGCGAGTACGGGTGGCAGCAATATGCCGCCGTACCGGGGCGCACGCTCACCAAACACGACCGGAGCCACAAACCCGAACACATTCTCGGCGCGCTCGGCATCACTGGACTGACGGCCTATTTCGGTTTGCTCGAAGTGGGACGACCACGTCCGGGCGAGACGGTGCTCGTTTCCGGCGCGGCGGGCGCCGTCGGAACGATCGCCGGACAGATCGCCAAACTCATGGGGTGCCGCGTCGTGGGCACGACGGGCAGCGCCGACAAGTGCAAATGGCTCGTCAGCGAACTTGGCTTCGACGCCGCGGTCGACTATCGGTCCGGCAATCTGCACAAGGCGCTGAAGGACGCCTGTCCCGGCGGCATCGACGTCTATTTCGACAACACCGGCGGCGAAGTGCTCGCGGCAGCACTTTCTCGTATGAATCTGTGGGGCCGGGTCGCTTGCTGCGGAGCGATCTCCAACTACGACACCGCAACGCCGGCGCCGGGACCGTCCAACGTTCCGGGATTGCTGGTGACCAAGCGCATCCGGATGGAGGGCTTCATCGTCTCGGATTTCTACAATCGCAAACGCGAGGCGGACGCCGCCCTGGCCAAGTGGGTCGGCGAAGGCAAGATCAAGGCTGCGGTCGACATCGTCGAAGGTTTCGAGAAGATGCCTTCGACTCTGGCCGGTCTGTTCGCGGGTCAAAATCGCGGCAAGCTGATGGTTCGGGTGTGACGTAGGTGAACGTGCCTTTCGCCCTGTTCGGCGGGCCGCATCTGATCGCCATGGCCGCGTCCTTTGCGGTGCCCGTCGTCGCGTCAGCCGCCATACGCCCAAAGGAACGGCCGCATTTCGACCGGATACTGCGCTGGAGCTTCGCCGGCCTGATGACGGCCAACTGGTTCGGATGGATGTATCTGCTTTACGCCAAGGGCTGGCTCGGACCCGGAAACGAATTTCCCTTGAATCTCTGCGACTGGGCGACGGTGACGACCGTCGTCACCCTGCTCTACCCGAATCAACGGACATATGAGCTGGCCTATTTCTGGGCGCTGGCCGGCACGCTGCAGGGAATGCTCACACCGGACGTGAAGTTCGAGTTCCCCGACATTGAATTCATTCTGTTCTTCGTCTTTCACGGTGGGATCATCGCATCGGTTCTCTATCTGACCTTCGGACTGGCTTGGCGGCCCTATCCGACGTCTTTGCCCCGCGTGATCGGTTGGACCGTTTTCTACGGTCTCGTCGCGGGCTTCTTCGATTGGCTCCTCGGCGCAAACTACGCCTTCCTGCGCGCCAAGCCGCCCTTCGCCACGGCGTTCAATTTCATGCCGGACTGGCCGTGGTACATTCCGCTCCTGGTCGTACTGGGACTGCTCTCGACCCTCGTCTACTATGCGCCGTTCTTCATTTGGGACCGGATTCGGGGAGTTCAGCCCGAACCGGCCCCGCAGGAGTCCCTGTGAGTTTGCGCGACAATTCCGCATTTCAGCGCTTCGAGCTGGAAGAATGCGGCCTGATTGCCTTCGCCAATTATCGGCGCTCAGGACAGCACGTCGTCATTCCGCACGTCGAAGCCCCGCCAGCCCTCAGAGGAACCGGCACCGCCGGGCGCCTGATGAGCGCAATTGTCGAAAAAGCGCGCGCCGACGGCTTCACGGTGACTCCGACTTGCAGCTATGCCGCGTTGTGGTTCAAGCAGCACAAGGATGCCCAGGATGTGTTGGCCCGATCCTAATCGTCGGCCCGTCCGGCTCGTGTCCCCGTCTCGAAACCGGGAAGAGACCAGCCGAAAGCGATCGCTCCTCCTCGCAACCCTAGACCCGCGAGAAATGACACGATCCCGGCGGGACGCGAACCCAAACCCATGCTCGTCGTTATCGCATAGGTCGCGGCCGCCAACACGGCTGCCGAAATGTAAATCTCGCGACGCAGCAGCACCGACGGCTGGCCGGCAAACAGATCTCTCAGAATGCCGCCGAACGTCGCCGTGAGAACGCCCATGACGACCGCAACGACAGGCGAGACTCCTGCATTCAGCGCCTTGGCGGCCCCGAGCACGGCATAGGCGGCGAGCCCGATGGCGTCGAACCAATCGAGCGCTTTCGAGCGCCATGGCCGTTCGCCAACCGTCCAGACAAGCACGGCGGCACCGACGCACACGAAGATGTAGCCGCTCCCGTGCACCCAGAAAACGGGCGCGCCTATCAGAAGGTCGCGGAGCGTGCCGCCGCCGAGACCGGTCAGTATGGAGAAAGCAACGAATGCGATGATGTCATGCCGGTTTCGCGCTGCTGCCAGTGCACCGGTCAGAGCAAACACGCCGACACCCAGATAGTCGAAGGTCAGCAGCGGGATCGGCAAGTCGGTGATCGCCGGAGACGACACGCGGTCAGGAACAGGTCGCGGGCGAACGGGCCGCTTGCATCGCACGCTTGCGCATTTGCCAGGACGTGGCGCCGGTTCGGTTCACTCGCCGCGCCGGGCGACGCCGTCCGGTCTGCCAGACGCCCAGATTTGCTATGTGGTTCGTGCCAAGCGCGCCGCGCCGCCATTCAGCGTCCAGTTCGTTCACATGGCCGCGTCGCAGGCGAGAAGGCGCGATGCGTCCGACATTCGTAAAAGGAGGCAGCGATCGCGGCCCAAGTGCTACGCGCACCCCACGCATGTTTCCTGCCGCCCCAGCCTGGCGCCCCGGCATGCCTACCCCGTTCGCGCCGCGAATCAATCGCGCACGTAACGAAGTCTGCGCCTGTATTGGAATCCACAAAACCGGTTTCTATACGACGTCAAACCGCCATTTTCGCGCCGAGTCCGATCGCCCACTCGATAGTCGAAAGAATTTGGGCGGGTGCACCCTCGGCTGCAATCTTGGTCCAGTGCGTGGGCTCGGCGATGCTTTCGATTTGCCTGCGCAAGACCGCAACGGTCGCATCGGATGCGTCGGCGGTGCGCTGCGCGATCCGCGACTCCAGAACGGTCCGCTCCGCCGTCAGCCACACACCGTGAAATTCGACTGCTGAATCGCGCGCAACCGATTCGATATGGGACCTTTCGTCGGCATGGCCGAAAACCGCATCGACGATCACCGAGTGGCCCGCCCGCAGGACGGAGCCGGCGGTCGCATAAAGTCGCTCATAGACCGCCGCGTTGGTACGCAGGTCATAGGCGCTTTCATCCAGCTTCTGGGTGACGGGTACGCCCATCATCATTTTCCGCACGACGTCGCTCCGCAGAACCACCGCGCCGGGTGCTGCGCCGATACCGGGCGCCAGCAGCCGCGCGATCGTCGACTTTCCCGTTCCGGAAAGACCGCCGATCACGATCAATTCCGGCCGACGCGGCTCGAGATAGGAGATGGCCGCATCCAGCAGCCGCCGCGGTTCCAAAGGATCGGCCGATCCGACAGACGCCGTCTGAAGTGTCGAAACCGCGACGTGCGCACGGATCGAAGCACGGCACGCCAGAAAGAGCGGCAGCGCGCCGAGACCGGAATAGTCCCCGCTACGTTCCAGATACCGGTTGAACAAGGCGTTCGCGTGATCGCGCAACCCATGGCGGTCGAGATCCATCAGCAGGAACGCAAGATCGTAGAGTACGTCGATGCAGCAGAATGCGTCGTTGAACTCGATCGCGTCGAACAGAACGGGGGCGCCATCGAGCATGCAGACATTGTTGAGATGCAGGTCACCATGACAGCGACGCACGAAGCCGTTTTGGCGGCGCCAGCCGAGCACGTCGCGAACCGATGTCAGCCGGTGCTCGGCGAGTTCGGCGAACCGCCTTACTTCGGCTGCAAATTCCTCGCCCGCGCGCGCTTCTCCCAGGAGCGATACGCTCTCGTCGATGACCGCGCGGATGCCCTGCGATCCGCCCCATCCCTCCACGCGCTCGGCGCTTTTGTGAAATCCCGCGACGGCGTCGGCAAGAGCGAGCACGTCTTCGCGTGTCAGACGGCCAGCCGCGCGTCGCGCCTCCAGCAGGTCCGATTGCGCAAAGCGCCGCATCACGACGACCCAGTCGACGGCGTTGGGATCATCCGGCGCGCCGAAACGCAGAAGCGGACCGTCGCGCACGACGGCAAGCAAATTCTCGTAGAGGGCCGGCGCCATCCGCCGGTTCACTGCCAGCTCGCGCTGGCACATCACGCGACGTTTGTCGCTCGTGGAATAGTCCATGTAGGGAAAGCGGATCGATCTCTTGAGCTTGTAGGCATGCGCGCCCGCCAGGAACACAAGCGAACCGTGCGTTTCGTGGATCTCGACGCCAGCGTCCATGCCATAAGACCGGGGGTCTGAGAGAAACGCGATGACGTCATCCTGACTTTGCACGGAAGATGTCATGCTAACCCCGATTGCACCGTTCCGGATCGCGCCGCCAGCGTACAAAGCTTGTCATCTCAACTCCACCAAGGGACCGACCCGATCGCTGTCATGACCCCAATCCGCGTTTGAAGCGGCCGCCGACAGGACGTAATCTGAGCGTGCGCGACATTTTCGCCGTGTTCGATCTGATTTGCGACCCGCGGAGAATAAGGATGTGCTTTTCCGCAACCGGAAGCTTCATCGCCGCAGCGATCAACGTCGCAGCAGGAGGCGCAGCGCTGCGTCGTACGGCGGGAACGTCCGAGGGCATTCTTGCCGCTCTTCCCTTCACCTTCGCCGCGCAGCAGGCGATTGAAGGATTCCTCTGGATGGACATACCGAACCAGGGAGGCGCGATCGGAGCCACCGCGCTCGGCACTTCCTTCGTGTTCATCGCTCTTGCCATCTGGCCGGCGTTTTCGCCATTCGCCGCATTTCTCCTGGAGCGGGATCGGGCAAGACGGCGGATTTTGACGGCGCTGTTCGGCCTCGGGCTTGGCTTCGGACTCTACTACGCGGCTCAGATTCTCGAACATCCGTTTGGGGCGCGCATCATCGGACACAGCATCTCCTACTCGAACGGCGTGCCCTTTCCCTTGCCGGTCGCCCTGCTCTACTGCGTGTGCACATGCCTGCCGCTCCTGATCTCGACCCAAGGATCGCTGAAACTGCTCGGGCTGTGCGTCCTGACTGGGCTCGTAGCGTCATATGCGCTCTTTTTCTACAGTTTCCTGTCCGTCTGGTGCTTCTTCGCGGCATTGGCAAGCGCGCTTGTCTTTTTCAGAGCCTATTTCGAGTTCCCGCGTGTATCGTCTGAAGCGAGCGCTTAGCCGCGCGTTTCCATCTGGATCGGTCCCTCGGCGCGGCCGTGAATGAACTGATCGACGAAGGCATTTCCGCTATCTTCAATCAGTCCGGTCGGACCTTCCCACACGATTTTTCCCTTGTAGATCATCGCCATCCGTGTCGAGATTTTTCGTGCGCTCGCCATGTCGTGGGTGATCGAAAGCGCGGTCACACCTGTGTCGCGTACGGTCGTCGCGATCAGATTGTTGATGACGTCGGCCATGATCGGATCAAGGCCAGTCGTCGGTTCGTCGAAGAAGATGATTTCGGGATCGGCAGCCGTCGCTCGCGCGAGGCCGACGCGCTTCTGCATGCCGCCGGACAGCTCGGCCGGCGAAAGCATCGCCACTTCGGGCGGCAGACCGACTCTCGCAAGCTTGTGAAACGCGATGTCCTTCGCTTCGTTTTGCGCCATGCCGCGTCCCTGGATGAGACCGAACGCGACGTTCTCCCAGACCGTCAGGCTGTCGAACAAGGCGCCGCCCTGGAACAACATCCCGAACTTCTTCAGGATCCGGTCGCGGTCGCGGCCGCGCATATGGGTTATGTCCTCGCCGTCCACCAGGATGGTCCCCGCATCCGGCGGGATGATTCCGAGGATGCATTTGATCATCACGGACTTTCCGCTGCCCGAGCCGCCGATGACGACGAGCGACTCTCCCGCTTCCACCGAAAGATCGATGCCGTCCAGAACGATCTTCGGACCGAAGGCCTTTCGGACGCCGCGCAATTCGATCTTGACCGTCATTGCGCGCCTCACTTCGTCGGGAAAATGAGAGACGTCAGCACATAGTTGGCCGCCAGCACGAGAACGGAAGCGGCCACGACGGCGTTCGTCGTCGCCGTGCCGACACCGCGGGCGCCGCCGCGCGAATGAAAGCCATGATAGCAACCCATGAGGGCGATGATGAAACCGAACGCCGCGGCTTTGATCAGGCCCGAGACGACGTCCTCACGCGTCACGAAGTCCACCGAATTCTTGAGATATACCGAACCGACGAATCCGAGACTGCGCGTCGCGATGATATAGCCGCCGAAGACGCCGAGAGAATCCGCGATCGCAACGAGCATCGGCATCGTGATGACGGCAGCGATGAGACGCGGAACGACGAGATACTTGATCGGATTCGTTGACAGCGTGGTCAGGGCGTCGATCTGTTCGGTCACGCGCATCGTTCCGATTTCGGCCGCTACGGAGGCTGCCACCCGACCCGTCACCATCAGGGCGGCAATCACCGGTCCAAGCTCTCGGGTGATGCCGAGGACCACGATCTGCGGCACGAACGTCTCGGCGCCATAGCGGTTACTCCCAATGTAGATCTGGAGGGCCAGGACGCTGCCGGTGAAGAAGGCCGTCAACCCCACCACGGGAAGCGAAAAGTAGCCAATCCGCATGATTTGCTGAAGGATCAGGCGACCGTAGAACGGCGGGTAGAAGACGCCGGCGATCGACTCAACCGCGAACATTGCCAGACGCCCCGTCGCCGACAGAACAAGTATCGTGACGTGACCGATAATGGCGAGGATATTCATGTCGAATTGCGTATCAGAAGCATCGAGTATTCCTGTTGATCGGTATCAATGCTTAAATCGCCGTCACACGTCACATTTCATTTATAGCCTGTGGATGTTGGTCGGGAGAGACGAACATGATCACACTTGAGGATTGCTTTGGTATGTGCGGTCTGGACGCGGCGGAGATTGCGGCCATATCGGAGCATGAACATCTGCCGGAGATCGAGGCGGCGGCGCTCGCCAGCTACCTGCTGCATCGCGCGGGCGGCGCCCGGGAAATCCGCCGAATGATGATCGACGACGTCCGCGATGCGCTCCATCATGAAGATTTCCGTCACGCGGCGGAACTTCTCGGCGCCTTCCGGCATTTTCTCGAACATCATCCCGAGGCGCGCGAACATACTGCCGGGCCCACCGGGACAAAGCCCGCGTCGCTCCAATAGAATGTCTCCCTTCGGCGGAGGTAGGCCCGGTGGACGCCTCGGCATATAAGGCCCTGCGCGAAAACATGGTTCGCGACCAGGTCGAGTCGCGTGGCGTACATGCGCCGCTCGTCGTCGATGCGCTTCGCCGCGTGCCGCGCGAGGCCTTTCTCTCCGAGGCGCTGCGCGAATTCGCCTACGAGGACTCCCCGCTCCCCATCGACGCAAAACAGACCATATCACAACCCTACATCGTCGGATTGATGGTTGAACTTCTCGACCTGAAGGGCGGCGAGAAGGTCCTCGAAGTCGGCACCGGCTCAGGCTACGCCGCCGCCGTCATCGGACAAATTGCCGGACGGGTCCACACAATTGAGCGCATTCCCGAGCTTGCAGACAAAGCCGCGGCAGTCCTGCGCGAGTTGGATTACAAGAACGTCCGGGTGCACACGGGCGACGGTACGCTCGGCTGGCCCGACGAGGCGCCGTACGATGCAATCATCGTTGCTGCCGGTGGTCCCGAATTGCCGAATTCCCTCAAGAGTCAGCTCAGAGTTGGGGGACGCCTTGTCATGCCGGTCGGAACCGACCGTCAAGTGCAGGAGTTGCTGCTCGCCACGCGGGTTTCCGAGACGGAATTCACCACGCGCGACGTCGCAGACGTGCATTTCGTGCCACTCATCGGCGCTGAAGGCTGGAAGTCTGCCGATACCAAGGGCAAACCGAGACCCGCGCGGTTCACGCGTCATCCGGACGACGCGCTCGTCGCGGCTTTGCGCGACCGGGCGGAGCCGTTCCGATCGGTCGGCGATGCCCCGCTCGCGAACCTCCTGGCGCGGATCGGCAACGCACGCATCGTGCTCCTGGGCGAAGCGAGCCACGGCACGTCAGAGTTCTACCGCATGCGCGACCGCATCTCGCGCGCGCTGATCGAACAAAAGGGCTTCAATATCGTAGCGGTCGAGGCCGACTGGCCGGACGCCGCACGTGTCGACCATTACGTTCGCCACGCGGAATATCCTCCCTCGGAGTGGACCGCATTCGCGCGCTTTCCGACCTGGATGTGGAGGAACGACGAATTTCGCAGTTTCGTCGATTGGCTGCGCGCACACAACGCGACCCTGTCGCGCGACGCCCGGACCGGATTTCACGGCCTCGACCTGTACAGTTTGAACAATTCCATAACGGCGGTGCTGAACTACCTCGACTCCGTGGATCCTGAAACAGCCAGGGTGGCGCGCGAACGATATGGCTGCCTGACCCCATGGCAGTCAGACCCCGCGACTTATGGGCATGCGGCACTCACCGAAACCTTCAAGACCTGCGAACAGGAAGTCTTGCGCATGCTCGCAGACCTCATGCGCAAGCGGCAAACCTATGCGCTTCACGACGGCGAGCGGTTTCTCGATGCCGTGCAGAACGCGCAGCTCATTGCCGATGCGGAACAATATTATAGGATCATGTATTACGGTTCGCGCGCATCGTGGAATCTGCGCGACAAACACATGTTCAACACATTGGAAGCGTTGCTGGACTTTCGCGGTCCCGACAGCAAGGCGATCGTCTGGGCTCACAACTCTCACGTCGGCGACGCTTCCGCGACGGAGATGGGGCTGCGGGGCGAATTCAATATCGGTCAGCTCTGCCGCGAGCGCTTCGGCAGAACGGCGTACGCAATCGGGTTCGGCACGGATTCCGGCACGGTCGCTGCGGCGTCGAACTGGGACGAACCGATGAAGACGATGACTGTGAATCCGTCGATCGAGGGCAGCTATGAGAGACTATGTCACGAGTCTGAACATCCCGCCTTCTTCCTGGATCTCGGATTGAAGCAAAGTGCGGACCTGCGCTCAGGCCTCACGCGCAAGCGACTGGAGCGCGCGATCGGCGTCATTTATCGCCCAAAGACCGAACTTGCGAGCCACTATTTCGAAGCGGAGCTGCCGCGTCAGTTCGACGAATATGTCTGGTTGGACAAAACAACCGCCGTCACACCGCTGTCCACGCGCGCCGTCAAAGGATTTCCGGAGACCTACCCGTTTGGTCTATGACCATTCGCGTCTGCAGTTGCGATTGATTCTGATCAGTGACCGTTTCAGGCTGGTCGCGTACTAGTCCTTTGAAACAAGGCGGGTTCTGTATGCGCATGAGTCGCGGGATATGGGTTGCCGGCGCGCTGACACTCGCCGCGGTCGGCATCTTCGCCTACTGGAATTGGGCGCCCGCGAGCGTCATCGTTGTCAATCCTCGGTTTGGCCCCGCCGTTCAGGCAGTCTACGCGACCGGGACCGTGGAGCCCGTCGTCATGTTGCCGGTCGCGCCGCGGATCGGCGCAAAGATCGTACAACTGCTCGTCGACGAAGGCGCTGTGGTTAAGGCCGGTCAGATCCTCGCGCGGCTTGAAAGTGAGGACGTCCGGAACAACGTGGCGCAACTCGAAGCCCAGGAGGACTTCGCGCATCGCGATTTCCTGCGCGACGCGGCGCTCGTCAGCGGCGGCGTGATCTCCAGACAGACATACGACAAGGCCAAATCGGCCTGGGATGCCGCACGCGCGGCCGTGGCGTCGGCCCGTGCCCAAATCGGTTATATGACGCTCACGGCGCCTACTGACGGGCGCGTCATCCGTCGCGACGGAGAGGTCGGACAATTCCTTCCGATCAACCAACCCCTGTTCTGGCTGTCGTGTCTCTCTCCGCTGCGCATATCGGCGGACGTCGACGAGGAAGACATAGCGCTGGTCAAACCCGGTCAGAGAGTTCTCATCCGTGCCGACGCATTTCCGGGGCGCATGTTCAACGGCCATGTGCAGGAGATTACGCCCAAGGGCGACCCGATTGCGCGCAGCTACCGCGTTCGCATCACGCTCGACTCTCCGACGCCGTTGCAAATCGGCATGACCACCGAAACCAATATTGTCACCTACGAAAAGCCGCGGGCGTTGCTGGTTCCCGCCAGCGCGGTCGCGGCGAGCCGCGTTTTTGTCCTCCATGACGGACACGCCCGCCGCGTATCGGTGACCGAGGGTATCGTCGGCAAATCGGAGATAGAAATCACGCGCGGTCTGACGTCGAACGATCTCGTCATCGTCAAGCCGGATCCAGCGCTGAGCGACGGTGCACGGGTAGAGCCCGTTCGCGCCGATTCTTCGCCATGAACCCGCTCGTAATCTCCATCGCCGTCAAGCATCTTCTCGCGCGCAAGAGGCAGAGCATCGTTTCACTTTTCGGCATCGTTCTCGGCGTAGCGTTCTTCCTGACCATTTCGTCGCTCATGCTCGGCTCGGAAAACGACTTCATCCGGCGGCTCGTCGACAACACGCCGCATATCAACATCTCCGATGAATATCGAAATCCCAAGCAGCAGCCCGCCGAGATTACTTTCCCCTCCGCGGCGCTGGACGTCCGCAGCGTCAAGCCCGAGACGGAAACGCGGGGCATCCGAGGCTTTGTGCAAATACTGGACTATTTGCACACCATCGACGGTTTGAAGGCATCGCCGGTTCTTGCGGGACAGGCACTTGTCAGTTTCGCCGGCAAGGATGTCGGGATATCGCTTAACGGTGTCGTGCCGGAAGAATTGAATACGGTTTCAACCCTGCACAACTACATGACGGTCGGTTCGATCGAGGATCTCATCGCCAATCCGGACGGAATCATCATCGGCACCGAATTGGCGCGCGTGATGTCATTGCGCGTCGGCGAGAACCTGAATGTCGCGGCGACGACCGGTCAGATCCACACCTTCAAGATCATCGGACTTTTCCACACGGGACGCGCAAGCTATGACGAGGAACAGACCTTCGTTACCCTGAAGCGCGTCCAGGCGCTGCTCGACCGGCCCAATCGCGTCAATACGATCATCATCAAGCTCAACGACGCTTACCAGGCGCGCGACGTCGCCGCCCAGATCGAAGCGCATGTCGGCTACAAGTCGGTCTCCTGGCAGGAAGCTTCCGAAGACATCATGAGCACGTTGATGATTCGGAACATCATCATGTATTCGGTCGTCAGCGCGGTGCTGGTCGTGGCGGCGTTCGGAATCTACAACATCATCTCGACCGTCGTGATGGAAAAGCAGCGCGATATCGCCATCCTCAAATCCATGGGGTTCCACGCCCGCGACATCGAGTGGATATTCGTCACGCAAGGCTGCGTGCTCGGGATCGCAGGCTGCGCCGTCGGCTTGCCCTTGGGCATGGCGATGATGCGCGCGTTCATGGGGCTTTCTTTCCGCGTCCCGGGAAGTTCGGATCCGATAAGCATTCCGATGGACTGGAGCTGGTACCAGTTTGTGATCGCCAGCGCGTTCGCCTTCACTGCGGCGACCCTCGCCGCCCTGCTGCCCGCGCGCAAGGCCGCGCACGTCCAGCCCGTGGACATTCTGCGGGGCGGTACATGACGACCGCGTTGCTTCGAGCCGATCACATATCGCGAAAGCTGCCCGGCGATGTGCCGGTCACGCTGATCGAAGACGTAAGCATCGACGTCCACCCCGGCGAATTTCTGGCGATTACAGGTCCGTCCGGTTCGGGAAAATCGTCCCTGCTCTACCTGCTCGGCCTGCTCGACAGACCGACGACCGGCCATATCTGGCTGAACAGCACGGAGACGACGGATTGCGCCGAAGACAGGCTCGCCGACCTGCGGCTTACGCATCTCGGCTTCGTATTCCAGTCGCACTTTCTGCTCCCGGAATTCACGGCCGCGGAGAACGTCATGCTGCCGATGCAGCGTCTTGGAAAACTTTCGCAATCCGAGATCGGCGCGCGCGCCGTACAGCTCCTGAGCGACCTTGGGCTTCACGATCAGGTGCACAAGCTGCCGCGGCAATTGTCGGGCGGTCAAAGTCAACGCGTTGCGATTGCGCGCGCGCTCGCCAACGACCCTCACATCATCCTTGCCGACGAACCGACCGGCAATCTGGATACGAAGTCCAGTGGGATCGTGCAGGATATCCTTCGCAGCCTGTCGCACCAGCAAGGACGGGCGGTGGTCGCTGTGACCCACGACCCGGCCTTTGCGCAGAAGGCCGACAGACTCGTAACCATCGTGGACGGAAAAATCGCCTGAGAAACAAGGGATAGGCGGTTGGGAGTGTGATCGACATCAAATTCGATCTAGGATTGGACTATAATATTATTTCGGTTCTTTTGGACAAAGACCATGCCCTACGAGCGCAATACCGATCTTCCCCTGCGCGTGCGCGTACACCTACCGGATCACGCGCAAAGTATTTTCCGTGCCGCGTTCAATCATGCCTGGCAATCCTATGCGGACGCAGGGACGAGGCGTGAGGAAATCGCCCATCGCGTCGCATGGTCTGCCGTCAAGAAGGTTTATCGCAAAGTGGGAAACGACTGGGTGCGCATTGGATCGCACTCTGAAGTCGGCGCCTAGCCATGGCGGAAAAGAAGCGCCGCGCCATTCACTTCGACATCGCGTACTTCCTGGGGGCATTGTTGATCGTTCTGGTCGTTCGCGACCTCGCGTCCACGTGGAATGTGAACCCGCAAATTCCATACAGCCAGTTTCGTACCCTTCTCGCGAAACACGCCATCGACGATCTCGTAATCGACGACACCACGATCTCCGGGAAGTACACGAAACCAGGGCCTAACGGTCCGGATGGCTTCGTGACGAACCGTGTCGACGACAGTTTGGCCAAAGACTTGCAAAGTTCCGGAGTGAAATATTCGGGAGAAACGAGTTCGGGACTGTTCGGCAGCTTCCTGTCCTGGCTGTTGCCGACGGTCGGTTTCATTTTTCTTTGGATGTTGCTTCTGCGGCCGTTCGCGGGAGACGGCGCAGGCGCGGGCGGATTGCTGGCGATCGGGCGCAGCAAGGCAAAAATCTATGCCGAGCGCGACCTTAAGGTCACATTCGCCGACGTCGCCGGAGTGGACGAAGCCAAACAGGAATTGGCCGAAGTCGTCGGCTTCCTCAAGAACCCGCTGATCTATGGCCGCCTCGGCGCGCGCATTCCGAAAGGCGTTCTGCTGGTCGGTCCGCCAGGGACCGGCAAAACGCTTCTCGCCCGCGCCGTCGCAGGCGAAGCGAACGTGCCGTTCTTCTCGATCACGGGCTCGGAGTTCGTCGAAATGTTCGTCGGTGTCGGCGCCGCCCGCGTGCGCGACCTGTTCGCCCAGGCTCGGGCCAGCGCCCCGGCGATCTTGTTCATCGACGAGCTGGACGCGCTCGGGCGCTCGCGCGGAATCGACATGCCGCTCGGCGGCCATGACGAAAAGGAGCAGACCCTAAACCAGCTGCTGGCCGAGATGGACGGGTTCGATCCCAGCGCCGGAATCATCGTCCTCGCGGCGACCAACCGCCCCGAGATCCTCGACCCGGCTCTCTTGCGCGCCGGCCGCTTCGACCGCCAGGTTCTGGTCGACAGGCCCGACAAGAAGGGACGCACAGAAATCCTGCGCGTGCATATCAAGAAGATTCAGATCGAGCCCGGCCTCGACCTCGACGCGATCGCAGCGCTGACGCCGGGGTTCACCGGCGCGGATCTGGCGAACCTCGTCAACGAAGCGGCTTTGGTGGCAACGCGCCGCGGTGCAAACGCGACGGGCCTGGAAGACTTCAACCAGGCCATCGAGCGCATCGTCGCCGGCCTCGAGAAGAAAAGTCGGATCTTGTCCAAGCACGAACGGCAGATCGTGGCACACCACGAAATGGGCCATGCACTGGTGGCGATGGCGCTGCCCGGGACGGACCCGGTTCAAAAGGTGTCGATCATTCCGCGCGGTATCGCCGGCCTCGGCTACACGATGCAGCGGCCGATCGAGGACAGGTTCATCCTGGACCGCACGGAACTCTTCAACCGCATCGCGGTCCTGCTCGGCGGGCGCGCGGCCGAGAGCCTCGTCTTCGAGCAGGTTTCGACGGGCGCATCCGACGATCTGGCGCGCGCAACCGAGCTGGCGCGCAGTATGATCGTGCGCTTCGGAATGGTGAGCGAGCTGGGTCAGGTGTCGTACGAAACCGAGTCTGCTCCCATGCTCGGCGGCCAGGCGAGCTGGCGACCGCGCACCTATGGCGACGAAACCGCCGCCGCCATCGACCGCGCGCTAAAGGACCTCATCCAAAGCGCATTCGAGACGGCACGCGGCGTCCTGTCGCACAATCGGCAACTTCTCGAAGACGGCGCCGCCGAGCTGTTGGCTCACGAGACGCTGGTTCAGTCGGACCTCGAGAAAATCGCGGCGCGCCTCGTCAAGGCGCCGTCGTCTCCGCCGTCTCTCGCTGCGCAGTAGGCCTTACCAGTAGCGAACGCGACCCACGTCGACATGCACGAAGTCGGGGCCCGGATAGTAGCCGACTCCGCCGAGCCGCAGATCCACCGCCGCGGCATGAAGATCGCCGAGCGAACAGTCGGCGACACGGATGTCGATTGCCTGCCCTTGCATGTGCAGGCTCTTCGTCGCCGTACCATGGCCTGTTTCGCGCAGCATGGCGTTGGTCGCCGGAGACCGATAGCCCGAAATCACCTGGAACGGCTGGCCGCTGCCGATATTCGCGTGCAGCCGGCTCAGCAGGTCGAGCAGTTTCGGTTCAATCGGGTGAATTTCGCCATTGCGGAAATCGCGCAGGATGAAATTCACCTCGTTCAGCGCATCCGGGAGATACTGGCCATTGGCCCAATACTCCACCTTGGCCTTTTCACCCGTATGCAGGTTGTCAAAGCTCAGAACGCGCGACTCTGGTGCGATGAGACTTGCTGCCGCCGGATCAGCAAATGTCGCCGCTGTAACTGCCCCCCCCAAACATGCAAGAAAATGCCGGCGGGAATTGGTCCCGTTCATGGGTGCATCCGTGTTTGGAGAATCCGAACCTAGGCAAAAATGCTTAACATGTAAACAACGTTAGCCAGGCCTGCCGCACCCCCCGCCCGAGCTATTTGCCTGCGTTACGCGGGTTCCGGACATCGCCGCGGCCATTCGCGCGTCGCGACCGTAAATGTCGGGCCGAAATTGTAGCGTACCGTCCGCGCCCGGAAAGGCCGTGAAATACTCGACATAAAGCGGAATTGGGGCCGGCATCGAGAGATGTACCGTCGTTCCGGTCGCGATCGCCGCCATGAGTTTATCGACACCGCCTGTGATGTCGCCAGTGATCGCATATGACGCGAGCGGCGTGATCTGTTGCACTCGGATGCAACCATGGCTCAGAAAGCGTTGATCGCGGGCAAAAAGCGTGCGCGACGGTGTGTCGTGCAAATACACTGAAAATCTGTCGCTGACGTTCAATTTAATCAGGCCGAGCGAGTTCTTTGCGCCTGGCAACTGCTGGATCTGGCCGTTGCTCGCAACCATGTCGTGGTCGGTGAGGTATGACGGGTTCTTGCGCAGTTTCGGCATGATCTCCGTGCGGACGATTTTTGCGGGAATGTTCCACGGCGGGTTTGCCACCACGTCTGTGATTTCAGCCTGAAAAATGGGCGTCGGATCGGCGCGCCGGCCGACGATCACGCGCGACGTCAGGATCTCTGTGCCGTTGTCGATGACGTGCAGCGTCGCATCCGGCACGTTGACGACCACATAGCTCTTGCCAGACGTGTGCGGCAGCCACCGGCTGCGCTCCATGTTCGCTTCGATCTGCGACACGCGGGCCGCGTTCGTCACATTCAGCGCAGCCAGCGTCGCCGCGCCCACGACGCCGTCGACCGGCAAGCCATTCCTCTGTTGAAAGCGGCGGAGCGCAGAATCCACATCCTCCGGTTTGGGCGGTGAGACCGCCGCCAACTGGCCGTCTTCAGCCGCGAGCCTGGTCTCAAGCGCGAGCAGGACGTCAGGCGCCGCCGTGCGAGCGCCGAACGGTTTGGTCGGCGGCAGGGCCACCCATCCTCCGGCGGCCGACAAAGCGCGATACCGCGCCAGCGCGGCCTTCAGCGCCGAATAATCGACCGATTGCGGCTGCAGGCTGCGAAGGAATTCGGCAAGCTTCTTCTCCGCGAGCGCTTGAGCCAGGGCCGCTGCCGGATCGAAACCGCTGGGCGGCACGTCGACGTCGCGATCGATGTTCTTGAGGCTGTCCCGGCCATCCCGAACGTCGGCCGCATAACGCATGAGTTGCATGCTGAGCAGGATGTCGCGGTAAGCGATGCTTCCCGGATCCGATGCGCTCGGTGGTTTCGAAATTGCGACGATGTCGTATTGGAGCGGATCGAGACCGTCATCGGCCGCGCCGGCAATCGTCGAGACGGCGAGCGTACCATCGGCATTTGGCCCGCCGGTGTTGTACCAAGCCGGCCTATCTTGCCGCGCTGTGTAAAATGCGCGGAGGCGTTCCAGGCTGTTCGGCGGGATTCCGGCGCCCGAGCGCAATGCGGCGCCTATTGCACTCGCGGTGGGATCCGGTTCCGACGCCGGCTCAGACGCCAGTGCCGCAGCGCTCAGACAGACAAGAAGCAGGGCCGCGCGAAACAAACCGTGGATATGCATTACCGAATGTTTCCTATCAAAATGTCGAGCGTTTCGCGCGATGCCTTTTTCCATACTCGAGCGCATTAGAGTCGAGCTCGCTGCGAAGGTTCTGACCCAAATCAACGAGCCCCAGGCTTCTTGACGGCCTTCTACGCCGCGCGGAGGCGTTACGGAACCAGGACCGCTGCGCCTTGTAGCGCGCCCAAGCGTAAGTCAGCCAGTGCTGCGTTCGCGTCCTCGAGAGCATAGCTTCGCACCGTCGTCCGGACCTTTGCCAACTCCGCCATCTCGAAAAATTCCTGGCCATCGCTTCGAGTCAAATTGGCCACGGAACAAAGCCTGCGTTCACCCCAAAGCAATCGATAGGGAAACGCCGGGATATCGCTCATATGAATACCCGCGCAGACCACCGTGCCGCCTTTGACCGTTGCGGAAAGGGCCGCGGGGACCAACGCTCCGACCGGAGCGAACAAGATCGCGGCATCGATTTCGTCGGGCGGCAGCGCGTCCGAGCCGCCAGACCAGGCAGCGCCCAGAGAGCGTGCAAACGCTTGTCCTTCGCCATCGCCTGGCTTGGTGAACGCGAACACCTCCTGCCCGCGGTGGCGCGCAACCTGGATCGCGATATGCGCTGCGGCGCCAAAACCGTACAGGCCGAGGCGGCGGCCAGCGCCCGCCATTTTCAGCGCGCGGTAGCCGATCAAACCGGCGCAGAGAAGCGGCGCCGCCGCGGCGTCCGCGTAGGCAGCGGGAATCTTGAAACAGTAGCGCTCGTCCGCGACGGCATATTCGGCATAGCCTCCGTCGATCTGGTAACCGGTGAAGCGAGCCCGGTCGCAGAGATTTTCGCGGCCGCTCCTGCAATACCTGCATGTGCTGCACGTCCATCCCAGCCAGGGCACCCCCACGCGATCGCCAATACGCAGCGCCTCGACACCATATCCGATCGCTTCGATCGTCCCTACGATTTCGTGGCCCGGCACGACGTGGGACTTCGGCTCGTTGAGTTCACCATCGACGATATGGAGGTCCGTGCGGCACACGCCGCAAGCATGGACGCGAAGCAGGACCTGATGCGCATCTGGCTTGGGTATCGCCAAATCGTTCTGAAGTTTCAGCGGCGAGCCAGGCGATACGAACGTGGCGGCGCGCATTACAGTTCCTTGACGCTGGTGGCTGCGTAGAGCTTTTCCACCTCGGCTGGATCGCATAGACCCGTCCCGTGCGTGAACAATGCGGCGGTGCCCGCCGATGCTGCGTAGCGCAACGCATCGGCCAGATCTTGATGCTCGACGAGTTTCGTCAGCAAACCGCCGAGAAAACTGTCTCCCGCGCCCACCGTCGTCGTCGAGGTGACCGTCGGAACGGCTGCGTGCCAGGCGCGCGAGCCGTTGATCAGCACGGCGCCGTCCTTCCCGAGGGTGACGGCGATCAAGCCCGCCTTTCCCGATTTCACCAGCTCACGGCACGCATGCGGCCACGCGCCGGCCTCCTTCGGCTCGACGCCGAGATACTCGCCCATTTCACGCGCGCTGGCCTTGAGAACATCGACGCCTGCCTCGAGGACGGCCCGAAGCGACGCACCCTGCGTATCGATGACTGACTTTGCGCCCTTCGCGACCGCGGCGCGTATGAAGCGCGCGTAAAAGTCGACGGGGGGGCCCGGCGGCAGGCTGCCGCTTCCGACGACATAGTCGCCGCTGGCGACGAGGGACACGGCGACGTCGATGCACCGTTTCGCCTCGCCTTCCGTCATCGGATCGCCCGGCAGAATAAATCGGAACTGCGACCCCGACGCATCTTCGGTGATGTTGAAACTCTCGCGCGTGTGCCCGGCGACGTGAACCGCGCGGTGCAGCAGGCCCTCTCTGCGCAGCAGGTCGCGCAGCTCGTCGCCCGAGCCGCCGCCGCAGGAATACACCGCGACGACCTTCCCCCCGAGACGATGGATCACGCGCGCAACGTTGATTCCGCCGCCGCCCGGATCGCGCCGCACCGGACCGCAGCGCAGCTTGTGAGACGGCAGGAGCTTTTCGACGCTTGTGGCGATGTCCAGCGCCGGATTCGGCGTCAGCGTGACCACCTTGGCCATTCGAGCCTGTCCTTCTTTGACACACGCGTAGCACAGCCGGCATGGCGCCGCAGCGTTTGACCTGTGTCAAACACCCGCTTTCGCGCACACGGTACACAAAAAAGGGCTGAGCTGTCCGTCAACGGCCCGCCGTGTCGCAGTTTCGGGAGCAGCACAAACTAGATGGTCCAGATCAACTACATTGAACACAACGGAACCAAACGGACGGTCGATGTGCCGGAAGGAATTTCGTTGATGGAAGGCGCACTCAAACATCACATTCCCGGAATCGACGGCGACTGTGGCGGCGCATGCGCATGCGCGACGTGCCACATCTATGTCGCGCCCGAATGGTTCGACAAGCTGAAGCCCATGAACGATCTTGAGCGCGGCATGCTCAAATTCGCCAACGACCCCAAGCAAAACAGCCGTCTCGCCTGCCAGATTGTTGCAACCCCTGCGCTAGAAGGCATGACCGTTACAACTCCCGAGTCCCAATATTGATTCTTCTTGTTCGGCCGGATTGTTGATCCAGATCAGTTTTCGATCCTGACGGCCGCGTCATCCTTTTTTGGGGATCCATAGAGTCCTAAGGGAGATGAAAATGGCGCAGGCGCAACCGACCAGGATGGTGAAGAAGGGCAACTACGAAGTCATGATGACGCCCGACGACCTCTATCGCAATCCGATGGAGATCGCATGGACGTTCGACTACGCGCTCGGCAAGGGAAAGGTCGAAGACCTTTACAAGCGCGCCAAGCAGAACCAGTGGGACTCCGACGAGCTCCTGCCCTGGGATACCAAGGTCGATCCGTCGAGCCCGCTGATCGCCGATCGCTCATCCATTTACAGCCGCATGCCGTTCTTCAAGAAATTGTCGAAGTCGCAGCAGGAGACTTTCAACGCCCATTCGACGGCTCAGCTCCTTTCGCAATTCCTGCACGGTGAACAGGGCGCGCTGATGACGGCGGCCTGCGTTACGCACTCCGTCCCGGACGCGAACGCGAAACTTTATGCAGCAACCCAGACGATGGATGAAGCCCGCCACGTCGAGGTGTATGCGAAATATTGCGAGAAGATCGCCCTGGTCTATCCGATGTCGCCTTGGCTGAAGGCGCTCATCGACGCGACGCTCAAATCCGACCGCTTCGAAAAGGTCATGATCGGAATGAACATGATCGTCGAGGGGCTGGCGCTGGGTGCATTCAACAACATGTACCATTCGACGAATTGCCCGCTGCTCAAGCAGATCACCTTCAACGTGATGCGCGACGAGTCCCGTCACGTTTCGTTCGGTCATGCCTATCTTGGACCGGTGATCGCCAAGCTCGACGAAGCCTCGCGCGAGGACTTGGCAGACTTCACGTTCAACGCCGTCAATCTGATCGTGAAGGCAACGATGATGGCTGGCGACGGCCTGGCCAACAAGCTGGACCCCGGATTTGTTCAAGTGCTCGTCAACTCGGGCATCGAGCAGAAGGACTTCTTCGCCGGCATCGAGGAAGCTGCGAAAGCCGGAATTACGCAAGAACTGCCTCCGGGCCAGATTCATTCGCTCAAAGACCTTATGCTGCCGGCCATTGCGCGCGTCGGGCTGATCACGCCGTCCGCACGCAAGAAGTACGATGAAGCCGGCATTCCGATCTTCGAGGATCCCCGCGTCCTCGAAGCTATGGAGGGTGGCACGCCGCAAGTCCAAGCGGCTGCCGAGTAGTCCAACCTCCACCTGGCCTCGTCCCTCCCTGCCCCTGGGACGAGGCCGCTTTTTTGCTGCACCGCGCAGGCGAAGCGCGACCTCCGCCGATACGCTGTCCATTTCAGGGGCAGGCTGGCGTCATCCCCCTCGCGGTATAGAATTGTCACCTCGCCAAGGGGACAGACATGCTGCGGGCACCCACAATCCTGTTTGCGGCGCTGCTCGCGCACCTTTGCGCCGGCCCGGCGCAGGCGGCCGAAGCCGCTCCGTGGCTGAATCGGGACCTGTCGCCGGACGCGCGCGCCGAGCTGCTCGAGGCTCAGATGACCCAGGACGAGCAGTTGCTGCTGCTCAAGGGCTATTACGGCGCCAACGTGAAGATGTCCTGGATCAAGCCGGCGCCGCTTTCCATTCGTCCGCTCCTGCCCGGCTCAGCCGGCTACGTACCCGGGATCGAACGACTGGGCATTCCGGCTCTTCGTGAGACGGACGCCGGGGTAGGCATCGCGAACACGAACTGGATGCGTCCCGGCGACCAGGCCACGGCATTTCCGTCGGGACTGATGAATGCCGCCACGTGGAACCCGGACCTTATCTTCGCCAGCGGCTCCGCGATCGGCGCTGAGGCGCGGGACCGCGGGTTCAACGTCGTGCTCGATGGCGCCCTCAATCTGGCTCGCGAACCGCGCGGCGGGCGCACATTCGAGTATGCCGGCGAAGATCCCCTGCTCGCGGGAACCATCGTCGGGGAGCAGATACGCGGCATCCAGAGCCAGCACGTCATATCCACCACCAAACACTTCGCACTGAACGACGAGGAGATCGGGAGGACTGTCCTCAGCGCCAACATCGGCGAAGCGGCTGCCCGCGAGTCCGACCTGCTCGCCTTCGAAATCGCCATCGAACGGGGCGATCCCGGAGCCGTGATGTGTTCATACAATCGCTACAACGGGGTGTACGGCTGCGAGAACGATTTCCTGCTCAACCATGTGCTCAAGCACGACTGGTCCTATCCGGGGTGGGTCTTGTCGGATTGGGGCGGCGTGCACAGCACAGTCGACGCGGCAAACAACGGTCTGGACCAGGAATCCTCGTCGGGTTTCGATCGCCAGGAATATTTCGGCGACCCGCTCAAACGCGCGCTCCAAGACGGTACGGTCGCGCCGGGGCGTCTGCAAGACATGGTGCATCGCATCTTGCGAACGATGTTCGACAAGGGACTCATGGACGAAGCGCCGCCAGCACATCAGCCGAGCGCTCATGTAGACGCGGCCGTTCGCTCCGCCGAAGAAGGCATCGTGCTGCTGAAGAACGAGCAGAATATCCTCCCGCTCACCAGATCGGCCAAGACTATCGCCATCGTCGGGGCGCACGCGAATATCGGCATGCTGTCAGGGGGTGGTTCGTCGCAGGTCGTTCCGCTGGGCGAGAATCCGGACGACGAAGTGTTCGTCGGCGGCCCGGTTCACGTCTTGCCAAACGGCGCGCGTATCATGCCGCTCGGCCGCGAAATATACGATCCGCCCTCGCCTCTTTCGGCGATTGCGCAGGATGTACCGCGCGCCAAGGTCCGCTTCATGGCGGGCAACGATATTTCCGATCTCGCCCGCCGTGTCGCAAAAGCCGACGTGGTCATCGTCTTTGCCGAGCAGTGGATGACGGAGGGCGAAGACGTCAAAGACCTTTCGCTGGCCGGACGCCAAAATGACCTGATCGCAGCTCTGGCGGCGGCCAACCCCCACACCATCGTCGTACTCGAAACCGGCGGACCGGTTCTCATGCCCTGGCTCGACAAGGTACCGGCCGTGCTCGAGACGTGGTTCGCCGGTAGTGGCGGTGCCGCCGCGTTGGCACACGCGCTGTTCGGACAGGTCAACCCTTCGGGAAGGTTGCCGATCACGTTTCCGCAATCCGAAACACAACTGCCGCGACCGGTCCTGCCGGATCCCGGCTCAAGCTATGCGCCGTTCGACGTCGATTACCTTGAGGGCGCGGACGTGGGGTATCGCTGGTTCGCGCGCCAAAATCTGAAGCCGCTTTTCCCGTTCGGTTTCGGGCTCTCCTACACGTCGTTCGCGCTATCCGGCTTTTCGGCAACGACCGGCGACGCGATCTCCGCGACCGTCAGCGTGACCAACACCGGAACGCGCGACGGCGCGGAAACCGTTCAGTTCTACGCTACGCTTCCCGCCGCCGGGTCGGTGCCCCGGCTTGTCGGCTGGAGCAAAGTGTTCTTGAGGGCGGGCGAGACGAAGAGCGTGACGATCAAGACCGAGCCCCGATTGCTGGCGAATTTCGATCCGGCCGGTGACGTCTGGCGCATCGCGGCGGGCACCTACTCTTTGAGCGTAGGTTCGTCGTCCGCCGACGCCGCACTTTCGACGTCCGTTGCGCTCGCCGCGCGCGAGATCAAGCCATGACCGTCCGAGTCCTGGTCGGCGACATCGGCGGAACGCATGCACGCTTCGCTGTCGTGGATTGCGCAACGACGCCTTGGAAAATCGATAGTGAACGGGACATCGAAGCGGTAGTTCCCGACTTCGCGTCCGCATTGCGCCGCTACCTGGACGAATCTGGCTCGGCAAGACCACCCGAAGCGATCGCCCTCGCCGTCGCCGGCCCGGTGACGGCAGGAGCAGTTTCGCTTACCAACAGGAGGTGGCATATCAGCGAGGCCGAGCTGCGCGCCTTGGGTTTCAAACACGCCCTGCTCATCAACGATTTCGCGGCGCTCGCCTATGCAGTCACCGCGCTGGCGCCCGGCGATTGCCATGTGCTGGGTCCCGACCTGCCCGGCATAGACGGCGAGCCGATTTCGATTATCGGCGCCGGCACGGGCTTCGGCGCGTCTCTGCTCGCGCAATTTCGCGGCAGGGCACTTGCCGTCGCCACGGAAGGCGGACACGCGGGATTTGCGCCGGGCAATGCGCGCGAGATCGAGATTTTGCGAGTCCTCGCAAGACAATTTGAACATGTATCGATCGAACGGATCCTCTCCGGCCCGGGACTCGAGAACCTTCATCGCGCGATCGCGGAACTCAATGGGCGCTCTGCAGGCCCGCATGATGCCGCCAACATCGTCGCCAATGCGGCGACCGACGCGGACTGCCGCGAAGCGATCTCAGTGTTTTGCGGAGTTTACGGCGCCGTGGCCGGCGATTTCGCCCTCGCACACGGCGCGCGCGGTGGAGTTTTCCTGGCAGGCGGCATCGCCCAGAAAATCGAAAAAACGCTCGCTCAAAGCTCCTTCCGCAGCCGATTCGAAAGCAAGGGTCGACTGTCCGGATATGTGAAATCGATTCCGACGCGGCTCATCTTGAACGAGAAGTGCGCTTTCTTGGGCGCTGCGCGCGCGAGCCTGGAATTTCAGTCTGGCGATGGGAGGAAAACCAATGACCGCGAATGACTCGCCCGAACGCAGCCAACAGCGGCTTCTCGTCGGTTTGGTCGTTTTTCTCTTCTTCGCCTGGGGATTCGCAACCGTGTTGAACGACACGTTGATCCCCAAACTGAAAGGCTTGTTCGAATTGTCCTATACGGACGTCATGCTGACCCAGTTCAGCTTCTTTCTCAGCTACTTCATTTTCTCAATTCCGGCGGGTCTGCTGCTGTCGCGCGTCGGATATCTGCGCGGCGCCGTCATCGGGTTGGTTGTTACGGCCGTAGGGTACGCCCTGTTCACGCCGGCCGCCGAGATGGGCTCCTTTGGCGCCTTCCTGCTGGCGCTTTTCGTCGTCGCGGCCGGAATAACCATGTTGCAGGTCGCGGCCAACCCCTTCATCGAACTTCTCGGCACTGAGGCGACCTCGCACAGCCGGTTGACGCTGGCGCAGGCGTTCAACTCGTTCGGGACGACGATCGGGCCGTGGATCGGTTCCGCACTGATCTTGAGAACCGGCGTTTCCTTGCAAACCCGGGGCCTTACCCAACCGGCGCTCGCGGCGCTGCGGCGCACCGAGGCGCAAGCCCTCCAACTTCCCTTCTTCGCGGTTGCATTGATGTTTCTCATACTCGCGGCCGCGTTCTGGTTGCTGCGCAAGAGCAGTGCGCCACCGGTCGCCGGCCAGGCCAAACTCGGCGCGATCGTCGCGCTGTTGGGACGCCCGCGATTGGTTCTCGGTGCGGTGGCGATCTTCGTTTACGTCGGAGCGGAGGTCTCGATCGGCAGCGTGATGATCAACTACCTCATGCAGCGAAGTGTGCTTGCAGTGACGGCCGAGCGCGCGGGACAACTCCTGAGCTTCTATTGGGGCGGCGCTATGATCGGTCGATTCCTCGGCGCGGCCATTTTGCGCGTCGCAAAGCCTGGCCTCGTGCTGGCGGCCTGTGCCGTCGGTGCCGGGCTTCTTGCGCTGGTTTCGTCGCACTCATCGGGCGCAATCGCGGCCTATTCTTTGATCGCCGTCGGTCTATTCAACTCGATCATGTTTCCGACGATCTTCAGTCTTGCCTCGGAACAGCTCGGACCCGAAACGCCGAACGGCTCGGGTCTTTTGTGCATGGCCATCGTAGGCGGAGCAATCGTCCCGTTGATTACGGGCGCCGTGGCCGACGCGTCCAACCTCGCGACATCCCTTCTGGTCCCAGCGATCTGCTACGTGTGGATTTGCGTGTATGGCGTACTAGCTGCGCGCGGCCTCGGTCTTTCGCGAAACACGCCCCGGCCGGCATGAACTTTTGGAAGCGGCTTCTTGCTCCGGATCAAAGTCGACGGCAAAACCCGCGCCAAAATTAAAATGGTGAAATTCCGTTGGTGCGATGATCGGCACACGATACACACGATGGTTCCGCGAACTGGGCATGCAGGACGTGCCCTTGGTGGGCGGGAAAACTGCTTCACTCGGGGAGCTGTACACACGGCTTACGCCCAAAGGCATTTTAATTCCGAACGGATTTGCCATAACGGCCGAGGCATATCGCGACGCGCTGGAGCAGTCTCGCGCCTGGCCCGATCTGCGCCGGACTATCGCCGCAATAAGGTCAAACGACGTCCATAGCCTCTCGCAGCATGCTGCTGCGGCTCGCCGCACCGTCTATCGCGCAACAGGTACGAACGAACTTCGCGAGCAAATCGGACAGGCATACCGCACGCTTCAAGCCGAATACGGCAAGAATCTCTCTGTGGCCGTCCGCAGCTCCGCGACCGCAGAAGATTTGCCGAACGCGAGCTTCGCCGGACAACATGAGAGCTTCGTCAACGTACGCGGCGAAGATGCCGTGTTCGAGGCGTGCCGTCGGTGTTTTGCGTCGCTCTTCACCAGCCGGGCCATCGTATACCGCGCCGATAACGGTTTTGATCACTTCAAAGTAGCGCTGTCCGTCGCCGTCATGAAGATGGTCCGATCGGATCTCGCCTCAAGCGGCGTGATCTTCACTCTCGACACCGAATCCGGGTTTCGCGACGTCGTGCTGGTGACGGGGAGTTATGGCATCGGCGAGAATGTTGTGCAGGGCCGCGTCGATCCCGACGAGTTCTACGTGCACAAATCGACATTCAGGAACGGTGCTCGAACTGTTCTTCGTCACACCCTCGGCAAGAAACAATTCAGGCTGGTATTCGCACGGGGCGGAGCCAATACGACCACGCGCGAAAGGCCGGTTCCAAAGACGGAACGTGGGGCCTTTTGCTTGACAGACCGCGAGGCCCTCAAACTCAGCGGACAGGCCATCGCGATCGAGGATCATTATTCCAGTATTAACGGACGGCCGACGCCGATGGACATCGAATGGGCCAAAGACGGCGTCGACGGCGAGATCTATATCGTTCAGGCGCGGCCGGAAACGGTCGCGTCACGACGTCGTACCGACTCTGTACAAACCTACACGCTGCGCGCAAAGGCGACGGCGCTCGTCTCGGGGAGAGCTGTCGGGGAGCGAATTGCCGTCGGCAAAGTGCGCGTCGTCAGCAATGAACGGAGCCTGGCGGCGTTCCGGCCTGGCGAGATCCTGGTCGCGGATACCACGACCCCCGATTGGCAGCCGGTCATGAAGAAGGCTGCCGGAATCGTGACAAGTCGCGGCGGGCGAACCTGCCATGCTGCGATCGTCGCGCGCGAAATGGGCATCCCCGCCATCGTCGGTACCGAGCACGCGCTCGAGGTCCTGAAGACAGGAACGGTCGTCACCGTTTCCTGCGCCGAGGGCGATATCGGACATGCGTACCAGGGAGAGCTGCCCTTCGACGTGGCGAACGTTTCAGTCTCCGAGATTCCGAAGACCAGAACGGGCGTGATGCTCAATCTCGGCGATCCCGACTTTGCCTTCAAGAGCGCAATGCTCCCGAACGACGGCGTCGGACTGGCGCGGATGGAGTTCATCATCAACGAGTTCATCGGCGTTCATCCGATGGCGCTCGCCAATCTCGACAAGGTTTCGAATTCGGCGATCCGCAGGACGATCCGCGGGATGACGCGTCACTTCAAAAGACCGCAGGACTTCTTCGTGCAAAGACTGTCGGAAGGCGTCGGGATGATCGCCGCGGCGTTTTACCCCAAACCGGTCATCGTGCGTCTCTCGGATTTCAAGACGAACGAGTACGCCAAGCTACTCGGCGGCGCCCAGTTCGAGCCGATGGAGGCGAATCCCATGATCGGATTTCGCGGTGCGGCGCGTTACGCCCATCCGAGTTACGCGGCGGGATTTGCCCTTGAATGCGCAGCCCTGAAACGTGTGCGCGCGGAAATGGGCCTCACCAATCTCAAGGTCATGGTGCCGTTCTGTCGTCGCGAATCCGAGGCCGAGAAGGTTCTCGCCGCGATGGCCGATAGCGGTCTGGCGCGCGGCCGGGACGGGCTGGAGGTCTATGTCATGTGTGAGATCCCCAACAATGTGATCCGCATAGATGCTTTTGCGCAGCTTTTCGACGGGTTCTCGATCGGCTCGAACGACCTCACGCAATTGACGCTCGGAGTCGACCGGGACTCCGAGATCGTCGCATTCGACTTCGACGAGCGCGATCCCGGGGTGACGGAAATGCTGCGCCTCGCCGTGCAGGGTGCGCATCGGAACGGACGGCACGTCGGCATTTGCGGCGAGGCGCCTGCAAATTATCCTGACGTGGCGCGCATGCTCGTCGGCTGGGGCGTCAACTCGATCAGCGTCAATCCCTCCAGCATTTTGCAGACTTTGCGCCTGGTGGCCGAGGCGGAACGGGCAAGCGAGAAGCCGGCGGGTTGACATGATCCATCCCCGAACCATCTGATGCGGCGAGACAGCAACGAGCTCGACGTGACGACGCAATCGACGGGACAGACAGGATCGCTGGCAATGGCGCTCGCCAACGCGTCGCGCCTGCTCGCCGCGCGGCCGGACAAGGCGGCAGAGCAAGCGAGGGAAATTCTCACCGTCGTACCGCGGCATCCCCAGGCTTTGCTCATACTGGGCACCGCGCTTCGCCGAACGAATGAAATTCACCTCGCTTGCGCGACGCTCGAGGCGTTGGCGGCGCTTCAGCCGAATAGCGCCCAGGTGTTAGCGGAACTCGGTCTCGCAGTCGCTGCCTGCGGCGAGACAAACAAAGCGATCGCAGCGCTGTCGCGGGCAGCCGAACTCAATTCAGCGTCCCCGGAAATCTGGCAGGCGCTGGCCGAACAGTTTGCGCTGGCCGGCGACGACGCGCGGGCAAGCGAGGCGGTCGCGCAGCAAATTCGGACGTCCGTGCGCGAGCCAGCGCTCGTCGAGGCCGCCATAGCGCTGATAGAAAACCGGCTATCCACCGCGGAGCGCGGACTCAAGGACTTCCTCAAGTCGCAGCCGTCCAACGTCGCGGCAATACGAATGCTTGCAGAGGTTGCGGCACGCCTCGGCCGGTACGGCGACGCAGAGACGTTGCTGGCGCGCTGCCTGGAGCTCGCACCGCAATTTGCCGTCGCGCGCCATAACTATGCGGCCGTCCTGCACCGCCAAAACAGATCGACGGAGGCCATAAACCAGATCGACATCCTCTTGCGCACCGACCCGCGAAATCCTGCTTACCGTGCGTTGAAGGGCGCCGCTTTCGGTCAGATCGGCGAATATAAGCGGGCGATCGATTGTTATGAAGACGTGCTTAGAACCTTCCCGAACCAACCAAAGGCCTGGTTGAGCTACGGGCACGCCCTCAAAGCCGTCGGCCGCCAAGACGAATGCATTGCCGCGTACAAGCGGTGCATCGCGCTCGCCCCGACGCTCGGCGAAGCATACTGGAGCCTCGCCAACCTGAAGACGTTCCGGTTCGACGACGCGGAAATCGCCGCGATGAAAGCCGCTGTGGCGCGCGACAGCCTCTCCGACGAGGATCGCTATCACCTCGACTTTTCACTCGGCAAAGCGCTGGAAGACCGAGGGGACTTCGCCGGTTCCTTCGCGCACTACGCAGCCGGAAACTCCCGACGCCGAAAGATCGTCTACTACGATGCGGAAGAAACGTCCGATCACGTCCGGCGCAGCAAGGCGCTCTTCTCTACCGAGTTCTTCTCTGCTCGCGAAGGCTGGGGCAACCCTGCCCCCGATCCGATTTTCATCGTCGGACTGCCGCGCGCCGGCTCCACGCTGATCGAACAGATCCTAGCTTCGCATTCCGCTATTGAAGGGACGATGGAGCTTCCCGACGTCACGGCGATCGCGCGCCGTCTCAGCGGGCGCACGTCCCGCTCTCAATCCTCGGACTACCCGGAAATCCTGTCGACGCTGGACGCCAACGCTTTGAAGGGTCTCGGAGCCGAATATCTCGCTCGCACGCAAATTCAGCGCAAACAAGGAAAGCCCCATTTCATCGACAAAATGCCAAACAATTTTGCGCACATCGGACTCATACACCTGATGCTGCCCAATGCCAGGATTATAGACGCACGGCGCCATCCCCTCGGCTGCTGCTTTTCCGCATTCAAGCAGCACTTTGCGCGCGGTCAGACGTTCTCCTACGACCTGTCGGAATTGGGCCGCTATTATGCCGACTATGTGGACCTGATGTCGCATTTCGACAGGGTTTTGCCCGGGCGCGTTCACCGCGTTTTCTACGAACAACTCGTTGCGGAACCGGAGCGCGAGGTACGCCTGCTCCTCGCATACTGCGGCCTGCCGTTCGAGAACACCTGCCTCCGTTTCTATCAAAATGACCGCGCCGTACGCACGGCGAGCTCCGAACAAGTCCGCCAGCCGATTTTCCGCGACGGTATCGACCAGTGGCGTCGGTTCGAGCCGTGGCTGGACCCTTTGAAGGTTGCGCTCGGACCAGTGTTGCAAGATTACCCGAGCGACCGGACGAACTGACGTCCGGCGCCTGAAAGTCACAATTCCTGACGCCTGCGCCATTGACGCCGCAACCGGGCAGGTTTCTTTTTACGCCATAAATGTTTCACTGAATCGCTGGGGATATCCAAGCCTCGGGGGGCCTTGAACTATGCGGAGCACAACCTCGGGCGCTCGCCCGGCGTTCTGGCAATTGCTTCTCACTTCGACGATGTTGACAGGGGTCTCTCCGGCCTTTGCAGCCGACATCGACAGGACGACAGGTATCGAAACGGTCGTCGTGACCGCCGAAAAGCGCAGCGAAGACATCCAGAAGGCGCCCCTCAGCATTGAGGCCCTACCCACCGAGAAGCTCGAACAGCTTCACATCACCAACTTCAACGACTACGCCAAATACCTGCCTAGCGTCACCTACACCGTCGGCGGTGCGGGCGGCGGCAACGGCGCACCAGGGTTTGCCAACGTTTCGATGCGCGGCGTATCGAGCGGCAACGACGGCAACCACTCGGGCTCGCTGCCAACGGTCGGCATATATCTTGACGAGCAACCGATCACGACGATCGGCGGCGCCCTGGATATCCACGTTTATGACATCGCACGCGTAGAGTCCCTCTCGGGGCCGCAGGGCACGCTATACGGAGCGAGCTCCGAAGCAGGCACGATCCGCATCATCACCAATCAGCCGAATGCCGCGGACTTCTCGGCCGCGATCGACGCGAGCGTCAACACGGTCGATCACGGCGGCATCGGTCACAGCGTGGAAGGCTACATCAACGAGCCGCTCGCCGACGGGATCGCCATCCGCATTGTCGGCTACGAGGAGCACGACGCCGGCTATATCGACAACGTGCTCGGCTCGCGAACGTTTCCCACCTCGGGCGCGACGGTCACGAACGCGGACGTCGTCAAGAACGACATCAACACCGTCGACACATATGGTGGCCGAGCGGCTTTGAAAGTCGATCTGGACGGCAATTGGACAATCACGCCGACAGTCATCGCTCAGCACACGTCAACGAACGGGATCTTCGCTTTCGACCCGAGTGTCGGCGATCTCAAGGTCCAACACTTTTTTCCGGAGTATACGAAGGACAGTTGGTATCAGGCGGCCCTGACGATTCAGGGCAAAATCAGCAACCTCGATGTCGTCTACTCCGGCGGCTACATGGATCGCTCGATCACGGGCGCGTCGGACTATACGGACTATTCCTTCTTTTACGACACGCTCTATGGCTACGGCCACTATGTCTACGACAATCACGGCAACTACATTGATCCCCAGCAGTACATTTTCGAGAAGGATCACTTCACCAAACTCAGCAACGAACTCCGCGTGTCGACCCCGGCAGATGCTCCGGTGCGCTTTGTAGGCGGACTGTTCTTCGAGCGGCAGGGTCATTACATCCTTCAGAACTACACCATCACGCACAGTCCCAACTGCTCGCCGGCCGGCACCCCGGCCTGTACAGGCACGCTGTCCGATACGAGCGCGGATCCGGGAGTCGGCCAGCTCTCGGTGCCCGGCTGGCCCGGCACCTTGTGGCTGACGGACCAGACGCGATACGACCGCGACGCGGCGGCGTTCGGCGAGCTTGCCTGGGACATCATGCCGAATCTGACGTTCACGGCCGGCGGACGTCTCTTCTACGCGGACAATTCTCTGTACGGCTTCTTCGGTTTCAGCGCCGACGAAAGCTCGCACACCGGCGTGTCACAGTGTTTTGCGCCGCCCCTGATCGCCGGCAGTCCCTGCACGGACGTCAACAAGAGCGTTTACGAGAGCGGGTTTACGCACAAACTCAACTTGTCCTGGAAGATCGATGACGACCGCATGGTCTACGCGACCTGGTCGACCGGATTCCGTCCAGGCGGCATCAATCGCCGCGGTAGCATTCCGCCCTATCAACCGGACCGCCTGACCAACTATGAAATTGGTTGGAAGACATCGTGGTTCGACAATACGCTGAGGCTGAACGGCGCGGCCTACATCGAGGATTGGAACCACTTTCAATTCTCGTTCCTCGGCCTGAATTCGTTCACCGAAATTCACAATGCGAGTTCGGCGCGCATCTACGGTACAGAAGGCGACGTCACCTGGCTCCCCTTCACCGGTCTGACGATCAACGGGTCTTGGACCCTGACCGACTCGCATTTGACGAAGAACTATTGCGGCGTCGTGAACAATGGCGTTCAAGTGACGATCTGCCCGGGCCCCGACGACCCCTACCTGCCGGATGCACCGAAGGGTACGCCGCTGCCCACGCCCAAGTTCAAGACCAATTGGACGGCGCGGTACGAATTTCCAATCGACATGTGGCTGGCCCATATACAGGGCGGACTTGTCTATCAGAGCAGCAGCTGGCCCGATCTTCGAATTCAGATGATCAACCCACCCACACCGGCCAATCCGCCGGTGCCCATTCGTTCTGCCCTAGGGATACAAAAAGCGTGGACTACCGCCGATTTTTCGGTCGGCATCGAGTCGGACAAATGGTCTGTCGAGCTCGCCGTGGAAAACGCCTTCGACGAGCGCGCACAGCTCTACCGATTTGCGCAATGCACGGTACAGACCTGCGGAATCGAGCCCTACATCGCGACCAACACGCCGCGCCTGATCAGCCTGCACGTCGGAACCAAATTCTGACGCCGAAAACGGACGCCCGACGCGTCGGCTATCCGCGTTCGCGCAGCGCTGTGTCCCGCGCCCATTTGTAGTCGGCCTTGCCGTTCGCCGCGCGCTGCACGCGGTCGACCACCAGTACGCGCCGCGGCATTTTGTATCCGGCCAGGCGTTCCCGCGCGAACTGCACCAGCGCCGACTCGTCTACGACATGTCCCGGCCGCGCCGAGACGACGGCCGTAACACGCTCGCCGAAACGTTCGTCTGGCACACCTACGACAAGCGCATCCCAAACGCTCTCATGTGCCTTGAGCGCCTCCTCGACCTCTTCCGGAAACACCTTTTCGCCGCCCGTGTTGATGCAGACCGAGCCGCGGCCCAGAAGGATCAGCGAACCGTCGGCTGCCACTTTTGCGAAATCTCCCGGAAACGAATACCGGTGACCGCGGATGACGCGGAACGTCCGGGCGCTTTTCTCCGCGTCCTTGTAGTATCCGATAGGGGCGAAGCCGCCATTGGCGATCATGCCGATCTCGTCCGAGCCGGGTTGGACTTCTTCGTCGCGATCGTTGAAGACTTTCGTGGTCGGATTTTTGGCAAATCTTGCAGTCTCGCCCGGCGGCAAGGCGCGCGTCACCACCGACGAGCCCATGCTGCCTTCCGTCGAGCCCATGGCGTCGAGGATCGACACGTCCGCAAAATCGAGCAGGCCGCGTTTGACCTCCGTGGAAAACATGACGCCGGACGAGATGATGCTCTTCAGCGAGGAAAGATCGTGCGGTTTTCCGGCGGCCTTGGCCTCTCTAAGCGCCGCCAGCATCGGTTTGGCGAAGGCGTCACCGACGATCGCCACGGCGCTCACCCGTTCGCGTGCGATCAGGCGCCAGGTGGCGTGCGGGTCGAAATGTTCATTCCGCTGTGTCACAGCCGTTCCGCCCAGAAAGTGCGCGATGAAAACGCCGAGCCACAAACCCGTTCCGTGCATCAGCGGACAGGCGGCAAGGCTGACCGGAGACGCGCCCTGTTCCTTCAGGAGCGCGATCGCCGCTTTCAGGCCTTCCGGCGTCGCTGGAGCGTCCGGTCCGAGTCCCGCCACGCCCAGGCCGAACGTAAAGTCGCCCTGCCGGTACATGACGCCCTTAGGCATTCCGGTCGTGCCGCCAGTGTACAGCATGTACACGTCATCTTCGCTATAGTCTTGGCGCGGCAAACGATCGTTCCCGGCGATGAGATCCTCGAAAGCGATCGCGCCCGGCAAATGTCGGTCAGAGCCGTCATCAATTTCGACAAAGAGCTTCAGCTTCGGCAGCCGGTCGCGGATGGCGGCCAGGCGCGGCGCGAACTGCGCGTCGAAAAAGACGGCCTCCGCGTCGGCGTTGTCGAGCAGATAGATGAGTTCATGCTCGACGTAGCGGTAGTTGACGTTCACCGGAACGGCGCGCGCCTTGAACACGCCGAACTGCGCCTCGAGATATTCGTTTGAGTTGTACCCGTAGAGTCCGACCTTGGAGTCCGCGCGCAGTCCCGCCTTCATCAAAGCATTTGCAATGCGGGCCGCGCGGTCTTCATACTCTCGCCATGTTCGCCTTGTATCGCCGTTCACGAGGGCCGGACTGTCCGGCACCAGGGCGGCGACCGTTTCGAATACGTCGGCAAAATGCCATTTCATGGATCGACCTCCCACGCCCCGCGCGCACGGTCGCTCCGGTGTCTGGTGGCGGCCAGCGTTACGCCATATTGGCCGCAGAATGCGCAGCGAACCAGCCCCAATTCAGGGCGGCCGGCGGCGCGTGACAGGCGTTGAATTGCAGCCTGCGGCCTAATCCGCCTACAATTGACGACACCGCGCAAGGACTGATGTGAGCGAGCAAAATTCGACCCTGAGCAAGGTGCCCGCCATCACGCTCGGCTTCTGGATCATAAAAATCGCCGCCACGACCCTCGGTGAAACGGGCGGCGACACGGTCACGATGACGCTCAATTTCGGATACCTCGCCGGGACGGCGATTTTTCTCTCGCTCCTCGCCGCCCTTGTCGTCGCCCAGGTAGCGGCGAAGGCGTTCAATCCAATCCTCTACTGGACAACCATCGTGGCGTCGACAACGGCGGGTACCACCATGGCGGACTTCGCCGACCGCTCGCTTGGCATCGGCTACACGGGCGGATCGGCCACATTGCTGGTGTGCGTCCTGGCGGTGCTGGCGCTCTGGTATTGGTCGGAAGGAACCGTGTCGGTCGAAACCGTGCGCACGCCGAGGGCCGAGATGTTCTACTGGGCGACAATTACTTTTTCACAGACGCTTGGGACAGCTTTGGGCGATTGGATGGCGGACACATCGGGCTTCGGCTATCTCGGAGGCGCGTCTGTCTTCCTCGGCGCGCTCGCGCTCGTCGCGGCGGCCTATTATTGGACGCGAGTCTCGCATGTCCTGCTGTTCTGGGCGGCCTTCATACTGACCCGTCCGCTCGGCGCGACCGTCGGAGATTTCTTCGACAAGCCCATGTCGCAGGGCGGCCTGAATGTGAGCCGTCCGCTCGCGACGGCGCTCATCGCGGCGTTCATGGTTGCGGCCGTCTTTCTCATTCCCCAACGCGCCGGACAACATCCGAGCGCGCGGCCGCCAGCGGTTTAGCGGCAGGCCCGCGCAAAATCGAAAAAAATGGGAGAGGACGCAAAGCCCTCTCCCTTTCGAATGGCAGCCTTTACCGCGGCGGTACGGCCTACGGCCACGCCTTCAGTTCGGTCGTCCAGGACGCCTCGATCTGCTTCACGACGCCGTCCGGGAACGGCACATAGTCGAGCTTGAGCGAGTCGGCTTGTCCGTCATGCAGAGCCCAATCGAGGAACTTGAGAACATCCCGATTTTTATCGGCGGGATAGTCCTTGCGCATCAGCATGAACGTCGCGGCCGTGATCGGCCAGCTCGTCGCACCCGGCTGATTGGTCAGGATCAGATAGAAGTCCTGCACCTTGCTGAAGTCAGCATTCGCCGCAGCCGACTGGAACGCCTGCATGGTCGGTTTCACTCTCTGGCCGGCGGCGTTGATCATGTCGGTGTAGATGAGCTTGTTCTGCATGGCGTAGGCATATTCGACATAGCCGATAGAGCCCACGGTCTGCTGAACGTTGCCGGAGACCCCCTCATTGCCTTTTCCGCCGAGACCGACCGGCCACTGGACCGAGGTGTCGGATCCGACATTGGCTTTCCATTCGGGGCTGACCTTCCCCAGATAGTCGGTAAAGTTGAACGTCGTGCCCGATCCATCCGAGCGATGGACGACGAGAATGGCCATGTTCGGAAGCGGTACGTGTGGATTGAGGGATTTGATCGCCGGGTCGTTCCACTTCGTGATCTTGCCGAGATAGATGTCGGCGAGCGTCTTGCCGTCCAGCACGAGCTGGCCCGGCGCGATGCCCGGAAGGTGGACGACCGGCACGATCGAGATGATCACCTGCGGAAACTGCGCCAGGTTATTGCTGGTGAGATCATCGTGCTTGAGCGGTTTGTCCGAGTTCGCAAAGTCAACGGTCTTCGCCTCGATTTGCTTGATGCCGCCGCCGGATCCGATCGACTGGTAATTGACCTGAATTCCGGTCTTCTGATCGTAATGCTGCGCCCACACGGCGAGCACCGGATAGATGGCCGTACCGCCGGCACCGTTCAACGTCGCTGCCGCCGCGCCAGAAGCAAGCACTGCTACGGCGGCCACCGCCACCAGTCCTGACTTAACGATCGCCTTCATGTCTACGTTCCTTTTTTGAGTGATGGATTCGTTGTTTCTCGACTCAATGTTCGTTACGAACCGCTACCAACGCAGCTGGCCGAAAATGCCGACCTCGTTGTAGTTGGTCTTCGTCGCCATCGTCGCGCCGGCGCCGATGTTCGACGTCGCATAGTTGCCGCTTTCGTCCTCGTGCTTATAGACGAGCGAGAAATCCACGATCTTGATCGGATTCCACTCGATGCCGACATTGTAGTAGTCGTTCGGCATGTCGGGCGTTGCAGCCACCTGATGAAGATGCTTGGTCGCCCAATCGTAGCGGCCGAACACCGACCATTCGGGCATGAACGTCCAGGCACCGAAGCCGCTCACGCCGCTCTCCGTATCGGTCTGGGTGGCCGACGTCACGCTCGAGACGTTGTTGCCGGCGAAATATTCGACGCCAATCCGGAAGTCAGGCATGACGTAGGCCGCCACCGCGTCTCCGCGCGTGAAACTGTGATGCAGGGCGGTGCCGAACTGCTGGCCGAACTTGCCCGTATAACCGCCGATTCCCACGATGAAGTGATCGACATCGAGATCGAGGCGGCCTTCGACGTCCGGACCATTGGTCCGGAAGATATTGGCCTTCTTGTAGCCGGCGCCGTTCACTACCGACACCGCATAGTTCAACATGCCGTCGTAGAGCTTGCCCGAAACATGCGCGCCCCAATCGGCGGAGTTGGCGTCCTTCAGGCGATCGGTAAGCGTGTTCTCGACGTAGCGATAGCCATAGATATCTTCCATAAACGGAATCCACGGCATGTCCGTCGAACCGACCTTGAACACCAGCGCGTCGCTCACCTTCGCCTGCAGGTAAGCCTTCTTGATAAAGACCTGGTTCACGCCCGAGGAGCTGTCGAAGGTGAAGTCGGTCGTAACGTTTGCGGAAAACACATCGTTGAATTTGTGATCGATGCCGACATAGAAGCGCTTGATGTCGAAAGCGGTGCCGTTGGTCGTTCCGGTCCGAGTATGGTTGACTTCCTGGTCGACATAGCTGAAGTCCCAGTACATCCGACCGTTGATGCTGGTGTTGTTCCACCATGCTCCGAGGATCGAATTGGCAGTCGCGGTCGATGCGTCATGGTCAGCGGCGGCGCGCGTTTCTGCGCTTTGTAGCTCGGATTCCAATGCGTCCAGTCGCGAGTTTACATCGTCAAGGCGCTGATTTGCCTGCGCGAGCGCTTGATCCGTGGCGGCGGAATTGCTCGCCGATGCGCTACCGGCTTGCACCGCTGATGCTGTCAAGATCATCGCCGCCGAAGCTGCGCCGACCAACCAAAGTGACTTGAGTTTCATTTAGACCCCTCTCGCATTGCCCGGGAATAACCACAGCGGATCCCGCGGTTCGTTTGCCGAATGTTTGAAATCGAAACAGCGCAGTTCCCTCAGCCCCTTGCCCTGCGCGTTTCGGCAAGAGGCTTAGGCGGCGGCACTGGTGGTTTCTATTGGGTTGGAGTTGGGGCAAACGCTGCGAAGGTTCTGGAATGTTCGACTTTAGTTGAGCAGCGCGGGCGTAGCGGCATGGCGTGCCCAAGAGTCGACGCGGACGCCTGTTGAAGAAAATCCAAGCGCGAAAAACCTCGCAACCATTTGTAATTGCTGCTCGGTACCGACGGCCGACGTGTCGGTTTGGCGTGCAAAATACAGAAGACGCGTTCTTCGTGCGATAGATCGTGTGTCATGCATTCGTCATAAACTAAGGTTGGTCGTGGTTGATGCTTTCGCACAAAACCGCCCTACCCATTTGGAATAGAAGTCGCAGCTTAGCGGCCTTACCAATTTTATCGACAGATGAAGTTGGACATGCCGCCCTCACTCGCTCCGTTCCATCACAGCTCAACGTCCATTCGGCGCAGATCTGGTTTGGCGAAGGTGTCGGCTCGTCTGGTTTCAGCAAACGACTCCGAACTTGCGGAGACCGAAGGCCGTCGAGGCGCCGCCATTGCGGTCGTCATCGCCAACCGGCTGCAACTGCGAATACTGGAGTCCGGTGGCATTCGGGATATCGCCGTTCACATTGTGCTCGGGATCGATTGCGATGGCGCTAAAACGATTTTGGGTATTGGCGGCCCGACAGCGTTGCACGCCGAGCTCGGCGGAATCCATGCGCGGACCGCGTTCGCCGCTGTGGCCGACACACTGGAAATGTCTGACACGTTGCGAGACGTTTTCGGTCCGCTAAGTGTTCAGACGAGCATCGCGGCGTTGGTGCGTCAGTGCGTCGTGCAGGCATCCGGCGGCCAACGTCCAGCACTAAGCGCTGCGCTGAGGTCGGTCTACCGCGCCCCGGATATCGCCGCCGCGCGAGCCGCCTTGGATAGATTCGCATTGAGCCGGTGGGGACAGCGCTACCCCTCCATCGTGACGGCGTGGAACAGGAACTGGACGGGACTGAGTGCCTATTTCGAATTTCCTCCAGCCGTCAGGCGTTTCCTCGAAACAGCAGACGCCGTGGAATCGTTCTTCGAAAAACTCCGAAGGCGAGCGATCGCGTTGCCGAACGCTTTCCCGTCCGAGGAGGCAGCGCTTCGAACGTTGCAGTCCCACGGCCGGCGACTTTCGAGCGGCTGGAAGGTTGCGCCCCGGAAATGGCAGCCCGCGAAGGCTCACTTTCAGGCTCTTTTGGCCGGACAAGAGCGGTTGCGTTAACCGCGGCCCGAGACTGATGTCAAACCGTCGTTAAACCTTCACACAACGGTCATACACCCGTCGAACCCTTCCGCTTACCCGCTCCTCTCGGCGTCCGGGGCGCGGTCCGGAAGGTCCGCGATGCCCCGTCCCGTGGACAAAGTGCCGGGCAGAGGGATGCAAGATGATCGGCGAGACAAGTCTTACTGGTTTCGGTCTCCAGCGCCTATCGGACTATGTCGTGGAGCGCGATACCAAATTCTCGCGCTACATGTTGGCGACCGGGTTTGTCGGACTTGCGCTCATCCTCACGTTGCTTCTCCAGCACGTGGAACAGGATCGCCCCACCTTATTCCTCTTCTTCGCCGCCATTGTCGCCTCAGCCTGGTTCGGCGGCACCGGTCCAGGCTGTTTCGCCGTGGTCGCGTCGATCCCGCCGGCGCTCTACTTCTACTTCGCGGCGCTGCACACTTTCGCGATCACCGTCGACAATGTGGTGCTATTCATTTTCTTCGGGAGCTGCGCCGTGGCCGGCGGAGTGCTGAGCTCCCGCCAGCGCGAAGCCGAAGAAGTTCTTCAAAGCACGCACCGCCAGCTCGAGCTCAAGGCGCGTGAACTCCAGAATGCCAATTCCGTGCTTCTGAACGAGATCGGCGAGCGCAAGCGCACGGAACTCGCTTTGCGCGAAGCGCAAACAGAGCTCGCCACGGTGGCGCGGCTAACCACAATGGGAGAGCTGGCCGCCTCTATCGCACATGAAATTAACCAGCCGCTCGCTGCGATCGTGATGAACGCTGGGGCCTGCATGCGCTGGCTGGAGCCGGCTCGCTTCGACCTGGTCGAGGCGCGCGACGCGGCGCAGCGCATCATCCGGGACGGAAACCGAGCCAGCGAAGTCATCGGGCGAATCCGGGCAATGGTGCGTAACGCGCTGCCCGAGCGCGCGCCGTTTGAGGTCAATGCGCTGGTTATCGATTGCATAGCGCTGCTGCGGAACGAGTTGGCCAAGCATCTCGTCAACGTCAGCCTGGATCTCGCCGAGGGTCTCGCGCCCGTGCGCGGCGACCGGATATTGCTGCACCAGGTCGTTCTCAATCTCATCACCAATGCGCAGGAAGCTATGGCGCTCGTCCACGACAGACCGCGCTTGCTATGCGTGCGGACGACACGTCGAAGGTGCGGAACGCTGGCGCTCGCAGTGATCGACAATGGGCCGGGTATCAGCGCAGAGTCGCATGACAGGATATTCGACGCCTTCGTCACGACAAAGGCCCATGGAATGGGCCTCGGGCTATCGATTTGCCGCTCGATAGTCGAAGCGCATGGCGGCACGCTATCGGCGGTGCCGTCGCTGCCCTACGGAACGGTGTTCGAAGTGACGCTCAGCGAGACCGGCGAATGAGTCAAGACGATCCGATCGTATACGTGATCGACGACGACGCCGCGATCCGTGAGGCTCTGAGCGGACTGTTGCGTTCGGTCGGTCTGCGTATGGAGGGATTTGCGCTGCCGCGCGACTTTTTGGCCTTCCGCCGCCCGAACGCGCCCTGTTGCATGGTCCTCGACGTACGACTGCCCGGCTCGAGCGGTCTGGAATTTCAGCGCGAACTCTCCGCCACGAACGCCAATATTCCGATCATCTTCATCACCGGACATGGGGACATTCCGATGTCCGTCCGGGCGATGAAGGCGGGCGCCGTCGAGTTTCTGACCAAGCCGTTCCGGGATCAGGAACTGATCGACGCAATCCAGCACGCTATCGGACGCGATCGGGCACGCCGCGCCGCGGAGCGCGAATTGACAGAATTGCGCGCGCGTTGGGATACGCTGACCGCCCGGGAAAAACAGGTCATGGCCATCCTTGTAACCGGCCAGTTGAACAAACAAATCGGCGCGGCCATCGGCACGACCGAGTCGACGGTCAAGGCGCACCGGACACAGATCATGCGCAAAATGCAGGCCAGCTCTCTCGCGGAACTTGTGCGGATGGCTGACAAAATCGACATGCAGACGGCGTAAGGGTCTAACTCGATCGCAACCACATTGCCCGGCGCTGCAAAACGCTCTTCAATGCCCGCATGACCGAAGACACGCAACTGAAACTCTGGCAGGAACGGCTCGACATTTCCCCATTTCAGCGTTGGCTGGGCTTACGCGCCGAGTCGGCAGGTGAAGGAGAAATCGAGATCAGCCTGCTTTGGCGTGAAGAGCTGGTCTCCAACCCGGCAAACAAAAGCATGCATGGCGGCATTCTGGCCTCGGTCATCGATCTTGGAGGCCTCTACGCAGTCCTGACGACGAAATCGGCCGCCGTTGCGACGGTGGATCTTCGCGTCGACTATCACCGCCCCGTGAGCGCGGGCCAGCTGCGCGCGGTTTCGAAAGTGCTGCGCCTTGGAACAAAGGTTTCGTCTGCGGAAACCATCGTCTTCGACGACGGCGGCAGGCTCGTCGCATCGGGGCGAGGTGTCTATCTCATGGGTTGAGCGCGTGCTTCGCCAGTTCCGCTAATCGCGTTTCAACAGACGAAGTAGCTCTTTCAGCCCCCGCGTATTGAGGACGTCGTCGGGCTCCAGCCAACCCCGTCGCGCTTGATCGATGCCGAACCGCATATAGTCGAGCGTCTCGGCCGTATGCGCATCGGTCGATATCGCGAGCTTCAACCCGAGCTTCTTGGCCATGCGGCAGTGAATGTCAGACAGGTCGAGACGCGACGGTTGGGCATTCAGCTCGAGAAAACAGCCGCGCTCGCGCGCCGCCTTCATCAACCGCTCGATGTCGAGCGCATAAGGTTCGCGTTCTCCGATGAGGCGCCCGAACGGGTGCGCGATTATGTTGACGTAGCGGTTGTCCATGGCGCGAATGATGCGCTCCGTCTGCTGGCGCGCCGACAAGTCGAACTTGGAATGCACGGCGCCGATCACGAGATCCAGCGGTTTCAGCGCAGAGTCGGGCAACGCAAGGCTACCATCCGGCAGAATGTCGACTTCGGTCGATCTCAATATTCTGAAATTTTCGAACTTCGCATTGAGTCGTTCGATCCTTCGCGCTTGCGCGGCAAGCCGGGCCGGATCGAGCCCATGCGTCACGCCGATGTATTTGGAATGGTCGCTGATCGCCAGATACTCGTATCCACGCGATCTGGCGGCGTGAGCCATGTCCTCTAGCGTGGCGCTGCCATCGCTCGCTTCGGTGTGTGCATGGAGATCTCCCTTGATGTCGGCAAGCTTGACAAGCTTCGGCAGTTTGCCGGTTGCGGCCGCTTCGATCTCGCCCTGGTTCTCACGGAGCTCCGGCTCGATATAAGGCAAGCCGAGCTGCCCATAAACGTCTTTTTCCGTGCGCCCGGCGATCCACTTGTCCTTCTTGAACACCCCGTACTCGTTGATTTTGAGCCCCCGTCTCTGGCCCATCGTACGCAAGGTGATATTGTGCGCCTTCGAGCCGGTGAAATAGACGAGAGCTGCGCCGTAACTACGCGACGCGACGACGCGCAGATCGACCTGAATGCCGCTCTTCAGCCTGACGGACGCTTTGGTCGGTCCATTCGCCAACACCTCGGAAACCTCGCCATAGGTTACGAACCGATCCGCCACCGACGCATGCGGCACGGCCGTCACGAGTATATCCAGGTCGCCGACCGTATCCCGGCGGCGACGGAAGCTCCCGGCAAGGGTCACCTGTCGAACCCCTTTGATGCGCCGCAGGAAACGCACATACGGTTCCGCGACCATTTCGGCGACGGAGAGGCGAAATCGCTTTTCTTCGGCCGCGTGCTTTTCCGCGACGCGAAGGATGCCGGCTTCCATCTTCGCGCCGAAACCGGGGACGCCCCGCAGCCGTCCCTTTCGCGCTGCTTCGGTCAATGCGGCGAGCGAGTCGATCTTCAGCTTCTGGTGCAGAAGCTTGATCCGCTTCGGACCGATTCCGGGCACCTCCGTCAAATCGGCCAAGCCTGGCGGAAATTGCTTCTTCAGTTTTTCGAAGTCCGCGAATCGCTCGGTCGAAACGATGTCAGCGATCTTGTGTGCGAGGTCGTCGCCGATGCCCGGCAGCTCCGTGAGATCATCACCCTCGCCCAACATGGCCGCCACGTCGCGCGGGAGATTCTCAATCGTACGCGCCGCGTTCCGGTAGGCACGCACGCGAAAAGGATTGTCGCCCTTGATCTCGAGCAAAACTGCATATCGGTTGAAGAGCTCGGCGATTTGCGGGTTGTGCAGGGTCATCGCGGCACCCACTCATCGCCGCGCTTCTCGTAGGTCCGCTTTACCGCGGCCCACGCGATGCGATGGGCGCGCACCTCACGGTCGGCTTCGCCCTCATGCGCCGAGAACGCGTGGTTGAACGCTTCGCGATAGATGCTCTGAGCATGATCCGGCAGGTGATTTCGGACGGACGCAGGAAGTTGGGCGTTTGTTCCATAAGGCATCACAGCCTCCGTACAATCCATACTCCAATGGAAGTCGGCACCGCAATTCGCCGCGACGGGCTGATTTCAATCAATCTCCCTCGCCAATTTCCGGTCATATTTCGTCAGATTTTTCAAGGTGATTGCCATGTCTGATCGCCCTGAACATGACGCGGACGAGTTCCCGTCCGAAACGTACGATGTGCTCGTGCCACCCCACGATCTGCCGGGCACGCTCTGCATACCGCCGCACGCATTTGCGCTCGTGATCTTTGCGCATGGCAGCGGATCGAGCCGGCTCAGCCCCAGAAATATTGCCGTCGCAGAGGCCCTCAACCGGCACGGAATCGCGACTCTGCTGTTCGATCTGCTGACCCCGGACGAAGAAGACGCGAACGACCGGGCCAAGGTTTTCGCGATTCCGCTTCTAGCCGAGCGACTGATCGATGCGATCCGCTGGGCGCAGGACGAGCAGATCGTTCGCCATCTGCCCATCGGTCTTTTCGGTGCGAGCACTGGTGCGGCCGCCGCGCTCGTCGCCGCGGCGCGACTTGCGACGGTCGGAGCTGTGGTATCGCGTGGTGGCAGGCCCGATCTGGCTGAAGACGCCTTGCTCGCCGTGCGTGCGCCGACTCTGCTCATCGTCGGCGGCGCGGATCATGGCGTGATCGAGCTCAACGAAGAGGCCTATTCCCGACTCGGCGGTCCCAAGGAACTGGTCATCGTTCCGGGTGCGACGCACCTGTTTCCGGAACGCGGCGCGCTTCAACAGGTTATGGCGCATGCCATTCGCTGGTTTGAGCAACATTTGCGCGCCGAGCATACGCGCCGCAGTTAGGAGGCACCCATGTCCTTTTCCGATCGCACGGATGCGGGACGCCAATTGGCTCAAGCGCTGGCCCGATTCAAAGGAAAATCGGTTTATGTCTATGCATTGCCGCGCGGCGGAGTCCCGGTCGCTGCGGAGATTGCAGCGGCTCTCGATGCTCCGCTCGACCTCCTCCTGGTCCGCAAAATTGGCGCGCCGGTCCAGCCCGAGCTCGCTATCGGCGCGGTCGTCGACGGCGGCGCGCCGATCGTTGTGCGAAACGAGGAAGTGATACAGGCGACCGGCACCCGCGAGGACGAGTTCCAGGCGATCTGCAAACGCGAGCTCGCCGAAATCGAGCGGCGGCGGAGGAAGTACCTTCAGAGGCGACCGGCACTCGATCCGGAAGGCCGCATAGCGATCGTCGTCGACGACGGAATTGCAACCGGCGCAACGATGCGCGCAGCGCTTCAAGCCACGCGCAAACGGAAACCCAGATTGCTGGTGCTTGCCGTTCCGGTGGCGGCGGCAGATTCGCTCGATGCGTTGCGCGAAGAAGTAGATGAAGTGGTGTGTCTCGAAGTACCGCGCTATTTCGGGGCGCTGGGCGCGTTCTACGAGGATTTCCGACAACTGTCGGACGATGATGTCATCGACGCGCTCGCACATTTTCCCACGCGAAAGGCTTGACGTGGCCTGATGCACCCCGCGTCGCCGCGTTACACAAAGGTCTAACCTTTCAGCCGGCTCTCTATTTCATACAGCGGCAGTTTAACGTAGTCGCGGTCGAGCTCTGCGACTATTACCTGCTTGGTGCTTTCGGAAAGCGCTGGACGGATCATGCCCAGAGCGCGCGAGGGCGCGACCAAAATGAGCGATTTCACGGCGTGATTGCGCGTGTGTCGCTCCAGACACGCAGCGAATGAGCGGAGAAAGGTCTTTTCGTCCTGATCATGATAGTCGGACTGTTCGACCGCTCCCCGACGCCCACCTGCCGTGCTGAACGCTCGTCCGGGCGCCGACGAGCCTTGCACATGGGTGGGCTCGCTCTTGTGCTCGAAATGCTCACGCGTCTCCAGATTCGGATATTCCGCCGTGCCCTTATTCTCCAGAAGAAGCGCCTTGCGGCCGTCGCACACGGCGACCCACGTTCCCTGGCGCAAAATGTTACCTGTCATATTGCGGCTCTCTGGCTGCGATGTTTTGAGGAAGGTCGAAGGAGACGAACCGTGCTGGCTTGCGCACCTTTTATGCCGGCTTCTTCGTGAAAGAAGACGCGGTCGCCGACGGCGAGGCGCCCGAAGCGGCCGTCCAGAACGCTATTGGCGTGAAAATAGATTTCCCTCCCATCTGCGGATTCGAGAGTTCCGCTCTCGCTTTCCGGTTTCAGCGAGGTAATTCGTCCAACGGGCAACTCGGCATGTGTCTTGACGCTGCCCTGCAACTGGCGGGTTTTGTCCCGAATTTGCCGCATTGCACGGCGAAACGCACCGTTGATCGCGATACTCACGTCGGAATGCCGCCTGTCCAGCCCCTTTGACACGCGCTTGACGCTGATTTCACGGTTGTTGGGAAACGCCAAGTGGATCGAAACGGCATAAGGCTCGCCCTGCCGGTGATGGGCGCCTGCGGCCCGGATGGTGACGTTGCAGCTCGTGACGCGACCGCATCTTTCCTCGAACTTGCGTAGATTCGCATCGATCAGATCGCGCACATGTGCAGAGGGTTCGAATCCCTGGATCTCGAGCCTGAGCGGCGTGTCCATGTCTCTCCTCCGCTTTTTAATTAGTATTAGGCAATCAGGCCTGTCGATCGTTGATCGAACGCAATATTCAGCCGTCGCCACTCGCCCAGTCTTTAAAATGTGGAGGCGCTGAGATGATCGCAATACTGCATGCGCGCATGCTTTCGCGCTACGTTCCACTTGTGCTGAAATGAGTAGTTGAAGACTATTCGGAAAATCGAGTCTCGGAGCCTCATCCTGAGCCAGAACCCCGAAGCGCCGGATGAAACCGTCGTCATGTTGGCGCTCGAACGCAGGCTGGGGCGCTTGCACGCCAGGCAGCGGCTAGGAATCGAACGCGAGCACGAAGCCAGGGTATTCGGAGGCGGTATCAATTTCTTCCATCCGGAAAATTGGTACGCTTCCCATTCTCTGATCGCGGGCGCGCTGATGGTCTGCGGACTTTACTGGCGCGGACGCAGGAACGCCGGAAACGTACAGCTGCGGACCAACATGATCGAAGCGGCCAGGATACCGGCGGCGTTTGACGGGTTTCGGATTCTTCACCTCAGCGATCTTCATGCGGACACAAACGAGAGCGCGATGTCCCGTGTATGCGAGCTTCTCGGCGGATTGGAATACGATTTGTGCGTTCTCACGGGCGACTATCGAGGCGCCACCTCCGGACCTTTCGAGGCAACGCTCAGAGGGCTCGAGCCGATCGCTCGCGCTCTCCGGGGAACCGCCTATGCGGTCCTGGGCAACCATGACAGCATACTCATGGTACCCGGTTTAGAAGCGATGGGCGTGCGCGTCCTCCTCAACGAAGCGGCGCAAATCGTCCGCGGAAACGACCGCATACATGTCGTCGGAATCGACGATGCCCATTATTTCCGAGTAGACAACATCGAGAAGGCAGCGGGCGAGATTGCCGCAAGCGAGTTCTCAATCCTCCTGTCGCACACGCCCGAAGTCTACCGGCAGGCCGCGCACGCCGGATTTGACGTCATGCTGTGCGGTCACACGCACGGCGGTCAAATATGCCTTCCCGGCGCCATACCGATCACGCTCGACTCCGTGCTGCCGCGTCGCCTGGGCGCCGGCGCGTGGCGCTACCAGGGCATGACGGGCTACACGTCCGTGGGCGCGGGCACCAGCATCGTACCCGTGCGCATCAATTGTCCTCCCGAAATCACGCTGCACATTCTGAGACGCGCAGCCGGATCGGCTCAGTAGGGCCGGTCGCGAATGTGAAGCCGGAACAGCACCTTCGAAAAAAGAACCTCCGAGATTGCAAACGCAGCCACCGTCGCGGCGACATCTATGAGCGTTACGGGCACGATCAGCCAGCAAACAAGCAGCGGAAGAAGCGATTCCGGCACCTGATCAAGCCCGGGAGCCTGGCCGCTCGACGGCATTTTGAGGCGGCGCTTGAGGAAGCTGGAGAGAACGTCGCCGAGCATCGATGCGGCGGACACCGTCAAACCCAGCGGCCAGGTGAGACGGACAAGCGGCGCGGCGACGGCGGTCGCCAGCAGCGAACTGACAATGCCTCTAATTGTCTTGGCATTTCCGAGGAGCGGTTCGCCGTCGGGCAATCTGGAACCGCCGTCGATGGGAGCGCTAAAGCGATGTTTCAGGACATTCTTCGCGATAACGGGTGCGCCGTTCGCGACGAAGAGTAACGCCAGCAACTTGAGATCCAGAAGGAAATTCAAACACAGCCCCCGGTGTCGCACTCCTGCGTAACTTTTATATCCGCGCAGCTGGGCGCGGAGCATTGAGAACGGTCAACGAGTTCGGAAGCCGGCCCGTTGCGGCTACAATGCTAGCTCGCCCGACAGGATGCGGTCCCGAAGCTCGCGCTTGAGGACTTTCCCGGACGCGTTTTTCGGCAGCGTGTCGACGAATACGACGTGCCGAGGCTTCTTGTAGCTCGCTATCCTTTCCTTGCAGAAAGCGATCAGCTCCTCAGGCGAAATCTCCATGCCTTCTCGGCGCGCGATGACGGCGACAACCTTCTCGCCCCAGGTCGGATCGACGGCGCCCACCACTGCTACCTCAAGCACGGACGGATGTTCGTAAAGAACCTCCTCCACCTCGCGCGGATAGACGTTTTCGCCGCCGGTCAGGATCATGTCCTTCTTGCGGTCGACGATGTAGAGGTACCCGTTTTCGTCCCACCGTCCCACGTCGCCTGAGCGGAACCAGCCGTCGATAAACGATTTTTCTGTCGCTTCCGGGTTACGCCAGTAGCCCGACAGGACCTGGTCACCCTTGATGACGATCTCGCCCGCCACGCCGGGCGGGCAATCCCGATCGTACTCGTCGACGACCCTGACACGCGATAAAGGCATCTGGCGTCCGACCGACCGCAAAATATCGAGCCCCTCCTTCGCGGCGCGAACGTGATCGTCGGGTCCCATAAACATGACGTTTCCGGAAAGCTCCGTCATGCCGAACCCGGTGGTGAATCCGATCTGCGGCCAACGCAACAAGGCCTTGCGGAGGACTTCTCCGGGCATCGACGAGGCGCCGTAGCCGAAGCGACGAAGGGACGAAAGATCGTAGGTTTCGGTCTTGGGGTCCTCCAACACCATGGCGAGCATGGTCGGCGCCATCGCCATGTTGGTGACCCGATAGCGCTGCACATTCTTCAGCAAGGTCTCCGGATCGAACGCGCGCAACAAGACGACCGGCTGGGCGCGGATGTGATGGAGCGGCATGACGTATCCGGCCACGTGAAAAAGCGGGAAAGTGAACAGGTTCACCTCGTCCCCGGCAGTCGGCCAGGTGCACATGCTGTTCAAAACCGCCGAAACCAGATTTCGATGCGAGAGCATCGCTCCTTTCGGCAGGCCGGTAGTGCCGCTGGTGTAGAGAAGCCAGCAAAGCGCATCCTCGTCTGGGCGGACGGGCGGCGCGGTCGGCGGCGCATCGGCGATGAATTCTTCGTAGCCGATGCAATCTTCGGCATTGCCGTCGATGAGAATCAGCCGACGAACGGAAGGGATGTCGGCGCGGATCTGCCGGATGATGCCGAGATATTTCGGTTCGGTTATGAGGACCGTCGGCTCCGAATTTCCGATAATGTAGGTGAGCTCTCGCGCGCTCAAACGGTAGTTCAGGAGGGTCAGCGCCATTCCGGCGCCCGGGACGCCGTAATAACACTCGACATATTCCGGGCTGTTCTCCCCAAGGATCGCCACCCGGTCGCCGGGGCGGGCGATCCGCAGGAGTGCGTTCGAGAGGCGATGGCACCGGTCGCGCAGCTGCGAATAGGTAATCGAGCGACCCTGAAAATGAATTGCAACCACGTCCGGCTCGTGATGCGCCGATAGCGTGGGAATGTCGCTCAGCAGCATGCCCGCCTCCGATTCCGCCGGTTAAACCGCGCGTCTTTGCCCAGCGATTTTATAACGTGCCATCGGAAAGGCGAAACCCGGAGGCGGCACGGTCGCGGCGCCGACCCGGCCGCTAGGGAAACATTGCGCGCGACACGAGCAGCCCTTGAAGGGGCGGGACGGCGCAGCATACGCTGACTGCGCGAATAGATTAGCGTTGGAAGCAATACCGCGACGGCCCGAACCGGGGCTCGCCGGGAGGAGACTCGGATGAAGATCAACACGGCGACCGGAACGATCGGCATCGACGATCTGGGCAAGACGCTCATGCATGAGCATCTGGTCATCGGCTTTCCCGGCTGGGACAGCGACACCGCGATCAGTCCCCCCAATTTTCGGGAAATGACCGCCCGATGCGTCGACAAGATCGACGAACTCAAGTCGGCCGGGTTCAGGTCGATGCTCGACCCATGCCCCAACGATCTCGGTCGCGATGTACCGCTGATGGCGGAAGTCGCGAGCCGCGCCGGATTCAACATCGTTTTCGCGACCGGCCTGTACCATCACCACCTCGGTGGTCTCCCCTACTGGAGCTACAAATTCCAGTACGATCCGGACGCGGAAAACAAGCTGGCCGACCTTCTGATCAAGGAGCTGACGATCGGCGTACAGGGCACCGACATCAAGGCCGGCGTCATCAAGGTTGCCACCGCTTCGCCGCCGTTCACCGACTACGAAAAAACGATATTTCGCGCCGCGGCAAAGGCATCGCTCGCGACAGGTGCGCCGATCACCTGCCACACCGATGCGGTTCTGGGCGACGAGCAGCTCGCCTACCTGACGGGCCTCGGCGTGCCGGCGCACAAAATCGTCATCGGTCATTCCTGCGGCAGCGCCGACCACGACTACCACATGAAAATCGTACATGGCGGCGCCTATATCGGGTTCGATCGCTTCGGGCTGGAATTGATTCAGCCCGACAGTGTGCGAGTCGAATCGCTCCTCAAGATTCTCAAAAAGGGTCATGCCGCGTCGGTCGTCATCAGCCACGACAGCGTCTGGTGCTGGAAAGGGCAGATGCTGCCGCCCGCCGTCCTTCAGCAGGTCGAAGGCGGACACATGTCGATGCGCTTCACTCGCGTCATAGCGCCGATGCTGAAGGAGGCCGGCATCAGCGACGCCACCATCAACAGCATGCTGACCGACAATCCGCGGCGCTATTTTGCCGGCGAACCCATACCGGCGCGCTAGCCGGGGAGCGCGCAGACAAACGCTCAGGGTACGGGTGGCGCTTCGAGGATGCTCGCGGCGGTGCGAACGATGTCGTCCAACGTCGCCTTGGCCCTCCACATGGGGTGCGCGCGCGTACGGTCGGCAAGCATGGATTCGCGCATCGCCAGCAAAGCGCCGACATAACTGCCCAGAAAAACGAAGCGGCGGTTCATTTCCGCCCCGCTCAGGCCAGTCATGAGCCGCCGCAGGTGACGCAGGCAGCGCTGATAGCCGGCATTCCAGCGGCCTTCCAGAGTCCGATCGATGAATGCTCCGCTTCCCAGCGAGAGCTGCAACAGAAAGCGATTGAAATGGGCGCCGTCTCGCTCGTCTTCGTCCGAAAATTGGGCCGCCGGCAGGACGATGGCTTCGACGACCTCGAGCACCGACGACGGCCCGCCCTCCTCTGCCAATTCGTCGAGATACCTTTTGCGCCGTGCCTCGATCTTCTTCGCGCCGTCGATCAGGATTTCCGCAACCAGATTGTCTTTGGTGCCGAAGTAGTAGCTGACGACCCCGAGATTGCGCTGTCCTGCCGCCGCGGCAATTTCGCGCAACGTGACTTGCCGCAGACCGCGTTCGGCGAAAAGACCGCGCGCAATGCGCTTGATCTCGCTGCGTGGGTCGCGCTGTGTCTTTGTCGCAAGTGCCGTCACGTTGACACCCTCTAATAGCGGGTTTCTATTAAGTCAAATGACTTAATTCGCGATGCCGCTCTGTTCGGCATGCCGCGCCAGGGAGGACGGATGAGCAAACTGTTTGAGCCCTTCGAAGCGAAGGGGCTCCGGTTTAAGAACCGTATCGTCCACGTGCCGACGACGATGAACATGTCCGACCCGCAGGGTTACGCCACGCGCAGGATCGCGGCGGTCTACGGAAATCTGGCGCGCGGCGGCTATTCGGCGACGATCGTCGGTGCGACGTGTGTCCGCCGTGACGGCCTGATCAACGAGCGAATGCTCGGATTGTACGATGAAGACTATGTCATTGAATTTCGCGACACCGTCTCGGAAATCAAGAACAATGACTCGCTTGCGGGCATTCAGCTCTTCTATGGCGGATTGATCCCCGGCCTCGGGACCACCGTTCCGCTCAAGCCTGGCAAGGGCTGGATACCGGGAACCGTCGCCTGGGGACCGAACAACAAGTACTTCATCGGCAATCCGCAGAGCGATGTCATTCCGACCTCGGTGTACGAAGATATTGTCGAAGCATACGCGCAGGCCGGCCGCCGCGCACGCGAAGCCGGATTCGATTTTCTCTCGTTCCATTTCTGTCACGGCTCGCTGCCGCACGCGAATCTTTCGCTCCTGTCAAATCAGGACCGGACGGACAAATACGCAGACCGCTTTTTGATGTGCGAAGAGATCATCAAACGGACACAGGAACTTTGCGGCAGGGAATTTCCGATCATTCCGCGCTTGTGCTGCGACGAGAATCTGCAGGGCGGTTTCGACATCGAATACTTCGTGGACCACTATGCGCCGCGGTTGCACGCGCTGGGCATCGCGGTCCTCGATTGTACCTTCGGCTCCATGCTCTTCGCGCCGAGCAGGCGGGCGGACATCCATTCGACCGAGTTCATCGGCCCGTCCTTCTATTCCCCAAAAATCGTAAACAAGGAGAATATCCGGGAATTGCGCGGTCGTCTCGTCGCCAAGGGGATAGACATGCCCTTGATCGGCTCGGCGAACCTCATCACGCCCGACCATCTCCGGACCATGGTGGACGATGCCGGCGCCGATTTTGCCGGCGTCTGCCGTCTCTCTCTGGACGACCCAGACTTCCCGAGGAAAATGCTGGAAGGTCGCGAAGATGAGATCCGCCTTTCGACCCATACAGGCGCGTCCCTGCTCCAGGGGAACATCTTCGGCAAAGGCTGGGCCGGATCTGCGCAGAACCCGGTTTTCGGTCGCGAAGACGAATATCGCATCGTTCCGACGAACAGGCCGAAGAAGGTCGTCATCGTCGGCGGCGGTTCTGGCGGCATGGAGTATGCGATCACAGCCAAGCAAATCGGCCACGACGTCCTCTTGTTCGAGAAGTCGAACAGTCTCGGCGGCGCCATGGACTGGGCGGGCAACTATCCAAATGTCCCCAACATGGAAATGTTGCGCCACCAGCCGAATTACCATCGCCGGATGATGGAGAAGTGGGGGGTTGCCGTTCGCCTCGGCGTGGACGCAACGGCCCAGACAATCCTGGCGGAGCAGCCGGACGTCGTCGTCATCGCCACCGGCGCAGACCCCGTCGTGCCGGCGATCGATGGTCTGCAGAGCGCCTTGACGTCGGGCTTCGCCGCGACGATAGACCGGGTTCTGAACCGTCACGCGCCGCTTGTACCCGGAAATTCGGTCATCGTATGGGGCGCCGGCGAAGGCGCGGAATTGGCGGTCGATCTCAAGCGCGGCGGCCGCGATGTACGCCTGCTAGACGGGAACCCCGCATATCTACCCGCCAACTATATCGGTTCGCGCGCGATGGCCATCATGGGACTTCTCGCCAAGTCCGGTCTGTCGATCGAACATGGCTGGCGTCTCGTTAACGTGGGCAACGGCTCTGCCACCTTCGAGAAGGCCGACGGCAGCGAGGAGAAGCTGCGCGCCGACACGTTGATCGTCTGTCAGGGAAGGACGCCGTCGAACGACCTGGTCAAGGCGCTCGGGCGTCAAGCGTTTGAAATTCAGGTCGTGGGCGATGCACGTCAGGCGCGTTCGTATGCCAATGCGATCCATGAGGCGGCGTATCTCGCTCGGAAATTATAGAGCTCACACATAGTCGGTAATAGCGTAGCGAGGAGTATTTGCGATGTCGTACTTTCTCACCGAAGAACAAGCAATGATGCGAACGACGGCGCAAAAATTCGCCCGCGAAGAGCTGATGCCGATCGCCAACAGGATCGACATGGACGAAAAGACGCCGGAATGGGTGACCAAGCGTTGCGGCGAGCTGGGCTTCCTCGCCATCTACATTCCCGAGGCATATGGCGGCCTGGGTTCGAACCTCACGACGGCCTGCATCGTTCTGGAGGAACTCGCCAAGGCGAGTCCGGCTTTCGCCGGCCTGTTGTCAGTCGAAATGATCCTCTGTCCCGGCGTCGTCATGCTGCTCGGAAGTGAAGCCCAAAAGCGCCGTCTTCTGGTCCCTTCCGCCAGCGGCGCGCGCGTCATGGCCTATTCGCAGACCGAGCCCGCAGGCGCGGGCAATACGAGATTTCATCAGACCCGGCTCACGGCCGACGGCAATGCGCATCGCCTCAACGGCCACAAGCTGTTCTGCACGCAGGGCCAGGCCAAGAGCTACCTCGTCTTCTGTCGCACGACACGCGACGGTCAGCAGGGCTACGGCTGTGTCGTGGTCGACGGTGATGCGCCTGGCTTCCAGGTGCAGACTTATGAAGACAAGCTCGGCTGGCGCGGAACGAATACGGGGCCGATCGCTTTCACGGACGTCCGGATTTCCGCCGACGACGTTCTCGGCGATTTGCTGACCGCTAACGCCGATATCGCGCCCGTCAACCAGGCAAGTTTCATGGGCCATGCAGCGACTTCCCTCGGTTGCGTCGAAGGGCTGTTCGATTTGACGGTCTCATACGTCAAGGACCGCAACCTCTACGGCGAGCCTATGTCCCGGCTGTCGCCTGTGACGGACCGCCTGGCGCAGGTTTATGCCAAGATCGAAGCCTGCCGCAGCCTGCTCTACGCGAGCACGCGACTGCTAGATGAAGGCGGCATGACGGGCCCGCAGGGATCGGTATGCAAAGCCTATATCTGCGATACCGCATTCGATTGCACGAGCACACTGCTGCAGATGTGGGGCGGCAGCGGAATGATGAACAGTACCGGCGTCAACCGGTACATGCGCGATGCGCGCGCCAAAATGATTGCCGAAGGCGCGACGGAAATGCACAACGCCATCATTGCGGCTTCGCTCGGCTTTCCCAACACGTTCGGCCCGACCGACGCGGCGGCCTAAGACGCATATTGTTTGCGCAGTGCCTTTTTGTCGGGCTTGCCCACGGCCGTCAGCGGAATCGCGTCGATGAACGCGACGTGCTTCGGCGCTTGAACCGGCCCCTTGTGCTCGCGCACAAGTGCGACGAGTTCCGCCGCCGAAACCTTCGCGCCGGGCCTCAGCACAACGGCCGCCGTCACGGCTTCGCCCCATTTCTCATCGGGCACGCCGAAAACGGACACCTGCGCCACGGCGGGATGGTGGGCGATAACGTTTTCAACCTCACTGGGAAACACGTTGAACCCGCCGGTGACTATCATATCTTTCTTGCGGTCGACGATGCGAAGAAAGCCGTCCGGATCGCGTACGGCCACGTCCCCCGTATGGAGCCAGCCCGCGGCGAAGGTTTCCTGGTTCAGCGCGTCGCGATTGAGGTATCCGGTCATCACAAGCGGCCCGCGCACGCAAATCTCGCCCGGCTCACCATCCGGGACGGGCTTGTTGTCATTGTCGAGCAATTCGACATCCACATAAGGTACCGGGCGCCCACAGGATGCCAGGCGAAGCGGATTATCGACGTCGTGTTCGGAGCGTCTCATCACCGTCACTGTCATCGGTGCTTCGGCCTGCCCATAGAATTGGAAGAACACCGGTCCAATTCGCTGTATGGCTTCCTTCAGCCGAGCCGGCGACATGAGCGAGGCGCCGTAGAAAACGACTTCGAGGCTCGAGAGATCGTATTTGTCGAAATCGGGGTGATCGAGCAGCGCGTAGATCATCGTCGGCACCAACATGATGCAGTTGATCTTGTACTCCTGAATCGCCGCCAGCACGGCCTTGGGCTCGAACGCCGGAAGGACCACCATCGTCCCATGTTTCAAAAGTGTCGGTGCGAAAAGCGAACCACCGGCATGGCTGAGCGGAACAACCGCCAACACGCGCGGCTCGGACGGCCATTCCCACTCGCTGAGCATGATTTGGAGGGCTTGCGCCCCTACCCGCGCGTTGCCCGGAATCGCTTTTGGCTTGCCCGTCGTCCCACCGGAATAGGACAGACGCGTGATTTCGGTCCCCGTCATGACGGGCGGTACCAGGGGGCCTGGCTTGAACTGCGCTGCGAGCGTCATGAGGTTGTCGCCGGTTTTCCCGTCGCCAAGCGACAATACGGTTTTGATCCGGTTCGTCCGGCGGACGATTTCCGCGGCACGATCGCCGAACTTCTTCGGATCGTAGATCAGCGTCTCGACGCCGCCATCCTCGATGGCAAAGAGGTGGTCATCGGCAGAGCCCATCGGATGCAGGGCGACGAGACACGCCCCCGAAAAACTCGTGGCATTGTGCAGGATGAGGACCTCGATCGAATTGCTGGCCAGCAACGCCACGCGCGCGCCGTTGGAAGCTCCGCGCGCGAGCAGTGCCTGCGTGAACTGGCTGACGGCATTCAGGACGTCCTGTCCGGTCCAGGCCGGACCGCCGGCCATGCGGACAACCGGGTTCTTCGCTTCCCGCTTGAGCGCATTGACGACAGGCGAGACCAGGAATGTTGCGGGGTGGGACGATTGAGGTTGGGACATTTCGTGCCGACTATCTGTAGCCAATGGGACAAAACGCTAACATGAGGCCGAGCGCGAACACCACGTCGGGCGCGGCCTCCCAGTCGATTTGCCACGGAACATGACTGCGGACCGTGCTCGAGCCGCGCCCGCCGCTATACGTCCGATAATTGCCGTGACGCCGCGGCGTTTGTACAAAGGGCGACCTGAACCGCGAGTACGTCCCCGAATCGGAATTGGCGCCAGAACGTGTCCTCGGCAATAGCTTCCCCTGAGACATCCCAGGAAAATCCCGTCGCGCTGTTTGTCGCCGTGGTCTGCGTGATGGTCGGCACCTTCATGCAGGCGCTTGATGCGACCATCGCCAATGTCGCGTTGCCCTACATGCAGGGCAGCCTGCAGGCGTCCCGCGATCAGATCACCTGGGTCTTGACGTCCTACATCGTAGCATCGGCGATCATGACGGCGCCGGTCGGTTGGCTCTCCACGCGTTTCGGCCGGCGCAATTTTCTCATCGTATGCCTGTCGGGCTTCACCGTGACATCCGCGATGTGCGGCGCCGCGCTCAATCTGGACCAGATGATTATCTTCCGCCTCTTGCAAGGCGTATTCGGCGCCGCGCTCTCGCCACTTAGCCAGTCGATCATCATGGACAAGTATCCGATCGAGCGGCGCGGTTCGATCATGGCCATCTGGGGAATCGTCGTGATGATGGGACCGATCATAGGTCCTACCCTCGGCGGCTACGTCACCGACGCGTACAATTGGCGCTGGGTGTTCTACATCAACGTGCCCTTCGGCGTTCTGTCCGTGTTGGGCGTGCTTCTGTTCCTGAAGGAGGAGCATCGCCTCAAGTCTCATCCGTTCGACTTTGCCGGCTTCGCCTTCCTGGCGCTCGCTATCGGCTCGCTGCAATTCATGTTGGACCGCGGCACGTCGCAAGACTGGTTCAGTTCGACAGAGGTGACGATCGAAGCCGTACTTGCCGGCGTCGGCGCATACCTGTTCATCGTGCATTTCCTGACTTCGGAGCGGCCCTTTATTCCGCACGCGCTGTTCAAGGATCGCGACTATTTGTTCTCGACGCTGCTGACGTTCGTCATCGGGATGCTCCTGCTAGCGACGTCCGCGCTGCTGCCGCCTTATTTGCAGACACTAGGCGGCTACACAGTCAGCGAGACCGGCTGGATGATGGCGCCGCGCGGCGTCGGGACCATGCTGGCGATGCTCTTCGTCGGCCGCATCGTGATGACGACGGACGTCAGGCTGCTCATGGCCTTCGGATGCCTGACGTTACTGTGGACCATGTGGGAGATGACGGGATGGACCCCCGAAGTCAGTTCCTGGGTTCTTGCGGGCACGACGTTCGTCCAAGGCGTCGGCATGGGTTTTGTATTCGTTCCGAGCAACGTGATGGCGTTCGCGACGCTTCCCCAGATGTACCGGACGGACGGCGCGGCGATGATCAATCTGGTCCGAAACGTGGGGTCGGCCATCGGCGTGTCCGTGACGACGACCGTTCTGAGCAACAGCACGCAAACGATGCACGATGTGCTGGCCAGTCACGCCAGTCCGTTCAATCGTGCGCTCGGTATCAACGCGCCGGGGGTGATGATGAATCCTCAGATGCCGTTCGGGCTCGCGATGTTGAACGGCATTATCGAGCGCAATGCCGCGATCGTGGCCTATGCAGACGTGTTTCTCCTGATGTTTTATATGAGCATACCGACGCTGATCGTGATCGCGCTCATGCGCAAGCCCAAGGTCGGTCAGACAGTCAGCTCGGAAAATGTGGAGCTGACGGAGCTTTGAGCGCCCGCGACCTGGGCCGAGGGCGTCAGCCTCGCGTCCAGCCGCCCAGAAGCGCTAGGACGACGCCGATGCTCACGAGAACGAGCCCCAACGCCTCTTGTGGGCGGGTTTTCTCGCGCAGATACAGGCGCGCGAAAGCGAGCGTGAATATCACCTCGACTTGTCCGACTATGCGCACCAGCGCGACCGGTGCCGATGCAAACCCGGTGAACCAGCACGCCGAACCAAGGCCTGCGAGAATGCCGACTTGCGATGAGGTTCTCCAGGTCACGACGACCGCGCGCAGCGTGGCCGGCTCGCGCCAGGCGATATAGGCGCCGTGCATCACGATCTGAAGCAACATCACGACGGCGAGCGTGGTGAGCGCGCCGGCGACGGGATCGGCCAACCGGAGTTCGGCCGTCGCCTGCTTGACGAGAAGTCCGGTAATGGCGAACAGCGCGCCTGCCGACAGTCCGCAAAGAGCCGCCGGCTGGCCAAGCGAGCGCAGGATCTCCGCCGCTTTCAGCTTCTGGGCCGCCAACGCCAGGACCAGGACGCCCGCGACGCCCAACGCGATTCCCGACCAGGCGAGGAGCGAGAGATGTTCACCGAACGCCAGCCAGGCGAAAACCGCGGCCTGAACGGCCTCAGTCTTCGAAAAGGCGGTTCCGACCACGAAATTACGGTAGCCGAACGCCATGATCAGGAGATTTGTCGCAACGATCTGCGTCAGTCCGCCGGCCCCTGACAATAATAGAAACTGGGAATCGATCCGCGGCGCAAAACGCCCATGCACAAGCGAATAGGCGGTCACCAGCACCATCGCCAGGGGAAATCCGTAGAGATAGCGAACGAGGCTCGCGCCGCTCACCGACAACTCGGCGCGCAGCCGCTGCTGGACGGCGGTGCGCCAGGCTTGGAACAGGCCCGCAAACAAAGATGCGGGCAGCCAAATGAATGACGTGATCACGCTGGGGCTCGGATGCGGCGGCTACTCAAGGCGTCGTTTGAAACCACGGCACCCGCTTCGTCAATCGTGCAAGCGATGTGCGCCACGCATGTCCGCCGCGCGCCGCTCTTGTCCGGGCTCAGAGCGGCATCACGAGCGAGTTGCTGATGAGGGCGCCATCGGCAATCGACACCTTTTCGCAGAATTTCAGAAAGCCCTCGCCGTCTCGGGCCAAAACGTCTCGGTAGCGGCCGACGGCGAAACAGGTCGTCGCACCGCCTTCCAGAGTTTCGAATACCGCGAAATTGGCGGAAACCTGCACCTGCTCGCCCTGCTCCGCGACGACGAACCCCGAAAGAATGTGTCTCGCGCGGCGCGGAATTTTCAACGCGAGGTTTTCGATCGCGTAGACCCGGTCTTCTATCGCCGCGCGCGACTCGCACAGCATCAGCGCGAGCGGCCAGCCGCGCTCGACGTTTTCGCGCGTCACGGCGCGGTAACTGCCCGCCTCCAGAAAAAGCGCCGGCCACTGCGCAAGCGGCCCCTCGTCGAGCAATTCGACATAGTGCGCATAGAGCGCATCCACTTCGAGACGAAGCTGCATCACAGGCCCATCACATTGCGATAGTAGGCGTAGAAGGCGCGGATCGCCGTCTCTGTGACGATGTGATCATGGTCTTCCGTGCCATGGCCGCCCATTTCGACGACCGCGTCTCCGGAATCGTCGCATCGGATGCCGCGCTGGGCCAGATCCATCACTTCGCTATCGTCCAGAGAGACCAGTCCCGCAGGACCCATGAGATTGGCGTGGCGCAATCTGCGTGCCTGCATGGCCGCGTCGTCGTCCTCATATCCGAAAAACGTCCAATTGAGATCGAACGCGTCGGGACTTACGGGCACGATCTGGCGCGTCGCGAGCGTATTCGCCTGCTGCTGCACGATGAGGTTCGGCCAGATGGTCTGCATCACGACCGTCGCCGGGTCCGGGAACTCCTTGAAGATGTCGAGCAGGCGCGGGTCGTGCAGTTCGAGTTTTTCGTGGAACGACGCCATCTCCTTCGTGGCTTCGCTCGCCACGCGATCGCCGCCGCGGCGCGAGACCAGCGCGCTATGCCGTCCGGTGGCGTCCATCTCGGTCCGTGACGGATTGTCGACGCGGAAAAGGCCGAAGGTGACGAGGAAGACGTGCAGCAAGCTGGCGTGGTACGGATCCTTGATGTTTTCGAACATCAGCTTCCAGTTGGCGGGAATGCGCTGGCGCGAAACACCCAGAATGCGCAGCTTCCTGCCGCTAAAAACGCGGTCGAACAGCGCCAGCATCTTGTCGCCGAGAAAGCTCTCGAGCGGCTCGATGTCTTCGGCGAAGGACGCGAAGATCGCTCCGTGCCTGCGAGCAACTTTCAGTTTTCGAAGTCCGTGATCGCGCCGGTCGAAATCGTCCGGCATGCCGCCATGGCCGCCGACGCCCTTTATGAACGGCACACCCGACAGGTCGCCGTCGAGCCGATAGGTCCATTGATGGTATGGGCACTGGAACGCGCGCGCCGAACCGTAATCCTGCCGGCATACCTGCAGCCCGCGATGCGCGCACTGGTTTCGCAGGACATGGATCTGGTCCTCGCGGTCGCGAACGACGATTACCGATGTCGCGCCCACATTCGAGCGTTTGAAATCGCCAGCGTTCGCGATCTCGGCTTCCAGACCGACGAAGTTCCACGCGCGGCCCTCGAATATTCGTTTCTGTTCTTCGGCATAGACGTCAGGGTCCGTGTAGACCCAGTACGGCACGCGATGAGTGCCGTTCGTCGTCCACTGCCGCGGTTCCACCGTCATTTTCCCTCCGCGAGCATACCAGCCGCGCGCAACACCGCATCGAGCCGCCGTTCCAGCGCCTCCGGCGCCGGCGACATCGGCGACCGGTGTTCGTTGTTCGCAATCAGGCCGAGCCGTTTCATCATATATTTGAGCGGAATGGGGTTGGTGTCGAAAAAGATCGCCTTCGAAATCTCAAAAAGTTCGAAATGGATGTCTTTCGCGCGGCGCAAGTCGCTGGCTTCGACGGCGTCGGAGAGCGCGGCGACCTTGGCCGGTGCAAGATTTCCAACCGCGTTCATCATGCCGACGGCCCCCACTGCCATCATCGGGAGGCAGAGTTCCTCCAGGCCGACGAAGACGCGGAAGTCGCGACCCATGGTCGTGAGAAGGTCGGTCACGAACGCCAAATCCGTCGATGCGTGTTTCACGCCCACGAGGTTGTTGCAGCGTTCCTTGATCGCCGCGAACGTCGGAACGTCCATCGAAACGCCGGCGCGTCCGGGAATGTGATAGACCATTGCCGGCGACTTCAGCCCAGACACCACTTGCGTGAAGTAACTGACAAGTCCGCGCTGCGGGGGCTTGATATAGTAAGGCGTGACGATGAGCTGGGCATCGGCGCCGGCGCGCTCCGCGAGCTTCGAGAGCTGCAGCGTTTCGGCCAGGGACTGCGAGCCAGTGGCCGCGATCACGGGCACCCTTTGTCTCGCCCGCTTCACGGCGAAGGCCACGAGCTCATTGCGCTCTTCGACCGTGAGCGTACTCGGCTCTGCTGTCGTGCCGTTCACCAGAATTCCATGACTGCCGCCGTCGATCTGCTTGTCGATGAGCCGACCGTAAGTTTCAAAATCGACGTCGCCGTCGCGAAACGGCGTGATCAGCGGAGGTATCGAGCCCTTCAGCCAGGAGATATCGCCGCTCATGAGCCGATCAGCTCTTCGCGATTGGTCTCGAATCCGACCTGCGCGCCCAATAGCGAGGGCGGCGCCGCGAGGCTCTCCTGCCACAGCAGGGACTCTTGCCAGATGTGGAAAGGCTGGTCCTGGATCGTGAGTTCATAAACCGGGCCCTGATCGTGCGAGGCGTGGTTGTGAATTGCCCAGCCGGGCGCCGAAAGCATGAGATCGCCAGCGGCCCACTCATAATGTTTGCCTGCGACGCGGCTATATCCCGCGCCGCTGAAATAGTAGTTGATCGCCGCGGACGCATGTCGATGCGGACGATCGACGATGTTCGGCGGACGGACGGTCATCGTCGCAAAGAAACTCGGCGTCGTGCCGTTGGTGCGGCCGGTCAACGGGTTATACAGAAGATAGAGGCGCCGGCCGCGATAGGCGGAACCCAAGGCGGTGAGCTTGTCGAGTTCGGTTTTGACGAGATTCCACTTCCACTGATGCGCGCGCGATTCCACGGCCGGCGGATTGATGAGGCGCTCATAGCTCATCAACCAGACGTCCTCGTCCGGTATCTGGAACAAGTCCCGGATCTTCACCGATACGCCAGGCGCCGGCTTGGCGGCGCTTTCCGGCTTGTCCTCGACGATTCCGGTCGTCTTGCGATCTTCCACCAGATGAACATTAAGCAAGCGCAGGAGAGGCGCATTGGAATAAGTGAGGCGAACTTGCGGCTTTCGCGTGTTGTTCTCGTAGCTGACCTGCGTCCAGGACGGCGCGTTCCAGACGTCATATCGATCGAAGTCGAAGTTCTTGCCGCCGAGATGGGCGCGTCCGCCGCCTTCGATGCAGAATCCGACCTCCGTCGCATTGTGCCGGTAAGGTTTCGTCCGCTCCCCGGGTTTGAGTGCCGAGAGCCTGACTTCGATTCCGGGTGCGAGCCCCTGCCCGCGGCTGCACGCCATGGGATGGACCAAACGTGCCTGCCGCTCGATCGGATCCGCGACATCGATCGACAGCAGCCGCTCTACCTCGCGTTCGATTTCCGCGCGCCGGACAGTGACGGGCTCCCAGAACTCGTTCCCGGCGGGGACTGAAGGATCGGCGGCATTGAAGGTCACGGTGGCGTCGGCCATGGAAGCGTTCCTTGTCAGGCTGAAAAACTTAGCGGTACCGGCGCCGGTTCTGGCAACGCGACGCCCACGCCGCGATCGCGCGCCTGCCGGTAGATTTGTTCGGCAAGCGCCAGGTCCGAGACGCCGACCCCGAGCGATTTGAACAGAGTCAAATCGGCCGCGGGCGGGCGCCTCACATTCGATGCGACCAGCTCGTCGAGCTCATGCAATTCGGGACGCTCGAAGTCGCCGCGCCATGCCGCGATCAACTCTGAAGCCAGTTCTTTGGCGGTCGCGACGCTGTCGACGGTGACGACGCTGCAGCGATCGAGAAGCGTCGGCGAGAATTCCTGTCGTTCCGGCGTAATGGCGCCCATGGCATTGATATGACTGCCCTTGGGCGGCGCGTCGGCCGCAAGGAAAGGCTGCGAGGCGCGCGTAATCAGCGTGATGACCGGCGCGGATTTGACCGCCAGGGCGACATCGTCGAATTCCTGCGCATTCACTTCCAATTCGCGCCGAACCCGCCCGGCGAAAAGCGCGCGCCTGGAGGGATCGCGGCCGTAGATGTGCACGCTCTTGAGCGCACGTACGGATTTGACCGCGGCAACCTGGGCAAGCGCCTGCTTGCCCGTGCCGCAGATCGCCAAGAGATCGGCCTGCCCGTCGGCGAGGCAGTCCGTCGCCACTCCGGCAATCCCCGCGGTACGCAATTGGCCCATGGCGAAAGCTTCAATGACCGCGAGAAGCTTGCCGTTCTCACAGTCCCACAACAGTTCGAGCGGCGTCGCGCCTTTGGGCGTGTGCGCCCAAGCCTTCACGCCCAATATGCCGGTATCCCTGAACACCGCGCCGATCGCGTGCATGTTGCCGCCGGGCCATTGCGCATGGGTCTTTTGCATGTTCAGCGCTGCGCCGGTCGCTTTGCGGGTCATCGCAGCGCGCAGATGTCCGATCGACTCAGCCAGCGAGAGACGAACGTCGCTTTCGCGGATCCAGAGCGGGGCGCTCACGTCGGGCTGCCTAAAGGTGAAGTAACCGGCGGCTTGAAGCGCAACGTGTTGCAGATCGTCGAGTGCGCCAGGTAGCGGCCGACCGTCATCATGATCGCGACGAGGCGGTCGGCGCTGACCAATTTCCGGCAGGCCACCGCGGTGTCGTGCGCGTTTCTGCCCTGGCTTGTCGCCATCGCGAGAGCAAGGCGCTGGACCGCTTTCTCTTCAACCGAAAGCAGAGTCGTTGAATCGGGGTCGAGCCGCTCCACGTCGCGGATCCAGGCCTCCGTCAGATCGTACTTCAGAGCCAGCCGCTCGTGCTGCACGCGTTCATAGTCGTTGCCGCTCCATGCGGACAGAGTCAGCGCCAGCAGCTCGACGAGGTTTTGCGGCAACGCCTCCTTCAACGTTTCGGTGAACCGGTTGAAATGAAACAGCGCCTCGGGCTGGTGGGCTCCGACCTGGAAGAATTCGCCGAGATAGCCCAGACGGCGGTATTTCGCGTCCAGCTCCGAACGCAGCTTTTCGGGCAGCTGTTCGAACGATATGCGCGGAATATCGACCACCGATCCCTCCTGGAGACGGACAATAATCCTTCGAATGCGAAGTGTTTTCAAGGCGGCGAGGCGGTCAAGATTCCGCTATCGGTCTTGCCGATACAACGCTACGCGATACGCGGTTTACGCACCCCCCAGCATCGGGCGAACCCAATCATTGACGCGGCGTGTCGACGGTCCGCGTGCGCGGTCAGCGCACCCATCTTTCGAGGCGAATCCGGTGGCCGAGCGCCGAACTACATTGACCTGCGTCAAAGATGGTATGGTTCAGCCACCTAGTCTCTCCCATTCCCGCCGCTAGAAAGGTTGCCGCCGTGCCCATGAACGTGAAGCCGGTCCCCACGCTGGATCCGCGAATCAACGAAATCCGCGATCTCACTGCTCGCATCGTGAACAAGGAAATCCTGCCCAACGAGCGCGTGCTCGCCACGCGCTGGCGCAGAGACGCGTCGGCCGAGGAGAGGGAAAAGGCAAAGAACGTCGCCGAGACGATCAAGGAAAGGGTCAAGCAGGCGGGTCTGTGGGCGCCGCACCTGCCGCCCGAATACGGCGGCTCGGGCCTCAGCTTTCTCGAGCACGCCTACATGAATGAGATCCTGGCTTACACACCAGGCGGAGCGGCGTTGTTCGGCGTGGTCGCGCCCAACTCGGGCAACCAGACGATCCTGCTCAAATACGGCACCGATGCCCAGAAGAAGAAATGGCTCGTGCCGCTGACAGAAGGAAAAATGGAGTCGGGCTTCTCGATGACCGAACCGGACGCACCCGGTTCCGATCCGCGCGCGATCAAGACGACGGCACGCCTCGAGAACGGCGAATGGGTCATCAACGGGCACAAGTGGTTCACCTCGAACGGTTTCCGCGCCGACTTTCTGATCGTCATGTGCCGCACCGAAGGTGCGGGGCGCGATACAGGCCGGATGACCCAGATCATCGTCCCCAAGAACACGCCCGGTCTGCGCATCGTACGCGGCGTCGAAGTATGGGGACGCGCGAGCGACCATTGCGAGATCGTCTACGACAATGTGCGCGTTCCCGAGGAGAATGCGTTGGGCGCGGCGGGCTCGGGTCACAAGGCCGCGCAGGACCGGCTCGGCGCCGGACGCGTGTTCCACTGCATGAACTCGCTCGGCCAGATGTGGCGGGCTTTCGACCTGATGGTCGAGCGCGCCGCAATGCGCGAAGTCCATGGCGGCGTGCTTGCGTCCAAGCAATTCATCCAGGGGTTCATCGCCGATTCCTACATAGACATTCAGGCCGCGCGCCTGATGACGATCCGCTGCGCGGAGATGATGGAAGGCGGCGGCGATCCGAGGACTGATATATCGGCGATCAAGATCTTCGTGCCGGCCGCCTACCAGCGCGTCGTAGACCGCGCCATTCAGGTGTGGGGAGCGGCCGGTGTGTCAGGCGACACGCCCCTCGCCGGCATGTACCTCGGCGCGCGGACGCTGCGCATCGCCGACGGACCGGACGAGGTTCACCGCATTCTGATCGCGCGCAACGTCCTGTCGCGCTATGCGGCAGGCGAAGCCTGGGACTTCGGCAACTGACTACATTGCGGGCCGAAACGCCGGCGTCCACTGACGGACGTCGGCGACCGGCGCGCTAGTGCAAGACCTCGGCAAAACGCGCCGCAACCCAGTCCGCCATCGTCTCATCCAATATCAGCGGCGGCGTGATCCGGATCGTATGGGTGTGCGTCTCTTTGCAAAGCAGGCCGACATTCTTCAGCGCTTCGCAAGCCGGCCGCGCCCCGCCCGCGTCCGGATGCAGTTCCACGGCGATCATCAGCCCGACACCACGAACTTCCTTTATGCGCGACGACCGGATCGCGGCGAGCCGGTGCTTGAGGTGCTTGCCGACGCGGGCCGCGTTCTCGACCATGCCTTCCTCGACAAGCACCTTGAGCGCGGCGCGCGCAATCGCACAGGCAAGCGGATTGCCGCCGAATGTCGAACCGTGCTCGCCAGGATGCAGCACGTTCATCGCCTCCGAGTTGGAGAGCACGGCGGAAACCGGGTAGAAGCCGCCGGAAAGGGCCTTTCCAATCAGGGTCAGATCGGCCTCGATGCCCTCATGCTCTTCGGCGAGAAGCTTTCCCGTGCGCCCCAGACCGGTCTGTATTTCATCTAGAATGAGCAACACGTTGTTCGCCGTGCACAGTTCCCGCGCGGCCTTCAGATATCCCGCGGGCGGGATGATGACTCCGGCTTCTCCCTGGATCGGTTCGACCAGGAGCGCGACGGTGTTGGGTGAAATGGCGCGGGCGAGCGCCTCCTCATCGCCGAACGGGATGACGCGAAAACCCGGCGCGAAGGGGCCAAAGCCGTGGCGCGAGTCCGGATCGGTCGAGAAACCCACGACTGCGATGGTTCTGCCGTGGAAATTGTTGGCGCACACGATGACCTCGGCCATTCCCTCGGGAACGCCTTTGACCTCATAGCCCCACTTGCGCGCCAGCTTGAGCGCACTCTCCACGGCTTCGGCGCCCGAATTCATCGGCAGCACCTTGTGCGAGCGCGTCAGAGCGCAGAGCTCTTCGTAGAACAGCGCGAGTTGATCGTTGCGGAACGCGCGCGACGTGATCGTCAGACGGGCGGCCTGCTCGGTCATGGCCTTCAGAATCTTGGGATGGCAGTGACCCTGGTTGACGGCGGAATAGGCGGCGAGACAGTCGACATAGCGACGGCCCTCGACGTCCCAGACATAGATGCCCTCGCCTCGCGTCAGCACAACGTCGAGGGGCTTGTAGTTCTGTGCTCCATACTCCGCCTCGCGCAGGATGAACTCTGCGGTCTTGAGATTTCGGGGAGCGAGTTCCGTCACGGCGGCCTCCTCTATTCTGCGGCGTACATCGCCCGGCGTCCGCGGCTCACGCGATCGAGCCGCAGCGTCATGCAAAAGGCGGCGCCGCCCGAAAGTATGAACGGCGCCAAATCGATTTCGACAAGCTCATAGCCATGCGCGCCCAGCTTGGTGCGCAGAGTGTCCGGGGCCTTCGCCATGATGATCTTTCGATCGATGTTCACCGCGTTGACGCAGAAAGCCGCCGCTTCCTCGTCGCTCGCCTCGATCCGGTCTTCGGCGCGGATCGTTGCACGTATGGTGGCGAGCGCGTCGTCCGTGAAGGCCGGCGGATAATAGAGTACGGCGCCGCCGGCGAGCGGACAGAAGCAGGTGTCGAGATGATAGAAGCGGTCGGTGGCCAGCGCGAGCGGTACGACCTTTTGGCCGAAGGTGTCGGCAATAATTTCGATGGAATTCGTCGTCGAGCGCGGACCATGTCCCACCCAGAAGAGACCCCGGTCGTCGTCCCAGATGCAGTCGCCAGCGCCCTCCTGATAGATCCAATCGGGCAGTTCGACGATCTCATCCACGGTTCCCCGTTGGCGAAGCCGCTCGAAGACCGCGCGAAAAACGGGCTCCTCGCCCTGACGCTCCGGGTGACGAAAGCGCGCGAGCAATACGCGGCCGTCCAGCACGATGGCCGCGTTCGCGGGAAAGACGAGGTCGGGCAAGCCCTCGACGGACGGTACGGTTTCGATCGTTCCGCCTGCGGCCTTCAGCGCTGAGATCAGTTCGCCGGACGCGGCCTGCGCCGCGGCGCGCCGGGCGTCGGGCGCGGCGCGCCAGGCGTCGGGCCGCATCCAGGGATTGATCTGGTACGACACGTCGAAGTGCCTGGGATCGGTGGTCAAGAAAATCGGTGCGGACAAGGTGATTCGCCTCTCTCCGGGGTCGGCGATAGGAAGCCATCAGATTGTGTTAGCGGAAAGACAACAAGATGCTAATATGTCCAAGCATTTGTCGTTTCGGCAGACATAGGTGACGTTTTGATGGATGATTTGGATCGAAATCTTATTTCGCTGCTGCGCTCGGACGGCCGGGAGTCTGCGGCCGCTCTCGCCAAGAAACTGAAGGTGTCGCGGGGCACGGTGCAGAACCGCATCACGAACATGCTCGATCGCGGCGAGATTCAGGGCTTCACGGTCCGCACCCGGCCTCAAGCCGATGGAAACCAGGTCCGCGCCGTGATGTGCGTCGCGATCGAGGGCGAGCGCTCCAGCAAGGTCACGCGGACGCTGCGCGGTTTCCCCGAGGTCGACAAGATCCACACGACCAACGGCCGCTGGGATCTCGTCGTCGAACTGGAAACGGAAACGCTGGGCGGCTTCAGCGCGATACTCGACCAGATCCGTACGATCGAGGGAATTGCGTCGACCGAGACGTCCCTCCTCCTCGCGACGCTGAAGACGTAAGGCGCGGTTGAAGCTGAACTGGCAGTGCTGTGCTCTGCAGGCATCGCTACGCTCGCGCGGGATCGGGTCTGGCAAGTTTGACTTCGTGAAATTGCTGGACCGAGACCAAGCTCGTACGACGCAACTCCTAGCGCATCACTGAAGTCGAGAATCTCGCCGAGCACGATCTGCAACGCGCTATGGCGGTTCGCGCCTCGGATCGGCCCGCACTCGCTGTTCTCAACGGCGAAAAGTCCCAGACGGTAGTCCCAGACGCCCAAGTTAGTCGGCGCAGCAAATAGCGGTAAGTTATTAGTATTATTGGTCGGAGCGGCGGGATTTGAACCCACGACCCCCAGTCCCCCAGACTGGTGCGCTAACCAGGCTGCGCCACGCTCCGTATCCAATATCGCCTTCGCCTCCGCCCATAGGCCGGCCGGTCGGGGTCCCGGTTCGCGAAAG
>DATJZB010000038.1:0-45078 GCA_035499335.1 Rhizomicrobium sp. | reverse complement strand
ACACGCACAAGGTCGTTCTGAGGCAGGTCGAGGCGGACGTCACGCTCGACAACAACCGCTGGATGAATGCCGACGCGGCCAGGGGCTTCGTCGATCTGGACAAGAGTGCGCTGGAGCTGAGCGGCGGCATTTCCATGTATTCGGACGACGGCTACGAACTGCACACCGGACAGGCGAGCGTAGATTTGAAAAAGGGACTCTTCAAAGGTCCGGGCGAAGTGACCGGCCACGGGCCGACCGGCACGCTGCGCGCGGATTCGTTCGAGCTCGACCGGCTGACCAAGCGGATCATGCTGCACGGCCATGTCCAGATGACGATCAACGCGTCCGAGGTTCATCAGCCATGAAGCGTGCGTTACTTCTTTTCGCCCTTCTGACCTGCGGCTCGGCCTTTGCCGCGACGGCACCGACCGGGAGTGCGCCTGGCGCCACGCCGCCGGCAGGCGCTTCGCTCTTGTCGCACCACGATGCGAACCAGCCGATCGCCGTCTCGGCGGATAATTTCGTCGCTGAGAAGAACCCGGCGACCGCCGGCGGCATCACGGGCACCTATTCCGGCAACGTCATCATCACCCAGGGCGACATCCGCATGCGTTCCGACACGGTGCGCATCCTGGTCGCAGACAACAAGCCTCAGAAGATCTTCTTCAACGGCAATGTCGTGGTGAATTCGGCGTCGGGAACGGCGACGGGCGACAGCGGCGTCTACGACGTCGTGCCGCGTCTCGTCACCTTGTCGGGACACGTGGTTCTGACGAAGGAGAAGAACGTGATGCGCGGCGCGCAGCTGACGGTGAACCTCGTGACCGGCATCGCACAGCTCGGCGGCGGTGCGAACGGAACGCGCGGCCGCGTTCAGGGATTGTTTACGCCTCCGCCGCAGTCGGGAAGCAAATGATATGGTTCATCCTTCCTTAAACACGAATAGGCATGGTTCTTGCCCATGAGCGCAAACGGCAGAGAAATCAGGGGACAGGCAGAGCTTTCGACGCGCCCGCGGGTGATCGAAGGCGGCAAGGGACTCGTCGTGACGCGCATCGCCAAAAGTTACAATCGCCGTCCCGTCGTCCGCTCCGTTAGTCTTTCGGTAAAGCGCGGCGAAGTCGTCGGGCTGCTCGGCCCGAACGGCGCCGGCAAGACCACCTGCTTCTACATGATCACCGGACTCATCCCGGCCGACGCCGGCACCATCGAGGTCGACGGCACCGATGTGACGCGCCTGCCGATGTATCGCCGCGCGCGCCTCGGCATCGGCTACCTGCCGCAGGAAGCGTCGATCTTCCGCGGCCTGACCGCCGAGCAAAATATCCGCGCCGCGGCCGAACTCGTCGAACCCGATCCGAACCGCCTGAACGCGATGGTGGAGGAACTGCTCGCCGAATTCGGCGTCACGCATGTCCGCCAGACGCCCGCGATCGCCCTTTCCGGCGGAGAGCGGCGGCGCGTGGAAATCGCGCGCGCCCTCGCCACACATCCGTCCTACATCCTTCTCGACGAGCCTTTGGCCGGCATCGATCCCATTGCCGTTGGCGAGATCCGCGATCTCGTCGTTCACCTCAAGGACCGCGGCATCGGCGTCCTGATCACCGATCACAATGTGCGCGACGCGCTCGACATCATCGACCGCGCCTACATCCTGCACGACGGCCTGGTCCTGAAGGAAGGCACGCCGGCAGAGATCGTCGTCGATCGCGACGTGCGCCGCGTCTATCTGGGCGAGAGGTTCTCGCTCTAGCCATGTTCACGGTGCGCACATGGCAGGGGTAGGCCAGAAGCTGGAAATCCGGCAAGGCATGGGCCTTGTCATGACGCCCCAGCTGCAGCAGGCGATCAAGCTGCTGCAACTGTCGAACGTCGAGCTGGCCGAATATTGCGAGCAGGAACTGGAACGCAACCCGCTGCTCGAGCGCGACGAAGGTCCCGCGGAGCCTGAGCGCGAGCAGCAGCAGGGCGAGGTCAAATCCGAAGCGCTCGACACCGAGCTGTCGCGCGAGGATTTCTCCAAGGTGGCCGATCTCGATTCCGGCCAGGAGAATCTTTACGACGCCGACACGGCGCAGCCGTCGCCGTCGACGGAAAGCGCTCCGCTCAGCGACTGGTCTAATGTCAAATCGGGCAACGCCTTCGAGGGCGACGAGGATCTTCTCGAGTCGACTGTTGCCGGCGGCGGAACGCTCAAAGATCATCTGATCGAGCAACTTTCGATCGCCGCGCTGCCGCCGGACAAGCGGCTGATCTGCCTGACGCTGATCGATTCCATCGACGAGGCCGGGTATCTGCGTGCCGACATCGCCGAAGTCGCAGAACGCCTCGTGATCGACGTCGCGACGATCGAGGAAACCCTTCGCGTGCTGCAGGGCTTCGAGCCTGTCGGAGTCGGAGCGCGCGATCTCGCCGAATGCCTGACGCTGCAATTGAAAGCGCAGAACCGCTACGATCCCGCGATTGCCGCATTGCTGACGCGGCTCGACCTCGTCGCGCGACGCGACGTCGCCGCCCTGTCGCAGCTTTGCGGCGTGGACGCCGAGGACGTCGGCGACATGATCGCGGAAATCCGCGGACTGACGCCCAAGCCCGGGCTGGCCTTCAGCACGGAGCCGGTGCAGCCGGTCGTGCCGGACGTGTTCGTGCGCGTCGGCCCCGACGGCGGCTGGCATGTGGAACTCAACTCCGACACCCTGCCGCGACTTCTCGTCAACAGCCGCTACTATTCGCAGGTTTCGAAGAATGCGCGCGACAAGGACGCCAAGAACTACCTGACCGACTGCCTCAACAACGCCAATTGGCTGGTGAAGAGCCTGGATCAGCGCGCGCGGACGATACTCAAGGTCGCGACCGAGATCGTCCGGCAACAGGACGCGTTCCTCACCTACGGCGTGCGCCATCTCAGGCCGCTCAACTTGCGCACCATTGCCGACGCCATCTCGATGCACGAGTCTACGGTCAGCCGGGTGACGTCGAACAAGTACATTTCCACGCCGCGCGGCATGTTCGAATTGAAGTACTTCTTCACCGCCTCGATCCAGTCGGTCGGCGGGGCGGAAGCGCATTCCGCGGAAGCCGTTCGCGATCGCATCAAGGAGCTGATCCAGAACGAGGAGCCCGTCGAAATCCTCTCCGACGACAGGATTGTCGCGCTGCTCACCGCCGACGGCGTGAACATCGCCCGGCGTACGGTCGCCAAGTACCGCGAGGCCATGCGAATCCCGTCCTCTGTGGAGCGCAGGCGCTTGAAGTCAATACAAGAATCCGCTGGCGCGCCCTATCGTTAATTGCAAGCGTTGACATTCCGTAATGGTGGGCCTACACACCCGCGCCTTCGAACGGGGCGTGTCGAAAAAGCGGAACTTTTGTGACGCAAAGCGCGTTCAGGCCATTGTAGAAGAAGGCCATGCGAGTTCGGGTTTCAGGAAAGCAAATTCAGATTGGCGAGACGCTCCCGGCGGGCGTCCGGTTTCGTCTGGAGGAAGTTGTGGGTAAGCACTTCGACGGCGGCGCCGAAGCCAATGTGGTATTCTCCCACAACGGCCCGTTTTTCCGCGCGGACTGCACCTTGCATCTGGATTCCAGCACGGTTCTGAAGTCCGAAGGAGAAGGCCAGGACGCGCACCGGGCGTTCGACAAGGCATTCGCGCACCTCGAAGTGCAGTTGCGCCGCTACAAGCGCAAGCTCAAGAATCATCACGCCAAGGCACGGGCGCGCACGCGCACGCCGGCCTGACAGCACAGCGAAGGTTGTCCATGAACATTTCCGATCTTCTCAAGCCGTCGGCTGTCATCGCATCGCTCAAGGTCCAGGGTAAGAAGCACCTGCTTCAGGAAGTCGCCGCCCGCGCCGCGCAAGTCACCCGTCTGCCCGAGCGCAAGATCTTCGAGACGCTGATGGAGCGCGAGCGTCTCGGCACGACCGGCGTGGGGCAGGGCATCGCGATCCCGCACGGTCGCCTCGCCGACATCGGCGAAATCGTCGGCGTCTTCGCGCGGCTGGAGACGCCGATCGATTACGACGCGGTCGACAATCAGCCGGTCGATCTCGTTTTCATGCTGCTGGCGCCCGAAGGCGCCGGCGCGGACCATCTGAAGGCGCTCGCGCGCGTCTCGCGTCTCCTGCGCAATCAGACGGCCACCGAAAAGCTGCGCGCCGCCAAGACGCCCGAGGCGCTCTACGCCATCCTCACCGACACCACCGGCTCGTCCGGCGCCCAGGCCGCCTGAACGTTCAGGCGTTTCGGGCCATCAGCCCGCCATCGACCGGTATCACGGTTCCGGTGAGAAACGACGCTGCCGGCAAACAGAGGCTGAGCGTCATGTGGGCCACTTCCTCCGGATCGCCGTAGCGGCGCAACGCCGTACGCCGCCTGGCGTAGACGGCCTTGTCTTCTTCAGGGATCGGCGCGGTCATGCCCGTCCGGACCGGGCCCGGACAAATGCAATTCACGGTAATGCCTTCCGGGCCGAGCTCGACGGCGAGCGCGCGAGTCAGTCCGGTGACGCCGGCTTTCGCGGCCGCATAGGGGCTGTCCCTGTTGGTGGCGCCGAGCGCCTCGGTCGAAGCGATGTTCACGATGCGCGGAGACTTCGACTTGCGCAGATGCGGCAGGCAGGCGCGGATCGTGCGCTGATGCGCGGTCAGCAGCACCGACACGGCGCGGTCCCACACTTCGTCGTATCGCGCATGATCGATGGGCAGGCCGGCGGGGATGCCGGCATTGTTTATCAGCGCGTCGATCCCGCCGAACTCCGCGGCCACCGCCTCGACCGTACGCGCGATCGCACCGGCATCGCTCACGTCCAGCGTCCAGGCCTTCGCGTGACCGCCATTCTCGCGAATCTCTTTCGCCACGGCCTCCGCTCCGTCGCCCTTGAAGTCGGTGACGGCCACCTTCGCGCCCTCATCGGCGAAGGCGTGCGCGGTCGCCCGCCCCATGCCGCTTGCCGCTCCGGTGACCAGCACCGACAGGCCCCGAACCGAACGGCTGAGTTTCTTGACCGGTTCCATGCGCATTCTCCGTCTGATCTGCGATCAGCTTCCGGCCCGTCCGTGCGCTTGTCCAGATGGGCTTCGGAAATGTCCTGACGGCCCCGCGTTGATCCTCCCGCTACGGAAATTTAATGTTACCTTTGTCCCAGTAGTTTGGTGTGACATCGGCGCTTGGGACTTTGATCCGAAAACGTGCGACCTGATCGCAAGGTAACGTAGCGGAAAACGTCGCAGGTCCAGGATCGGGAGCGGGCGCCCACCTGCCGGATCGATTGATGAGCATTCACGACGGAGTTGTTATCGCAAAGCGGCCGATGCGCCTCGCCGTGCTTCTGCGTGCCCTAAGGATGCTGCTGTCGGCGTTCCAGCGCGATCTGCGTTCCAACGAGCCGTTCCAGATCTTCGTGTGCGGCGTGGTCGGCTCGATCGTCGGCTTTCTCGTCGCAATTCTGCGCCGGTTCATCGACCTTCTGCATCGGGTCAGTTTCGATCTGACGAGCAGTCAGAGCCTCAGCACGGGCATCGGCGTCAACCAGGGCCGCATTCTGGTCGTGCCCGTCCTGGGGGGACTCGCGATCGGACTGGCGGCTTATGTCGTCAGTCGCTACCGCACCTCCGAAATCGTCGACCCGATCGAGGCCAACGCGCTCCACGGCGGGCGCATGTCGATGTTCGACAGCCTGCGCCTCGTCGTGGCGACGATCGTTTCGAACGCCGCGGGCGCTTCGGTCGGAATGGAGGCCGGTTACAGCCAGTTCGGCGCGAGCGCGTTCTCGTCGGTCGGCCAGTACTTCAAGCTGCGCCGCGCCGATCAGCGCGTTTTCGTGACGGCCGGCGCAGCGGCGGCGATCGCCGCGGCCTTCAATGCGCCGCTCGCCGGCGCGTTCTACGGTTACGAACTCATCCTCGGGAACTATTCGACGCGCGCGCTCGCGCCCGTCGCGGTGGCAGCGCTGTCGGCGGTACTGACCGAACGCGCAATCATCCATCCCGAGCCGCTATTCGTCGTCGGGCAGGTCTTCCACTTCAAGCAGTCGGTGTATCTGCTCTTCGCGCTGCTCGGACTTTTCGCCGCGGCGTTCAGCGTGCTCTCCATGCAGGCCGTGACCTGGGCCGAGCGCGCGCTGCGGCGCCTGCCGATGCCGCAATGGATGCGCCCGGCGATCGGCGGCATGTTGCTGACCGCGATCGCCCTGCACGTGCCGCAGGTGCTGGGCAGCGGGCACGGCGCCATCCAGTTCCATTTCGACCATGACTGGCCGTTGATACCCTTGCTCGTCATTCTGTTCGCCAAGCTCGTCGCATCGGCGGTTTCCATCGGCTCTGGCTATCGCGGCGGCATGTTCAGCTCGTCGCTTTTCCTGGGATGCCTGTTCGGCGCAGTGTTCGCGGACGTGACGGCGCTGCTGGTGCCGCGCCTCGCCGAGCAGCACGCAGCCTTGATGATGGTGGGAATGGGATCGGTCGCCGCCGCCGTAATCGGGGCGCCGCTGACGATGGTGTTCCTGGTGCTCGAGGGCACGGGCGATTTTCCCATGACGGTCGGCGTGATGGTCGGGGTTGTCATCGCCTCCACGCTGGTGCGCCTGACGTTCGGCTATTCCTTCTCCACCTGGCGCTTCCACCAGCGCGGGCTCGGCATACGCAGTCCGCACGATGTCGGATGGCTGGCCGACATGACGGTCGCCAGGCTCATGCGCTCGGATCCCAAGCTGGTGACGGCCGAAACGACGTTGCGAGTCGTGCGCCAGACCTATCCGCTGGGCAGCGCCAAGCGAGTCTTCGTGGTGGAAGAGGGCAGCGTGTTCGTCGGCATGCTCGACATGATCGCGGTGCACGATGCCAAGAACAACGACGCGCTCGACCGGCTGACCGCGCGAGAATGCGCCGTGGCGCCGGACATGTTCCTGCTGCCGGGCGAGAATGTGCGTTCGGCGCTGCTGCGGTTCGAAGAACTGCAAAGCGAAGCGTTGCCGGTTCTCTCCAGCGCGTCGAACCGCGAGATCGTCGGCTATCTGACGGAAGCTTACGCGCTCCGCCGCTACAACCAGGAACTGGAGCGCCGCCGCAGCGCCGAATTGGGCGAACGCGACCTGTTCTCGATCGCCGAACCGCCCACCTGATCCCGCCGGCCGAACGAGAAAAAGGCCGGCAGCCATTCTGGACCGCCGGCCTCTCCCGTTGAACCCGTCCGTGCAGGAGGGGGGCTAGTGCACAGACACAGGAGTCAATTCGTTCTGCACCGCCGCGCCGTAGGCGCTGTCGTAGGCGTCGGTGTAGCCGAGAACGCTGCCGTCCACGGCATGCAGGACGTAGAGTTTCACGCCCGGTGGCAAGGTGATGCCCGGCGGGATCAGTCCGAGGCGATGCGCCTCGTCGTTCCCCGTCGGCTTGATGTAGGCAATTCTTCCCGCGTCAAAGGCGGGCGGATTTTTGATTTCGAGTTCGTCGTTCATGACCGTTCTCCTTCGCCCTTCCCGTTCGTTTTGCCGGAATGCGTCCGGATCGCGATCGTTCGGATGACGTTTTCTGACTTCGGACGGGCCAGCTCGATCGAGAGCAGGCCATTCTGCAACTCCGCTCCGGTGACTTCGATCCCTTCTGCAAGAACGAATGCGCGTTGAAATTGACGTGCCGCAATCCCGCGATGCAGAAACTGCTTGTCGCCGGGTTCCACTTGCTTGCCGCGGATGACGAGCTGGCGGCCTTCGACGGTCACCGTGAGCTCGTCGGGCCGGAAGCCTGCCACGGCCAGCGTGATGCGCAGATTGTCTTCGTCGGGCTGTTCGATGTTGTAGGGCGGATAGCCGTCGCCGGCGCTCTTGGCCGTGCGTTCGAGCAAGCGCTCCAGCTGCTCGAAGCCCAGGAGAAACGGGCTATTGAAATAGACTGCGCGGTTCATATTCCAAGCCCTCCTTCAAGCGGCCCAGGGTTCTCATGGCCCCCGCAAGCGAGCGGCCGGTATGCATTCGGCGACCCGCTACGGGGCGTCACCTTCTGGTAAGAATGTGGGGACTGAACCGGCCAAATCAAGGGTTTGGCCGCCGCCTTGTACAACCTTGGGTTTCAGCTGGTGTCAGGCCCTCTTGTCCTTCTCGACGACGCCCCCGCCGGACCGGGGCGCCTTTTGCGATTCTGTCGTCCCGGACAGGTGATTGAGGCCCGAGAGCCTGACGAGGTCCCTGGCGCGCTGGCGGCAGTCGAGACGGCGCTGGCGCAAAACCGGCACGTCGCCGGCTGGATGTCGTACGAGCTCGGCTATGTGCTGGAGCCGCGCCTAGGGCGCCTTCAATGGCCGCGGCGCGACATTCCCTTGCTCTGGTTCGGCGTCTTCGACGCGCCCGAACCGATCGGCCGAAGCGCGCTCCAAACGAGGGGCCGTGCTTATGCGGGACCCTTGCAGCATGCGTGGGATGAAGCCGCGTATCGCGCACGCTTCGCGAAGGTCCACGACTTCATCGAAGCCGGCGACATCTATCAGGCGAATCTCAGCTTCCGATCCAGATTCCGCTTCGCCGGTGACGCCATGGCGTTGTACCTCCAGCTTCGCGACCGCGCGCAGTCCGGCCATGGCGCGTTCGTCGACGACGGCGCACGCCAGATCCTGAGCCTGTCGCCGGAACTGTTCTTCGACATCTCGAAAGAGGGAAAGATCACGGCGCGGCCGATGAAAGGTACCGCGCCACGCGGCACGGATGCGCTCTCCGACGCGCGCGCCCGAACCGCGCTCGCCGCCTCGGCGAAGAACCGCGCCGAAAACCTGATGATCGTCGATCTGTTGCGCAATGATGTGGGCAGGCTGGCGCTCATCGGCAGTGTCGCCGTGCCGGAGCTGTTCGCGGTGGAGACCTATCCGACGCTGCACACCATGGTCTCGACCGTCACTGCGCAGCTCAGGCCGGCGACGCGCGTCGAAGCGATCGTCCGTGCGCTCTTTCCCTGCGGGTCGGTCACCGGGGCGCCCAAGATTCGCGCGATGGAGATCATCCGTGCGCTCGAGCAGAGTCCGCGCGGCGTCTATTGCGGCGCCGTCGGCCGCTTCGCGCCGGACGGAACGGCGAATTTCAACGTCGCCATCCGCACGCTCACGATCGCGGGCGATATGGGCCAGCTCGGCATAGGCGGCGCGGTCGTGCAGGATTCGACGGCGGAGTCCGAATATGCCGAATGCCTGCTCAAGGCGCGCTATTTCGAAGCCGGACGGCATCCAATCGGGTTGATCGAAACGCTGCGCTTCGAAGACGGCTTCACCCGGCTGGAGCGTCATCTCGACCGGATGCAGCGCTCGGCCGCACGTTTCGGTCTGCCCTTCGACCGGGACTCGGCGGCCGGGACGCTCGCGGGAGCGGTGCAGGGCGCACAGGGTCCGACGCGCGTCCGTCTCACGCTCGACGAAAGCGGTGCGTTCGCCTGCACGACCAGCGCCTTGGGCGCCGCGCCGCGGCAGTGGACGTTTGCCGTTTCGCCGCATGCGGTGGACAGCGCCCACGACCTGTTGCGGCACAAGACGACGTGGCGCAGCTTTTACGACGACGAGCAGGCGCGGCTTGCCGCACTTGTCGGCTGCGACGAGGTGCTGTTCCTCAACGAGCGCGGCGAACTCGCGGAAGGCAGCCGCACCAACATCTTCGTCCGTCGCGACGGCGTGCTTCTCACTCCGCCGCTTTCGGCGGGCGTGCTCGACGGCGTGCTGAGACGCGAACTGATCGAGCGCGGCGCGTGCGTCGAGCAGACGCTCGCTCCGGACGATCTCGGCGGCGACGTGTTCCTGGGGAATTCGCTGCGCGGACTCATTCCGGCCAGCCTTTGTGCAGTGTCGGGGATTGCGCGCGGCGCCTGAGCGCTATTCGGCCGCCAGCGCGCACAGCTCTGCAAGCGATTCCGGCAGGACCCAACCGCCGACCTCGGCGAGACGACCTTCTCTCACATCCGCGTCGCACACTTCGGCGATGTCCCGCTGCTCAAATCGCTGGCGCAGTTCGCGTGCGGCGGCCTTACCGTCGAATTTCGGCTCGGCGAGACGGATTTCGGCGCCGACCCGCGCCGCGCGGTCCCGGTCTACGAGGTGTGCGAGCAGGTCGTCGTAAGGCGTGGGCGCATAGCGGCGGCCGAACAGGCGCGGAAACGTCAAACCGAAAGCCACGGCGAACAGGGTGGCCGTTACTCCGCCGCCGATGAGCGCCCTCCGCCGGGAGACCCGCGTCTCGTTCATCGCATCGCCCTCTTCAGGTGATCGGCGAGGCGCAACGTCAGGGCGACTAGGTTCATGGTCGGATTCGAGGCGCTGTAGGTCGGAAAGACGCCGCTGCCCGCGACGTACAGGTTCGAGATGCCGTGAACGCGCGAATTCGCATCGACGACGCCCTGCTTCGGGTCGACATGCATGCGCGTCGTGCCGAGGTGATGATCGCCCCAGTCCAGGGCCTGGACCCATTCGGCGCGCGTCTTGTAGTTGAGACGGATCATTCCGCTGCGCGCCGCGAGCAGCTGACGGCCCAGTTCCTTCATGGTCAGCCGATAGCGCGCGAAGTCCGCGTCCGACACGTGATTGCTGAGCTTCAGCCGCGGCATGCCGAGTGCGTCGCGCTCGCCGGTCAGCGTCAGCCGCCGTTCGGGATCGGGCTGCAGCTCCAGGCCGCAGCCGATGGAATAGGCCTTGGCGTTTCCGGCATCGACGCCGAGCGCCAGCGCCGTGGAGACGACGGCCGCCTTGCCGAGATCGTCGAGCTCGACGGCATTCTCGACCGTCGTCAGCGAACCCAGGACATTGGCGCTGCGCTTGAACTCGTCGCGCGGCGCATAAGCGGGCCGCAAGATCGCGCCGTTCAAATTGTAGGCGTCGAAATAGTATCCGGCGATGTCGCCCGCGAAGGACACGAGCGTCGCCGTGTCGCGCGGAATCGGATGATCGGCGAAAAAGCGCCCGACCAGGTCGTGGCCGTTGCCGACACCGGCCGCGGCGACGTCGCTCGAGGCCAGCATGAGGCGTGCATTTTCCATGGCGCCGAGTGCCAGCACGGTCGTCGCCGGCTTCACCGAGAATTTACGTCCGTTGAGCGTGGCGACGTCGAAGCCGGCGAGGCTTGCCGCATCGTGCGCGAGATGCAGCCGCGTCGCGTTGGCGTGCAGAAACAGTTTGAGATTCGGGATGCGCCTTAAATCGTCCGCATAACGGTCGCCGAAGTGGGTCGGGAGTACGCTGTTGCGGGTCTTGCTGAACTGGAACCAGCTCGTGTAGACGCCGCCGTCGCCGAGCGCGAGGAGCGGCGCGACCGCCGACATCGGCTCGTCCGATGCGTCGTAGCTCCAGGGCCCCGCTTCGACGAGATCCTGCGCGCGCTTGAAATACGGCTTCAGTTCCTTGATCCCGAAGGGCCAGCCGGAATAGGGAACCCAGGAGCGCTGCTCGAAGTCGATGGCGTCGAGCGGCCGGCACCACCCGCCCCAATGATTGGTCCCGCCGCCGAGATATCGCATGCGCGAGGAATCCAGCGGCAGATAGGAGACTCCGGAAACCTTTCCGGCGTAGAGCGCCTGTGTCCTGGCGTCGAAATCCATGCCGCCGCTCTCGAACAGCATGATCTTCAGCGGCGTGTGCGCGAGCGCGAGGGCGAGCGATATCCCGGCGGGTCCGCCGCCGATGATCGCCAGGTCAGCTTGCAGGACGGTGCCCGACGGGATCGTCCGGGCGTCGATGAAAGCGCTCAAATCAGAGTTCCGTGTGCCCGTCAGACGTAGCGGACACGGTACAGGTACGGTTCGAACGTGTCTTGTCGCAATTGTCGCCGGACTGCAAGGCGGCCGCGCCCTGCATCGGCGTCCAGACAGCTGTCGCCGCCGTCACTTCCATCGCGCAACCGTGTTCGCGCAAGCACTTGCTTATGTTCACCATTGCCACAAACATCCGGCCCGCATTCCGGCGACATTTTGGGAGGCGAGATGCGCGCATTCCTTGTCCTGATCGCGACGCTCTGCGTGGCGGGGTGTTCCAATTCGGACTGGGCAAATGTCGTGACCTATGTCGGCGAGCAAAGCGGGTTCGCGGGCGATACAACGGCCCGGCCGGAACCCGCGGCCGCCGCGATGCCGCTCAACCCGCGCTGCCAGGACATTGCGACCGAGCGGGCCGCCGACACGGCCGAGCAGGGGTTCGATGAGGATACGCGCAACGCGGTCTACGAACGCGCCTATGCCGAGTGCGTCGCCTGGCAGGCGCGCGGCTCGGATGTCGTCGCGCGATAGGCTGGCGGACGCGCTGACTTTTTTCTCGTAACGTCCTGAACCGCTCTTCGGACTTTTCCGGCGTTGCGGGCGGCGGGCGGTGCCGAATTTCACCAGATGGCACCAGCGCGGGCGTGACGCGCGTGAGCATTGCAGCGGTGGCGCCTCTGCACCGACGTGGACGACAGCGCCTATCAAGCCGCCAGCCTCGATCTGGTGATCTGGGTCTTCTGCCCGACCTGCGGGCATGCCAAGCTTACAGTGCCGCGGTGGACGCTAACTCAGGTGGAGGATGCACCTGACAAGCTCGAAGCGGTGGGCCGCCGCGTCTATTGCACCAAGCGCAACAGTGCCGGGGCCAAACTGAGCGCGGCACCTCGAAGCGTTGCGTTGAACGAGATCGAACTGGAGTTGCGGAACAGGAGGGACACTTATGAGATCACTTTCTGGACTGGCATTCGTAACGTTGACGTTCGGAGCAATAGTCTCCAGCGCTTCCGCCGGACCGGCAGAAGACGCCGCAATCGCGCCATTCAAAGCGTTTGTCGCAGGTATCAATGCCAATGACATCAAGGCCGCTGTAGCCCAGTGCGCACTGAACTCAACTGCTACCGATGAGCTTCCTCCGTATCACTGGACCGGAAACGGGTGCAAAGGCTTCGCCAACGCACTGTTTGCGGAAGTCAAAAAATCCGGCCAATTGGACGAGTTGATGACGCTCGGTGCGCCAGTGGTGATAGATGTCGAAGGGCGCGCGGCTTACGCGTCCATTCCGGGCCACCTCACATTCAAAACCAAGGATGGTCATCCGGGCACCGAGGATGGCCTGTTCGCCGTGGTGCTGATTAGGGCCCACGGTGAATGGAAGGTTTCGTCCTGGTCGTGGGCGACGGCGAAAATGTAGTCACCCAAAGGGGCGCGCGCGGGCCGTGATCGATTCAATTGTTCACCGATCAATTGCCGACGCAGAGGTGAGGCCAATCGGGCGTCTGCGCCACAGCGCGCAATTATTCGATATTCGACTGGAAAATCTGGTGGAGCCAAGCGGGATCGAACCGCTGACCTCCTGCATGCCATGCAGGCGCTCTCCCAGCTGAGCTATGGCCCCGATGCCAGACCCGGCGATGGGGCGCCGGGGATCGTAGCGACGAACGTCTAGCGCTCGTCCTTTTCGATGTCAGCGTCGATGATGCCGCTGACGTCGTCATTTTCGTCTTCGTCGTCCTCGAGGAGCGAGTCGTCCTCGTCCTCTTCGTCGTCCTCGACGACGATGTCCTCTATGTCGTCTTCGTCGACGACCTGCATGCCGGTGCCTTCGGTCTCGTTCTCCTCGACGACTTCTTCTTCCTCGTCCTCGCCCGTCGCGGTCACGCTGATCGGCGCTTCGTCGGGGATCGTCTCGACGATCTCCTCGGCGTCTTCGCTCTCCTCGTCCTCGTTCTCGGCGTCCTCGTCCTCCGTGTCGGCCGGCACGACCTGTGCCGCGACCGGTTCGGGCTGGCGCGGACGGCGCTGCTTATACAAAGCCTCGGGCTCGAACGTGAATGCGCATTTCGGGCACTCGATGGGGCGCTTCTGCAGGTCGTAAAAGCGCGACCCGCAGCTGGGGCACACGCGTTTCAGTCCTAGATCTGCCTTGACCAAGCTCTTGCTTCCCATAAAGAAAGGGTTGTGTTGGAAGGCGGGTCGTTTGCCACGCCTGCAACGGCCTGTCAAAGAGACTTTTGGGCTTGAAAATGCACGCTTCCGACACCGCCAGACCCATGAGATCGCGCCGGTCGGGCCCGCTCCGAGGCATTGCCGCGGTCCCGGGGGACAAATCCATCTCCCATCGCGCCCTGATCCTGGGGGCGCTGACGGTCGGCGAAACCCGCATTACCGGGCTTTTGGAGGCCGAAGACGTGCTGAATACGGCCGAGGCCATGCGCCGTTTCGGCGCCCAGGTCACGCGACACGGCGCCGGCGACTGGACGGTCTGGGGCAGCGGGGTCGGCGGCTGGTCCGAGCCCGAAAACGTTCTCGACTTCGGAAATTCGGGCACCGGCTCGCGCCTCGTGATGGGCGCGATGGCGACCACCCCGATCACTGCCGTTTTCACCGGCGACGAGTCGCTGCGCAGCCGGCCGATGGCGCGGGTGCTCGATCCGCTGCGCCTGTACGGCGCGAGCTACACGTCCCGTGCCCGCGGCTTGATGCCGGTGACGCTCACCGGCGCGCGCCAGGCGATCTGCGTCGATCATAAAGTGGCGGTCGCCTCGGCGCAGGTGAAGTCGGCGATGCTTCTTGCGGCGTTGGGCGCGCCGGGGCGCTCGCGCATCGCGCAGGACGAGCTGACGCGCGACCACACCGAGAAAATGCTCGCGGCGTTCGGCGCCGACATCGCGGTCGAGCCGCTTGCCAGGGGCGAGGCGATCCATATCACGGGCGAAGTGGAGCTGCGGCCCTGCGCCGTCGCAGTGCCGCGCGATCCGTCGTCGGCGGCGTTTGCGCTGGTGGCGGCGCTGATCGTGCCGGGATCGGACGTGCGTCTTCCGTCGATCCTGCTCAATCCCCGCCGCGCGGGTCTCATCCGGACATTGATCGAGATGGGCGCGGACATCGCGATCGAGAACGAGCGGATGAGCGGCGGCGAGACGATCGGCGATTTGCGCGTCCGCGCATCCAATCTCAAGGGCGTCGAGGTTCCACCCGAGCGCGCGCCGTCGATGATCGACGAATATCCGATCCTGGCCGTTGCCGCGGCATTCGCCGAAGGTAGGACCGTCATGCGCGGTCTCGACGAACTGATCGTGAAGGAAAGCGACCGTTTCAGCGCGATCGCCGATGGACTCAAGGCGTGCGGCCTCGCGATCGACGTTGTCAACGACGGCAAGGACGCGACGCTGACCGTACACGGCCGCGGGACGCAGGGCGCTCCGGGCGGCGCGCGCGTCGCCACGCACATGGACCACCGCATCGCCATGTCGTTCCTCACGATGGGTCTTGCCGCCAGTAATGCCGTCTCGGTCGACGATGTCTCGATGATCGCGACCAGTTTCCCCGAATTCGAGCAGCTCATGCGCGGCCTCGGCGCCGACTTGCAGGCGGTGAACGCATGAGCATCGTCATCGCGGTCGACGGCACGGCCGCGTCCGGCAAGGGGACGCTCGCCAAGCGGCTGGCGCAGCATTTCAATTTCGCCCACATGGATTCCGGCGCGCTTTATCGCCTGACGGCGCTCGCCGTTCTCGAGGCCGACGGCGACCCTGCGAACGAGGCGGATGCGCTGCGCGGCGCGCGCACCATCGACCTGGCGCGCGCGGGCGATCCGAAAATCCGCAGCGACGTCGTCGGAAAAGCCTCGTCGCAGGTCGCCGCGATACCGGCCGTGCGCGGCGCGTTGCTGGAGTTCCAGAAATCCTTTCTCGCCCATCCGCCCGGCCGCAGCCACGGCGCGGTGATGGATGGCCGCGACATCGGCACGGTGATCGCGCCCGATGCGACGGCCAAGCTCTTCGTCGACGCCAAACCGGACATCCGCGCCCACCGTCGCTGGCTGGAACTCAAGAGTCTCGGGATCGACCGGAACGAGGCGGAATTGCTGGCCGAAATCGTCGCCAGGGACCATGCGGACCGCACCCGCGCGGTTTCCCCCCTGAAACAGGCCCCGGATGCAAGCTTGCTCGACACCAGCACTTTAGGTATAGACGCCGCGTTCGCGGCTGCTCTCGCCCTGGTCCAACCCAAGGTCGACAGCGCGCTCAAGGCACGCCACAGGGGTTAGGAGACCCGGCGGCCTCACCGAGCCACCTCGAACTTGACCGAAAACGCAACCGCCCGCGCGGCATGACGCCCGCACGGGAAGTCCATCGGCGAAAGCCGATCGGCACGAACGACCGAATTGGAAATACTGAATGGCTCGCCACGCCGCCGCAACCAAAGTTCACGAACACGCAAACGCCATTTCCTCCCCGAGCCGCGACGACTTCGCGGCCATGCTCGAAGCGAGCTTCGAGACCCAGTCGCCCCAGGAAGGCGCCGTCATCACCGGCACCGTCGTCGCCATCGAGAACGACTTCGCCGTTGTCGATGTCGGCCTGAAGACCGAAGGCCGGGTCTCGCTCAAGGAATTCTCCATGCCCGGCGTGCCGCCGACGATCTCAGTCGGCGACAAGGTCGAGGTCTATCTCGAGCGCGTCGAGAACGCGCTCGGCGAAGCCGTCCTGTCGCGAGACAAGGCCCGCCGCGAAGAAAGCTGGATCAAGCTCGAACGCGCCTTCAACGAGCAGACGCGCGTCACCGGCGTGATCTTCGGCCGCGTCAAGGGCGGCTTCACGGTCGACCTCGACGGCGCCGTGGCGTTCCTGCCGGGCTCGCAGGTCGATGTCCGCCCCATGCGCGACGTCGGTCCGCTGATGAACCAGCCGCAGCCGTTCCAGATCCTCAAGATGGATCGCCGCCGCGGCAACATCGTCGTCTCGCGCCGCGCCGTGCTCGAAGAGCGCCGTGCCGAGGAACGCACCAGCCTGGTCGCATCGCTGCAGGAAAAGCAGGTGGTCGAGGGCGTGGTCAAGAACATCACCGACTATGGCGCGTTCGTCGATCTCGGCGGCGTGGACGGCCTGCTGCACGTCACCGACATCGCGTGGCGTCGCGTCAGCCATCCGACCGAAGTTCTCTCGGTCGGCCAGACCGTCACGGTGCAGATCATCAAGATCAACCACGAGACGCAGCGCATCAGTCTCGGCATGAAGCAGCTCCAGACCGATCCGTGGGAAGGCGTCAGCGTCAAATATCCCGTCGGCGCCAAGTTCACCGGCAAGGTCACCAACGTCACGGACTACGGCGCGTTCGTCGAGCTGGAACCCGGCGTTGAAGGGCTCGTGCACGTCTCGGAAATGTCCTGGGTCAAGAAGAACGTCGCCCCGTCCAAGATCGTGGTGCCGGGCACCGAAGTCGAAGTCCAGGTGCTCGAGGTCGACTCCAACAAGCGGCGCATCTCGCTCGGCCTGAAGCAGACGCAGGACAATCCGTGGGAAGCGTTCCTGCGCGATCATCCGGTCGGCTCCACCATCGAGGGCGAGATCAAGTCGATCACCGAGTTCGGCCTGTTCATCGGTCTCGGCGGCGAGATCGACGGCATGGTCCATCTCTCGGATCTCTCCTGGTCCAAGGCGGGCGACGAAGCCGTCAAGGATTACGAGAAGGGGCAGGTCGTCTCGGCCAAGGTGCTCGACGTCGACGCGGAGAAGGAACGCGTCAGCCTGGGCATCAAGCAGCTCGGCGACGATCCGATCGAGAAGGCCGGTCCTGCCGGTTCGGCCCTCAAAAAGAACCAGGTCATCACGGTCACGGTCACCGAGGTCAACGATGGCGGCATCGAGGTTCAGCTGGCGGACGGCATCAAGGCGTTCATCCGGCGTTCCGATCTCGCCCGCGACCGCAACGACCAGCGCCCGGAGCGTTTCCAGGTCGGCAACAAGGTCGACGTGCTGGTGACGCAGGTCGACAAGTCGAGCCGCAAGGTCTCTGTGTCGATCAAGGCGCGCGAAATCGCCGAGGAGAAGGAAGCCGTCGCGCAGTACGGCTCCTCCGACTCCGGCGCCTCGCTCGGCGACATTCTCGGCGCGGCGCTCAAGAAGCGCGGCGGCAAGAAGGACGAGGAATAGCCGTCCGGTCGGACTATTTTCCGGAACGAGGCGCGCAGCGATGCGCGCCTTTTTTCGTTCCGCCGCCTGCTGTCAAACTGCTGACAGAAGGCTGTCAGCAGCACCCGGCTATCGTCCGTCTCCATGATGGAGAGGGCTGTGAGATACTCGTCGATCCTGTTCGGATTCCTGTTCGCCGCGCTGACGATCGCGGGCCGCTGGCCGGGTTAGGCGATGGTGGGCGCCTGTTCCCAGATGCCGTTGCGCGGCACGTAGATGCTCGCCGTCATCACATGGTCGACGGCATCGTCGCGCTGCCCGAGAGGCAGGAACATGGTCTCGATCCAGACGAAACGGGCGTTGCCCACGTCGCGGCCGATCGCGCCGCGATAGGCGATCGGAATGCGCTTGCGCACGACGATGTCGACGGAGCGTTTCAGAACCCCGGCAAAGCCGGGCGCGAACTCCATGACCTCGCTGAGGCGCTTGCCCTGATGGCGCGCGCCATAAGCCTGGATGTGCGCTTCGCCGATGATCCGGAATTCGTAATCGTCGCCGAGCACGCTGATCAGGCTGACGTTCTTGATGTTCCGTCCCATCGGTGCGGGCAGGACGTCCGCGCGCGCAGGCATGCGCCGCCCGCCGCGCCGCTCATTCCACACCGCATAGATGTCGAGAAGTTCGCGCGCCTCCATCTCGGACAGCGCGATCGCCGACACCGACGACTTGTCGGGCGTCCGCTTCAATTCGCTCGGTGAGGTCGTGACGTTCATGGCAGGCGCCGACGCTATGGGACGTGAGACAATGAGCCCAAGCGGTAATGGAAACGTTACCGCGATCTCTGAGAGTGTGTCTCATTCGTTCGCGGAGCGCGTGCGAGGCGCGGGCAAGCCGCGCACGAGCCGGTTCAATCCGGATCTGGCACGTGGCGCTCCAATTTCGCGTCCGGCAGAGCGGACGGACAAAGAGATGCGGGCGCCGCAGCTTCGGTGAACGGCAGGTTGCGGACCACCCGCGCGGCCGCCCGCCTTAACATCTCGTTATCCATGACGCCCGTAGAATTACCCTTAGTTTTCAAAGTGTGAACACGTGCGCCATGCCGAGTGAGCTGACCGCCGACAACCAGGGGCCGCTGCCGCGGGTTTCGGCATTCTACCTGTTGGCGCTGGCCGGAATGATCTTCGCCGCCAGCTGGGGCTGCGTCGTGTTGACGGCGCACACCGGCCGCGTCGCCGCCATCTGGTTCGCGAACGCGATCCTCGTCGCCAGCCTGCTCAAGCACGCGCGGCGCGATTGGCCGCAGATGCTCGGCGTCGCCGCAATCGCCTATTTCGGCGCGGACATGCTCTCGCACGACTCGGCGCTGACGGGCGTCGGCCTGACGATCGCGAACGTCGTCGAGGTTCTGATCGTCGCGACGCCATTGCGCTGGTTCGGTTTCGACCGTGTCTTCAGCCGGACCGAAGTACTGCTCTTCTTCTACGCGCTCGTCATCGGCGTCGCGGTAACGTCATCGGCGCTCGTCGCGGCGGCGACCCTGCATCTCACGCTGGGCGCGCCGATGGCACCGGTGGCGCACGGCTGGTACGGCGCGGACGCACTCGGCCTGTGCCTGCTCGTCCCGTTCTTCATGTGCGTCAGGCTCACGGCGCTGAAGACTTTGTTCGACCGCGAGCAGATTGCCGGCACGGTGACTCTGCTCGCCTGCGTCGTCGGCGTCACGGTCGTCTGCATACTCCTGCCGCGATACTCACCCGCCTTCCTCTTCTTCCCCGTGCTGGTCCTGCTGACCTTCAAGCGCGGATTCGCCGGCGGCGCCGTCGGGATAACCATCGCCGCGAGCGCCTCCTTCACGCTCGTCTATCTGCACCGGGCATCGTCCTACGTCGCGCCGCATCCCATCGACGTGCAGATCTCCATCGTCCAGTTCTATTACGCCGTGGTCGGCTTCACGATCATCATGGCAGGGTCCGCGCTCGACGATCGTCGGAAGCTCGAGCGCTGGCTCGCTGCGGCGGTCAAGCGCGCCGAAGCCTCGCGCGAGGAAGCCGTTGTGGCCAAGGACGCGGCCGAACGCGCCAACCGGGCGAAATCCAAGTTTCTCGCCAACATGAGTCACGAGCTGCGGACGCCGCTGAATGCAGTGCTGGGCTTTTCTGAACTGATCAAGGACGAACATTTCGGCGCCATCGGCGATCGTCGCTATCGCGATTATGCCGACCTGATCCACAGCGCCGGCAATCATCTGCTCGACCTCATCACCGACATCCTGGACATGTCGAAGATCGAGGCGGGCAAGTTCGAGTTGAATCGCGAGCGCGTGCCCGTGATCTCGATCGTGAAGGAGTGCGCCGACCTGATCGAGGAAAGCGCCGCCGGTGCCGGCGTTTCGCTCACCATCGACACGGCAGGTGCGCCGCGGGACGTCCATGCCGACCGCAGGGCGCTCAAGCAGATACTGCTCAATCTGTTGTCGAACGCCGTCAAGTTCACGCCGACAGGCGGCGCCGTCACGCTCAGGGCGCGGAGCGCCGGCACTTTCTGCGCCTTTGAGGTCGAAGACACCGGAATCGGCATCGCCGCGGAAGACCTCCAGCGGCTGGGCAATCCCTTCGTCCAGCTCGGTAACAATGACGGCAGCAAGCCGGGCACCGGATTGGGTTTGGCCCTGGTGCGGGCCCTGTCGGAAATGCATGGCGGCGCCCTCAAGGTCGACAGCCTGGAGGGACACGGCACGACGGCGACTGTCACGATCCCGCTGGCCGCGCCGCAAGCGGCAGCCGCCTGACCCGCTCCGATTTGGGGGAAAACCCTGGAAAAGCACAGATGGGCGGTCGGACGCGCATCGGAAGGGCCGCCGAGGCTCCCTTGATGACCCAGTCGCGTGCACGGCGCCGTTCTTCTGGGCGGATTGGGTATCGCCCGGGCCGGCCCGGCGTTAGCCATGTCTTCCAAAAAAACACTGATGTTTCAGTGGCTTCGATTGACGCGCCGCAACGGTTTTGTCACAGTTGGGTGAACCGGCGGGGGATTCTGCTGACCGGTTGAGGCGATTTCCCTCAGGGGCCGGGGATGATCAAGTCCGAGTTGGTTGCACGTCTAACCGCACGTTATCCGCATCTCTACCACCGCGACATCGAGCGCATCGTCTCGACGATGCTTGATGAGATTACGAAGGCGTTAGCTGCGGGTCATCGCGTCGAACTGCGCGGCTTCGGCGCGTTTTCGGTGAAGGTCCGTCCTGCACGTCAGGGTCGCAATCCGCGCACGGGCGAGCCGGTGTCGGTGGACGAAAAACGCGCGCCTTTCTTTCGCACGGGCAAGGAGTTGCGCGAACGGCTCAACACCTCCGATAAATCGTAGAACGTCCCGGCCAGAGTTTTCGCCGGCATTCTCCAGGTCATAGTTCAGTGCAGACAGGCGCCGCCGCAGCGCGCTCGCCACGACGGCACGTCGACAAGATACTCTTGTATTTGCTGGATTTTATTGACGTGCAGGCCGCCGCCCGTCGCAGGCGCGCCGTGATAGCACCGTCAACCGGCATCCGGACCGCGCTCGTCGTCGCGCGCGCCGCGAATCTCTTGCCCCACCGGGCATGCCGGAATATGAACGGCTACGGATGACCTCGAACCCCGTCTTCGTCGCGATCGACACGCCTGACCTGCAGCGCGCGCTGACGCTGTCTCGCGCCGTTAAAGATCATGTCGGCGGCCTGAAGATCGGTTTGGAATTCATCACCGCCTGCGGTCCCGACGGCGTGAAGCGCGTCGTCGATGTCGGCCTGCCGGTGTTCGCCGACGTGAAATTCCACGACATTCCGAACACGGTGGCCGGGGCATCTCGCGCGCTCGCAAGGCTCGGCGCGAATATTTTCAACGTACACACATCCGGCGGCGAGGAGATGATGCGCGAAGGCGCGGCCGCGGCGCGGGCCATCGATCCGAACGTCAAAGTTATCGGCGTCACGGTTCTCACCAGCCTCGACGACGCCGTGCTGGGTTCGGTCGGTCAGCGCGGGCCGGCCGCCGAACAGGTGGTCAGACTGGCCCAATTGGCCAAGCACTCCGGCCTGGACGGCGTGGTCTGCTCGGCACACGAGATCGGCGCCATTCGCAGGGCCTGTGGAAAGGACTTTCTGCTGGTTGTGCCGGGCATTCGGCCGGCCGGCGCGGACCTAGCCGACCAGCGCAGGGTGATGACGCCGGCTGAGGCGCACGCCGCGGGGGCGGATATCCTGGTCATCGGACGGCCGATCACCGGCGCGCCCGATCCGGCCGCCGCGGCCCGGTCCATTGCCACGCAGCTAGCCGGAACAATGGCTTAAGCAAGGCCGACGGCTTTGCTTGATTTACGGGGATGGGGCGTTCATAAGGCCCGCCCCATGGGACTCCTGGTGAAAATCTGCGGGATAAACAGTGCGGAAGCGGCCGATGCGGCCGCGCGCGCGGGCGCCGATCTGGGCGCGCTCGTCCTGCATCCCAAGTCCCCGCGCAATCTTCGGCACGACCAGGCAGCGGCATTGGCCGACCGCCTGCGCGGCAGGCTGCGGCTGGTCGCGATGTTGAGCGACCCTAGCGATGAAGCCGTTGCGGCGGCGGTCGCCGCGGTGAGGCCGGACTTTATACAATTGCATGGCAGAGAGACGCCCGAGCGGGTTTCCCAAATCCGCACGCGGTTTGGGACGGGAGTCATCAAAGCGATCCCGGTCGCCGATGCCGCCGACGTCGCCGCCGCGTCGGCATTTGAAGAGTGCGCCGACATGCTCCTGTTCGACGCCAAGGCGCCTGCGGGCGCCGAGCGCGAGGGCGGTCACGGCGCGGCATTCGACTGGCAGATTCTGCGCGAGCGGCGCTTCTCAAGACCCTGGCTGCTCGCGGGCGGGCTCGATCCGGAGAACGTCGCGCGGGCGATCCGGACGAGCGGAGCGCCGGGCGTCGACGTCTCCTCCGGCGTCGAAACTGCGCCGGGACAAAAGAGCGCCGATCTCATTTCACGTTTCGTCGCGAACGCCCGCAGCGCGCAATTCGCGAAAGAGGCCCAGCCATGAGCGTGCCAAATTCGCTTCGCACCGGCCCGGATATGCGCGGCCATTTCGGCGCCTATGGCGGACGCTTCGTTGCCGAGACGCTGATGCCGCCAGTCTTGGCACTCGAGAAGGCGTATGAGGCCGCTCGCAAGGATCCGGCGTTCCAGAGCGAACTCGACGGGCTCCTGAAGAACTATGTCGGGCGCGAGAGTCCGCTCTACTTCGCGGAACGGCTGACGCGCCATCTCGGGGGCGCGAAAATCTATTTGAAGCGCGAGGACCTGAATCACACCGGCGCGCACAAGATCAACAATTGCCTGGGCCAGATCTTGCTGGCGCGCCGCATGGGCAAGACGCGCATCATCGCCGAGACGGGCGCGGGCCAGCACGGCGTCGCGACGGCGACGGTGGCGGCCCGGTTCGGGTTGCCCTGCGTCGTCTATATGGGCGAAGTCGACATCGAGCGGCAAAAGCCCAACGTCTTCCGCATGAAGCTTCTCGGCGCGGAGGTGCGCGCCGTGACGTCCGGCTCGCGCACGCTGAAGGACGCAATGAACGAGGCGCTGCGCGATTGGGTCACCAACGTGTACGACACGTTCTACATCATCGGCTCGGCCGCAGGTCCGCATCCTTATCCGGCGATGGTGCGCGACTTCCAGACCGTCATCGGCAACGAGACGCGGGCGCAGGTTCTGGAGCGCGAGGACCGGCTGCCCGATCTCATCGTCGCCTGCGTCGGCGGCGGCTCAAACGCGATCGGAATGTTCCATCCGTTCCTCGACGACGCATCGGTCGAAATCCACGGCGTCGAAGCAGCGGGCGAGGGCACGGAGACGGAGCATCATGCGGCGACCCTGCTGAAGGGTTCGCCCGGCGTGTTGCACGGCGCGCGCTCCTATCTCCTGCAGGATCGCGACGGACAAATCCTCGAAGCCCATTCGATCTCGGCCGGGCTCGACTATCCCGGCGTCGGGCCCGAACACTCCTGGCTCAAGGACATCGGGCGGGTGAAATATTTCTCGGCCACGGACAAGCAGGCGCTGGAGGCCTTCGTGCTGCTGTCCAGGCTGGAAGGGATCATTCCCGCCCTTGAATCGGCGCACGCCATCGCCCATGTCATGCGCGTCGCGCCGCAGATGGAAAAAGACAAGATCATCACCATCTGTCTGTCGGGGCGCGGCGACAAGGACGTGTTCTCCGCCGCCGCCGCGCTCGGAGAGCAGATATGAGCCGGATCGCTTCGACGTTCGCCGCGCTAAAAAAGGACGGTCGCGCGGCATTCGTTCCGTTCATCACGGCGGGCGATCCCGACTCCGACACGTTCTTCGAGTTGCTTCAGAAGCTGCCCGCGGCCGGAGCCGACGTGATCGAGATCGGTATTCCGTTCTCCGATCCGATGGCCGACGGCCCGACGAATCAAGCGTCGTATCTGCGCGCGTTGAAGTCCGGCATGACGGTGGTCAAGCTGCTCGAACTGGTGCGCCGGTTCCGCAAGACCGACTCGAAGACTCCGGTCGTGCTGATGGGCGCCTATAATCCCATCCATGCCTACGGCACGGCGCGATTCGCGCGCGATGCGGCGGAAGTCGGCGTCGACGGACTGCTGATCGTCGATCTGCCGGCCGAGGAAGACGACGTGCTGCGGCTGCCCGCAACCAGCCACGGTATCGACATCATTCGCTTCCTTGCGCCCACCACCGACGATGAGCGGCTGAAGGTCGTTCTGGATGGCGCTAGCGGTTATCTTTACTACGCCTCGATAGCCGGCATCACCGGCACGAAGACTTACGCAGAGTCAGATGTGCGCGCCGCACTCCAGCGGATCAAGCGCGCAACCGGCCTTCCATGCGTCGTCGGATTCGGCATCAAGACTCCCGAACAAGCCGGTGATATTGCTCGCATTGCGGATGGCGCCGTCGTCGGCTCGGCCATCGTGGCGCGAGTCGAACGGGGCGCTGCGGACGGGGCCGGACGCGCGGCGCTGGTCCGCGACGTCGTCGAATTCTGTACGGCCCTGGCCAAATCGGTGCATGCAGCCGAACCCGCTTCTGTGGTAGGTTAAGCTATGAACTGGATCGCCAATTTCGTTCGGCCCCGCATCAAGAGTCTGATGGGCGGGACGGCGCGGGCGGAGACGCCGGAAAATCTCTGGAAGAAATGTTCGTCCTGCGGCGAGATGATCTTCCATCGCGACCTGGCGCTGGCGCAGAATGTGTGCCCGCAATGCGGCTTCCATATGCGCATCGGTCCGGTCGACCGCTTCACGGCGATCTTCGACGCCTCCGATTACGAGGTTCTGCCGTCCCCCGACGTGCCGGCCGATCCGCTCCGGTTCCGCGGTGAAAAGCGCTACGCCGACGAGTTGAAGAACACGCGCGCCAAGACCAGCCGCAGCGAGGCGCTGACCGCCGCGCGCGGAACGATCGAAGGCATGCCGGTGATGATCGCCGTGCAGCCGTTCGATTTCTTCGGCGGCTCGCTTTCGATGGGTGTCGGCGAGGGTCTCGTCGCGGCGATGGAAGCGGCGGTGGCCGAAAAGCGGCCCTTCATTCTCTTCGTGTCGTCGGGCGGCGCACGCATGCAGGAAGGAATCCTCTCGCTCATGCAGATGCCGCGGGTCACGATCTGCGTCGACATGCTGCACGAGGCCGGACTGCCCTATATCGTCGTCCTCACCGATCCCACCTATGGCGGCGTCAGCGCGTCCTACGCGATGCTCGGCGACATCCAGATCGCGGAGCCGGGCGCACAGATCGGATTTGCCGGCCCGCGCGTGATGGCGCAGACGATCCGCGAGAGGCTGCCCGAAGGCTTCCAGCGCGCCGAGTTCCTGCTCGAGCACGGCATGATCGACATGGTCGTGCACCGCCACGAACTGCGCCCGACTCTTTCGAAGCTCGTGCATCTCGTCATGAAACGCTCGCGGCCTCGCGCACGCCCGGTCGCCGTGCCGCCCGTCGTCAGCGCGACGGCGACACGCGTCGTTCCGCCGGCGACCCAATCCGTCGGCTCCAAAGCCGCGGAATGAGCGGCGTCCAGAAAGACGCGGACGACACCAGAAGCACCGCCGTCCTGCAAAGGCTGCTGTCGCTTCATCCCAAGAAGATCGACCTGGCGCTGGACCGCATCCTGCGCCTGCTCGCAGATCTGGGCGATCCCCAGAAGAAGCTAGCGCCCGTCATCCACGTCGCGGGAACCAACGGCAAGGGCTCGGTCTGCGCCTTCAGCCGCGCGATGCTCGAGGCGCAGGGGCTTCGCGTGCACGTCCACATCTCGCCGCATCTGGTGCGCTTCCACGAGCGGATCCGCATCGCCGGGCAGTTGATCAGCGAAGACGAACTGACCGCGACTCTGGAAGAGGTCGAGCGTGTCAATGCCGGCAGGCCGATCACCTATTTCGAGATCACCAACGCGGCGATGTTTCTCGCCTTTTCGCGTCACCCCGCCGACGCCGTGGTCCTCGAAGTAGGTCTCGGCGGCCGATTTGACGCCACCAACGTCGTCGACAAGCCGGCCATGACGATCGTCCAGCCCATCGGACTCGATCACGTCGAGTTCCTGGGCGAGGACATCCAGGCGATCGCCGCGGAGAAGGCGGGGATCATCAAGCCGGGCGTGCCCGTGGTGATTGGTCCGCAGGAAGACGCCGCGCTGTCCGTGGTTCTGTCTCGCGCCGACCAGCTGAGCGCGCCGGCCTTCGTCTTCGGGCAGGACTTTTCGGCGCACCAGGAACATGGACGCATGGTCTATCAGGACGAGATGGGACTGCTCGACCTGCCGTTGCCCAAACTCATCGGCCGTCACCAGATCGAGAATGCCGCAGTGGCCATTGCCGGTTTGCGCCACGCGAACAAGGGTTGGAACAACGAACTCGCCATCGAGCAGGGTGTGCGCACTGTCGAGTGGCCGGCGCGCCTGCAGCGCCTGAGCAAAGGCCCGCTCATCGCGCTGGCGCCGAAGGGTTCGGAGATCTGGCTAGACGGCGGCCACAATCCGCACTGCGCGGCCGCCGTGTCGCGTGCGATCGCGGATCTCGAAGAGAAATCGGAGCGGCCGCTTTATCTCATCTGCGGCATGCTGCGGACCAAGGACGCGGTCGGATTCCTCTCGGCGTTCCGCGGCCTTGCACGTCATGTCGTGACGGTGACCGTCCCGGGCGAAGCGGCCAGCCTCGGCGCAGGCGCGCTGTACGACCTGGCGCGCCAGGCCGGTCTCGACGCCGCCCCGGCCGAGGACATGGACGACGCGATGCTGCAGCTCCAGGCCTGGTCGCGCGCCCATCCCAAGGAACCGCCGCCGCGGATACTCATCTGCGGATCGCTCTATCTGGCGGGAACGGTTTTGCGCGAGAACGGCTAGAAGCGCGCTATTGGTCGAGCGGCTCCTTGTAATATTCCACGCAGTCATACGAGATTGCGCCGTGATCGGCCGGCTTGTCGGCCACGCACTCTTCTTTGGTCTTGTAGGCGCCGCGATACAGCGACTGCGCCTTGACCGGCGTGCTCATGACCACATACCAGCCCGGACCATGCCAGCCCATGCCCACAGCGAGCGCCGAACCCGTCGCCGCTGCGACGAATATTGCCGCGAAAATGAATGCCCTCATGACTCCGCCCTCCCGCCTGTCAGTCACTCTCTAACTAACGCGCTGAACGGAGCATTCCGTCACGGACGGACCGACAGGTCCCTCGGCTTCAGACGGAAGACTCGATCCATTCCTTGATCTTGGACTTGGGCAGGGCGCCGACCTTGGTCGCCGCAACCTGGCCCTGGCTGAAGATCATCATCGTGGGAATGCCGCGCACACCGTATTTCTGAGGAACGTGTGGATTTTCATCGATATTAATCTTGGCAATGGTCACCTTGCCGCTCAGTTCTCCCGCCAGCTCCTCCAGAGCCGGGGCGATCATGCGGCACGGGCCGCACCATTCCGCCCAGAAATCGACGACGACCGGATTCTTGGAATTGAGGACATCCGCCTGGAAGGAGGCATCGGAAACCTTGATGGGTGACGACATGAGCATTCCCTGGGTTTGAAGCTGCACCGAATCTAGGAACGCCCACCCCCAGGGTCAAGGCGCGTGCGAATTCGCCCCAATTCGGCGTCCAGAAGCCCATTGGACAGGGTCATGAGTGTGGGACCGTCGGTCCAGACCAGTCCGCACACGATTCGCTTGCCGCTGAAAATCTTGGCGGCGGCCGCGCGATAGAGCGCCATCTGCGTCGCGTAAAGCGTCGGAACGTCGCGCTCGTCCGTCGGGGGCGGACGGTTGGTCTTGAAATCGACGATCAGAACTTCGTCGTCGCTCTCGGCCAGCCTGTCGATGCGGCCGTTGACGCGTGCGCCGGCCGCGATCTCGGGAAGGTCGGCGACGATGGCGACTTCCGCACGGCTCTGCGGCGAGAACGCCGGCGCGAAGACCGGATCGGCGAGAACCGCGAGAATTTCGGCGATCAGCGCGGCTCTCTCCGAAGCATCGAGTTTCTGTCCGCGCAGATATCTCTCGGCGAGCGCAAAGCGATCGTCGGGCGCCACGTCCGGCAGGCGCGCAAGCAGGGTGTGCACCAGAAGGCCGCGGCGGAAGCGCCGGTTGGCGTCGAGCGGCGAGAATACGGGCGGTTCGTCCATGCCGGCCGCGTCGAACGGCCGGATCAGCCGCGGTTTGGGCGGATCGCGCGGCGCCTCCCGGTCGAGCCAGCCGGGCAATTCGACCGGCGCGGCTGCGCGCGGCTCGGCAGACGCGACGGTTTCGTCCGCCGTATCGCCGAGCACTCTGACCGATGTCTCGCCGCGCACCAGCTCGATGCCGACCTTTTGCGCCGCCTCGCGCGCCAATTCGTACCAGGAGCCGGGCCTGACGCCTTTCTTGCCTTCGAAGCCGCACACATAGAGCCGGTCCTTTGCGCGCGTCAGAGCGACGTAGAGCAGGCGGCGGTTTTCTTCCATCGCGCGCGCCTGCGCTTCCATCTTGGCGGCGCGCACCGCCTCGGGGGCGTCCGTGCCGGCGAGCGGAAACAGCACGCTGTTATCGGTATAAAGAAGGTGTCCCTTGTTGGTGCTCGCATCGGGCAGCGACGTGGTGTCGGGAAGGATGACGATGTCGGCTTCCAGTCCCTTGGCGCCGTGAACGGTCATGACGCGGACCTCGTCGCGTCCGCGCTCCATGTCGCGCTTGATCTCGGCGCCGCCGCGCTCGACCCAATGCAGGAAGCCCTCGAGCGAGGGCGTGTTCGCCGCTTCGTAAGCGAACGAGAGCGAGAGGAACTCGTCGATCGCATCTCCCGCTTCGTGGCCGAGGCGCTGCAGCAACCGCCGCCGCATGCCGCGGACGACCAGCGCGTGCGCGTAGAATTCGTACGGCGGCGCGAAGTCCGCGAGCTCGAACATCTGCGACAGGAACGCGAAGGAACTGCCGAGCGCGGGCGTCTCGCCGCATCGCTTGCGCAATTCCGACCACAGGCTGCCGGTTCGCGCATGACTCAGCGAGAAAAGCTCTTCCTCGCTGATCGCGCAAAGCGGCGAACGCAGCAGGGAGGCAAGGTTGTAATCGTCCTCCGGCAGGAGAACGAAACGCCCGAGCGCGATGAGGTCCATGATCGCGATCTGTTCGGTCAGGCGAATACGGTCCGCGCCGGCGACCGGCACGCGGCGCTCCTTGAGGTGCCGGATGATCTCGGTTCCGAACGGTTCGCGGCGCGGCAGGAGGATCATGATGTCCCCCGCCTTTATCGCCGCATCGTGCCCGGGAAGCCTGACCTTGCCGATCCACTGTTCGATCTGGCGCGCGATCCGCGCCGCGAGCTGGGTCACCGGGCTGGTTTCGGACTGCACGTCGATGGGATGCCAGTAATCCGGCTCGGGCGCGTTCGGGGGTTTGATCGTCTCCCAGAGCTCGACGCGGCCTTTGGCGTCGGCGCGCAAGGCCTGATGGCGGATATCGGCCCCGTCCGACGTCAGCCCCTCGCGCGCGGCCGCAGGTTGGAAAACCGTGTCGACGAAGCTGAGCACCTCGGGCGTCGAGCGGCGCGAGGTGATGAGCGGCTGGTCGGCAAATCCGCGCTCCGCTTCCCTGGCCCGCGCGATGAAGAAACGGCGATTGATGTCGAACTGACGCGGGTCGGCGCCCTGGAAGCTGAAGATCGACTGCTTCTCGTCGCCCACCGCGAAGACGGTGCGCGTACGCGCGTCGCCGACGAAGAATTCCTCGGTCAGCTTGCGCACGATCTCCCATTGTTCGGGACTGGTGTCCTGAGCCTCGTCGATGAGAACGTGATCGAGTCCGCCGTCGAGCTTGTAGAGAACCCACGCGGCGGCGTCGCTGCGTTGAAGGAGGCGAAGGGTGCGGACGATAAGGTCGTCATAGTCCAGCGCGCCGCGGCGAAGCTTGGCCGCGGCATATTCCCGGCGCACCGCGTCCGCGATGGTGAGCGAGGCTTCAGCGAGTCCTGCGGCATGGGCCGCGCGCCGGCGCGCCTCCGCGTCGTGAAAACGGCCCGCCAGCGCGTTCAGTCCCGCAAAGAGACCGGGCGATGCGTTCTCGAGCTTCCTGGTGGCCAGCGACTTGCGCGGCTCGCCTTTGCCGGTGAGGAAAAACGCGCGGAATTCGTCGAAGGCGTCGGTGCGGAACTGTTTCTCCAGCGCGCGCGCGAGTTTTTCCGCGCCCTCCTGGTCCGTCTTGGATCCGCCGGCGAGCCACGTCACGGTCGCGCGCAGCGATGCTTCTTCGGACCTAAGGCTCAGGCAGAACTGCGCCATGATTTCGTTGGCGTCGCGCATGTCGTCCGCGCCATGCGCGCGCCAGAGCTCCCGCCGCATCGCGCCCGGTTCGTCGCCCAGACTGTCGAGATAGCGATCGAGCTTGCGGCGGTCCGTGCCGAGCGCGGCATCGAGCACGAGACCGAGCTGGTGTTCGCTGGTTTCGGTCAGAAGGTGGGCGAGCGCCGCGGCCTGGAGTGCGTCGCCTTCGCCGGCGCGCTCGAGAACGCGCGTCCGCGCCTCGGTCATCAGCTCGCGCGCCGTCTGGTCGTCGAGGACTTTGAACGTCGCCGGCACGCCCGCCTCGAGCGGAAAACGCGACAAGAGGTTCTGGCAGAAGGCATGGATGGTGAGGATCTTCAGCCCGCCCGGCGTTTCGAGGGCCTTGGCGAACAGCCGCCGCGCCTTCTTCAGCTCCTCGGGTCCGCCCAGTTCGGCGCCGATGTCCGCGACCTTCCGCGCGAGTTCCATGTCGGGGAGCATCGCCCACTCGCCGAGCTGGCGGAACAGCCGGTGCTGCATCTCGGCGGCGGCCGCCTTGGTGAAGGTCAGGCACAGGATCTTGGCGGGATCGGCATCCGCCAGCAGCAGCCGCGTGACGCGATTGGCGAGCGTATGCGTCTTGCCTGCGCCCGCATTCGCCGCGACCCAGGCGGAGTGACGCGGATCGGCCGCGTTCACGGAAGGATCCACGCTCATTCCTCTGCGTCCTCCCATCCGCTGATCGACCATTCGCGCACGCGGCTCAGATGGTCGTAGTCGCCCGCCGCTCCAGCCTTGAACGGTTTCACGCGCGGCAGGTATGGCATCGACTGCGCGGCGAAATCGATGACGCGCTGGCGAAGGCGCGACAGCGCCTCCGCGATCAGTCCGACGTCGACAGGTTGTACCTTGCCGGGATCCTTGCCGCCGCTGAATCGCAGATAGAGCAATTCGTCGACGGTGCGCTTTCCAACGTCGCCGAAACCGCCTTGCTCGACCATGGCGCCCTCAAGAAGCAGCTGCGGCGCGAGGAACGTCTTGATCTGGGTGCCGGTCGGCGGATTTCCGGTCTTGTAGTCGAGTATCGTCACGCCTTCGTTCGCGAGGATGTCGATGCGGTCCGCGCGGCCGTGAAGCGAGAAACTGTCCGACACCGCGATACGGCCGTCGATCTCGACGTGCGATCGGGCGATCGCGGCGCGGCGCTTGCGTTCCTCGCCGACGAACCACACCGCAGCGTTGGCGAAACGCGGCCGCCACAGCGCCAGTGCCGCCTTCGGCGTGCCGAGCGCCGCGAACACCTCGTCCGAGATTTGGATCAACTGGAGGGCGGCATCCGGCGGTATTTCGCCCGGAAAGCGTTCGACGAAGAGTTCGAGCGCCTTGTGCACCGCGCTGCCGCGTTCCATCGGCCCGATTTCGGCGTCCAGCGGATCGAGCGTCCGCAGCCGCAGGATGCGGCGCGCATAGATGGCGTAGGGATCGCGAATCCAGGTTTCGATGTCGGTGACGGACAACTCTCGCGGCCGCGCTTCGACCGGCGGGGTCGGCGCGGGACGCTTCATGCGCTGCGGCTGTCCCGGATCGCCGAGCGCGCGGGCGAGGGCGACGTAATCGTGTTTCGGGGCGAGCGCGCCCGCGATCCCCAATCCGCCCGCGAGTTGCTGCAGCCGCTGCAGCCATCGCGACGCGACGGTCGGAACGCCTTCGGATTTTAACGCGCGCGTGAGGACGACGCGTTTGCCGGCGGCCAGCATCGAGAAATCGTGCGCCGCCTGGCCGATGCTGCGCTCCGGCTGCTCGAGGCCGATCGCGCTGCGCATCGGGCGCGAGAACCAGGGGTCGGCACCCACGCTGCGCGGCCAGGTGCCTTCGTTGAGGCCGCCGAGCACGAGTGTATCGAAGCTTTGCAGGCGCGCCTCGAGTGGACCGAGCAGGAAGAGCCGCGGATGGCGTTCGCGCGTCAGCCGCACCGCATGTTCGGCGGCGAGGCTTCGGAAGAGCGCCGCATATCCGCCCGGTTCGACGTCCGGCAAATCCTTGCTCGCCTCGAGAAGGTTCTCAACAAACTGCGCCGCAGCTTCGCCGGCTTCTCCGCTCCACAGGCTCTCGCCCGCGAGCTTCGATGCGACGTCGAGATGCACCGCGACCGCGTCGCGGATCGACAGCGTATCCGCCGAGAGCGCGCGCTCGAGGGGACGCAGGATGGCGGCGAGATCGGCGAACCAGTACTGCAATTCCGACAATCGCGATTGCGCTTCTTCGGGCGCCTCGTCGCGCATCCTCGCCAGCGCCAAGCGGACGCCCTCGAGGCCCTGATCCGGTCTCGGCCCGCGTAGCCGCCGATCGAGCGCCCGCGTCCTGTCGAGGAACGCGCCGCGACCGTCGCCCGCCTTGCAGAGCGGATGCTTGAGGAGCGCGAGAAGCGGAACAGGCGCGAAGGCTTCGTCGGCCGCCTCCGCGAGCAGGCAAAGAAATGCGCCCGGCGGTGTGTGCGACAGCGGCCGCCCGGCGGAATCGTCAATATCGAGATTCCAGCGCTCGAGTTCGCTTGCAACCCTCCGCGCCAGGGCGCGGTCGGGCGTGACCAGAGCGGCGCGCGCGCCTTCTTCTTCGAGCGCCTCGCGCAGCACCAGCGCGACCGCGAGCGCTTCTTCCGCCGGATCGGCCGCTTCGACCAGCGAAAGACCCGCAAGACCTCCGGCGATTTTGCCCGTTTCGCCGCGCTCGACCAGGTCGCGCCAGGCATCGGTCGTCGGCGCGGGGCGCAATGCCTCGCGCAGGGTTCGCTCGCGCGCGCCGTCTTCCGATGCGTCCCAGTTCCCGACGTCGCCGCGCGCGACTCCGATGCGCTCAAGCAGCTGCCTCAGTCCGAATTGGGGATGGCCTGCATCCAGCGCGTCCCAGCTTGCCGCATCGAGCGTTCGATCCAACCCGGGCAGGACAAGCGAGCCGTTGGGCAGACCGGCGATGACTTTCAGCAGCGAAGCCGTCGCGGGAATCGATCCCGTCGATCCGGCGGCGATGACAGGGCCTTTGGGCGGATTGGCCTGAAGGCGTGCGGCGAGTGCCGCCAGCGCCAGGTTGCGCCGCGCGGCGGGGTTGATGACTCCTTCGCGCTCGAGGATGCCGGGCCATACATCGTCGAGTTGTTTCAGGAACCTGAAAACTTCGTCCCAGTGCGCCGCGAGGCCGCCCGGAACGACGCCCGACAGCCCGTCGAGCGCGGCATTCTGCGTCTCCAATTCGTCCATTACGGCTGCGAGGCTGGCGGCCAGCGCGCAGGCCTGTGCGAAGCTCGTCTCGCCGCCGCGCCATCGGCGAACCGCCATCGCCAGCAGCAGTTTGCGCCGAACCGGATCGATCGCCGGTTTCAGCTCCAGTTCCTGCGCGCCGGCATCAAACAGGAACTCGTCGTCGTCGACGTCGCCGAGCGCTTTGAACTGCGGCAGCAATGCCGCGCCGCCCAGCACCCGCGCGAAAGCGTCGCCGAACGTGCGCGCCGCGCGCCGCGTCGGCAGGTAGATCGTCGTGTCGCTCAGCGCGAATGGCGCATCGCCGAACCGCCGGATGAGCCCGCGGGCGAGCGTTTCGGCAAAGGGCGCTCCGGCGGGGATCGTGAAGACGTTCGCCACGTTGCTCAGCGGACCAGGGGCAGGTCGGCGAGAAAGTCCTCGGCTTCCTTCACGGCTTCGGGTGTTCCGACATGGATCCAGACGCCGTCGAGCCGTATGCCGAAGAGTCGCTTCGCGGCGATGGCGATGTCCCACATGCGATTGGTCGAGAAGTTTCCGGCCGGCGCCCTGGCGAACAGCCGCGGATGCACAATCTGGATCCCGGGATAGGCGAAGGGCGAAAGCCTCTGTTCGCCGACCCGCGAGAGATGACCTTCCGGATCCATGTTGAAGTCGCCGGGCCCCTCGTAGCCGATCGCAGTCACCATCGAGGCCATGAGCAGGAGGCCGTCCATGGTGTCCGGATCCCAGCGATCCTTCATGCGGTCGAGCGCATGACCGAAACCTTCCACCCAGATCGAGTCCGAGTTCATGATGAAGAACGGTTCCTGCCCGAAATGGGGCATCGCCCTGACGACGCCGCCGCCCGTGCCGAGCAGCGCGTCCGTCTCCTCGGAGAAGCGGATCTCGAGATCCTTCCGCTTGGCGAGATGCGCCTTCACCATCTCCGCCTTGTAGTGGACGTTGACGACCGCCAGCGTCACGCCCGCGGCGACGGCGCGGTCGAGGGCGTGATCGATCAGAGTCCGGCCGGCGACCTTGATCAGCGGCTTCGGCTTGTCGTCGGTCAGCGGACGCATGCGCGTGCCCAAACCAGCCGCCATGATCATCGCCCGCGTCGGTCCGCTCAAACTCCAGCTCCTTCAGGTGCGCCGCGTTTTTCACGCGGAATGGTGCGATCGTACCATGTCTTCAGACCGCGCAGGGCAGGGTCTTCCAGGTCGCGGTTGAGATATCCCCATACGCGCGGCAAGTAACCGAGATAGCGCGGTTTCGCGTCACGTTTGTAAAGACGCGCGAAGATGCCGGCGATCTTGGCGTTGCGCTGCGCCGCCATCACGGCCATCTGGCTGCGATAGGCTTCCGCGTCTATGGGCGTACCCTGTTCCGACATGGCGCGAAGATAAGCGGCCGTCGTGGCTTCGCCGATCTCCGGCGCAACGTCGCGGCGCGCATCCTCGGTGAGCGAGATCAGGTCGTAGGCCTTCGAGCCCGCCACGGCGTCCTGGAAGTCGATCAGCCCCACGCGCGCCAGCCCGCCGCGCGACGGCAGCCATAGGAGATTCTGCGCATGATAGTCGCGATGGACGAACACGGGCGACGGCTTGAGCGCTTCGTGCAGCGCCGCCTGCCACAGCGCGCGATGTTCAGCGATTTCCTCCGGCCTCGCTTCGCGGCCGAGCGCGACCGGAATGAACCAGCCGGTCAGCAGGTCGATCTCGGCCGACATGGCGGTCTCGTCGTAGGCGTGTAGCGCCTTGTCCGGCGGCAACAGTTGGGGCGCCTCGCGCAGATGCAACCTGGCCAGCACCTGCGCCGCCGCGGCGTACAGCTCGCGCTCGTCGTAGGTGCCTGCGACGTCGGCATAGAGCGCATCGCCCAGATCCTCGATTACCGCGAAACCCATGGCCGGGTCGGCCGCGTAGATCTCCGGCGCGCTCAATCCCTGCGCGCGAAGATAGTTGGACGCGGCGACGAAGCGCGCGACGTCGGCCCCGGCGAGTCGCGCGACGGCGTTGTAGCCGAGCGCGCGCCGCTCTTCGGGCGTCGCCTGCGCGGGCGCGGCGGGCGCTTCGGCGGTCTGCGGCTGATCCATGAGCATTGCCTTGCGGCCCTGAAGGTCCAATCGGATGTAGCGGCGCGTCGACGCGTCGCCCGGCATCGGCGTCTTCACCGCGCCGCCCCAGCCGGCAGATTTCAGGAAGTCCTCGATCTCGGTCTGGCGCTCAGCGGACATGCGCGTCCTCGGCGAGCAGATCGGCCCAGTGACCGGAAGCGGACAGCCGCGCGCGCCTTCCGTCCTTGTCCGACACGAGCGAGACATGCAGCGCATCCTGCGGCAGGCGCGTGCCGGCGCGCTCCGGCCATTCGATCAGGGCGGCGCCTTCGTCGAGCGCTTCGTCGAGCCCGAGCTCGTCCAGCTCCGCGCTGTCCGTCACCCGATAGAGATCGAAGTGACGCACCGCCATGCGCGGCGTGTCGTAGGTCTGGACCAGCGTGAACGTCGGGCTCGGCACGGTTTCGGCGACGCCGAGCGCTCGCAGAATCGCGCGCGCCAGCGTCGTCTTGCCCGCGCCCAGATCGCCTTCGAGCGCCACCGCGTCGCCGACCTGCAAGCATGCGGCAATCCGCGCGCCCAGCGCGTCGGTCGCAGCGAGGTCGGTGAGCGCGAAGCTTCGCTCAAACCCTTGAGAATCCTTGTGCATGACGACAGTTCTAGCCCGCCGCGCGAGTCCTCTCAACGCACCCTAAGCGGTTGATTACAGTAGGAGGTTCGGACATCTTAGCGCCGCCCAGGCCGAAAACCCTGCCGGGCATCGGATCGGGTCATTCATGTCTGAGCGCATCGTCATCATCGGCGCCGGCCAGTCCGGCGCACAGGCCGTCGCGACCCTTCGCGCAGAGGGGTACACGGGCGCGCTGACGATGATCGGCGACGAGAGCCATGCGCCCTACCAGCGTCCGCCGCTGTCCAAGGCCTATCTCATGGGCACGATGGAGCGCGACCGGCTGTTCCTCAAACCCGATGCGTTTTATCGCGATGCCCAATGCGAAATGATCCTCGGCGTCGGCGCGACCAGGATCGACCGCGCGACGAAGACCGTGCATCTCGCCGACGGACGCACGCTCGCCTACGACAAGCTGCTGCTTGCGACGGGCTCGCGGGTCCGGAAGATCCGTTGCCCGGGAGCCGACCTGCGCGGCATCCACTATCTGCGCGGCATCGACGATGTCGACGCGCTGCGCGCATCGTTCCTGCCCGGCAAAAAACTGGCCATCGTCGGCGGCGGCTATATCGGTCTGGAAGTGGCCGCGGTAGCGGCGAAGCGCGGCATCGATGTGACCGTTTTCGAGGCCATGGACCGGCTGATGGCACGCGCGGTGTCCGCCCCGATCTCGGATTTCTACGACAAGGTGCATCGCGCGGCGGGCGTGAAAGTACTGCTCAATACGGGCGTCGAAGCCTTCGAGGGCGACGGAGCGCTCGCCGCCATCCGCGCCGAAGGTACGTCGTACCCTGCAGACGTTGCGCTGGTCGGCATCGGCATCATCCCGAACATCGAGCTGGCCAAGGAAGCCGGGCTCGGCTGCGACGATGGCATCGTGGTCAACGAAAAGAGCGACGTGACCGGCGATCCGGCGGTTTTCGCCGCGGGCGACTGCACGCGGCATGTCGGCCGCGAAGGCACCGCCCTGCGCCTGGAATGCGTGCAGAACGCAATCGACCAGGCCAAGCACGCGGCGCTCGGCATGCTCGGCAAGCCCAGCACCTACAGGGAAGTGCCGTGGTTCTGGTCGGACCAGTACGATCTGAAGCTGCAGATCGCGGGACTTGCGCGGCCGTCCGATCGCCTCGTCGTCCGCGGCAATCCCGAGGCGCGTAAATTCGCGACCTTCCATCTGCGCGACGGCGCGATCGCCGCCGTGGAGGCGGTCAACGCGGCGCCGGAATATCTCGTCGGCAAGAAGCTGATCGCCGACGGCACCAAAGTCGCGCCGGACAGACTGGCCGATACGTCCATTCCCATGAAAACCATCGCCTGACACGGAGCCTTCATGCCCAAGATCAAGTACATCGAGCACACCGGAAAAGAACATGTCGTCGAGGTTCCGGCCGGCTGGTCCGTGATGGAAGGCGCGGTGAAGAATCTCATCCCCGGCATTGACGCGGATTGCGGCGGCGCCTGCGCCTGCGCCACCTGTCACGTGTTCGTCGACGAAGCCTGGGTCGCCAAGCTGCCCAAGAAGGAAGACATGGAAGAAACCATGCTCGACTTCGCGCCGGACATGGCGGCGAACAGCCGCCTATCGTGCCAGATCAAGGTGACGCCCGAGCTCGACGGCCTCGTGGTGCGGATGCCCAAGAGCCAGCACTAGGATCCCGGCGGCTTGCTGCCATTGACCGCGAGTTGCGCGGCGAACGCCCGCTTGTAGGCGGGACGCGCTTCGGCGCGGGCGACGTAGGCGGCGAGGTTCGGGTATCCGTCCAGCAGTCCCGGCAATTTCAATCGCAGCAGCACCGACGCCATCATCAGGTCGCCGGCGCTGAACGCGCCGTCGAGCCATTCCGCTTCGCCCAGTCGGGCGGAAAGCTGGCGCAACCGTTCGTGGACGCGGGCCTCGACGAGGGGCAGGCGCTGTTCGCGCCATGGCTTGTCACCTTCGAGCAGCTTGGCGGTGGAGAGCTCGAGGATGGGCGGTTCGACCGTGTTGACCGCGGCGAACATCCAGGCAATGGCACGCGCGCGGGCGTTGGCGTCGAGCGGCAGCAGGCCCGCGCGATTCTGCGCGATGTGCAAGACGATCGCACCGGTTTCGAACAGCACGAGGTCGCCTTCCTCGTAGGTCGGAATCTGTCCGAACGGATGAAGCGCCAGATGCGCGGGCTGCTTCAGGGCGGCAAACGAAACCAGGCGAACTTCGTATCGGAGACCCGCTTCCTCGAGCGCCCAGCGCACGCGCATGTCGCGCGCCAGCCCCTTGCCGCCGTCGTGCGATCTTTCGAACGCGGTGATGGTGACGGTCATCTCTCGGTTCCTTCCCGGCCGGTTCGAGCGCACGCCGACAGCCTGTGACGTCCGGTCCACGGCGTCGAGCGGGTGGATCTTGTGGACAGCGCTGGCTGGCCACACGCGGGCTGTTACAAAACATTCTCGTAATAATTGTACTCAAACGTTGAATATACCTTTAGTTGCATCTAACAATGCCCAAGTCTTCGCAAGGAGTTCCGTACGGCAAGACACGAACCCAACAAGAGGAGTGGTGGTCATGACTACCCAGTGGACTGATCTTCTTCTGCGTAAGGCGTTGGACGACACCGGCCAGGTGCCTTATCCGGGCAGCAGCTGGACGGCTTCCCCGGACATCATCCCCAACGGCACCGCGGTAGTAGGAAATCCCCAGGCGACGTTCGGGGGATCGAACTATGGCACCGATCAGGGGCAGGCGACGGTCTTCGAGCAGACCAACTATTTCTATATGCGCGCCAAGAACCTGAACACGGCCGCGGAAACCGGCAGCCTGTATCTCTATTACTGCCCGCAGAACCTGTTTCTCTTTCCCTCGTTGTGGAACGAGAACCAGCTCAAGACCAGTTCCGGCAAGGACTCGGTCGCGGTCAGCGCCGCGAAACCGAACGACATCGTCGTCACGCCGGAACCCTTCACCTATGTGCCGACCTCGCAGATCCATTCCTGCCTGATCGGACGGGTGGTGACGCCGCTCAATCCCAATCCGCTGCCGCAGGATGGCGACTTTCCGACCTTCGACGATCTCGCCACCTACATCATGGACCATCCCAACATGTGTTGGCGCAACGTGACGCTCGTCGACAACGGCGTGCCGACGTTCACGAACACCTTCTCGCTCGACACGACGTCGTTGCCGGCGGGAACGACGGGACAATTCCTGATCGGCATCAGCTTCAACAATCTGTCGGTCGGCAGCAAGCTGGCATTCTCCGCCGGCACGCCGATCCCGTCGGGACCGGATCAGGGCAAGGTGATCCAGTTGACGCAGACGGCCGTCAGTCAGAACAACGGCTCGTTGGGCACGAGCTACCTGACCATCCCGGCCGGATACAAGACGGCGGTGTCGTTCAGCTACTGGGCCAATCCGCCGGTGCAGAGCAACTGGAAAGTCCAGTTCTATGCGATCCTGGTGACGAACCCCTCGCACGCGCTGGCCAAGCGCGCGATGCCCGTGCATGAGCTCGGCATACCGGGGCTCGACAAACGCCACCCGCTGGCGCTGCTTGGCGGCAGCATCACGACGGGCGTGCGCATGGGCGACGTCACGCTGATCGGACAGTAGGGGCGCGGGACGGCGGAAGCGCGGGCGCTAGGCCACCGCTTCCGCCAGTTCCTCGTCGACCGGCACGTCGTAGGAAGGCGCCAGGATTTTTCCCGCCGTGATGCGCACCACGAGCAGGATCAATGCCGCACCCACCATCAAAGCGGTATGCAGCAGCCAGAACGAAGCTGCCGGCATCTTCTCGAGCAAGCCGCCGACCCAGCCGACGAACAGGTTGCCCATGAAGAGATGGAGGTAGAAGAAGCCGATCATCAGGCCGGTCAGCCCTTTGGGCGCCGCGCGCGAGTAGAGCGCGATGGCGACCGGAAAGACGTTCGCGAAACCGAGATCGTTGACGACCTCGAAGGCGATCGCCCAGCCCAGTCCCACCCTTGTGTGCGTGGCGGCGATGATCGTGGACGCGGCGGCGAGCAGCAGCGGCGCGGTCGAACCGAGCATCACGCCGACCGTGACCTTCGTGATCTCGTCCGGTTCGGTCCAGCGCGTTCCGAACCAGCGCCAGAAGGCGACCGACACGACGATCGTTCCCGCGCTGATGATCGAGCCGAACGAAAGGATCCAGGTGATCGGCATGGTCTTGCCGAAGAAGACGAGCTGGTAGTTCTGTTCGCCCCAGATGAGATAAGCGTTCGAAATCTCCTGATTGCCGACCATCGCCACGGCGAGTACGGGCAGGATGGCGATGAGTATCGCGATCTTGCCGGCGTCGGCGCGCGTCAGCCGCGGCCGAGGCGGTGCGGCCGCGTCCGTCTTTCTCGGCGGTTCGGCGGGAAAGTGCGCGCGGCCGGTCAGATAGATGCCGAGGCCGATCAGCATGCCGACGCCTGCCGCGCCGAAGCCATAGTGCCAGCCATAGACCTGGCCGAGCGTGCCGCAGACGAAGGGCGAGACGATGACGGCGATCTGCACGACGAACAGAAAGATCTGGAATGCGTCCGCGCGGCGGTCGTCGCCAGGACCGTACAGGTCGCCGACCTGGCTCGAAATGTTGCCCTTGAAGCAGCCCACGCCGAGCAGAAGGCTCGACAGGGCGAGGAGAAAACTCGCTTCGAATGCCATCAGGAAGTGACCCAGCGCCATCAGGCTCGCGCCGAGCGCGACCGTGCGCGTACGTCCGAGCAGGCGGTCCGCGATCAATCCGCCGCCGATCGGCGTCAGATAGACGAAGCCCGTGTAGAGCCCGAAAATTGCGGAGGCCAGCGCCTGCGGCGAAAGACCCGCGCCGTAGATCCCCTCCACCGCGCGGCGGAACGGCGCGAACCCCCAGACATGCTCGATATGACCGGGGTTGAGCAGCGTGTGCGTCATGTAGAGCACGAGCAGCGCCTGCATGCCGTAGTAGGAAAAGCGTTCCCAGAACTCGCAGAAGCTCAACCAGCCGAGACCGACCGGATGGCCGATGAAGCCTTTGTCGCTCCGGTGGACGGCGGCGGTCTCAGCCATCGATTGCTCCAAGGAGAAATGGGAAAGCGTCCGGCTCGCGGACGCTGCCGTGCGCGCATGGTGGAGCAGCCGGCGTCCGCTTGCAATCAGTGCGGCCGGACTTCACACAGCCGTGACGCGCCGCCTATTCGCCGGCGATCGAGACGTCGCTGCTTTGAGGCGGCTCGCCCGCTTCCTGCAGGCGGCGCGGGAAGTGACAGCGCACCAGCGTGCCGTTCTCGCTTTCGATCTCGACCCAGCCATTGTGCAGCTCGACGAAGCGGTTGACGAGCGCGAGACCGAGTCCGGCGCCGGCGCGCTGTCCCGAGCGGTTCTTGGACGAGAAGCGCTCGAAGACGTTCGCCTTCACCTCCGGCGCGATTCCGGGCCCCGTATCGGCGACGGCGATCTGGACGTCCTCGCCGACGATGACGCCGCTCAGCGTGATCGTCCCGCCCGAGGGCGTGTATTTGAAGGCATTCGAGAGCAGGTTGAAGACGACCTGCTGGATGCGGCGCTCGTCGCCCAGGAACTGACCGGCATCGGGAGCGCAATCGAGCGTCAGTTCGAGTCCGACCTTCGACGCCCATTCGCGCGCCGTGTGTGCGACGGCGTCGAGCAGGTTGTGGAGATCGATGCGCGCCAGCTCGAGGCGCAACGCGCCGGACTCGATCAGGGACAGATCGAGGATGTTGTTGATGAGATCCTTGAGCGTGTTCGAGCCGCTGATGATGTCCTGGAGATAGCCCTTTTGTGCCGGGTTCAGCGCACCGGGAATGCCGCTGGCCAGGTGCTCGGCGAAGCCCATGATGGTGTTGAGCGGCGTGCGCAATTCGTACGAGACGTGTTTGATGAAATCGGACTTCAGATTGTCCGCCGCCTCCAGCGCGTCGTTGCGCTCGCGCAGCGCGCTCTCGATCCTGAAGCGGTCGGTAACGTCCGCGAAGGTGACCAGAATCGCGCCGTCGGGCAGAGGCGACAGCGAGAGCGACAGGATCGTCCGGTCGCTGCGCTCGATCTCGCCCCAGTCGCGCCGGCTCGGCGCGCCGGAGACGATGCTTTGGATCACCCGCTCCCACACCGCTTCGTCGCCGAATTTGTCGGCACAGGCGGCCGCGACGGCGCGGACATGCGGTTCGCCAGCGAGGTCTTTCGGCGTGAGATTCCAGATGCGCAGGAACGCCGCGTTGTGCAGCTTGATCTTGCCGTCGGGGCCGAACACGACGACGCCCTCCTGGAGCGTGTCCAGCGTCGCCGACTGAACCTTGATCAGCGTGTTGTAGTTGCTCTCGAGCGCCAGGCGCTCGGTGACGTCCTCGTAGAGGAACGTCAGGCCGCCGAACGGATGCGGCTGGGCGACGACGCGCAGCGTCTTGCCGCCCGGCACGTGCCAGAGGTCTTCCGAGGAATACTCGCTCGGATTGTCGTAGCGCGCGAGCCGCTCGCGCTTCCACGCCTGGTAGTCGCGCTGTTCGGGAAGCCTGCGATGCTCGCGCAGGCGGTCCAGTATCTCGCCGTCCGAAGGATGGCCGTCGAGCCAGCTCTCCGACAGGCCCCAGAGCCGCGCGAATGCGCGGTTGTAGAAAGTGAGTTTCTGGTCGCGCCCGAAGATCGCGACGGCGGTCGCCAGCTTGTCGAGCGTGTCGGCGTGCGCGTCGATGTGCTGCTGCAGGCGCGACTCGGCGGCCGACACCTCCGTCACGTCGACGGCGCTGCCGACGACGCCGATGCCGTCGACGGGCGTTTCGGTGACGGCTAGCGCCCGGCGATGGCCGCCGACGACCGCGAAGCGGCGCGCTTCCAGCGTGCCGCGCTGGTTGCGCGCCGAAGCGGCGAGATCGCGTTCCGATTTCTCGAGCGCGGACTGGTTGGCGCGCGCGGTCTCGACGTCCTGCGCACCTGTCGCGCCCAGAAATGCCTTGTTGCCCCAGACCAGTGAAAGCGTGGCATCGCGCAGCCAGACGGGCAGGGGAAGCGCGTCCAGCATCTCTCGGAAGTCGGTCGCCCGCGTCGCGGAGACCGGCGCCGGTTCCATCCAGACCGCCGCCATGCCGCCGACGGCGCGGCCGCGGACCGTGATCGCGCGGGAATTCTTGTCGTGCACGGCGAGCGTGAACGCGGCGCCGCGGTCCGCGAGTTCGTCGAGCGCCGTGGAAAGTTCCGTCGCCTGCGCGCCGGCGAGGCAGGATTCGAGCATCGCTTCGGCGCCGGCATAAGCAAGGGGTGCGCCGCCGTCCCGGCCCCAGACGATCAGCGCTTCGCGGCTGGCCGACAACAGCGCGTCGCGCTCGCCGACCGCCGCGCGCAGGCGGCTTCCCGCATTGCGCAGCACGCGGCGCAGTTTCCCGGCCGCGTTCTGCTCGGCGACAGCCCACAACGATGCCGCCGCCGCCAGCGCCACCGCGCCTGCTGCCACCGCCGACAGAACAAGCAATTGTCCGGTCGCCGCATCCGTCGCGGCCCAGGCGGGCGTCGGCCCCAGGAAGAAACCCGCGGCCACGAGCCATGCGGCACGCGATCCGGCGAATCCTCCCCCAACGCCAGGGTTTTTGTTCTGTCCCGTTCTGGGACGCATTCCCGGCAGCCCCCGATTCTCGCCACAAGCGACGAATCACTGTGGAATCAACATGATACGGGTGCCGCCCCCGGCTGCAAGAGAATGTGGTTAATAAAAAGTAAAAAACTATATCTCGGCGGAAACCCAAGATTTTGGGCTTCGGCGGCAAATCGCGAGTCAAATCAGCGAATTAGAAATTCAGCGTACGGAATGAGCCTCCGACGCGGGACTTAGTCCCAATGCTCGACGTCCGCGGGCAGCCCGGTCCAGCGGTGCATGCGGCTCTCATAGACCGAGATTCTCGGCGGCGGAAATTCCGGATCGGCGAAACCGCCGACGGGCACCGCCACGACGTCGGGCATCTCATTGATCTCATAGTACACGCTCGTCCCGCAGGCCGGGCAGAAGTGGAACGTCGCGCCGCCGCCGCTGTCGCCGATCCGCACAAATGTCGTCGATCGTCCCTCGATGGTCACGGCATCGCGCGGCCAGCGCGCCTGCACGCCGAACGTGCTGCCGGTGCGCTTCTGGCAGGCGAGGCAATGACAGATCGAGATGCGGATCGGCTCGCCTTCGCAGGTCACGCGAAGCTGTCCGCAGGAACAGGTGGCTGTGCGCGTGGTCACGGCCGCCTCACGACTCCATCAGGCCGATGGCCCGCTGCGCACGCGCGCCATGCTTGGCTTCCTCGATGCCGTTCTGACGGAATAGCTCGGCAGCTTCCGGGTTCGAAGTGTTGTCGGCCCAGGTGTCGTAGAGCGTCTTGCCGTTGTTCTCAGCCTTGACGAGCCCTTCCAGGACCGCGCGCGTGACCCGGGCGCCCGAGGCCTTGGCGTAGGGATTTTCCGCGGGCGCCGGCACCGGGAACTCTTCGCCGTAGAGAATGCGGATCGCCTTCGCCACGCGGTGCGCATGGGCCACTTCTTCGCGTCCGTTCGCGTTCAACAATTCGGCGACC
>DATJZB010000037.1:0-33575 GCA_035499335.1 Rhizomicrobium sp. | reverse complement strand
AACCTTCCGCGTCGAATTCCGCGACGCGAGCGTCGAACTTTCGCCCGGGCAGATGATCGTCGTGCCGCGCGGCGTCGAACATCGCACCGTTTCCGAGGGCGGCGCCGAAGTTCTGATCTTCGAGCCGTGCGACGTCGTGAATACGGGCGATGCGCCGGTTTCCGAATTCACCGCGCCGAGCAATGCGGGCATCTGAGCCTCGCCGCTTCGGCGCGCTCGGGATGAGGAGAATCGCCAATAAACCCTCATCCTCAGCTTGTCGAAGGATGAGCGCGCCGCTAGTTCGCCGCCACGAAGCGCAGCATGTCGTCGCGCAACGTCGTGCGCGAACGGAAACCGTGCGCCAGGGAGAGGATGATCCCGAGATGGCTTTCGCCGGGATACTCCACCAGTTCGACCTTGTTTCCCGCTTCGCCGAGCCGCCGCGCCATGCGGCGGGAATTGCCCGCCCCGACCGTCCTGTCGGCGGTTCCGTGCGCCAGCAGCATCGGCGCCGTCCTGTTGCGCGCATATTTGATCGGCTGCGTCGCCATCACGCGGTCGCCGCCGAAAATGTCGATCAGCGCCGGATCGTAGAGCGGCAGAAAATCGTAGGGACCGGCAATTCCGATCGCGCCCCGGATCGCGGACATATCGCCGCCGAGAAATTCGGGATTGCAGGCGAGCAGCGCGGCGATATAGGCGCCGGCGGAATGTCCGGCGACGAAGATCCGTGCCGGATCGCCGCCATGGCGGGCGACGTTGGCGCGAAGATAGCGGAACGCCTGCGCACCGTCCTCGACGAATGCCGGATACTTCACCTCCGGATAAAGCCGATAGTCGGCGACGGCCGAGATGATGCCGGCGCCGGCGAACGCCTCGCCGAAGGCCCGATAGATGCTCTTCGAGCCGCTTTGCCAGCTTCCGCCGTAGAAGAACAGGATCACGGGCGCCGCTGTGCTCAATCCATCCGGCACGTACAGATCGAGCCGCGCGCGCGCCGCGCCGCCATAAGCGATGTCGCGCTCGATCCGGTAGCCGTTTTTGGGGACGGCGAGGTTGAACAGCGGCGCGCCCGCCGACAGCATGCCGCCACCTGCCGCCGCGAGCAGGTGTGACAAGAGCCGGGTCGTCACGGACGGCATTTCCGTTCTCCTCGTGCTTTGGCCCTCATCCTTCGACAAGCTCAGGATGAGGTTTATTTCAGTGTCCTCATGCTGAGCCTGTCGAAGCACGAGCCTGTCGCGGGACGAAGCACGAGGGACGCAGCACGCATCGGGCGATTTTCCCACCCGCACATTCTCGATTATCGCAATATATTCAATATCTTATCGCGGAGGCCCGGCGCCCGGTCAAGCCCGGTTGCATGGCGGTTCCGCATCCGCTAAAAGCGCCCGCTTCCGGCCTCGCGTTTCGTCAAGGGCCGGAAAGTCCAAGGAATTCCACCATGCGTGAGACACAAGAACTGCGCGCCGAGCCGCGCACCGGCACCGGCAAGGGCCCCGCTTTCCAGTCGCGCCAGAAGGGCTTCGTGCCAGGCGTCGTCTATGGCGGCGATGCGGCCCCCGAGAACGTCTCGGTGGAGTACCGCACGCTGGAGCGTCATGTCGAAACCGGCACGTTCCTGACCACGCTGTTCATGCTCGAGGTCAACGGCAAGAAAACCCGCGTGCTGCCGCGCGCCCTGCAGGTCGATCCGGTCAGCGACCGTCCCGTGCATGTCGATTTCATGCGCCTCGGTGAAGGCGCCAAGGTGCGCATCGCCATTCCGGTGCACTTCAAGAACCAGGGCGAGTCGCCGGGCCTGAAGCGCGGCGGCGTGCTGAACATCGTCCAGCACGAAATCGAGCTGCACTGTCCCGCCGACGCGATTCCGGACACGATCGACGTCGATCTCTCCGGCCTCGACATCCACGACACGATCCACATCTCCTCGATCACGCTGCCGGAAGGCGTCAGGCCGATCATCCGCGGCCGCGACTTCACTGTCTGTTCGATCGTCGCGCCGACCAGCGTCATCGAAGAGCAGAAGGCCGCCGCAGCGGCCGCCGCGGCAGCCGCCGCCGCGCCCGTCGCCGAGGAAGGCGCAGCCCCCGCCGAGGGTGCAGCGCCCGCCGCCGGTGCCGCCGCCCCCGCCGCCGGTGCTGCAGCGCCCGCAGCCGGTGCCAAGGCGCCGGAAAAGAAGTAACCCTTCAGGGCCCGCCTTGCGGGCCTTGCCGGGGGACGCCAGCGCATGTCGGACACGCCTCTTCTCATCGCCGGGCTCGGCAATCCCGGCGCGGAGTATGCGCGCAACCGGCACAATGCCGGCTTCATGGCGCTCGACACGATTCATGCCAGCTACCGCTTCTCGCCCTGGCGCGCGCGCTTCCACGGCCTGATCTGCGAAGGCGACTTTGCCGGCAGGAAAACCTATCTGCTCAAGCCGGCGACGTTCATGAACGAGAGCGGCCGCGCGCTCGGCGAAGCGGTGCATTTCTTCAAGCTGCCGCTGTCGTCGGTCGTCGTCATCCATGACGAGATCGCCCTCGAGGCCGGCAAGCTGAAGGTCAAGACGGGCGGCGGCGACGCCGGCAACAACGGCGCGCGCTCGATCACCGCCGCGCTCGGCCCCGACTACCGGCGCGTGCGCATCGGAATCGGCCATCCGGGCGAGAAGCACCGCGTCAGCGGCCATGTGCTCGGCAATTTCACCAGGGCCGACGAAGAGTGGCTGGTGCCGATGCTCTCGGCGATCGCAGACGCGGCGCCGTTCCTGGCCAGGAACGACGATAACGGCTTCATGAACAAGGTCACGCTGACGCTTCATCCGCCCGCGAAGAGGCCGCGACCCGAAAAAAAGGAAGAGTGATGGGATTCAAGTGCGGCATCGTCGGGTTGCCCAATGTCGGCAAGTCGACGCTCTTCAATGCGCTGACGCAGACCGCGGCGGCGCAGGCGGCGAACTATCCGTTCTGCACCATCGAGCCGAATGTCGGCGACGTCGCGGTGCCGGACCCGCGTCTCGAAAAACTCGCCGCCATCGCCAAGTCGGCCGAGCTCATCCCGACGCGCATCACCTTCGTCGACATTGCCGGACTGGTGCGCGGGGCCTCGAAGGGCGAAGGCCTCGGCAACCAGTTTCTCGCCAACATCCGCGAGGTCGACGCCATCGCGCATGTCTTGCGCTGCTTCGAGGATGACGACGTCACCCATGTCGAGGGCCGGATCGATCCGGTGGGCGATGCGGAGACCGTTGAGACCGAGCTGATGCTGGCCGATCTGGAGAGCCTGGAAAAACGCCTCAAGCCGCTCGAGAAGAAAGCCAACTCCGGCGAGAAGGAAGCCAGGGAACAGCTCGCGCTGATGATGAAGGCGGTCGTGCTGCTGCGTGAGGGAAAACCGGCGCGCGACGCCGAACTTTCGCCGGAAGAGCGCGCACCCTATTCCCAGCTCGGGCTGATGACGGCGAAGCCCGTGCTCTATGTCTGCAATGTCGACGAGGCGTCGGCGGCGACGGGCAATGCGTTCTCCAAAGCCGTCGAGGAGATGGCCCGGCGCCAGCGCGCCGGTACCGTCGCGATCTCCTGCCGCATCGAAGAGGAAGTGGCGCAATTGCCGGCCGGGGAGCGCGAAGAATTCCTCGCCAGCCTCGGCCTCGAGGAACCCGGCCTCAACAAGCTGATCCGCGCCGGCTATGCGCTGCTCGGGCTGATCACCTTCTTCACGGCGGGCCCCAAGGAAGCGCGCGCCTGGACTGTGACGAAGGGCGCCAGGGCGCCGCAGGCCGCCGGCGTCATCCACACCGATTTCGAGCACGGCTTCATCCGCGCCGAGACCATCGCCTTTGACGATTATGTGGCGGGCGGCGGCGAGGCGGGTGCGCGCGACGCCGGAAAGTTCCGCCTGGAAGGCAAGGACTATGTCGTCCAGGACGGCGACGTGATGCATTTCCGCTTCAACGCCTGAGCGCCGGCACGGGAATTTGACGCGCAGCCGCGCCGTTCCGTGCTAGGACTCCGCCAGCCAAAAACGCGGAGGACGACATGGCTCTCAGGGGCAAGATGGAAAAGATGAAGATGAGCGACGGCGCCGAAATCGGCGTCTATCGCGTGCAGCCGGCCGGAGCGCGGCGCGGCGGGCTCGTCCTGATCCAGGAGATTTTCGGGGTGACCGAACACATCAAGGAGCTCTGCGACGGTTATGCCGCCGAGGGATATGAAGTGCTCGGCCCCGCGCTGTACGACCGCGAGGAGCCGGGATTCCAGGCGACCTACTCGCCCGAAGACATCCAGAAGGCGATCAAGATCGCGCGCGCCGAACATCCGTTCGATCTCTCCATCGCCGACACCCAGGTCTGCATCGACGATCTGAAGAAGCGCGGCAACGTGTTCATCACCGGCTATTGCTATGGCGGTTCGGTCACCTGGGCGGCGGCCGGGCGCTGCCACGGTCTCAGCGCGGCGAGCGGCTATTACGGCGGCAATATCGGCCAGATGATCGACCTCAAGCCCAAATGCCCGACGATCCTGCATTTCGGCGAGAAGGATCACGGCATCCCGATGGAAACCGTCAACAAGGTGAAGGACGCCCATCCCGACGTGAAGGTCTATGTCTACCCGGCCGGCCACGGCTTCAATTCGGACCGCCGCACCGACTATGACGAGGCCAGCGCCAAGCTCGGCAAGCAGCGCACGCTGGAACTGTTCCGCGCCAACGGGGGGTGAGGCGCGCGTCGCTACCGTAAGCTCGCTTCGATGTTCCCGCCGTCGACGGTGATGATGCCGGCGGTCGTCTTCTCGGCATGCGCGAGATAGACGAACGCCTCCGCCACTTCCGACGCGTAGACCTCGCGGCCCAGCAGATTGCCCGACATGTAGCTCTGTTCGGAAACGCCGCGCGCCCTGGCGCGCGACGTCACCATCTCGTCGGTGAGCAGGCCCGTGCGGACGCGATCCGCATTCACCGCGTTGGCGCGGATGCCGTCCTTGCCGTGATCGAGCGCATATTGGCGGACCAGGAACAGCGTGGCCGCCTTGGGCAGGCCGTAAGGGCCGAAATCCTTGCCCGGATTGACCGCCTGTTTGGACGTGTTGAAGAGCAGGCAGCCATAGGTGCCCTGCGCCTTCATGATGCGCACCGCGTTCTGCGCCACGCTTTGGTGGGCGAAGAAGTTGAGCTCGAAGCTCTTGCGCAGCACCTCCTCGTCGACGCTGCCGATATTGCCCTGCCAGGCCGCGCCCGCGTTTGAGACGACGATGTCGACGCCGCCGAACGCATCGACCACCTTGTCGAAGGCGGCGCGCACCGACATCGGGTCGGTGACGTCGCACTGGATGGCCAGCGCCTGCTTGTGGATCGCCTTCGCCGCTTTCATGGCCATGTCGTGGTCGCGGTCGAGGATTGCGATCTCCGCGCCTTCCGCCGCCATGGCGCGCGCCGTCGCCGCGCCGATGCCGGAGCCGCCGCCGGTGACGACGCAGACCTGCCGCGCCAGGACTTTCTCAGCCGCCTTGCCGAGCTTGGCCTGCTCGAGCGACCAGTATTCGACGTCGAACATGTCGGCTTCGGAGATGCAGCGATATTCGCCGACGGCCTCGGCGTCGGTGATGACCTCGACCGTGTTCTCCGCGATGTCGGCGGCGATGGCGGCATCCTTCGCCGAAGCGCCGACGCCGAACAGGCCGACGCCGGGAACAAGGATCACGCGCGGAAGCGGATCGAGCGGCTTCTTCCTGGGCTCGGCGCGCTTGTTGTTGCGCGCGAAATAATCGTGGTAGCGCGCGACGAACGCCTCGACCGCGGCGGCGACGTCCTTCTTCCAGTCGGCGAGCTTGTGCGCGTCCGGCGCGGGAACGATCAGCGGCCAGTTCTTGGTGCGGATCGTATGGTCGGGCGTCACCACGCCCTGCTGGGAGTAACGCGCGAGGTCGGCGCCGTCGACATAGTCGAGGATCGCCGGCGACGTGCGGAAGCACAGGATCTGCCGCTTGACGGTTCCCGCCATCTCGTCGCGCTCGATGGCGACCGCGCCGCGCAGGATCGGCGCGATGTCGCAAAGCCGCGCGATGTTCGCCGGCAGTTCGGCGCGGGCGCGCGGCCTGCGCTGGCGCTGCAGCCGCTCCTCGGCGAGCGAGACGAACCGGATCATCCGCTCATAGGCCTGCTTGGCGTCGTCGCCGACCGTGAAGATGCCGTGCTGGAGCAGCACCAGCCCTTCGACCTTGGGGTTCCTGTCGAAAATCTCGGCGACCGATTTGGCCAGCGCGAAGCCGGGAATCGTGTAGGGCACATAGGCGAGCGCATCGCCGTATACTTCGCGCACGACCTTTTCGCCGTCCGGCTGGTCCGTCAGTGCCAGCACCGCGGTCGAGTGGGTATGGTCGACGAATTTGTGCGGCAGGAAGGCGTGCAGCAGTGTCTCGACCGACGGATTGGGCGCGGACGAATCGAGCAGGTTGACGCGCTGGAAATTGACCATGTCCTCGTCGGAGAGCTTGTCGAGCTTGCGCAGCCGGCGCAGTTCGGCAAGGCGCACCGCGGGCAGGCCCGCCGGCTCGATATTGCCCATGTCCCAGCCGGAGCCCTTGACGCAAAGCACCTCGACCTCTTCGCCGAGCAGATCGCGCGCGCGCGTCTTGACCGATGTGTTGCCGCCGCCGTGCAGCACGAGTTTCGGATCGGAGCCGAGTAGCCGCGTCGTGTAGGTGCGCAGCGCGAGATCGCGGTTGACGCCCTGCGCCGCGTAGCGCGTCACAAAAGCTTCGGCATCGGAATCGGACCAGCGGGATTTCATCGTCTTTCCACCATATTTTGCGGCCGGCTACCGGCGGACCCACATCGTACTGTTTTCGCGTTGGACTGCAGGGTATCCCCGCCACCCAAACAGGGCCTTCAGGTGGCGGGGAAAAGGCTGCGTAGGCCCTGTTCCGTCGCCGCGCAAGTGCCGCGTTCGGTGATGAAGCCGGTGACGAGGCGCGCCGGCGTGACGTCGAAACCGGGATTGGCGCCCGGGCTGCCCGGCGCCGCGATCTCGACGGTCGCGACTGTTCCATCTGGTGTGCGGCCGGTCATTTTCAAGAGCTCGTCGGCGGAGCGTTCCTCGATCGGAATGTCGCGGCCCGATCGCAGCGACCAGTCGATCGTCGAACTCGGCAGCGCGACGTAGAACGGCACGCCATTGTCCTTCGCGGCGAGCGCTTTCAGGTAAGTGCCGATTTTGTTGGCGACGTCGCCGTTCGCGGTGACGCGATCCGTGCCGACGATGCACAGATCGACCTGCCCCGCCTGCATGTAATGGCCGCCGGCATTGTCGGCGATGATGGTGTGCGCGACGCCGTGTGCGCCCAGCTCGAAGGCGGTGAGCGAGGCGCCCTGGTTGCGCGGTCGCGTCTCGTCGACCCAGACATGCAGCGCGATGCCTGCGTCATGCGCCATGTACACTGGCGCCAGCGCCGTTCCCCAATCTACCGTCGCCAGCCAGCCGGCGTTGCAATGGGTGAGGATGTTGAGCTTGCGCCGCTTTTCGTCGGCCAGCTTGCGCACGATCGCCAGTCCGTGGCGGCCGATGCTCTCGCACATCGCGGCGTCTTCGTCGGCGATCGCGGCGGCTTCCGTCCAGGCGAGCGCGGCGCGCCTGTCGCGCGGCCGGTTGCGCACCGCGTCGGCGACGCGCTTCAACGCCCAGCGCAGGTTGATCGCCGTCGGCCGCGTCTCGGCCAGCATGTCGTGCGCATAGGCGAGATTGTCGTCCGCGGGATCCTGGCGCAGCGCCAGCGCCAGCCCGTAGGCGGCGACCGCGCCGATCAGCGGCGCGCCGCGCGTCTGCATGGCGCGGATGGCATGCGCCGCATCGTGCTCCGAACGCAAGGTCAGCGTCGCGAATTCGTGCGGCAGGCGCGTCTGGTCGATGATCCCGAACGCATCCTCGCCGATCGGCCACACCGACCGGTAATGCCTGCCGCCGATCTTCACGGCGCCGTCGCCGCCATCGACGGATATTGCGAGAATTTCGCGAACCATCCGGCGAGGCGCGGATGGCCGTCGCGCCAGTTGAGATCGGCGTAGCGGAAATCGAGATAGCCGAGCGCACAGCCGGCTGCGATTTCCCCGATCGTCGGCGGATCGCTGAAGGTCACGCGCTCGAGCGCGTCGACGCCGGCCTTGATCGTCGCGGTGTAGCGCCCCACGTGCGAGGCGTTTCGGCGCTCCGCCGGCTCGAGATTCTCGTAGCGGCAGGCGACGCCGGCATCCATGATTCCGTCGGCCAGCGCCTGCAGCCCCAGCGCCTTCCAGCGGCCCGAACTCTGGCGCCAGATCGACATGCCGGGAAAGAACTTCCCGCCGCCGAGCTCGTTGAGATATTCGCAGATGACCCGCGAGTCGAAGAGCGCCGAGCCGTCGTCGAGAATGAGCGTCGGGATTTTCTTGAGCGGATTGACCGCGCGAAAACTCTCGTCGTCGCGGGCGTTGACGACGATCTCCTCGGGCTTCAGCCCGAGCTCATGCGCGACGACGCGGCACTTGCGGGCGAAGGGCGAGGCCGGGTGGGTGTAGAGCTTCACCGCTCAATGTCCTTCATAGGCGACGAGCGTGATCACCTGCTTGCCGAGCTGACGGATCTTCCTGGAACCTTCTAGATCGGGCAGGTCGATGGCGAAAGAGCAGCCGACGACGTTGGCGCCGGCGCGTTCGAGCAGCTTGATCGCCGCGAGGCAGGTCCCGCCGGTGGCGATGAGATCGTCGACCACGATGACATTGTCGCCTTTCTTGACGGCGTCCGTGTGGATCTCCACCCGGTCCGTGCCGTATTCCAGCGCATAGTCCTCGCCGATCGTCTCGAACGGCAGCTTGCCCTTCTTGCGCACCGGAACGAATCCCGTGGAGAGCTGGTGCGCCACCGCGCCGCCGAGGATGAAGCCGCGCGCCTCGATGCCCGCGACCTTGTCGATGCGCACGCCGGCATAGGGCTGCACCAGCTCGTCGACCGCGCGGCGGAAAGCGCGCGGGTTGCCGAACAACGTCGTCACGTCGCGGAACATGATCCCCTTCTTGGGATAGTCGGGGATCGTGCGGATGACCGATTTGAAGTCCATTCTCGCTACCTCTTGCGTGTCTTGCGCGCCGCCTTGCGCGGCGCCTTCTTCGGCAGGATCCGTCCCGCCACCGCGTCGAGTTTCCGCATCATCTTGGGATCGCGCTTTTCCGGCGCGGTGATGACGGCGGTGTCGAGCACATGCTCGATCTGCGGCGAGGCGGTGTGCCAGGGCCCGAGCTTCTGCGACACGTTCATGATCAGCTTGCGCGCATGTTCTGCGTTGGCGTGCATGATCTTGACGACGGCGTCGACCGTGACGTGGTCATGATCGGGATGCCAGCAATCATAGTCCGTGACCATCGCGACGATGGCGTAAGGCAGCTCGGCCTCGCGTGCGAGCTTGGCCTCCGGCATCGCCGTCATGCCGATCACCGAGCAGCCCCAGGAGCGGTAAAGGTTGCTTTCGGCGAGCGAGGAGAATTGCGGGCCTTCCATGCAGATATAGGTGCCGGAGCGGGCATATTCGATGTTTTCCTCCGCGCAGGCGCGGCACAGCGCGTCGGCGATCCGCGCATCGACCGGATGGGCCATCGAGACATGGGCGACGAAGCCGGGGCCGAAAAAGCTTTTCTCGCGCGCGAACGTGCGGTCGATGAACTGGTCGGCGATGACGAATTTGCCGGGCGGCAGTTCCTCCTTCAGCGAGCCGCAGGCCGAGACCGAGATCACGTCGGTGACGCCGGCGCGCTTCAGCGCGTCGATGTTGGCGCGGTAGTTGATCGAGGTCGGCGTCTGGACGTGGCCGCGGCCGTGGCGCGGCAGGAAGACGAGATCGGTGCCCTTGTAGGTGCCGAACAGAAGCGCGTCGGACGGCTCGCCCCACGGCGATTTGATCCGCTTCCAGCGCGGATTTTCGAGGCCGGGAATGTCATAGACGCCGCTGCCGCCGATGACGCCAAGAACGGTTCTGGTCATGGGGGCGTTTTAGCATGCCGCCGCCAACTGTCACGGCCCGCCGATGCGGGTCCCGACATTTACGCGCAACGGCCGACGACAGACGCGGAAAACGCTAGTGCGCGTCTTTCCAGACCCGGCGGTAGGACAGATAGAGAAGTCCCGACAGCACGATGAGGAACACCATCACGCCAAGACCCATGCGGTGGCGGTCTTCCAGATGCGGCTCCGACGTCCAGGCGAGGAAGGTGACGACGGCCTTTGCCTCATCCTCGATCTTGGCGGGCGCGCCGTCGACGAAGGTCACCTGGTTGTCGGTCAGCGGCTGCGGCATGGAGATGTTCCAGCCGAGGAAGTAGGGGTTGTAGTATTTGCCGTCCGTCACCTTGAAACCGGCCGGCGGCTTTTGCCCGAAGCCGGTGATGATCGAATAGACATAGTCCGGACCGCCGACGCGGGCCTTCTCGATGATCGACAGGTCCGGCGGCAGCGCCCCGCCATTGGCGGCGCGCGCGGCTTCCTCGTTCGGGAACGGCGGCGGGAAATGGTCGGCCGGAATGCCCGGGCGGGTCAGCGGATTGCCCTTGTCGTCGACCGTGTCGCCCTTGTCGTTCGGGCCGGCGAGGACCTTGTAGCCGGCGGCGATCGCCTTCATCTGCGCTTCGGAGAAGCCGGGACCGCCTTCTTCGGACAGCGTATGGAACGCGACGCGATTGAGGCTGTGACAGGCCGAGCAGACTTCCTTGTAGACCTGGAAGCCGTGCTGGAGATCGGCGCGGTCGAAGGTGCCGAAGGGTCCTTCGAACGACCAGTCGACATGCTTGAGCGGCGCGCGGTCGCCCACCGCGGCTGCGGCGGGAACCGACAAGGCCAGGCCGAGAAGAAGACCGAGGGGAAGTGCGAAGCGCATGGAGGTCCTCATTCGGCTGGGCCGAGCACGGATTTTGCGATGCTGTCGGGAAGCGGCTTGGGCGTCTCGATCAGGCCGATCACCGGCATCAGCACCCAGAAGAAGGCGTAGTAGTAGGCCGTGCCGATGCGCGCGATCCAGACCAGCGAGACCTCGATGCCGCCCAGATGCAGCGATGCGTCGACGCTCTGCGAGCCGCAATAGCCGAGCACCAGGCAGTCCACGACGAAGACCCAGAAGAACTGCTTCATCAGCGGGCGGAAGCGGTTGGAGCGGACGCGGCTGGTGTCGAGCCAGGGAATGAAGGCGAGCGTCAGGATCGCGCCGCCGAGCACGATCACGCCGATCAGCTTTTGCGGGATCGAGCGCAGCATGGCGTAGAACGGCAGCAGGTACCATTCCGGCACGATGTCGGCCGGCGTCACCAGCGGATTGGCGGGAATGTTGTTGTCGGGATTGCCGACGAACTCGGGCGCGTAGAACACCAGCACCGCGAAGAGGATCGCGAAGAGGCCGACATAGAACGCGTCCTTGGTCGTGTAATAGGGATGGAACGGCAGGGAGTCCTGCGGGCCCTTCACGTCGATGCCGAGCGGATTGTTGTTGCCCGGAACGTGCAGCGCCCAGATGTGCAGGCCGACGACGGCCGCGATCACGAACGGCAGCAGGTAGTGGAGCGAGAAGAAGCGGTTGAGCGTCGGATCGCCGACCGCGAATCCGCCCCACAGCCAGGTCGCGACATGGGTGCCGACTTTCAGGCCGCCGCTGATCTGATCGAGCGAGGAGAACAGGTTGGTGATGACGGTGGCGGCCCAGAAGGACATCTGGCCCCAGGGCAGCACATAGCCCATGAAGGCGGTGATCACCATCAGCAGATAGATGAGGACGCCGAGGATCCAGAGGATCTCGCGCGGCGCCTTGTAGGAGCCGTAATAGAGTCCGCGGAACATGTGGACGTAGACGGCGAGGAAGAACATCGAGGCGCCGTTGGCGTGCACGTAGCGCAGCAGCCAGCCGTAATTCACGTCGCGCATGATGTTCTCGACGCTGTCGAAGGCCATGTTCTCGTTCGGCACATAGTGCATGGCGAGAACGATGCCGGTGACGATCTGGACGCCGAGGCAGAAGGTGAGGATGGCGCCGAAGGCGTACCAGAAATTCAGGTTACGCGGCGTCGGGAAGGTGAGCATCGTGTCGTGCGCGAAACGCACGATCGGCAGGCGCGAGTCGAGCCAGCGCGTAAACCCAGTTTGCGGAACATAGGTCGATTGACCGGACATGATGGCGCTCCTCAGCCGACTTTGATGCGCTGGTCGGACAGAAAGGAATAGGTGGGTATGGCGAGGTTCTGCGGCGCGGGACCTTTGCGGATGCGTCCGGCGGTGTCGTACATCGATCCGTGGCAGTGGCAGAGCCAGCCGCCGAAATCGCCCTCGAACGCGTTCGGCGTGCAGCCGAGATGGGTGCAGACGCCCGAGACGATCAGCCACTCGGCCTTGATCTCGCGATTGGCGTCGGTGGCCGGGGCGTCGTCGGGAAGATTTTCGTTGCGCGCCAGGGGATCGGGCAGTTCGGAGACCGCAACGGCCTTGGCGGCGGCGATCTCCTTGGCCGAGCGGCGGCGCACGAACAGCGGATGGCCGCGGAACTTGACGGTGATGGACTGGCCGACCTGGATCGGCGTCAGATCGACCTCGATCGAGGCGAGCGCGAGGACGGCCGAACTCGGGTTCATCTGGTCGATCAGCGGCCAGGCCGCGGCGGCGGCGCCGACAGCCGCGACGGCGCCCGTCGCAATGTAGATAAAGTCGCGCCGCGTCGGTTCGGCGGTCGTGCTGGTAGCGGCCAAGGCTTCACCTTTTTATTCGGGCGCAGCAGGAAAGGGTCGGTCGCACCTGCCCCGGGAATCTCTCGGTGCGCCGCTTTGCTGGCGGTAAAATAGAGAGATGAATTTGGAGGGTCTTGCGGCACGATGACGCAGAAAATGCCAATTTTGCCCGAGAGTTGCGAGGAGTCCGATGCGCCTGGCCCTGTTTGAACCCGATATCCCCCAGAACGCGGGCGCGCTCATCCGCCTGGGCGCGTGCCTGGGCGTTCCCATCGACGTCATCGAGCCTTGCGGCTTCCTGTTCGGCGACGCGCAGATGAGGCGCTCGGGCATGGACTATCTGGCCCTGGCGGACTGCACCCGCCATGCATCCTGGGACCGTTATCTTGCTGCACGCGGGCCCGGGCGGATCGTCCTCTTAAGTTCAAGGGCGACAGAGCCTTACGCGGCTTTCGCGTTCGCGCCCAGCGACACGATCCTCCTCGGCCGCGAAAGCGCCGGCGTGCCCGACGCGGTGCATGCGCGGGCCGACGCGCGCTTGCGTATTCCGATGAAATCGGGCTTGCGTTCCATCAATGTCGCCCAGGCGGGCGCCATGGTACTGGGCGAAGCCCTGCGCCAGACGGAGACTTTCCCGCAATGACGGACAGCGACGTGGACATCGACCGCAAGCGGCGCGCGCGCGCCTGCTTCGAGTCCCTCCGCGACCGGCTGTGCGCCAGCTTCGAGGCGATCGAGCGCGAATATGCCGGCGGGCAGCTCGCGGACCGGCCGCCGGGCCAATTCGTCCGTACACCGACGACGCGGCGCGACGAGGACGGCCGCGAAGCGGGCGGCGGGGTCATGAGCGTCATGAAGGGCCGCGTCTTCGAGAAGGTCGGCGTCAACGTCTCGACCGTCGACGGCAAGCTGTCGGCCGACTTCGCCAAGACCGTGAGCGGCGCCGAACGGGATCCGCGCTTCTGGGCGACGAGCATCTCGGTGATCGCGCATATGCAGAACCCGCATGTGCCGGCGGTGCATATGAACACGCGCTACATGATCACGACCGAGAGCTGGTTCGGCGGCGGTGCGGACTTGACGCCGATGTTCCCGAACTGTCCCGATGCGCCCGATTTTCATGCTGCGATGCAGCGAGCCTGTGACGTGCTGGGCGGCGATACCCATGCCCGCTACAAAAAATGGTGCGATGAGTATTTTTACTTACCACATCGTAAAGAGCCGCGCGGCGCGGGCGGAATCTTCTTCGACCGCCACAATTCCGGCGATTGGGAGAAGGATTTCGCCTTCGTGCGCGAGGTGGGACTCGCATTTGCCGACGTCTATCCCCAAATCGTAAGGAGGCGGATGGGGCAGCCTTGGACCGAGGCCGAACGCGATCACCAGCTGGTGCGCCGCGGCCGCTATGTGGAGTTCAACCTGTTGTGGGACCGCGGAACCCTTTTTGGCCTGAAGACCGGGCACAATATCGATGCGATCCTCGTGTCGATGCCGCCTGAAGTACGCTGGCCCTAAGCCGGAAGCACCGAGGTAGACGCGTTTGGATTTCACCTTCAATCACGGCGGCTTTTTCGCGCTTATCCAGGTGGTGCTGATCGACATCGTTCTGGCCGGCGACAATGTCGTCGTCATCGGCATGGCGGCGGCGCGGGTGCCGCAGGTCGTGCGCCGCAAGGTGATCTTCTGGGGTCTCGTCACCGCCGTCATCCTGCGCGTCTGCCTGGCGACGTTCACCACGGTGCTGCTCGACCTGATCGGACTGATGTTCGCCGGAGGCATCCTGCTGCTGTGGGTGTGCTGGAAGCTGTATCGCGACATCCGCGACGCCAACGAAGAGAATCGCGCGGTCGCAGCCATGGACTGCATTCCCGACAAGCTGGGCGGGCCCTATGCGCCGGCCGCGCATAACGCGATGGTCCGGCGGGCGATCGCCCAGATCGCGGCGGCCGATCTCTCCATGTCGCTCGACAATGTGCTGGCCGTCGCCGGCGCGGCGCGGAACCACGTCGTCGTGCTCGCGGTCGGGCTCATCCTGTCGATCGGTTTGATGGGCGTCGCAGCGAACATGATCGCCAAGGTGCTCAACAAGCACGCCTGGATCAGCTATGCGGGCCTGTTCATCGTGCTCTATGTCGCGCTCAGCATGATCTGGCGCGGCGGCGTGGCGATCATGCACGCCATGCCGGCCTAGCGCACCGCGCCGGACGCGATCAGGCTGCGCGCGCCGTCGACCATGGTGTCGGCAACGGGTCTCGGCTTCCACCCCAGCACGCGTTGCGCCTTCTTCGAGGAATAGGCGTGTTTGTGGCCCAGCATCGGCACGATGTCCCTGAGCGCGGGATTGAACAGGGCGCTGAGACGCAGGACGAAGGTCGGCAGGAGACGCGTCGGAACCTTTGCCGCCGCGTCGCCAAGCGACTCGCGCAGGATGCGGCCGACATCCTCCAGCCAGACGAAATCGCCGGCGGCGATGAAGCGTTCGCCGGCAGCCTCGCGCATCGTCATGGCGCGAATATGCGCATCGGCGAGGTCGCGCACGTCGACGACGTTGAAGCCGAGCCGCGGGATGCCGGGCTGGGCGCCGTTGAGCAGGCGCAGCACGAGGCCCATCGATCCTAACCCTTTGGCCGTCAGGACGGGGCCGAACACGCCCGACGGCAGGACGGTGACAAGCCTGTCGCGCGCGCCCTCGCCCGTCATGAAATCCCAGGCGGCGCGCTCCGCCACCGCTTTCGATTTGCGGTAAGCCGTGATGTTTGGATCATCGACGTCCGTCCAGAATGTCTCATCGGTTTCGCTGTCGGGACTGTCGAGCGGCGGGCAGCATGCCGCGCCGGACGATGTCACCACGACGCGCTTCACATTCGCACCCAGCGCGGCGCGCAGGACGCGCAAGGTTCCGTCACGCGCCGGACCGATGACGCCGTCGGGATCGCTGCCGCTGCCGAGCGGCGATGCGACATGGAGCACGAAGTCGCAACCGGACATCGCCTTGTCCCAACCCGCGTCGGAGATCAGATCGGCGGCGACCACGGCAAGGCGATCGCCGGCATCGACTTGGGCGCCGACATTTCGGCGCACCTCGGCTTCCTTCGCCGCTTGGCGCACGGTCGTGCGTACGACATAGCCGCGCTGCAGCAGCCCGACGACGCACCAGGCGCCGACAAAACCCGTGCCGCCGGTAACCAGAACCGTATCGGCCATGCGCAATCACCCCGGATCTGCGGGCACAGTGTAGAGGCGCGCGCCGCGCCCGCCAAACATCGCGGACGCTAGACCAGCTTGAGCAGCACCGCCGTGGCGTCGTCGCTGCGCTTGAAGCGCGGGAACCTGCGGCCCTCCGGATCGCCGGCTTCGATCGCGCGCAGCTCCTCGCCGAGCGCGCCGAGGCCCGTCGTCCGCGCCGCATCGACGAGTTCGTCGGCGTCATACGCGCCGTAGTCGCTGGCCAGTGCGAGAAAGCCGTCGGACGCCAGCAGCACGAGCGTCCCGCGCGGCGCCGCGATGATCCATTCCTCGACATGGTCGGCGGCCCGCTCGTCCGGGCTGAACGCCCAGTGTCTGCCGCTGTTGATGCGGTTGCGCCCGGCGCGCAGCGAAGGGAGATATTCCGGACGGTTCGCGCCGGAGGCCGGCGGCAGCCCCTGCTCCGCGGCGAGCTTGGCGACGCGGCGCGCTTCGGCGGCGCGCTTGTCGAACGCCTCGCCGACGATTTCGACGTCCTTGTCCGGCCGCTTCACGAGCGCGACGCAGTCGCCGAACGAGAGCGCGACGAAGCCGTCGGGCAGATCGTGCGCGAGCATCATCGAGGCGAAGGGCGTTTCCCATTTTTCCTTGAGCGGACGCCGGCGCAGCGCCTCGAAGGATTTCCTGGCGTCGGCCAGCGCATGCCGCAGCGCCTCGCGCGGCGCGTCGCCGTCACGCAGATGCGCCATCAGCCGCCGCGCGCCGAAATGGGCGATCCAGGCCGCATCGCTTTCTCCCGGCATGAGCGGTTCGCCGAGACTGGTCGCGCCGTCGAGAACGACGGCGGCGCTCTCCGCATGCGCGAACGCGTCGTCGTTCGGCTTCAGCGGATCGCCGGGAATGGACAGCGTGTCGAGGATCTCGAAGGGCATCGTCAGTACGCCGTCGCCTGCACGACCGCCTTCAGGCGCTCGGCGAGCGAGAATTCGTCGTCGATGAAATCCGCATCGACCCACCAATCTTCGACTTCGGCGAGGATGCGGCCGACCAGCGGGCCCTCGGGCACGCCGGCCAGCATCACGTCGCGCCCGGTGAGCGGAAATGTCGGTCGCGGCCAGGTCGAGGCGACTTCGAGCAGCATGCGCCAGTTGATGGCGTTCGATTCCTTGGGATCCTCCGCCCATTTGAGGAAGACGCGGTCGCGGAACGGCCCGACACCGATGCGATAGAGCAGCTTGCGCACTTCTTTGATCGACAGATAGGAGACGATCTTTTCCTTCGCGCCGGCGACGTCGACGAGCCTTTGCGCATCCGCGTTGGAGAGGCGCAGTCTTTTGGCCGTCGCTTCGGCAAGCACCGGATCGTCGGGGAGGAGCGCTGCGAGGCGCAGGACGGGGTCGGGTTTGAAGAACGCCTCGGCGTCGATCGCCGCGAGTTTCTCGAGCCGCGCGATCGACAGCGCGCCGGGCAGGAGTTCCGGGAGGATTCCCGCAGCCGCCATCATGCGCAGTACGGGCGCCGGATTTTCGGCTTCCAGAAGCCGCAGCAGCTCCTTCTGCACGCGTTCGCCCGACAGCTGCGCGAGACCGGCTTTCTCCGCGGCGGCGGCACGCAACGCCGCGCCGTCGATCTCGCCCTTGCCGTACCAGGCATGGAAGCGGAACAGCCGCAGGATACGCAGATAGTCCTCGCGGATGCGTGTCGCCGCATCGCCGACGAAGCGCACGCGCCCCGCCGCGAGATCCGCGACGCCGCCGACCAGATCGATCACCTCGCCCTCGGCCGAAGCGTAGAGCGCGTTCATCGTGAAGTCGCGGCGCTGCGCGTCTTCGCGCCAGTCGGTCGTGAAGGCGACGACCGCGCGCCGTCCATCGGTCGCGACGTCGCGGCGCAGCGTCGTGACCTCATAGGGCGTGGCGCCGGAGATCGCCGTCACCGTGCCGTGCGCGATGCCGGTCGGCACGGCGCCGAGGCCGGCCGCGGTCAGGCGCCTGGTCACCTCCTCGGGCAGGAGCGGCGTCGCGATGTCGACGTCCGACACCTCGCAGCGGAGAAGGGCGTTGCGCACGGCGCCGCCGACGAAGCGCGCGTCCGGTCCGAGCGCCTCCAGCACCGCGCGCGTTTTCGGGTCGGTCATCCACGGATTGCGGCGCGGATCGAGTTTCATGGCTGCTTCTCCCCGGGCTGAACATAGCCGGGAACGATCTTGCCGTTCACGAGGTGCGGAGCGACATAGCGGCCGGTCGTCGGTTCGCCCTCGTTCAGGCCCCAGACCACGAAGCTGAGGGCGAACAGCGACAAGCCGGCGATGAACAACATCGTCCAGGGCGTCGACTGCGCCGCTCCGCTCGCCGGACGCAGGCGCAAGAGCAGCAGATAGGCGCCGTAGAGCAGGAACGGCACGGCGAAGAGCAGCAGGCGCTCGAGGATGATGCGGGTCATGGCGCGGTGATCCGTTCGCCGAAGTTCAAAAGCATGGCGGCGGTGGCGCCCCAGATATAGTGCCCTTCATAGGTGAAGGAATAGAAGGTGCGCATCTGGCCCTGGAACTCGCGCTGCTGCATCTTCTTGTTGCCGGGATCGAGCAGGAACGAGAGCGGCACTTCGAAAATCTCCGCCACTTCCGCGGCGTGCGGCGAGAGGGAAAAGCCTTCGCTCAATAGTCCGACGACCGGAAGGATCGCATAGCCGGTTCCCGTCTCGTGCGCGTCCAGGAAGCCGGCGATGGTGACGAAGGCCGGTTCGATCCCGGTTTCCTCCTGCGTCTCGCGCAAGGCGGTCTCGACGAGCGAGATGTCGTTGGGGTCGGCGCGTCCGCCGGGAAACGCAACCTGTCCGGCATGGCGCGTCAGGTGATGCGTGCGCTGGGTCAGGAGCACATGCGGTTCGTGCCGGAAGACGAGCGGGAGCAGGACCGCCGCCGGTTTCAGGTCGACTTTTTCCTTCGGCCGATTCTGCGGATTGAGATCGTAGTCGCTCCGCTTGGGCGTCAGCGGCAAGGCCGGCGGATCCGTGAGCAGGCGGCTGCGCAAGAGCTCGACGCCGCCGCTGACGATGCGATGGCCGATCTCGGCCGGCGATTCCGCGCTCATGCGGGGCGGCCGAGGCGGAAGAATACGCCGCGGCTCCAGACGCCGAGCCAGCCGGCATGTTCGCCTTCGCCGGGTACCGAAAGGTCCGCGAGCTGGTAGAACGCGGCGCGCGCGATGCGGGCTTCCAGGCCCTTGCGCACATGGACGTAAGGCGCCGGCTCGCCGGTCTCGGGATCGGTCTCGACGCGGATGGGATTGGCGGCGCCCGCTTCGGTAACGTCGCCCACATTGGTGGTGAAGGTCAGCGCCTGCGCGCGCCCCTCGCCCCGCGCATCCATCAGCACAGCGACGAACGGCGCGTCCTCGACGACGATGCGCATCTTCTCGGCAGGCGTGACGAGCACGAAGCCGTCGGGATCCTTGCGCAGGATGGTCGAGAAAAGCCGCACCAGTTCCTTGCGCCCGATCGGCGAACCCTGGTGGAACCAGCTGCCGTCGCGCGCGATGCGGATGTCGATGTCGCCGCAATGCGCCGGATGCCAGTTTTCGACCGGCGGAAGGCCGCGCCCGGCAGCCGCTTCGCGCTGTAGACTGGCCAGACCAATCGCAAAATCGCCGTTGTTCATCATTACCGATCTGGAACCGGACTTCACGTCGCCGTGCGGGCCGGGCTTTTCCTTGTTGCGCCGCAAGGGGCGCGGTACATAGGCCGCGTCCCGGCGCATCCGAAGGATAAGGTGCACCCTAAGGACCGGCAACCAAGCATCCGGACGAATTCATGCAAGATACAGTGCTCACAGCCGACGGGCCCGCAGCCCAGGTCGAACGCGCCGCCGACACGCTCGGTAAGGTTCGCAAGGCCGTGGGACAGGCGATCTTCGGCCAGGACGCGGTGATCGAGCAGACCCTGGTCACGTTGCTGGCGGGCGGCCACGGTCTTCTCATCGGCGTGCCGGGCCTCGCCAAGACCAAGCTGGTGGAGACGCTGGGCATCGTCCTCGGCCTCGACTGGAAGCGCATCCAGTTCACCCCCGACCTGATGCCGACCGATATCATCGGTTCCGAAGTTCTCGAAGAAGATAGCGGCAAGCGCGCGTTCCGATTTCTGACCGGTCCGGTCTTCACGCAGCTCCTGATGGCCGACGAGATCAACCGCGCCAGCCCGCGCACCCAGTCCGCCCTGTTGCAGGCCATGCAGGAACGGCACGTGACCGTCGCCGGCCAGCGCTACGACCTGCCGAGGCCGTTCCACGTCCTGGCGACGCAAAATCCGCTCGAGCAGGAAGGCACCTATCCGCTGCCGGAAGCCCAGCTCGACCGCTTCCTGTTGCAGATCGACGTCGATTATCCCGACAAGGATGCGGAGCGGCGTATGCTGCTGTCGACGACGTTCGGCGACGAGGCGAAGCCGGACCGCGTTTGCGGTCCCGACGATCTGATGGCGGCGCAGAACATCGTCCGTCACATCCCGGTGGGCGAAGCGGTGGTCGAATCCATCCTCAAGCTGGTGCGCGGTGCGCGTCCCGGCGCGGAAGGCTTCGAGGGCATCCGCGATTCCATCGCCTGGGGTCCGGGGCCGCGCGCCAGCCAGGCCTTCATGCTCGCCGTGCGCGCCCGCGCGCTGATCGAGGGACGGCTGGCGCCGTCGACCGACGACGTGGTGGCGCTGGCGCAACCGGTGCTGCGCCATCGCATGGCGCTCACCTTTCCGGCGCGCGCCGAAGGCATGACGATCTATTCCGTCATCGAGCGGCTGTGCCGGAGTCTTCTTTGAGCCGGAACGGCAATCTGCAATACGAAGCCGAGGCGCTCGGCGCCAGCCTGCCGCCGCTGATGGTGGATGCGGAGCGGCTCGCCAGCGCGGTGAGCCTCGGCGTGCACGGGCGGCGCAAGGCCGGCATGGGCGAAAGCTTCTGGCAGTTCCGCCGCCATCGCCCCGAGGATTCCTCAACCGCGATCGACTGGCGCCAATCGGCGAAGTCGCAGCATCTCTTCGTGCGCGAGCGCGAATGGGAAGCGGCGCAGTCGGTCTGGTTCTGGTGCGACTCCTCGCCCGGCATGCGGTTCGCGTCCGGCCGCGTCACCAAATCCGATCGCGCCAGGCTGATCGCGCTCGCGCTGATGTCGCTGCTGGTGCGCGGCGGCGAGCGTGTCGCGCTCTACGGCGACGGATACGCGCCGGCCAGTTCGCGCGCCGCGCTGCGCCGGATCGGGCACGCGCTTCTGGACCTGCCGCCCGACGATGCGAATCTGCCGCCGGACGCGGCCATCAGCAAGAATGCGCAATTCGTCTGGCTCAGCGATTTCCTCGCCCCGCTTCAGGACATCGAGGCGACGCTGCGCCGCCTGTCGCGTTCCGCGGTCGCCGGGCAACTCGTGCACATCGTCGATCCGGCGGAAGAAGACTTTCCCTTCACCGGGCGGACGCGCTTCGAAGACGCGCGCGGCAGCGAGAGCGAAATCGTCGGCCGCGCCGAGGCGGTCGCCGCGGCCTATCGCACGCGCTTCAAGGCGCACGCCGATGCGGTGGGCGCGCTCGCACGGCGGCTCGGCTGGACGTACATCGCGCACAGAACGGACCGCTCGCCCCAAACGGCGCTGATCGCGCTCTATGCCGACATGAGCGGCGCATAGGGACATGGACCTGTTCTCGGGATTGAGTTTCGGCGCGCCCTGGATTCTCGCGGCGCTGCTCGTCTTGCCGGCGATCTGGTGGCTGCTACGCGTCACCCCGCCCTTGCCGCGCCGCGTCGTGTTTCCGCCATTGCGCCTCCTGCTCGGCCTGTCGCGGGACGAGGAGACGCCGGCCAGAACACCTTGGTGGCTCGTGCTGCTGCGCCTCGTCGCCGCCGCCGCGATGATCGTGGCGCTGTCCGATCCGTTGGTCGGCAAATCGCCGCCGATCGCCGGGAGCGGGCCGATGGTGCTCTTCATCGACAATGGCTGGACCGCGGCGGGAAGCTGGGACGCGCGCCAGGCGGTGATCTCCGACGTGCTGCGCACCGCGAGCAAGGAAGGCCGCGCCGTCGCCATCGTCCCGACGGCGGACGTGCCGGACGTCAGCCTGATGGATGCCGGAAAGGCGGCGCGCATCGCCCAGGCGCTGACGCCGGAACCCTGGCTGCCCGAGCGCAGCCGCGCCGCGGCGGCGATCGCGAAGGCGAAGTTCGCCGCGCGGCCGCAGATCATCTGGCTGAGCGACGGCATCGAGGACGGCACCGCGCGCGCGACGGCCGATGCACTGGCGGCGGCCGGCTCGCTCAATATCTATGCCGACGGCGCCGGCAAAGGTGCCCTGGCGCTGCTTCCGCCGCAGAGCGATGCGCGCGGATTCAATGTCGACATACTGAGGGCCGATGCGCAGGGCGAGCGCAGCGGCGAGGTCGCCGCGCTCGGCAGCCATGACGAAGTGCTGGCGTCCGCCCGCTTCCGTTTCGCGGGTGGCGAAAACCGCGCCCAAGCGCACATCGTCCTGCCGCTCGAGGTGCGCAACGAGACCGCGCGCATCGCCGTGACGAACATGGACTCGGCCGGGACCGTGCAGCTGCTGGGCGGCAGCGGCGCCCACCGCGCCGTGGGCATCGTCACCGCCGGCGGCAACGAGAACGAGCAGCCGCTGCTCTCCGACCTCTACTATCTCGAACGCGCGCTGGCGCCGTATGCGGACGTGCGCGAGGGAACGGTGAGCGATCTTCTTTCGCGCCACATCTCCGTGCTGATCCTCGCCGATGTCGGCAGGATCGCCGGCAGCGATTACGACAAGATCAAGAAGTTCGTCGACGGCGGCGGGCTGCTCCTGCGTTTCGCCGGACAGCGCATGACGGGCGGAACGGACGATCTGGTTCCGGTCAAGCTGCGCGTCGGCGGACGCTATCTCGGCGGCGCGCTCGCCTGGGCCGAGCCGCAGCGCCTCGCGCCCTTCTCCGAGTCCAGTCCTTTCGCGGGCCTGACGGTTCCCTCCGACGTCACCGTTTCGCGCCAGGTCCTCGCCGAGCCGTCGGTCGAGCTCGCCGACCGGAGCTGGGCGCGCCTCGCGGACGGCACGCCGCTCGTCACCGCGCGCGCCGACGGCAAGGGCTGGATCGTGCTCTTTCACATCACGGCCGGACCTGCCTGGTCTTCGCTGCCGCTCTCCGGACTCTATGTCGACATGATGCGCCGGTTGCTGGCCCTGTCCGGCGGCACGCGGCCGACCGACATGAAGAGCGCCGCGACGCTGCCGCCGGTGACGACGCTCGACGGCTTCGGCCGCGCGCGCAGGCCGCCGGCGGAAGTGCTGCCGATCCGCGCCGCGGATCTTGCGAGGACGAGCGTATCGCGCACACACCCGCCCGGTCTTTACGGCGTCGCCGGAACGGAGGATGCGCTGAATGCAGTGACGGCGAAGGACGCGCTGCTGGCAATGGGCGATCTCGGCCGCCCGGTCGAGGCCTATGCGCAGACCGCGGTCCTGGCGCTGGCGCCTTATCTTCTCGCCCTGGCCATCGCGCTCCTGTTCCTCGACGCGGCGATCTCGCTGTGGATGCGCGGCTACCTGAACGCGCTGCGTTTCGCGCGCGGCGCGGCGGCGATCGCGGTGCTGGCCGTTCTTTCCCAGGCGCGCGACGCACGCGCCGACGATGCCTTCGACCTCAAGGCGGCGACCGACACGCGCCTCGCCTATGTCATCACCGGACTTCCCGACGTGGACGATATGAGCAGGGCCGGCCTGACCGGACTCGGCAATCAGTTGCGCCTGCGTACGTCCTACGAGCCGCAGGACCCGATGGGCGTCGACGTGGCCAAGGACGATCTCAGCTTCTTCCCGCTGCTCTACTGGCCGATGGATCCGCGCGAGAAGGATCTCTCGCCCCAGGCGCTCGCGAAGATCTCCGACTATATGCGCAACGGCGGGACGATCCTGTTCGACACGCGCGACCTGACACTGGGCGCGATCCAGGGACCGGCGTCGCCCGGCGCGCAGACATTGCGCCGTCTGCTCGCCAAGCTCGACATTCCCCCGCTCGAGCCGGTCCCGGCCGACCATGTCCTGACCAAGGCCTTCTACATTCTGCAGGACTTTCCGGGCCGCTGGGACGGCGGAAAAGTCTGGGTCGAAGCGCTGCCGCCGGCGGACCCCAATGCGGGACCGGCCCGCGGCGGCGACGGCGTCTCGCCCGTCATCATCGGCGGCAATGACTGGGCGGCAGCCTGGGCCGTGCGTCCCGACGGCGCGCCGCTCGTCGACGTCGCGCCGGGCGGCGAGCGCCAGCGCGAGATGGCCTACCGCTTCGGCGTCAACGTCGTCATGTACACCTTCACCGGCAATTACAAGGCCGACCAGATTCATGCCCCCGCCATTCTGGAGCGGCTGGGCAAATGACGACCAGCATCGATTTCGCGCCGCAGATCCCGCTCTTCGTGCTGTGGGTCGCGATCGCCGTCAGTGCGGTGCTGGCGATCTTCTCCTTCGCGGTGCGGGCGCGCGGCGCCTGGGCGCGCGCATTGGTGTTCGCGGCACTGATCTTCGTCCTCGCCAATCCCCTGGTCGTGCATGAGACGCACAGTCCGCTGCCCGACGTGGCGGCGATCGTCATTGACCGCTCGCAGAGCATGGGCATCGAGGATCGCCGCGCGCAGGAAGACGCGGCGCTCGCCGCCCTGCGCAAGCAGCTCGCGGCGCAGAAAAATCTCGAGACGCGCGAGAGCGTCGTGACCACGACGGCGACGGGCGAAGACAATGGCACGCAGCTCTTCGCCGGACTCAACGCGGCGCTCGCCGACGTCCCGCCGGAGCGCATCGCCGGCGCCATCCTGATCACCGACGGCGAAGTGCACGATGCGCCGCCGGCCGACAAGCTGGCGATCCATGCGCCCATCCATGCGCTGATCGCGGGGCGGCGCGACGAGAAGGATCGAAAGCTCACCATCGTCAACGCCGCGCGCTTCGCCATCGTCGGGCAGCAGGCGAGCCTGGTGGTGCGGGTCGACGATTTCGGCGCGGCACCGGGCGGCAGCGCCGACGTCGACATCCGCATTGACGGCAATCCGGTCGGCAGTCATGTCGTGCCGGTCGGCAAGGATACGACCATCGCCATTCCGGTCGGCCATGGCGGCGAGAACGTCGTCGAAGTGGAGGCGCGGCCCGGTCCGTCCGAACTGACGCTGCAGAACAACCGCGCCGTCGTCGCCCTGTCCGGCGTCCGCGACCGGCTGCGCGTGCTCCTGGTCTCGGGCGAGCCGCATGCCGGCGAGCGCGTGTGGCGCAACCTGCTGAAAGCCGATCCTTCCGTCGATCTCATTCATTTCACGATTCTGCGCCCGCCGGCCAAGCAGGACGCGACGCCGATCGACGAGCTTTCGCTGATCGCGTTCCCGACGCGCGAGCTGTTCTCGGAGAAACTGTCGGGTTTCGATCTCGTGATCTTCGACCGCTACAGCGAACGCGGGATCCTGCCGCTGCTCTACTACGAGAATCTCGCCGCCTATGTGGAGAATGGCGGCGCGCTGCTCGTCGCCTCCGGTCCGGAATTCGCGCAGGACATGAGCATCTCGCGCACGCCGCTCGCGGCGGTGCTGCCGGCGCAACCGACCGGCGAAATCGTGGCGCAGGGATTCAAGCCGATGGTGACGCCGCAGGGCATGGCGCATCCGGTGACGCGCGACCTTCCCGGCACCAACACCGCGACGTCGCCGCCGAGCTGGGGACGCTGGTTCCGCGTCATCGGCGCGACCAAGATTTCCGGCGAGACGGTGATGAGCGGTCCGAACGACCGTCCGCTGCTCGTGCTCGACAATGTGAAGCAGGGACGCGTCGCCGAGCTGCTGTCGGACCATGCGTGGCTGTGGGCGCGCGGTTTCGAAGGCGGCGGTCCGCAGGCCGAGCTGCTCCGCCGTCTGGCGCATTGGCTGATGAAAGAGCCCGAGCTTGAAGAGGAGCGTCTGTTCGCCACGATCGCCGACGGCAGGATCACGGTCGAGCGTCGCACCATGGCGGACGCGGCCAAGCCGGTGAAGCTTACCTATCCATCCGGCAAGACATCGACGCTGACGCTGGCGAAGATCGAGCCCGGCATTTTTCGCGCCGCGGCGGCGGCCGACGAACTCGGTCTCTATCGCCTCAGCGACGGCACGCTGACGGCCGTGGCCGCTGCCGGGCCGCTCAATCCCAAGGAAGTCGCCGACATGCGCGCCACCGATCGCATCCTCGCGCCGATCGCCGTGGCGAGCGGCGGATCGGTGCATTGGCTCGCCGACGGAGTCCCCGATATGCGCCGCGTCGGTGCCAGCGGCAATGCCGCGGGCGGCAGCTGGATCGGCCTTCGCGCCAACGGCGCCTATCGCGTGACGAGCGTCGAACAGCAGCCGCTGCTGCCGGCGTGGCTCGCGCTCGCGCTGCTGCTCGGCACGCTGCTGCTCGCCTGGCGGATCGAGGGCCGCTGATTCCGCGGCGCGGCGGCCGAAGCGAAGCCGTCTAGACCGACGCGAGTCCGGCGCCGTCGCCGCACACCGCATCGTCGAGCCGCGCGCGGCGGACTTCGCCGGAAAGCGTGAGCGCGGCGCCCGCCTTCAACGACAGGCCGAGAATGCGCGAGGGATCGACCGGCCCAGGAAATCGGATGCGGCCCGGCGGCAGCTTCGCGAAGCCGACGCGCGCATAATAGGGCTCGTCGCCGACCAGGATCACCGCTTCGTGGCCGCGCCGGCGCGCTTCCTCAAGGGCACGTTCCATCAGCGCAACGCCTATGCCGCGTCCGCGCTGGTCCGACTGAACGGCCAGCGGCCCCAGCATGAGCGCCGCATGGCCGCCGATCATGATGGGCCAGAAGCGGACCGAGCCGCGCAGCGTGCCTTTTTCGACGGCAACGAAAGCGAGTTCCGCCGCCTGCGACACACCTTCCCGCAGGCGATACGCCGATTTCGCGAAACGGCCCGGCCCAAAGGCGGCCTCGTTCAGCGCCTCGACCAAAGGTGCGTCCTCGGGTCTCTCCGGGCGGATCGTCCAGAGGGCTTGGCTTGCTTCGCTCAAGGCGGGCTCGGTATCCTGACGGCCAACAAAATCCCGCGGAGGAAACACATGGGCGTGCTCGAAGGCAAGGTCGTTCTGGTCACCGGCGGCGCCAACGGCATCGGCAAGGAATGCGCGCTGCTCGCGGCCAAGGAAGGTGCGAGCGTCATCGTCAACGATCTCGGCGGCGCGGTTGCCGGGGGCGACGAAGGCTCGGCCGGCCCCGCCGAGACCGTCGCGCGCGAGATCGTCGCGGCCGGCGGAAAGGCCGTGTCCAACTCCGACAGCGTGTCGAGCCGCAAGGGCGTCGCGCACATGATCGAGCAGGCGATGGACACGTTCAAAGGCCTGCACGCCGTGATCAATCCGGCGGGAATCCTGCGCGACACGATGTTCCACAAGATGACCGACCAGGACTGGGACATGGTCGTCGATGTCCATCTCAATGGCGCCTATAACGTCACGCGCACCACCATCAATCACTTCCGCGAGCAGCAGGAAGGTTCCTACGTCCTGTTCACCTCGACCTCGGGCCTGATCGGCAATATCGGCCAGGCGAACTACGCGGCGGTGAAGATGGGCGTGGTCGGTCTTTCGCGCATCATCGCGATGGAAGGCCAGGCCAAGAACGTCCGCTCCAACTGCATCGCGCCGTTCGCCTGGTCGCGCATGATCGCGACCATTCCGGTCAAGGACGAAGCGTCGGCGAAACGCGTCGACCGCATGAAGAATTTCATGCGCGCCGACCAGGTGGCGCAGCTCGCCGTCAGTCTCGCCTCGCCCGCCTGCAAGGACGTCAACGGACAGATTTTCGCGGCGCGCGGCAATGAGATTTTCCTGATGAGCCAGCCGCGCCCGGTGCGCGGTCTCGGCAAGATCGAAGGCTGGACGCCGCAGACCATCGCCGAATATTGCATGCCGGCGATGAAGCCGAGCTTCACCGACCTCCAGCCGACGACGGGAACCTTCGGCTGGGATCCGGTGTGACGAATTTTTCCCACTGCTTCGTCCCTCGGCAGGCTCGGGATGAGGGGACTGCAATGAAAGACCTCATCCTGAGCTCGTCGAAGGATGAGTGGAGTGCAAATTTATAACCTCATCCCGAGCTTGTCGAAGGATGAGAGCCGACAGAACAAACGAAGACGGAGGTAACGATGGGTATTCTCGAAGGTAAGGTCGTCTGGGTGACCGGCGGCGGCAACGGCATCGGCAAAGACACCGCGCTGATCGCGGCCAAGGAAGGCGCCAAGGTCGTGGTCAACGATCTGGGCGGCGGCTTCAAGGGCGACGACGAAGGCTCGGCCAGTCCGGCGGAGCAGGTCGCGGCCGCGATCCGCGCCAATGGCGGCAAGGCGTTCTCGAATTCGGACAGCGTCACCTCGCTCAAGGCGATGGAAGCGCTGCGCGACCAAACGCTGAAGGAGTTCGGCGGTCTGCACGGTGTGATCAATCCGGCGGGCATCCTGCGCGACGCGATGTTCCACAAGATGACCGAATTCGACTGGGACAAGGTGATCGAGGTCCATCTGAAGGGCTCGTTCAACGTCTGTCGCGCCACGATCGAGCATTTCCGCGAGCAGCAGGACGGCGCCTATGCGCTGTTCACCTCGACCTCGGGCCTGATCGGCAATATCGGGCAGACCAACTATGCGGCCGCCAAGCTCGGCATCATGGGGTTGTCGCGCGTGCTGGCGATGGAAGGCGCGAGGTACGGCGTGCGCTCGAACATCATCGCGCCGGTGGCCTGGACGCGGATGACGCAATCGGTTCCGATCCGCGACGAGGCGCAGGCCAAGCGCCGCGAACAGATGGCGGCGATGATCCGTCCCGACCAGCCGGCCAAGCTTGCGGTCGCGCTCGTTTCGCAACTCGCCAAAGACGTCTCCGGTCAGATCTTCGGCGCGCGCGGCGATGTGATCGAGCTCTACAGCCAGCCGCGGGCGATCATGAACATCAACAAGGAAGGCGGCTGGACGCCGGAAGGCATCGCGACCGAGTGTTTCGGCCAGATGAAGGACAAGTTCTTCCCGGTCAGCCGCTCCGCCACGTCGCCGCAGCCCGAGCAGGCAAAGGCCGGCTAGTTACCATCTGAGGGCAGGCGGCGTCCGGTTGGCGAACTCGGCCAGACGCCGCCTGGTCCCTGCCGTCGTTCCCGGCGGCGGATCGGCCGGATCGACGAACCGGATTTCGCGCACTTCGAGATTCGGTGTGAAGACGACCTCGGCATCGTTCAGCCGATAGAGCAGCACGACGTTCGTCGCCCAGCCCGCGCGGCGCGAGAAAACACCCAGCAATTCCGGCGGTCCGGCGCGTACCGTGCCGATCTCCTCGCGCAACTCGCGCAGGATGGCGTCGGCGGGCGGCTCGCCCCGGTGCACGCCGCCGCCCGGCAACGACCAGCCCGGCATGTAGCTGTGCCGCGCCAGCAGCACGCGGCCCGAACGGTCGACGACGAGCGCGCTCGCGCCCAATGCGACGGGCGACCAAATCGCCTTCACCGCCATCATTCCGCCAAAGGCGAGACGGGAAACGACGGCCCTGCTCCGGTCCAGCATACTCATTCCCTAGCGGAAGCTATTGTAAGGTTTTGCTAACCACCGCGTGCCTACATTGGCGCGTGGTTCACAACGCTTAACGCAGTTTGCCGGCACAACTTATGTCGCTTCGAGAGGCCAGGTGTAGAGGGCTCCGCGCATTGTCATGCGCGCTGCCCGCTTTTCCGGCTTTCGGCGCCGGCGCTTAATAACGAGGCTGATCAGCATGTCCGGGGGGGCGTTCGATTATCTCAAGGCGCTGATCGTCGAAGACAATCAGCACATGCGCGCGCTCCTGCGGGCGCTGATGAACGCTCTCGGCATCGCCACGATCTACGAGGCGACGAACGGCGACGATGCCTTCGTCATCCTGCGCGACCGCAAGCCCGACGTGATCCTGACCGACCTGTCGATGAAGCCGATCAACGGCATCGAGTTCACGCTGCAGGTCCGCAACGCCGCTACCAGTCCCAATCCCTACATTCCGATCATCATGATCACCGGACACACCGAACGGCACCGCGTCGAGGCGGCGCGCGATGCGGGCGTCACCGAATTCCTCGCCAAGCCGATCACGGCGCAGAACCTGTTCGCGCGCATCGGCGAAATCGTCGACCACCCGCGTCCCTTCGTGAAGTGCACCGACTATTTCGGTCCGGACCGCAGGCGCCATCGCAGCGACGACTATGCCGGCCCGTTCCGCCGCCGGGACGATTTCGAGAACGACGTGGCCATCGCCTGAGAGAGAAAAATGAAGCGCCGGCAAAAAAAGCAAGTCGAAACGATCATCGCCGTTGCGGACTATCCGCAGCTTCTGCCGGCGCCGCGCCGCGCCCAGGCGATGCGCACGCTGCGCAGCAGTGAGACCGTGGCCAAAGCCAATCGAGTCATTTCCCTCAAGAAGGCCGAATTGCGCGGCGCCGTAATGGAACATGTCGATCTGATCGACGCGGCGGCGCGGGCGAAGGATTGGAGCCTCGTGTTCGATCTGGCGCACGAAATTCGCGGCATGGCGGCGACCGCCGGACTGACCGCGACGGGGCGGATCGCCAACGGCCTTTGCCGCTATCTCGACGCGTTGGCGCTGTTCGGCGCCGAGCCGGACCGGTCCGTCGCGACGCTGCATCTCGATGCCATCGTCCGCTCCGCCCGGACCGAAGACGACGCGGTGCGCCATGGCGCAATCGTCGCCGACCAGCTGCAGTCGCTCGTCGACCTCAAGCTCGGCGAGTTTAAGGAAACGGCAACATCTTGATGAACGCCCGCGGCGCATCGCGGCGGCGGCAAACCGGCGCGGACTGCGGCAAAGCGCGACCGTGGCGGGCGCATTCACCGCTCCTTAAGCCGGCTCCTTAATACTGAACGCCTGATTTACCCGGGCGGGCCATGCTTCAGATCGGCGGCATCGTAATACTTTTCGCATGCGTGTTCGGCGGCTACCTGATGACCGGCGGATCGCTCGGCGTGGTGCTGGAAGCCCTGCCGCACGAAATTCTCACCATCTTCGGCGCCGCCATCGCGGCGATGATCATTTCCGGCTCCATGTACTCGCTCAAGAAGATCGCAGGCTCGCTCGGCCAGGTGATCTCGGGTCCCAAATGGAAACCGAGCGACTACACCGACCTGCTCTGCCTTCTGTTCCTGCTCACCAAGACGATGAAGTCCAAGGGCCTGATCGCGCTCGAAGCCCATATCGAAAAGCCCGAGGAATCGTCGATCTTCAAGCGCTATCCGCGCATCATGAAGGACCATTTCGCGCTCGACTTCATCTGCGACACGCTCCGGATGATGACGATGAGCCTGGAGGATCCGCACCAGGTCGAGACGGCGATGGAAAAGCAGCTCGAGAAACACCATCACGAAGCGCTGGTCGGCGCCAACGCGCTGACCTCGATGTCGGACGGCCTGCCGGCGCTCGGCATCGTCGCCGCCGTGCTCGGCGTCATCAAGACCATGGGCGCGATCAGCGAACCGCCGGAAGTGCTCGGCGGCATGATCGGCTCGGCGCTGGTCGGCACCTTCCTCGGCGTCTTCCTCGCCTACGGCATCGTCGGCCCGATGGGCGCGCGGCTCAAGTCGATCGTCGACGAGGACGCCCAGTTCTACCACGTCATCCGCGACATCCTCGTCGCGCACCTGCACGGCAACGCGGCGCAGGTCAGCGTCGAAATCGGCCGCGGCAGCGTCCCGAGCGAGGCGCAACCTTCCTTCCAGGAACTGGAAACCGCGCTCAACGGCATCCCGCCGGACAACGGCTAGAGCTTGCGCGCCTTTTCGTAGCCGTCCGACAGCGAAACGAAAAACGTCGCGAGCGCGCCCGCGAATATGCCGAGCGGCATCGCATAGAACACGTCCAGATCCGTGCCCATCACGATGATCGCGGTGACCGCGATCCCGGTGAACTGCGCGATGTTCTTCGGCATGCCCGCGTTTCTCCGCCCTCAGCGGCAAAGCTAGGGCGCGGGCGGGCGCCGGCAAAGATCATGGTGAAAAAAGAGTTAACGGCTCAGCCGCCGAGGTCCTTCTTCTTCTCGAGATATTCCTCGCGATTGATCTCGCCGCGGGCGTAGCGGCCCTCGAGAACCGAAAGCGCGTCGGAACGCGCCGGCGGCGGGGTGTGGTTCCACCAGTAGGGATGCCCGTAATAATAGTAACGGCGGCGGAAAATCAGGCTGAAAATCAGCACGATCACGAGCAGCGTGAACAGCCCGTGGAACGGCCACCAGAACAAAAACGGCCAGAAAAAGAAGGTGTGGAACATCGCGGCCTCCCGAGCCCTTTGTCCAGATATGGTGCCTCCCGGCCCGATTTCTAGTCTGCGCTGCGCCAGCGCAACCCGGCGGTGAAGGTGCGCGGCGCGCCCGGCGACAGGCTTCGCGGATTGCTCGCGCCCGGGGCCTGGGCGATCGGGACCGCTGCGGTCGGCGAAAAGTCGCCGAAGGTCTCGTACTTTCGGTCGAAAAGGTTGTCGACACCGGCATAGAGCTCGATGCCGGGCGAGACGCGAAAGCGCGCCGCGGCGTCGAGCACGATATATCCGGCCGTCGGCGGCGTCAGGTTGGCTTCGTCGCCGACGAGAAAGACGCCGCTGGCGCCTCGCGCCGCGAGACTGAGCGTCCATTCCTTCGTCGCCGCAAATTGCGCGTCGAGCTTGAAAACATGTTCAGGCACGCCGGGCAGCCGATCGCCTGGAACCACCAGGATCGCGCCCGAGGCGTCCGCGAGCGGATTGTCGGGACTGTCGAGCCGCGCACGCGCGCGGAACGTGGCGTGGGTGAAGCTGTATGCGGCGCTCAGCGTCCAACGCCCGTCGCGCCAAGTCGCGTCCGCCTCGATCCCCTCGCGACGCGTGGCGCCGAAATTCTGGAAGAAGCCGCGTCCGGGAATGGGACTTGCGAAAAACAGGATGTCGTCGCTGACGTCGGTCCGCCAGGCGTCGAGCTGGAAACTCAATGTGCCGCGAGAGCCGCGCAGACCTGCTTCGAGGGTGCGCGCTACGATCTGGCGCAGTTCGGGATCGCCGACGAAGAAATTCGTCAGGCTGCAGGGTTGCTGCGGACTGGCGCAAGACAGCTCCGCCGGGGTCGGCGCGCGGTTGGCCTCGGCATAGCCGGCGTACGCCGACACGCCGGGCAGCAGCTTGTAGGTCGCGCCGGCCGACGGGTTGAAGCGGTCGAAGCTGTGGCTGCCCGTCAGGCTGGCGCCGAGCTTGTCCTGCAGCGCCAGCTCCGCGAGGTTGAAGCGGCCGGCTAGCGTGACGGCGAGCGCCGACGTGACATCGAGCGTGTCGGACGCGAACCAGCCGAAATAGTTGTTGGTCGCGGCGACACGAACCGGCGTGATCGAGCCGTCGGCTTGGTCGACCACGACGCCGGGGCCGATAAAGCCGCGATCGAGCGCCAGGCCGCCCACCGACGTATAGGCCGAGAAGGTCGTCGCGCCGCCGTCATAGCTTGCGCCGATCGCGAGATGGTTGGGACGGTCGAACAAGGGCTCCGTATTGGTCCATTGCGCCGACAGGCCGTAGCCGTTGGTGTCGGTGCCGGTCTGGTTGAGGAAGGCGTAGGGCCCCCCGCTGCGGAACTTGCGGAAGAACTGCGCGTACGGGCTGCCGGTGATGAAGTTGGGGATCGCGTTGCCGGTGCGGTC
>DATJZB010000036.1:0-44540 GCA_035499335.1 Rhizomicrobium sp. | reverse complement strand
AGCTTTCGGGCCCCATCGGAATCGCAAAGCTGTCGGGGCAGGTGGCGTCGGTCAGCTTTCTTGCGCTAATCCAACTGGCGGCTCTACTTTCTGTAAGCATCGGCCTGGTCAATCTTTTCCCCATTCCGCTGCTCGACGGGGGCCATCTTCTGTACTATGCATGCGAGGGTGTTTTGGGGCGTCCGCTCGGAGAGCGGGCCCAGGACGTCGGATTTAGGCTCGGGCTGGCGGTCGTGCTTGGTATCTTCATCCTCGCGACCTGGAATGACCTGGTACGGCTAAATCTTTTCTGAAACGTCGGCGAAGCACCGCCTAGCGGTCGTCGAGCCCAGCAACGAGTACCAGAGACGACTGGATGAGCCACGTCACCCTGTTCGCCAAAGTATCGCGCGCGGCATTTGCCGCGACCGCACTTTTGTCCGTGGCGGATTCCTCGGCGCTCGCCAAGGCGCGCGTGCCCCCTGCTGCTCCACCGCCCGCGGCTCCGACCGTGGCGCCCGACGCGAAGGTCATCCAGCACATCGTCGTTCTGGGGACGCAGCGTATCGAGCCGGCGACGGTGCTTTCGTACATTTCGATCCGCGAAGGCGACATATACAACGAACAGACGGCCGACCTCGCGCTGAAGACGCTCTATCAGACGGGACTGTTCGCCGACGTCCGTGTGAAGTTCGACGGCACCACGCTCACCGTCGCGGTGGTGGAAAATCCCATCATCAATCAGATCGAGTTCGAGGGTAACAGCAAGGTTTCGCAGAAGGACCTCGAGAAGGAAGTCCAGCTCAAGCCGCGAACCGTCTTCACGCGCTCCAAGGTCCAGGCGGACGTCCAGCGCATCATCGAGCTGTATCGCCGCAACGGAAAATTCGCCGCGTCCGTCGATCCTCAGATCATCCAGCGGCCGCAGAACCGCGTCGATCTGATCTTCTCGATTGCCGAGGGCCCGACCACGGGCGTCGCGCGCATCACATTTATCGGCAACAAGGTCTTCGACGATGCGACCCTGAAGGCCCAGGTCGCGACTGAAGAGAGCGACTGGTACAAATTCCTCTCGACCAACGACAATTACGATCCGGACCGGTTGACGTTCGACAGGGAGCAACTTCGCCGCTTCTATGTCAGCCACGGTTACGCCGACTTCCGCGTCGTGTCGGCCGTCGCCGAGCTGACATCGGATCGCCGCCAGTTCTACATCACGTTCACGGTGGACGAAGGCGACAAGTATACGTTCGGCAAGGTCGACATCGAATCCGGCATCCGCGAACTTTCCCCGGCGACATTGCGCCCGATGGTGAAGATCCAGTCCGGCGACGTGTACGACGCCGACCTCGTCCAGAAGTCGATCGACGCACTGACGAACGCCGCCGGCACCAAGGGCTATGCGTTCGCGGAAGTTCATCCGCGCATTCGCCGCGACCGCGACAAGCACACGATCGACGTCGTTCTCAAGATCGACCAGGGTCCGCGCGTCTACATCGAGAAGATCAACATCGTCGGAAACAATCGCACGCTCGACAAGGTCATCCGCCGCGAGTTCCGGCTGGTCGAGGGCGACGCGTTCAACCGCGTCCTGGTCGACCGCTCGCGCACGCGCATCCGCGCCCTGGGCTTCTTCAAGGACGTCGACATCAAGCAGTCGCCCGGCTCGCAGCCGGATCGCACGAATCTCACCGTGTCCGTCACGGAGCAGTCGACCGGCGAACTCTCACTCGGCGCCGGCTACTCATCGACCAGTTCCTTCGTCGGCGAGTTCAGCTATACCGAGCGCAACTTGTTCGGGCGCGGCCAATATCTACGGGCCAGCATCCAGCTCTCGACGATCAGCAAGCAGTTCCAGTTCAGCTTCACCGAGCCGTTCTTCCTGGACCGGCCGCTCAACGCCGGCTTCGACCTGTACAAGATCGTGACCGACTATCAGCAAGCGGATTATCAGGGCGATACGACCGCCGCCGGAATCCGTTTCGGCTTCCCGACATCTGAATACGGCAATGTCGGACTGCGCTATACCTACAAAATCGACAGAATCACGCCGTTCTCGACAGCGCCATTCGAGGTTCAGCAGGCGGCGGGAACGACCAAAACGTCGCTGTTCGGCTATTCCTTCGCCTACGACACGCTCGACGATCCGATCAAACCCACGAAAGGTTGGGCTGCGAGCTTCTCGCAGGAACTGGCGGGCCTCGGCGGATCGCTCAAATATCTCCGGACTCAGGGCTCGATCGGTTACTACCACCCCATGTTCTGGGACACGTCGGTCGGGTCGTTCAACGTCCAGTCGGGCTTCATCACGGGTTATGACGGTCAGACGATCCCGATCCAGGAACGCTTCTTCAAGGGTGGCGACTCGTTCCGCGGCTTTGCCCAGGCCGGCGTAGGCCCCCGTGACACGGTCGTCTCGGGCAACCAGGGCGCCGTGGGCGGCGATTTCTTCGCCATCGGCAGCGCCCAGATGCGTCTGCCAAGCTTCCTGCCCGACAGTTACGGCGTGAATTTGGCACTGTTCAGCGACTTCGGTACGGTCGGGCACCTCGATACGACCATTCCGGCCTGTACGCTCACGAGCTGCATCAAGGATAACCTCGCCATGCGTGCCTCCGCGGGGGTTGCCGTGGCCTGGAAGTCACCATTCGGCCCGATTACGATTGACTTGGGCGTTCCATTCCTTAAGGCAAAGTACGACAAGGCTCAGATCATCTATTTCAGCGCAGGAACGGGGTTGTAATTTCCATGAAAAACGTATCGCGCATCGTCCGCGGCCTGACGGTTGCGGCCGCGCTCATCATGTCGTCGCAGGCGGTTCTCGCCGGTCCACCCGGACAGCCGGCGCCCCCGGCAGGCACGCCCAATCCGAAGATCCTGGTCATCGACCGGGCGGCGATCCTGCGCGGCTCGGCCGTCGGACAGAACATCATGACGCAGGTGCGCGCGCTGACGACCGACGCCGAAAACAGACTGAAGGGCCAGGACGCAGCTCTGCGCCAGGAAGGCGCCGCGCTTCAGCAGCAGCTCGCCATTCTCGCCCCTGCGGTGAAGGCGGCGAAGATCAAGGCCTTCCAGGCAAAGCAGGCGGCGCTTCAGCAGGCCGTTCAGACCCAACAGGGGCTCATCCAGGGCGGCGTGCTGAAAGCGCGCCAGCAGGTCGAGCAGGCGCTCGGTCCGATCCTTCAGGGGATCATGAAGGAGCGGGGCGCGAATCTGCTTCTCGACCGCAACGCCGTGGTGCTCGGAACCGTCGATGTGGACATCACCGGCGTCGCGATCCAACGCCTGAACCAAAAGTTGCCGACGGTGAAGGTCGTGCCGACGCCGCTACCTCCCGGAGCCGTGCAAGGGCAATAGAAGGCAGGACGCCGAATGGCCGATCCACGCTTCTACGATAATCGTGGCCCGTTCACGCTAAGACAGGTCTGTGCCGCGGCGAATGTACAGCTACCCGAAGGCGCGGATGCCGACGCGCGGGTCCTCGATCTCGCAAGCCTGTCGGGCGCGGGCCCCGACCACCTGACGTTCTTTTCCGGCGGCAGCGCGGAGCTCGCCGCCGAGCTGGCGCAAACGAGCGCGGGATTCTGTTTCGTGCCGGCGAAAACCGCTCGACCGCTGCAGTATCGCGCCGGCTTGACGGCGATTCCGTGCGGTTCGGTGCAGCATGCATTCGGTGCGGCCGCGCGGCTCTTCTATCCGGAGTCCAGTCTGGTCGCCTGGTCCCAGCAGACGGCCGTCGATCCGTCGGCGACGATCGGCGCGAACGTGATGCTCGGCCCGGGCGTCGTCGTCGGTCCCGGTGCCGAGATCGGGGAGGGCACTCGGATCGGACCCAACTCGGTCATCGGCCGCGGCGTTGCGATCGGACGAAAGTGCGAGATCGGCAGCAATTGCACCATTGCGAACGCTTATGTGGGTGACGAAGTCCTGATTCTTCCTGGCGCCCAGATCGGCCAACCAGGCTTCGGGTTCGCGTCGGCAGGTTCCGGTCACATCAAGATTCCCCAGATCGGTCGCGTCATCGTGCAGGATCGGGTCGAGATCGGCGCGTGCACCGCCATCGATCGCGGCGCGCTCGGCGACACCGTGATCGGCGAAGGCACCAAGATCGATAATCTTGTCCAGATCGGGCACAACACGAAGCTGGGACGTCACGACATGATCATCTCCCAGGTCGGAATTTCGGGCAGTTGTGAACTCGGCGACTTCGTCATCCTGGCAGGGCAGGTCGGCGTCGCCGATCACGTGAAGATCGGCAGCGGCGCCCGTTTTGCGGCCAGATCCGGGCTTGTCCCGGGCAATTTCCCCGGCGGACAGGACTATGGCGGGATGCCGGCAAAGCCGGCACTTGAGTGGCGGCGCGAGATCATCACACTGGCGAATCTCGCAAAGAGGCCTAAGCGGAACACGAATGGGTGAAAGCGGTCAGGCGGGAACGGTTCTGGATGTGGAGCAGATCAAGAAGCTGCTGCCGCACCGCGCACCGTTTCTCTTTCTCGAGCGCCTGACAGATATCGTTCCGCTGGAAAGCGCGACGGGCCACAAGGCCGTCAGCTTCAACGAACCGCATTTCGCAGGTCACTTTCCCGATTTCGCCGTCATGCCCGGCGTGCTCATCGTCGAGTCCATGGCCCAGACCGCCGGTGCGCTGATCGTGCATTCCCTTGCGCTCAAGACCGTGCCGAGCGTGTTCTTCATGGGAATCGACAAGGCGCGCTTCCGCAAGCCCGTGGTCCCCGGCGACGTGCTGCGGATTCCCGTCAAGGCGCTGCAACACCGCGGCCCGGTGTGGAAATTCGAAGGCAAGGCCTATGTCGGCGATGCGCTGTGCGCCGAGGCCGAATTCAGCGCTATGATCCGCGACAACGACGCCGCCTGATCATGGCCGTTCACGCGTCCGCGATTGTGGAAGACGGCGCCCGACTGGGTCCGGGCGTCGAGATCGGCCCCTATTGCATCGTCGGCCGCGATGTCGAACTGGGAGACGGCGTGCGGCTACTCTCGCATGCCGTGGTGACCGGACGCACCCGCATCGGCGCCCGTACGGTCGTGCACCCGCAAGCCGTGCTCGGCGGCGAAGGACAGATCCGCAAAAACGATTACGCGGAAGCCGGGCTCGAAATCGGCAGCGACTGCGTCATTCGCGAAGCGGTGACGATGAGCTGCGGCAGCCGCCTCGGTCGCGGCGTCACGACTGTCGGGAACAACGGCTACTTCATGGCCTACAGCCATGTCGGTCACGACTGCCTGGTCGAGGACGACGTCACCTTCGCGAACAACGCGACTCTGGCGGGCCACGTCCACATCGGTCAGGGCGTGATCATGGGCGGGATATCGGCAGTCCAGCAGTTCGGCCGCGTCGGCAAGGGCGCGATGATCGGCGGCGTCACAGGGGTCAATACCGACGTCATCCCGTACGGCATGGCGACCGGAGACCACGCCGTTCTCGGCGGACTCAACATCATCGGGTTGAAGCGCCGCGGGCTCGGCCGCGAAGCGATCCATGCGGCGCGCGCCGCCTTTCGCGAGATATTCCTGGAGTCACGCGGTTCGCTCTTCGATCGTGCGCGGCGGGTGAAGGAAAAGTGGCCCCAGATCGTGCAGATTCAGGAGATTACCGACTTCATCCTCGCCGACGCGAAGCGTGGCCTGTGTGTCGCCGATCCCTCCCGCATTCATGCGGACGAGCCGTAATGGCGGGCCAGTCGCTCGGCGTGATCGCAGGCGGCGGCGACCTGCCCCGCGCCATCGCGGAAAGCGCGCGGGCTGCGGGCCGCGACGTATTCGTTCTGGCGCTGCGCGGCTCGAGTGACGACTGGGTATCGGCTTTTCCGCACGAATGGGTAGCGCTCGGCGAGACCGGCAAGGCGTTTCGGGCGCTGCACGGCGGCGACGTCGGCGACGTACTTCTTGCGGGCAAGGTCGATCGGCCAAAATTCTCGGACATCAGGCTCGATGCCAAGTCGGTGCTGCTTGCGCCGCGCGTCATGGCGGCGGCGCTGAAGGGTGACGACGCGTTGCTGCGATCGGTGGTCGATCTCTTCGAGCGCGAGGGATTCCGCGTCATCGGTGCCGCCGAGGCGGCGCCAAACCTGATCGCGGCAAGCGGGCCGCTGGGGCGCATCTCCCCCACGCCCGAGAACGAGTCGGACATTGCGCTGGCCTTCAAGGTGGTGCGAGCGCTCGGCGAACTCGACGTCGGTCAAGCCGCCGCGGTCTGCGCCGGGCTAACGCTTTGCGTCGAGGCTGCGGAAGGAACCGACGCGATGATCGCACGCATCGCGAATCTGCCCGAACACATTCGCGGCACGCCCGCGAAGCGCCGCGGCGTCCTGGCAAAGGCTCCGAAGCCGGTGCAGGACCGCAAGACCGACCTTCCCGTCGTCGGCGTGCAGACGGTGCGCAACGTGGCCGCAGCCGGTCTCGCCGGGATCGCGGTCGAGGCGGGCGGCGCCTTGATCGTCGACAAGCGCGCGGTTGCCGAGGAAGCAGACAGGCTCGGCTTGTTTGTGACCGGCGTTCCGGCGTGAGCTCGCTCCCGGCCAGGCCGATATCGCTGATGCTGGTCTGCGGCGAGCCATCCGGCGATCAGCTCGGCGGCCAGCTGATGGCCGCGCTGAAGGCATTGGTCGGCGACAATGTGAAGGTCACCGGCGTCGGCGGCCGCGCCATGGCCGCGCAGGGGCTCCAGACGCTGTTTCCATTGGACGACACGGCTGTCATGGGCCTGAACGAAGTCGTGCCGAAAATACCGATCATCCTGCGGCGCGTGCGCGAGGTCTGCGACGTCGCACTCGCCACGCGTCCCGACGCCGTCGTGCTGATCGACAGCCCCGATTTCACGCACCGCATCGCCAAACGCCTGAAGCGGCTGGATCCGGGCGTTCGCACCATTGACTATGTCGCGCCGCAGGTCTGGGCGAGCCGGGCCTACCGCGCGCGCGCCATGGCGCGGAGCTTCGATCTCCTGCTCGCCTTGCTTCCGTTCGAGCCGCCGTTTTTCGAAAAGTACGGCCTCAAGACCGTATTCGTCGGCCATCCCGTGATCGAGCGCGCCAAGATGATGACCGGCGGACCAGCGTTGCGCGCGCGCCTGGGCATCGCGCCCGAGGCGCCGGTCGTGGTCGTTCTGCCCGGCAGCCGGACGAGCGAAATCCGCTTCATTCTGCCGGCGTTCCGGCAGGCGGTCGCGGAGATCGCGGCGCGCGTGCCGGGCCTCGTCACGCTGCTTCCCACGGTTCCCCATGTCGCGCAGAAAGTGCGCGAAGCGACGGCCGGCTGGCCGGCGCCGCTGCACATCCTGGAGGGCGACGCGGACAAGTATGCAGCGTTCAACACCGGGAACGCCGCGCTGGCTGCGTCGGGGACGGTCACGACCGAACTCGCACTGGCGCGCACGCCGATGGTGGTCGCCTACCGGGTAGGCTGGCTGACGTTCCTGCTGGCGCAGCCGCTCATCCTTGTGCCGATGTTCACGCTCGTGAATCTTTTGCTTGAGCGGCGGGCGGTTCCCGAATTCCTCCAGCGCGAAGCCTCGCCGCGCGCGCTTGCGGACGCCGTCGTCCGCCTGCTGACCGACAAAGCTGCCGCGGACGCGCAGCGGCGCGACCTCGACCGTGCGGCGGAGCTGCTCGGCCAGGGCGGGGAGGCGCCGTCGCTGCGTGCGGCGCGCGCCATCCTCGATTTCGTCAACGCCGGGCGCTGATCAGCGCTTGGCGAGCGGCGTGTATTGGCGCAAGCCCTTGCCGGTGTAGATCTGGCGCGGCCGGCCGATCTTCTGGTGCGGGTCTTCCAGCATCTCCTTCCACTGCGCAATCCAGCCGACCGTGCGGGCCAGCGCGAAGAGCGCCGTGAACATGCTGGTGGGGAATCCGAGGGCGCGCAGCGTGATGCCCGAATAGAAGTCGATGTTCGGGTACAGTTTGCGCTGGACGAAATACTCGTCCTCGAGCGCGATCTTCTCGAGCGCGATGGCGATCTTGAGCGTGGGATCGTCGTGATGGCCGATTTCGTCGAGCACCTTGTGGCACTGGACCTGCATCGCCTTGGCGCGCGGATCGTAGTTCTTGTACACGCGGTGCCCGAAACCGGAGAGGCGGAAATTGTCGTTCGGATCCTTCGCCTTCTTCACAAATTCCGGGATGCGGTCCACCGAGCCGATTTCCTCGAGCATCTTGAGCGCGGCTTCGTTGGCGCCGCCATGCGCGGGGCCCCACAGGCAGGCGATGCCCGCGGCAATGCAAGCGAACGGGTTGGCGCCCGACGAGCCGGCAAGGCGCACGGTCGAGGTCGAGGCATTTTGCTCGTGGTCTGCATGCAGGATGAAGATGGTGTCGAGCGCCTTGGCGAGCACCGGATTGACCTTGTACTCCTCGGCCGGAACCGAAAAGGTCATGCGCAGGAAATTCTCGGTATAGCCGAGCGTGTTCAGCGGATACACGAAGGGTTGGCCCATCGTGTACTTGTACGCCATCGCGGCCAGCGTCGGCATCTTGGCGATCAGTCGGTGGCTGGCGATTTCGCGCTGGCGAGGATCGTTGATGTCGGTTGAGTCGTGGTAGAACGCCGAGAGCGCGCCGACGACGCCGCACATCACGGCCATGGGATGCGCGTCGCGCCGGAACCCGCGGAAGAACTGCGCCAGCTGCTCGTGCACCATCGTGTGGAGCGTGATGGCCTTGTCGAACTTGGCCATCTCTTCCTTGTTCGGCAGTTCGCCGTGAAGCAGCAGGTAGCAGACCTCCAGGAAGTTGGAATGTTCGGCCAGCTGGTCGATCGAATAGCCGCGATAGAGAAGCACGCCCTTGTCGCCGTCGATGAAGGTGATGTCGCTCTCGCAGCTCGCCGTCGACGTGAAGCCCGGATCGTAGGTGAAGACGTCGGCCTCGCCGTACAGCTTGCGGATGTCCAACACCTCCGGTCCCTCGGTTCCCGCATAGGCCGGCAACTCGTAGGTCTTGTTCTTGAAGGTGAGGGTGGCCGAGCCGGCGGGCTTGATCTTGCTTTCTCTCATGGACGGGCTCCTTGCAGGCCACACAGGATGGGGCGGCCGGGGTGTATCTTGCACTGCAGCAACTATAAGCATTCTGGGTTAACGACGTCACCACCCCCGCCAGAGCGGGGTGCTTATGCGGCCATTGGCTAAGTGGCGTAAGCGCGCAGCCGGGCGAGGGACTCGGTGCGGCCCAGGAGGGCCATCATCTCGAACAGGGGAGGGGACGTTGCCTTGCCCGTGAGCGCCGCCCGGAGCGGTTGGGCCACCTGGCCGAGTTTCAGCCCCTCTGCTGTCGCGAATGAGCGGGCCGCCGCTTCGAGGTTCGGGCCAGTCCAGTCGGTCGCGTCGAGGACCGGGATCGCCTTGCTGAGGACAGACCGCGCCTCGGCGGGCAGGAGTTTCTCGGCCGCAGCGTCGAGAGACCTCGGACCGTCGGTGAAAAGAAAATCCGCGGCTTGGGCCAGCTCCAGGATGGTTTTGGCGCGCTCCTTCAACCCGGGCATGGCTTTCGTAAGCCTCTCGCGCGCGCGCATGTCCACGACGCGAGGCGGCGTCTCGCGCGCCAGCGTGGCCACGACTTCCGCGGTGAGCGCCTCGTCGCTGCTTTCGCGGATATAGTGTCCGTTGAGATTGTCCAGCTTCTTGAAGTCCATTCGCGCCGGACTCTTGCCGATGTTCTCGAGATTGAACCAGGCGATCGCCTGGTCGGTGGAGATGATCTCGTCGTCGCCGTGGCTCCAACCGAGGCGCAGCAGATAGTTTCGCATCGTCTCGGGCAGATAGCCCATGTCGCGGTACGCTTCCACGGCGAGCGCGCCGTGACGCTTGGAAAGTTTGGCGCCGTCCGGCCCGTGGATCAACGGCACATGGGCATACACGGGGATGTCCCAGCCCAACTGCTCGATGATCTGAAGCTGGCGTGCGGCGTTGTTCAGGTGATCGGCACCGCGAATAACGTGCGTGACGCCCATATCGTGGTCATCCACGACGACGGCGAGCATGTAGGTCGGCGTGCCGTCGCTACGGAGCAGCACCATGTCGTCGAGTTGATCGTTGGCGTATCTCACATCGCCCAGCACGACGTCTCTGACGATCGTCTCTCCCGTTTGCCGGGCTTTCAGGCGGATGACAAAGGGCGCACCGGGCGGCGCCTCGGACGGGTCGCGGTCGCGCCAGCGCCCGTCATAGCGCTGCGGGAGCTTCTGCTCCTTTTGCCTGGCGCGCATCTCTTCAAGTTCGGCAGCCGTCGCGAAGCAACGGTAGGCCTTGCCCTCACCCAGCAATTGTTCGGCGATCGCGCGGTGCCGACCGGCGCGCGCGAACTGATAGACGGTCTGTCCGTCCCACTCGAGGCCCATCCACCGCATGCCGGTCAGGATCGCGTCGACGGCTTCGGGCGTGGAACGCTCGCGATCCGTATCCTCGATGCGCAACAGAAACGTTCCGCCCGTGTGCCTGGCGAACAGCCAGTTGAACAACGCTGTACGCGCTCCGCCGATGTGCAGGTAGCCGGTCGGCGAGGGCGCAAAGCGGACGATGGGTTTTCTGTTCTCTGTCATTGTGCTTGCATAGGTGGGGCCGGCGTTTGCGGCTGCGTCAGCTTCTAGCAAACGGATTCCCGTGGGGGTAGGCCTACTTCCGCTGTTTCGGCGCCTTGCTCCGTCGTTTCCGATTTCCGGCGGTCTGCAGGCATTGCGACGTGCGCGCGGATTGCTGTCGGCGCTTGGGCGGCAAGCGCTGGAGGAACGCGATCGTTGGCCGCTTTGGCTGCCCGTCGCGTTCGGCACAGGAATCGCCGGCTATTTCGCTTTGTCATTCGAACCGTCGCCGGCCTGGGCCGGACTGGCGTTCGCGGCGACGGTGGCGAGCGTGTTCGGCGTGGCGGGAAGCGAGCGGGCCATCGTTCGCGCGACGCTCTCGCTGCTGGCGGCCGCGGCATTCGGCTTCGGCGTCGCGAAGCTCCGCACCGCCGACGTTTCGGCGCCGGTTCTATCGCATCGGATCGGCCCGCTGGGCATCGAGGGCCGCGTCGAGCAGTCCGAACTGCATGGCAGGGGGATCAGGGTGGTCCTCGGCGATCTGCGCTCGCGCCAGCTTCTGCCGGATTCGGTCCCCGCGCGCGTTCGGGTTTCCATCCGTACACAGACGATATTGCCGCAGCCGGGAAGCTGGATACATGTCACGGCGGTCCTCATGCCGCCGCCATCGCCGACGTCGCCGGGCGCGTACGACTTCGGACGCGCCGCCTACTATCTGCGTCTCGGCGCGGTGGGCTATGCGTTCGGCCGCCCGATTGTCGTCCAAGCGGCACGCGAACCGGGATGGCGCGACCGGTTTTCGCTCCTGGTCGAGGGTCTGCGGTCTCGCATGACGGCGCGCATCCACGCCGTGCTGCCCGGCAGCACGGGCGGCATCGCGTCGGCGCTCATCACCGGCAATCGCAGCGCGATTTCGGAGCAAGACGAACAGGCCCTGCGCGACGCGGGGCTCGCCCACGTCCTGGCGATAGCCGGACTGCACATGGCGCTGGTCGGTCTTGGGCTGTTCTGGATCGTCCGCGCCGTGCTGGCGGCCATTCCGTGGGTGGCGCTGCGCTTTCCGATCAAGAAGTGGGCCGCAGCTTCGGCGCTGGCCAGCACGGCGTTCTATCTCATGATTAGCGGCGCGACCTCGGCGTCGACGCGCGCGTTCGTGATGCTGGCGACGATGCTGCTTGCGATCCTGCTCGATCGGCCAGCCTTGTCGATGCGCTCGCTGGCGCTGGCCGCGGCTCTCATCCTGCTTCTGGGTCCGGAAAGCCTGCTCGAGCCCGGATTCCAGATGTCGTTCGCGGCCGTGATGAGCCTGATCGCCGTCGCGGAGTGGGAGGCCGCTCGACCGCCGCGCGAGGTGGGGCCGGCGTCGCCGGCGATGCGAAACGTCCGCCGTTACGTGCGCGGCATCGTCGTCACGAGCCTGGTGGGCAGCATCGCGACCATTCCCTTCGCGATCTACCACTTCAATCGCGCGACGCACTATGCGGTGCTTGGCAATTTGCTGGCCATGCCGGTCATGGGATTTGTCGTCATGCCCGCCGCCGCGATCTCCGTCGTGATGATGCCGTTGGGCCTCGATTCAGTGCCGTTGCACATTCTGGGCTGGGGGGTCGAGTTCATGCTCGCGGTGGGACGTTGGGTTTCGCGGCTCCCGGGCGCGGTGTCCGTCGTGCCGGCATGGCCGGTCGGTGCGCTGGTGCTGGTTTCCCTCGGCGGCCTTTGGCTGGGATTATGGCGCCGCCGCTGGCGCTGGTTCGGCCTGCTGCCGCTGGCGGCAGGAGTTATGTTGGCCTACGCAACGCCGCAGCCCGATCTGCTGATCGGACGAGACGGGGTCACCGTCGCGCTGCGCGTGCCGGATGGATCGCTGAAGCTCTTCCGCCAGGCGGGCGACGCCTACTCCGCCGACGAGTGGCTCAAGCGCGACGGCGAGGACCGCACGTCGGGCAATTCAGTCGCCGGCAGATCCGACGGCGTCTCCTGCGATGCACTTGGGTGCATTGCGGCGGCGCGCGGCGGGATGAAGGTCGCCGATGTTCTGCGACCCGAGGCTTTGCCCGAGGATTGTGCGTATGCCGACATCGTCGTCAGTGCGGTCCGGACACGCAGACTGTGCCGCGGACCGAAGCTCGTGATCGATCCACTCGACGTGTCCCGGACCGCCGGTTACGCGGTCTGGTTCTCACCCGCCCTTCGAGTCGAAACGGTCGAAGCCGCCCGCGGGGTGCGGCCCTGGAGCATGCCGGCCCGCCGCGATCAGTACCGCCGGATCAGGCCGACCAGCTTGCCCTGAATGCGCACGCGATCCGCACCGTAGAGCCGCGTCTCATAGGCTGGGTTTGCCGCTTCCAGCGCGATCGAGTCGCCCCGGCGACGCAGACGCTTGAGCGTCGCTTCCTGATTGTCGACGAGGGCGACGACGATCTCGCCCGTGTTGGCGACATCGGCCTCCTGGATGATGACGGTGTCGCCGTCGAGAATTCCGGCATTGATCATGGAATCGCCCGTGACTTCGAGGGCGTAGTGGTCGCCTCGGCCAATCATCCCGCCCGGGACCGGAACTTCGCCGACCTTGTTCTGGAGCGCTTCAATCGGCGTGCCCGCCGCGATGCGGCCGACCAAGGGCACGTTGACGGCGGACTCTCCGTCGCCGACCGCGCGGCGCGGGCTGCCCGCAGCGCGCGCGTCGGAGGAAATCCGGCTTTCGCCGCGCGCGTGCCGCACGCTCGGCCGCTGTGCCTGACTGCGCGTGGTCGCGGGCCGGAGCGTTTCAGCCACGTTGTCGGGCAGCTTCATGATTTCGAGCGCCCGGGCGCGCTTTTCCATGCGGCGCAGGAACCCGCGTTCCTCGAGCGCCGTGATGAGACGGTGGATGCCCGACTTGGATTTCAGGTCCAGCGCGTCCTTCATCTCGTCGAAGGAGGGCGGAATGCCGGTCTCCCGCACGCGTTCGTGGATGAACATGAGAAGTTCGTATTGCTTGCGGGTCAGCATGGGGTCCATGTCTTTCCAAAGGGGCCGCCCAAATCAGGGCGAACAAAGCCGAAACATGGAGAATCGTTCTACTTTAGTTCTTTCTAAGCGTCAACGCGCAATATCCTGCGAATCGGCCATGATTTCCGGGTGGTGCGCCAGTGGGGCGGCCGCAAGTTGGGCCCGGGCGCTTCGGCGCTAGTCCAGGAGCATGATCGTGACGCCCGTACCGGCGGACGCAGCCGGCGCATGCGGCGGACGCACGATGAGCGCATCGGCGCGCGCGAGGCTGCTCAGCATGGAGGAGTCCTGCACGCCGAACGGTTCGACGAAGCGGTCGCCGTTTCGGACGACCAGCCGGGCGCGGATATAGTCCTGGCGTCCGTCATTCGCCTTCAGGTCCGTTGCGAGCCTGGCGGCGACGGTTTCGACGGTATCGTCGGCTCCGAGCATCGCAGCGATCGCGGGTCTCAGGAAAAGCATCGCGCAGACGAGAGTCGATACCGGATTGCCGGGAAGCCCGAGCAGAGGTGTCCCTCCAAGCCGGCCGAAGATCAACGGCTTGCCCGGACGCATCGCGATCTTCCAGAAGTCGAGCTCAAAGCCGCGGGGCCCGAGCGCCTTCTGCACGAGATCGTGCTCACCGACGGAGGCGCCACCGAGAGTCACGATCAGGTCGGCCCGGTGCGCATGATCCGCGATGCTGGCGACGGCTTCCTGCGTGTCGGGCAGGATGCCGAGATCGATGGCTTCGCCGCCCCAGCGTCCGATCATCGCGCAGAGCGCGTAGCCCGAGGAAGCAACGATGCCGCCCGGTTTTCGCGGCGCGCCCGGCAGCGAAAGCTCGTCGCCCGTCGCGGCCACGGCGATCCTCGGCCGCCGGCGCACGCTCACTTCGGCAATGTCGCCCGCAGCGATCAGCGACAGGTCGCGCGCGGTCAGGCGATGCCCGCTCTTGGCCAGCGCTTCGCCCGCCTTGAAATCGAGGCCCGCGGCGCGGATATGACGGCCGGGCGATGCGGCGATGTTCAGGGTGACACGCGATCCGGATACGGAGGTGTCTTCCTGGATGACGATCGTATCTGTGCCATCGGGAACGACGCCGCCGGTGAAGATCCGCACCGCCTGGCCGGCGCCGACCGTGCCCTGGAACGGGTGTCCGGCGGGCGACGAGCCGATGACGTTCAGCCCGGTACCGACCTCAGCCGCATCGACTGCCCGCAGGGCGTAACCGTCCATCGACGAAACAGGAAAGGGCGGTTGACTGAGCCTGGCGATCGCATCCTGCGCCAAGACGCGGCCTGGGGCGTCGCCGATCGCGACGGTTTCCGGCTCCAGCGGTGCGAATGCTGCCGTGATGCGGGCGACGGCTTCGTCGACGGAAATCATCTGAACATATCTTCGACGCGTGTCCGTGCCGCGCGCGCGAGCTGGGCAGCGATGTCGGAGGGAATAGCGCGCGCCTTGCCGGTGAGGAATGCGTAGATGTGTGCCGCCGGGACGCCGGCTTCCTTCGCCCATTGCGTGGCGCGCAAGTGGCGCGAAGTCATGAAGGCGCGAAACGCCTCGCGTTGAGCCCCCGCATCGCGGTTGGCCTCGCCCTTCGCCGGCGGCGGGGCCGATACTGCTCCGATCAGCGTCGTCGGGCGGGCGCGCGAACGAAGGCCGGACGAACGATAGGCCTGCTTTTCGGCAGTGGGCGCGACAAAATCGCCGCTCTTGCCGCCCGACTTGGAAACCAGGCGCACGCCGGCGATGACAGCCGCCTTATCGACCGCCTTGACCATGTCGTAGATCGTGAGCGCCGCAATGCTCGCCGCCGTCAGCGCTTCCATCTCCACTCCGGTCTGGCCGGTCGTCTTGGCGGTCGCGACGATGCGGATGGCGTTTCGCTCGGCGTCGGGCTCGAAATCGACATTGGCTTTGGTCAGCGCGATGGGATGGCACAAGGGGATGAGTTCGCTCGTTTTCTTGGCGGCCATAAGCCCGGCAATGCGCGCGGTGGCGAGGACGTCGCCTTTCTTGGCCGTTCCGGACATCACGGCCGCGAATGCGTCCGCAGAAAGCGTAATCGTCGCTTCGGCGACCGCTTCGCGCTCCGATGCCGCCTTGTCCGAGACATCGACCATGCGGGCCGCGCCGCTGTCGTCGAGGTGGGTCAACTTGCTCATGTCGCGAGATTAACGCCAATCAGACGGGCTGTCGCCGCCGCCACGTCGGCCTCTCGCATCAGGCTTTCGCCGACGAGGAACGTGGTCACGCCGGCGTCGGACAGGAGCTTGAGGTCATGAGGCGTGCCGATGCCGCTCTCGGCCACGATGTGAACGCCTTTGGGGATCTTGGGCGCCAGCCGCCGCGTGACGTCCAGATCGGTCACGAAGGTCTTCAGGTCGCGATTGTTGATGCCGACCAGCCGGGCGCCGAGCGCGAGCGCACGATTCAATTCGGCCTCGTGATGGACTTCCACGAGCGCGTCCATGTTCCATGCGCGCGCAGCGGCAAGCAGCGCACGTGCGGCGGCGTCGTCCACCATCGCCATAATGACGAGAATGCAATCCGCGCCCCAGGCGCGCGCCTCGGCGACCTGGTAGGGCTCGAGCATGAAATCCTTGCGCAGGACCGGAAGCTTTGTCGCGTTGCGCGCCTGATTGAGATATTCGGGCGCGCCCTGGAAAGACGGCGAATCCGTGAGCACCGAGAGACACGCCGCGCCGCCGCGCTCGTAGGCGCGCGCCAGAAACGGAGGATCGAAATCGGCGCGGATGAGCCCTTTCGACGGGCTCGCCTTCTTGATCTCTGCGATCAGCCCGAAGCGACGCTCGGCGCGCGCTTTGTCGAGCGCGGCAAGGAAGCCGCGGGGTGCTTCCGTCGCATGCGCGCGCTGTTCCAGCTGAGACAGCGGCACGCGCTTCTTGGCCTCTGCGACCTCGACGCGCTTATAGGCCGCGATGTCGTCGAGGATGGTCATGTCGCTGCTCGCGAGACTGCGACGAGGAGATCCAGCTTCGCTCTGGCTTCGCCCTTGTCGATGGCCGCGGCGGCAAGCGCTGCGCCTTGCTTCAGATCCTGCGCCTTGCCGGCGACGATGAGGGCCGCGGCGGAATTGATCAGAACAATGTCTCGGTAGGCGCCGGCCTCGCTGTCGAACAGCCGGCGCAGAGCGGCCGCGTTCTCGACGGCGGTCCCGCCGGCAATGGCCGCGAGGGGCGAACGCTTCAGGCCTGCATCTTCAGGGACGATCTCGCGCGATGTGACTTTGCCTTCCGCAAGCTCGGCAACCCGCGTAGGGCCGGAGATCGCGATTTCGTCGAGACCGTCGCCATGCACGACCCATGCGCGTTCGGTGCCGAGCCGGCCGAGCACTTCGGCCAACGGCCCCGTCCAGTCGGGATCGTAGACGCCGACGAGCTGGCGGCGCACGTGCGCCGGATTCGAAAGCGGACCGATGAGATTGAAGATGGTGCGAAAGCCGAGTTCCTTGCGCACCGGGGCGGCATACTTGATCGCGGGGTGATAGGCCTGCGCGAACAGAAAGCACAGACCGACTTCGCGCAGGCAGCGCGAGGCGCCCGACGGGCTCAATTCGATGTTGACGCCTAGTGCCTCCAGACAGTCGGCCGTGCCGCTCTTGGATGACATGTTGCGGTTGCCGTGCTTGGCGACGGGAACGCCGCACGCCGCTACCACGAAGGCGCACGCGGTCGAGATGTTGAGCGTGCCGATGCCGTCGCCGCCGGTCCCGCACAGGTCGATGGCGTAGGGGTTGGCTTCGATGGATTTCATGGCGCCGCGCATGGCGCGCACGGCCCCGACAATCTCGTCGATGGTGGGCTTGCGCACGGCCATGGCCGTCACGAGCGCCGCGATGCGTGTCTCGCTGACCTCACCGGCCATGATCAGGCCAAAGGCGCGCGACGACTGTTCCGCGTCGAGGGTCTGGCCGGCTGCGACACGTTTGAGAAGCGAGGGGAAGTCCTCGGCGCTCATGCCGGAACGGTCGCCCGCGCGATCTGCAGGAAATTCTGGAGCAGGGCGTGGCCGTTTTCGCTGGCGATGCTCTCGGGATGGAACTGGACCCCGTGCACGGGGTGCGTTTTGTGCATGACGCCCTGAATCACGCCGTCGTCGCTGGTTGCGGTGACCTCGAGCGAGGCGGGCATGCTTTCGGGCGCGATGGTCAGCGAGTGGTATCGTGTCGCCAGGAAATCGTTGTTGAGCCCGCGGAAGACGCTCTTGCCGGTATGGTGGATGCGCGACAGCTTGCCGTGCATCGGTTCCGGGGCCCGTACGATGCGGGCGCCATAGGCCTGGCCGATGGCCTGATGGCCTAGGCAAACGCCGAGGATCGGATAGCGGCCGTTCGCGAGCTTGATCAGGTCCAGGCAGATGCCCGCTTCATTGGGCGTGCAGGGGCCTGGCGACAGGACAATGGATTCCGGCTGGAGCGCGAGGGCCTCGGCGGCGCTGAGCTCGTCATTGCGTTTGACGACGACTTCCGCCCCCAACTGGCCCAAATAATGGAACAGGTTGTAGGTGAAGCTGTCGTAGTTATCGATCAGAAGCAGCAAAGCGCACCTACCTGTTGCCGGCCCAACCTCGGCCGCCGGCCCATTCAGCGCCCCTATCTACGATGGCCGGGCTGCTGGTTGAAAGGCTTCTTTCGCATGGCGGCGGCGCGTTTTGTCAGGGAGCCCCTACGGCATCGGCCCGGGCGAAAGTCCGCGTCCGTCCAGCGACCCTCTGGGCGGAAAATGACGCGGTTGACGATGTCCGGCGCGCGCTTAATTTGGCGGCCCGTCGTCATTCTCCGGAGCAATCATGTCCAAAGCCAATGGCCGCAAATCGATCTTCATCACCGGCGCCGCGTCCGGCATGGGCCGCGAGACGGCGCGCCTGTTCCATCAAAAGGGATGGTTCGTGGGCGGCTTCGACGTCAACATGGACGGCCTGAAATCGCTGCAAGACGAACTTGGGGCCGACAACTGCATCGTGCGAAGGCTCGATGTCACGGACATGAAGGATTACCGCGCCGCTCTTGCCGAGTTCGCAGCGGCGACCGGCGGCAAGATGGACATTCTTTACAACAACGCCGGCATCGGACGCGGGGGACTATTTGCGGATCAGCCGTTCGAAGACGTGATGGCGGTGGTGAACACCAACTTCGTCGGCGTGCTTATCGGCATCCATGAGGCCGTGCCGTACCTGAAGGCCACGCCGAACGCGATGTGTTTCACGACGTCCTCGTCATCGGCGACCTACGGCATGCCCGGGATCGCGGTCTATTCCGCGACCAAGCACGCCGTAAAGGGCCTGACCGAGGCACTGGCGGTGGAGTTCAAGGCGATCGGGGTGAGGGCCGCCGACGTGCTGCCGGGATTGATCGACACGCCTATCCTCCCGCCGGGCGTTGCCGCCGCCGCGCCGAAGGAAGGCATGTTCCGCTCGATACCGCCGATGGAGGTCGCGAAGGTGGTATGGGAGGCCTACAATTCCGACAAGCTGCACTGGTACGTGCCGCCCGAGCTCGTGGAACTCGACAAGGCCGCGACGCTCGCGCCCGAGCAAACGCGGGACAATATGGCGAACGGCGCCATCTTCGCCCAGCTGAACGCAGCGACGACGCCATGAGCGATGATCTTGTCGGCGAAGTCGCGCCGGCTCAGCGCTTCGATGAAGCGGGGCTGAAGGCATATCTCGAGTCCCGGATCGATGGTTTCGGCCGGAACTTGCGGGTTCAACAGATCAAGGGGGGCGCCTCGAACCCGACGTTCAAGCTGACGACCGAAGGACCGGACGGCCCCCTGCGTTACGTCCTGCGCAAGAAACCGCCGGGACAACTGCTGGCGAGCGCGCATCAGGTCGATCGCGAATATCGCGTGATGAAAGCGCTCGAAGGGACTGGCGTGCCGGTCCCGCGCATGCGCCATCTTTGCCAGGACGACTCTGTCATCGGCACCGCCTTCTATGTGATGGATTTCCTCGACGGCCGCATCTTTCGCGATGCAACGTTGCCGGGACTGTCGCGTAGCGAGCGCGCCGAAATCTACGACCAGCTCAATCTGACGCTCGCCAAGCTGCACAAGGTCGACTATGTGGCGCGCGGTCTCGCGGATTTCGGCCGGCCCGACGGCTATTTCGAGCGCCAGGTGGCGCGTTGGATCAAGCAATACCGCGGCGCGGAGAGCGAACATATTCCAGCGATGGAGCAACTCATCGCGGAGCTGCCCACGATGATCCCGCCCGACAAGTCCGTGTCGATCGCGCACGGCGATTATCGTCTCGAGAATACGATGTTCCATCCGACCGAACCGCGCCTGATTGCGGTGCTCGACTGGGAGCTGTGTACGATCGGCCATCCGCTCGCCGACATCGCGTACAACTGTTTTCTGTGGCACTCGGAGGCGCAGAGCTGGGGCAGCCTGATCGGCGTCGATTTTGCCAGCAGCGGGATTCCGACGGAAAAGGAATATGTCGCCGCCTATTGCCGGCGGACTGGCCGCGACCGGATCGACAATTGGAACTTCTACCTCGCGTTCGGCGTCTTCCGGCTGGCGTCGATCTCGCAAGGAGTCTATCGCCGCGTCCTGAACGGCGTCGCGCCGAGCGACCGTCCGGCCGTGAACGGCACGCCGCGCCTGGCCGAGCAGGCGCTCGAACTGTTGCATCGCAAGACCTAGGGCGTCAGCTTCAGGAACGACGGATCGCGGAACGGATCGCCCTGCTTGAGGCGGCCATGTATGCCGGGCGCGCGCGGTCCGGCGGGGCCCGGGCGCCGATCGTAGATCGAATTGCGTCCGAAGAAGCGCAGCGTCAGCGTTCTTCGGCGCATTCCCGGATGCGTCGGCGCGCCGCCATGCAGCATGGCGGGATGGAACAGCACCAGATCGCCCGGTTCGACCGCGAACGAGACGATGTCGAATTTCGATCGCATCTCTTCTATGTCGGGCAGGCGCGGCATGTCGGCGTCGGGATGCAGCGGCGCCGTATCGTCGCCAAGCTCGAAACGGGATCCGTTGTAGAGCGGCCCTTTGTGCGAGGCGCGGACGAATTCAAGCGAGTCCGACTTGGCGACGGGATCGAACGTGATCCAGGCGACGGCAAGGTCGTCGCCGGCGATCGACAGATAGGATGAATCCTGGTGCCACGGTGTACGCCGGCTCTCGCCACCTTCCTTCAGGAACACCTGCTCATACATGAACCAGATATCAGGCGTTTCCCAAATCTGCGTGATCAGCTTGGGCAGCGGCGAAGCTTCGAGCATCAGCCGGTAGGCGGCGATGCATCCCGGATTGTAGAGGTCGTTGTAGAACGTGGCGTCCGTCGTTTGCGCGAACTTCGTGGCGAGCGGGCCCGGATTGGCCAGACTCCAGTCATATGCGGCCAGCGCCTCGGCGAGCGCTTCGGCGTCCAGCGCCTGTGGCACGAAAACGACGCCGTCTTCGCGATACGACTTGCGGGCTGCCGTGAGGTCCATGGCCAATCCTTGCCGATGGCTGGGGCTTCGTCCACCCGAAACCCCATTCCGCAGCGGCATGTTGACCGCAGGCGGAAGTGTGCAAGCATTGGCCATGGCCGAATTGCCTCCAACCGTCGTCCCACGAGGCGACCAGGACTGGGAAGTCCTCGTCCCGCTCGATGCGCTGTCCGTCTGGATGGACGCGCAGGGACTTCCGACGGGCCAGATCGAGAGGCCGCATCTTCTCGGCGGCGGTACGCAAAACATCCTGCTGAAGTTCGAGCGGGGCGGCCGCACTTTCGTGCTGCGGCGTCCGCCCAAGCACCTGCGCGCCAACTCGAACGAGACGATGCGGCGAGAGGCGCGCGTGCTGCAGGCGCTCGCAGGGACCGATGTGCGCCATCCAGGCATGATCGCGGCGTGCGGCGACGAGAACGTGATCGGCGCGGCGTTCTACCTGATGGAGCCGGTGGAGGGCTTCACGCCGCGGGAGGAGATGCCGGCGCTCCACGCAAACGATCCTGCGATCCGCCACGCCATGGGTCTCGAGATGGTCGACGCGATCGCCGCGCTCGCCAAAGTCGACTTCGCCGGCCGGGGTCTTTCGAACCTGGGCAAGCTCGACGGTTATCTCGAACGCCAGGTCGGACGTTGGCGGGCGCAACTCGAAAGCTATGCTGAGCATCCGGGATGGCCGGGACTTTCAGGGATTCCCGGCGTCGACGAAGTCGGCGCCTGGCTGAACGCAAACCGTCCCGACACCTTCGTGCCCGGCATCATCCATGGCGACTTTCATTTCGGAAACGTTCTGTTCGACCGGAAGAGTTCCAGGCTGACGGCAATGGTCGATTGGGAACTGACCACGCTCGGCGATCCGATGGTCGATCTCGGCTGGCTGCTTTCGGCGTGGCCGGACGACGGCGCGGAAATCGGTCCGGTGAAGCCGTGGAGCGGATTTCCGACACGCGCGGAGATCGTGACGCGCTACGCCGAAATGACCGGCCGCGACGTCGGACACGCCGATTGGTACGAAGTCCTGGCCTGTTACAAGCTCGGCGCCATCCTCGAAGGCACATACGCCCGCGCCTGCGCAGGGCGCGCGCCGAAAGAGACGGGCGATTTCCTGCACGCCTCGACGGTCAACCTGTTCAAGCGGGCGCTGTCGAAGCTTTCCTAACGTGTCTGCCCGCCGTCGACGGGCAAGACTGCGCCGGTCACGAAACTGGCGACGGGGCTGAGCAGGAAGGCGGCGGCCGAGCCGATCTCTTCGGGTTTGCCGTATCTGCGCAGCGGCACCTCGCGCTTGATCCACCGCGCCCACGCCTCAGCACGTTCGCCCGTCGAACGCGCTTCCCAGTCGCCGCCCGGAAAGATGATGTTGCCCGGCGCGATTGCGTTGACGCGGATGCCGCTCGCTCCCGCAAGCTTGGCCAATTCCTTCGCAAGGTGATTCATCGCGGCTTTTGCCGTGCCGTAGGTGAGGGGTGTGCCGAGCGCCCCGAGACCCGCAATCGAACTGATGAAGATGAAAGAACCCTGCTTGCGCGGCGTCATCCGGCGCAGCGCCCCGCGCGCCAGGCGAAAGGCGGAATCGAGGTTCTGAGCAAAGGCGCCGCCCCATACGGCGTCTTCGACTTCGTAACCCGGCGGCGTCGGATGCAGGCCGACATTGGCGACCGCACCCCAGATCGGTCCCAATTCGCGTTCTGTACCGTCCAGCGCCTTCTCGATCGTGCCGGTGTCGCGCATGTCGCCGGTCATGGACCAGATGCGGTCCGCGCCGAATTTTTCGGCGAGCCGCTTGTGTGTGGCCTGCAACTCGTCCGCGCCGCGCGCGGTGATCGCCAGCTTCGCGCCCTCGTTCAGGCACGCTTCGACGATGCCGAGACCGATGCCGCGGCTTCCGCCGGCAATGAAGACGACCTTGTCCTTCAGTTGCAGATCCATCTTGTCCTCCGCTCAGCTCACAGGCCCAGGACCGCCTTGGCCAGGATATTCCGCTGCACCTCGTTCGTTCCGGCGTAGATGGAGCCGGCCCGGTCGTTGAGATATTTGGATGCCACCGTCCAACTGTAATCGGGTCCTACCGGCGCCTGGTTGCTCGGGAGCCGATAGTTCGGCGACGGCCCGCCAGCGGCGACTGCGAACGGCTGGTAGGGCAACGCGTAAGCGCCGACGGCCTCGAGCGCGAGTTCGGTCAAACGCTGGCTAAGTTCCGTGCCGACCATCTTCAGCATCGAGGACTCTGCGCCCGGCGCCTGACCCTGGCTGAGACTGGACATCACGCGTAGTTCCACAGCGTCCAGCGTTTCGACGTCGATCGCGGCCTGGGCGAGCCTGGCCTGGAATGGCGCGTCGGCGACGGATTCCGCCTCAGCGATGGCCCGGATCTTTTCCAGTCGCACCTTGAGTCCCGGCGCGCTCACGCCGCCGCCGCGTTCGAATTGCATCAGGTACTTTGCGACCGTCCAGCCGTCGCCGATCGCTCCGACGACGTTCCCTTTCGGGACCCGCACATCGGCGAAGAACACTTCGTTCTGGATATGCTCGCCGCTGATGGACACGATCGGCTTGACCTCGACGCCCGGCATTTGCATGTCGATCAGAAGGAACGTGATGCCGAGCTGCGGAATCTTCTCGCGCGAGGTGCGCACCAGACAGAAGATCCAGTTCGCGACGTTCGCGTGCGTCGTCCAGATCTTGTGGCCGTTGCAGACGAAGTGATCGCCGTCGTCGCGCGCGCTCATCTGAAGTGAAGCGAGATCGGAACCGGAACCGGGCTCGGAATAACCCTGACACCAGAAATGTTCGCCGGTCAGCATGCGCGGCAGGTAATGCGCCTTCTGCTCGGCGGTTCCGTGTCCAATCAGTACCGGTCCGCACATGCCGATACCCATGGGCGACAGCGGCGGCGCACCTGCCGCGGCCAGCTCACTCGCGAAGATGTAGCGCTGCGCAACGCTCCAGCCGCAGCCGCCATATTCCACGGGCCAGGCCGGTGCCACCCAGCCGCGCTTGAGGAGAATGCGCTGCCATCTCATGCCGACTTCATGGTCGGAGTAGACGCTGGTCATGAAGCGTCCCGCCCGGCGCAGGTCCGGTGTCAGCTCGGCGTCGAGAAAAGCCCGCACCTCGTCGCGAAATCGCGTGTCGGCGGCGCTCCATTGCAAATTCATGCGGTGTTTCCTGATCGGGCGCCGATCATGATGGGCGAACCTTGGGTAAGGCAAGCCTGTCCGCGGCACGTCTCGCCATGCGCCATTGTGGTCCGGTGACGACATGGTGCACCATCGATCCGCCGGCGCCTGTCGTCGCCGGATTCTGCAATCGAACGCTACGGGACCGACAACATGCATGAATTGCTGCCTCTCGCCGAAACCGTCGGCGCGCGACTGAAGGCGCGCAAGGAAACGATCGCGATTGCCGAGTCCTCGAGCGGCGGTCTGTTGTCGGCGGCGTTGCTCGCCGTTCCGGGCGCGTCGGCCTATTTTCTCGGCGGCGCTGTCGTTTATACGGCGAAGGCGCGCGTCATGCTGATGGACATCCATCGCGAGAGCGTCACCGGCATGCGATCGGCGAGCGAGCCGTATGCGCTCCTGCTGGCGCGTACCGCCCGCGAAAGATTTTCGGCGACATGGGGACTCTCGGAGACGGGCGCGGCCGGCCCGACAGGCAATCCCTACGGCGACGCGGCTGGCCATAGCTGCATCGCTCTTTCGGGACCGCTGGAACACGCCATCACGCTTGAAACGGCGCAAAGCGACAGGGTCGAGAACATGCGGGCCTTCGCCAAACGCGCGCTCGAATTGTTGCGCGACGCACTCGGATAGATGGCCTCGGCCCGCAACCCCCACTCCGTTGACAGCGTTACGTAACGGAATAGACACAGGGCATGTACCGCCCTAGACCGATTCGGGGAGCAGAGCGGCTGCCGCGTGGCCTCATGCAAGGCGCCAACGTGGCCTTCTGGCTGCTGACTGTCGTGTCCGTCGTCGTCGGCGGCGCTCCGGTCCTGGCGCACGCGATCGTTCCTTCGGGCGCCGATGCGGCGCAGACAAGCGATGCTCGGGCCGGCGCCGGCGTAAGACTCCGGGTGGCGCTCGGCGACTTGCCGGGCGGACTGCTGCCGCCTCGCGTTCTCACCGCGGCGCTCGAGCGTCCCACGCGGGCTCGCGCTGCGGCGTCTCCCGGAATGTCGCCGAAGGTTGCAATCGTCATCGACGATCTCGGCCCCGACATCCCGCACTCCCGTATCGCAATCGGCCTCGCACGTGCGGTGACGCTGTCGATTCTTCCCTACGCCGACGCCGCGCCGGCCCTCGCAGCAGAGGCGCAGCGGCACGGGCATGAGGTACTGGTGCACGAACCGATGCAGGCGCTGAGCGGTGCGTACGCCGGTCCCCTGGCGTTGCGCATCGATCTTCCGCCGGATGAAATCCGCAATCGTCTCAGGGCATCACTGTCGCGCGTGCCGGGCGCCATCGGCATCAACAACCATATGGGCAGCGCCTTCACGCAGGACGAGGAAGTGCTGGTGCCCGTTGCCGAAGAACTTGCCTCGCGACATCTCTTGTTCTTCGACTCGCGCACGACGCCGGACACAAGGGTCGTCGAAGTGGCGCACGCTTCCGGAGTCGCCAGCGCAGAACGTGACGTCTTCCTGGACGACGTGCCGACGGCTGACGGCGTGCGGTCGCAGCTCGCGGAACTGGAAGCGCGGGCACGGCGACAGGGCGTCGCCATCGCCATCGGCCATCCGCACGAGGTGACGCTGGCAGCCGTGGCCGCCTGGTGCAGGCAGGCCCAAGCGCGCGGGTACACACTCATACCGATCTCTGAAGCGATCAGGCTCAAGACGGACTATGCTGCGCGCTTCAGCCTCGCTGAAGCGAAATAGTTGACCGTGATCGCGTAAGCGACATTCAGTCGGCGCTCACTTTCTTACGTCGGCATCGCGAAATTTAATCATCCGGAAAGCCGCGCTTCTCTTGAACCGAGTCGGTCAAATCACCATTTCGGCTATATCCCCACAAGTGCGAGCAGTTATCGGCGCCGGAAAAAACTGGCGGCGGTCTTGCGCGCGTAAAACCGAGAGGAGAGTTCACAGTCGGTGATTTCGAAATTGTGTCGACTCGGGTTGCGCGCGGAGTCTGCCCGTTCTTTTGCGCAAAAAATCGAAAAATACGTTGCTACTGTCCGCGGCGGCTGGCGGTGGCGAAGCGCACCGCTTCTTCGGCGGCCATCATCAGCGCCTTGGCCTTGTTGACGGTCTCCTGATACTCGGCCTCCGGCACGCTGTCGGCTACAACGCCACCGCCGGCCTGTACGTACATGACGCCGTCCTTGACCACTGCCGTGCGCAGGACAATGCAGGTGTCCATCGAACCGTCGGCGGCGAAATAGCCGACGGCGCCTGCATAGACTGCGCCGCGCTTTTCTTTTTCGAACTCGTCGATGATCTCCATGGCGCGGATCTTCGGGGCGCCGGAGAGCGTGCCGGCGGGCAGGCCGGCCGCCAGTGCGTCGATCGCGTCGAGCCCGGGCCGGATATTGCCCTCGACGTTGGAGACCAGATGCATGACGTGGCTGTAGCGCTCGATGAAGAAGCTGTCGGTGACTTTCACTTCGCCGGTTCGGGCGACGCGGCCGACATCGTTGCGGCCGAGATCGACGAGCATGAGATGCTCGGCGCGTTCCTTCGGATCGGCGATCAGTTCCTCGGCCAGCGCCTTGTCTTCTTCGGGCGTCTTGCCGCGCGGGCGCGTGCCGGCAATGGGCCTGATCGTCACGACGCCGTCGCGCAGGCGAACCAGGATTTCCGGGCTCGAACCGACGATCGAGAAACCGGGAAAAGCGAGGTTGTAGAGAAACGGCGAAGGGTTGAGCCGGCGCAGCGCGCGATAAAGCGAAAACGGCGGCAGCGCGAAGGGACGACGAAACCTCTGGCTCGGGACGACCTGGAACACATCGCCGGCCCGGATATATTCCTTGGCGCGCTCGACGATCTCCAGGTACTCCGCATGAGAGGTGTTGGAGTCGATCGCCGAAAACGCCGGAAGGTCGAGCGGCGGCGCCGGAGTCGCCGGAGCAGGGCGTTCGAGATCGCCGACCACGTCCATCAGCCGTTCGGACGCGCGTGCATAGGCGGCGCGCGCATCCACGCCGCGTTCGGGCCAGACCGGCGTGACGACGAGGATTTCGTCGCGGACGTTGTCGAAGATCGCCGTGATCGTCGGACGCAGCAGGATGGCGTCGGGCAGGTTGAGCGGGTCTGGTTGTGCCGGGCCGAGTTTCTCGACCAGCCGGACCATGTCGTAACCGAGATAGCCGTACAGACCGACCGCCATGGGAGGAACGGCGGGCGGCAACGTCATGCGGCACTCTTTGACGATCGCGCGCAGTGCGGCAAGAGGCTTGTCCGATTGGGCGTCGGCCACGAAGTCGTTCGGACGGGCGCGGGCGTTCCGGTTGATTTCCGCTCTGCCGTCCCGGCAGCGCCAGATGAGATCCGGTTTGAAGCCGATGATCGAATAGCGGCCCCGGGTCTCGCCGCCCTGGACGCTTTCCAGGAGGAACGCGTTCTCGCGCCCCTCGCCCAATTTCAGGAACGCCGAGACCGGCGTTTCGAGATCGGCGATCAGCTTTGTGTAGAGAACCTGCGGAGTCGCCGAATCGTAGGCGCGCGCGAATGCGGAGAAGTCTGGTTCGATCGCCATCGGTCGCTCACGATCCGGAGCCCGAATTGCCGACGGTAGAGTCGACGAGCTTCTGATTTATGGTGACGCCTTCGTGCGCTTCTTCAGCCTTGGCGAGCGTCGAAGAAAAATCGGAAGAAATCTCCGTGGACAGCTCGCGCACGCCTTTCAGGTATTCGAGCCGGTCGGCGGGCAATGCCGGATGGTGGATGCCGGTCACCCGTGCGATGACGTAGCCGCCGTCGGACGTTGGGCCGGAGACGGTTGCGCCGGGCGCGGCGTCGAAAAGCGAAGCCGTCAGGGCGGCGTTGAAGACAGGATTGTCTGATCGACGCGTCAGTGCCGGGCTTGCCTGCACCGGCACGCCGAGTTCCTTCGCGACGACGTCGAGCGAATGGGCGAGAGCGGCTCGCGCGACGAGCGCGGACGCTTTCGCTTTCAGCCGGGCAACCTGCTGTTCGGCCGTCCATTGCGCAATCGCCTGAGTCCGGACCGCATCCAACGGCTTCAGTTTGGGAGGTGTGACGCCATCGACTTTGATCGCGTAGAAATGGCCGTCGGCCGTCGGGAAGGGATCGCCTTCGTCGCCGACCTCGCTCTTGAAGACATTCGAAAGGAGTTCGGGCGACGTCGCGGCGACCGTCTTGCTGCCGTCGGGCGCGAGGCCTTGCATATCGACGGCGGCGATCCTGGCGAAATGCATTCCCGACTTGCGCGCCGCTTGTTCGACGGTGTCGCCGCCGCCGACGGCGTCGGTAAAGGCGTTCGCGATATCGGTCATTTTGGCCACCGCGAGCTTGCGCTGTACCGCCAACTTTATCTCGTCATGACTCTTGGAGGAGCCGGGGACGATTTTTGCGACGTGGATCAGCACCCAGCCGAAAGTTCCCTTCACCGGGGCGCTGACGCCGCCCTCGGACAGCGCAAACGTGGCGGCCGCGCGCGCCGGATCGATGGCGAGATCGTCGCGACTCAATTGGCCGAGCTTGTATTCGGCCGGCTTGAGCTTCTGCTCTGTGGCCAATGCGTCGAAAGACTTGCCAGAGTCCAGCTCGCTCTTGGCGGCCTTTGCAGCATCTTCGGTCTTGAAACCGATCTGCTCGACTTCGCGCTTTTCGGGGACGACATAGTCGGACCGGTTGGCGGCGAGTTCGTCGTCGATCTGCTTGTCGGTGACCGGAATCGTCGGGGCGATTTCGTCGATCGAGAGTGCTGCGTAGCTGACAGAACGGTATTCCGGCGTGCTGAAGCGGTCGGGGTGCGCCTTGATATACGTGGCGAGCACGTCGTCCGCGGGCGGCGCGATGGAACCGACCATTGCGGGCGTCAGTACGATGTATTCGGCTGCGCGTGATTCATTCACGTACGAGTAGATGGCGCGTGCATAGTCGGGCGGCATGAGGTAACCGCCTTCGATGGACCGCAGCAACTGGTCGCGCGCGATGTCCTTGCGGATGGCAGCAACGAACTCGGCTTCGTTGTAACCGGCGCGGCCGATCACTTGAACGAATGTCGCGTGATCGAAAGTACCGAGCGCGCCGTTGAACGCTTGCATGCCCTGGATCTGGGCGCGCACGCGGTCGTCGGTAGCCGTCAATCCGAGCTTCGCGGCGATCATGTCCAACGCGGTACCGCTCATCATACGGTCGAGAATTTGTTGGCCGGCGATTTTGGTCTGGTCGGGTGTCAGCGTCGTCCCGGCGTTGCGAATCACGTTGTGAAACTCGCGTGCGAAAAGGTCCGAACTGATCTGGGTCGAGCCGATCGAGTACACCGTCGTGTCGGCGTTGCCGCGGAAAATGTCGGCAATGCCCCAGAGCGCAAAGCTGAGCGCCAACGCGCCCATAAAGAGGGACGCGACCCACGACTGAGCGTATTTGCGCATTTCCTGAAGCATGAAAAATCCAGTGTTTTGAAAGGGCCTTGGCGGCGAAAAGCGGCGGATGATAGGGAGGGGGTGCGGCCAGAGCAAGACATGGCATGGTTGGGCGTTGCGACAGAGTATATCGAGGCATTGCGGGCTCTTCGGCGGCGCTCTACCGGGCAGGGCCATCGGAGACTATCCGCGACGTGCGGCTCGGCTACCGCTTGCCGGAAACTCGAAGAAGCGTGCCGGCTCGATCCCTCGGGCGCAGCGGCGGGAGCCGGTTATGTCGTCCCGCAAATCGCAACAAATTTCAGTCCGCTGTTCGTCCAATTATCAAGGTGAATGATCCATGCGTCAGTTGATTGCCGGAAATTGGAAAATGAATGGCGTGCAGGCGTCCTTGTCGGAAATCGCCGCTCTGGGGCGCGCGCTCGACGCCCATCCCGTCGGCTGCGATGTCCTGATTTGTCCGCCGGCGACGCTGATCTCCCGCGCCTCCGCCCTCGGCTCCGCGAATATCCGTTTCGGCGGCCAGGATTGCCACGCCGAAGCGGCCGGCGCGTTCACGGGCGATATTAGCGCAGAGATGTTGCGCGACGCGGGCGCGACGGCCGTGATCGTGGGCCATTCCGAACGGCGCCAATTCCACGGTGAGACGGACGCAGTCGTTTGCGCCAAGGCAAAGGCCGCGTGGCGCGCCGGGCTGCATGCGATCATCTGTATCGGCGAGACGCTCGCGGAGCGCGAAGCCGGCAGAGCAGAGGAGATCTGCAAGTCGCAGCTGTCCGGATCGATCCCGCCGGGAGCGACTGTCGCAAACACGGCAGTCGCCTATGAACCCGTCTGGGCGATAGGAACGGGCAAGACTCCGACCAGCGGCGAGATCGCCGCGATGCACGTCCATATCCGGTCCTGCCTTGGGATGGGCGCTCGCATCCTCTATGGTGGATCGGTAAAGCCTTCAAACGCTAAGGAAATACTGTCTTTGTCGGAGGTGGGTGGTGCATTGGTCGGCGGCGCCAGCCTCAAGGCGTCGGACTTCATTACAATTGTCCAGGCTTACAACGCGGCCGCTTAACCCTGCACACCTACCGAACTTTAACCGGCAACGTGGCATTTCTGGTGCGAATGTAGCAGCTGGCGTTGGGCCGGGCGCGGGGCGCATGAGCCGTCTGAGCTTCGAATCCACCGAAACACTGGTTTATGACCCGGTCGCGGCGAACCGCACGGCGACGCGTGCGGCGCTGTTCACGCTTGGCTTCCGGCATATCGAAACCGTGGCGACACTGGATGCGTTCCTGAGCTCCATCCGCCGCCGGCCGCCCGACCTTGCGCTGTGCGAAGCGCAGGGCGCGGACAGCGAGCTATGCACCATGATCCAGGAGCTGCGACAGGGCGCAGCAGGTTACAATCCTTTCATCGTGATCATCGTGACGGCATGGGAGAAGAGCACTGCGCTCGTCACGCGCGTGGTGAATTCGGGCGCCGACGATTTGTTGCTGCGGCCGTTCTCGACGACGCTGCTCAGCCAGCGCATCGAAACACACGTCGAACGCCGCAAGGGGTTCGTGGTGACGTCTGATTATGTGGGACCCGACCGGCGCAAAGACGTGTCGCGTCCCTCGAACGTGGAACTGTTCAACCCCCCGAATTCGCTCAAGATGAAAGCAAAGGACCGGCTGTCCGCCGAGGAGGCGACGCAGCGTCTCGATGCCGAATTGAAGAGCGCGCGCGAGATTTTGAATTCGGAAAAGCTGCGGCGCGACGCATTCCAGATCGCGATCCTCTGGCGCTTGATGCAGAATGAAAACCCGGGCGCGGCAAAGTACACGCGCGAGTTGGAGAAGGTCGGCCTCCTGGCGCGGGGCGTTGCTCGACGCTGCGCGGACTCGAACCTGCCGAAGGCCGAGGAGTGGTGCGGCTCCATTCTAGCCGCTGTCGAGGGCCTGGAAGCGGGAGTCGACCGCACCGCGTCGATGCATCTGCTGGGACACGCGTCCCTCAGTCTCAATCACGTCTTCCACAGCGAGAAGTCCGCGGAAGACGTTCTCGGGGAGATCGACGCGACCGTGGCGATCATCCGCGCCCGGGACATGTCTGCACTCGAGGCCAAGGCGAGCTGAGACGCGACCCGCCCGCGCCCGAGCAAAAAGCCTAGGAAGTCAGCGGGTTAAGGTCGAGCTTTCCTATCGGCCCGCTTTCGTCTATTGAGCGCCCCCTGAAGCGGCCCGGAGGCCTTTGTGCAAGCCATTCTCATCGTTGTTGAACTCCTGGTTGCAGTGGCCCTGATCATCACGGTCCTGCTCCAACGCTCGGAGGGCGGAGCCTTGGGTATGGGTGGGGGCGGATCCGGCCTTGGTGGTTTGTTTTCACCCCGAGGTGCGGCGGACACCCTGACCAGGACCACCGCGATCCTGGCGGCGTTGTTTTTCCTGACGTGCCTTGGGCTCAACTTGTTGGCGCTGCACGGCCGGAACGAGAAGTCGTTCCTCGATTCGCCTGCCGGGGCGCCTGCGTCCGCGGTACCGGCGCAAAAGCCGCTAGTTCCCGCGACCGGCACCCCCAAGCCAGCCGTTCCGACGCCGCACTAAACTGTTTCGATTCAGCACGTTCGGCGAAGATGTTGTGGGCTGCTTCGCGCAACCGACGATTTTGAATCTTTCCGCTTGAGATCGCGGAACTCTTTCGACATGTTGGCCTTCCATGGCGCGGTTGATCTTCATCACCGGCGGCGTGGTCTCTTCCTTGGGAAAAGGTCTTGCGTCTGCCGCACTCGGAGCTTTGCTTCAGGCTCGCGGGTACAAAGTCCGTTTGCGGAAGCTGGACCCCTATCTCAACGTCGATCCGGGAACGATGTCGCCGTTCCAGCACGGCGAGGTGTACGTCACCGACGACGGCGCCGAGACCGATCTGGATCTTGGACATTATGAGCGCTTCACAGGTGTCTCGGCGTCCAAATCCGACAACGTGACGTCCGGGCGCATCTATAGCCAGGTGATCGAGAAGGAACGCAAAGGCGGCTATCTCGGCCGCACGGTGCAGGTCATCCCGCACGTTACCGACATGATCAAGGAGTTTGTCGTTGCAGGGTCGGGCGATCTCGACTTCCTCCTCGTCGAAATCGGCGGCACGGTCGGCGACATTGAAGGCCTGCCGTTCTTCGAAGCCATTCGGCAGCTCGGTAACGAAATGCCGCGCGGACAGACGGCTTTTGTTCACCTGACTTTGGTGCCCTATATCGACGCGGCGGGCGAATTGAAGACGAAGCCGACGCAACACTCCGTCAAGGAGCTGCGCGCCATCGGCATTCAGCCGGACATACTGTTGTGTCGCGCATCGCATCCGATACCGGACGATGATCGTCGTAAAATCGGGCAATTCTGCAACGTGCCCGCCGAGCGTGTCATCCCGGCCCTCGACCTCGACACGATCTACCGCGTGCCGATGGCCTACCACGAAGCCGGTCTCGACACTCAGCTGCTTAAGGTGTTCGGCATCGATGACGCTCCTCGGCCCGATTTGTCGCGCTGGAAAGCGGTCGTCGAGCGAGTCAACAACCCCGAGGGCGAGGTGCGCATCGCGGTGGTTGGCAAGTACATGCAAGTCAAGGACTCCTACAAGTCCCTGTCGGAAGCTCTCGTACACGGTGGAATCGCCAACAATGTGAAAGTTCACCTCGACTGGATCGACAGCGAAATATTCGAGCGACCCGACGCGCCGGCGTTTCTGGAAAACGTCAACGGTATTCTGGTTCCCGGGGGCTTCGGCGAGCGCGGCACGGAAGGCAAGATTCACGCCGTGCGTTTCGCGCGCGAGCGCAAGGTCCCGTTCTTCGGCATCTGCTACGGCCTTCACATGGCGGTGATCGAAGTAGCGCGGGATCTCGCTGGCCTGGAAGGCGCGGGAACAACAGAGATCGGCAGGCCGAAACACCCGGTGATAGGGCTGATGACCGAATGGACGAAAGGTAACCAGAAGGAAACGCGCCACGCTGACGGCGATCTGGGCGGTACGATGCGATTGGGTGCTTACCCGGCCGTTCTTGCTCCAGGGAGTAAGGTGGCCGAAGTCTACGGCGCGGTCGAGATCAGCGAGCGGCATCGTCACAGGTACGAAGTCAACACCGAGTATGCCAAGATGCTGGGAGAAAAGGGGCTCAAGGTCTCAGGTTGGTCGCCCGACGGTCGTCTGCCGGAGATCATGGAAATTCCGGATCACCCTTGGTTCATCGGCGTGCAGTTTCACCCCGAACTCAAATCTCGGCCGCTCGAGCCGCATCCGCTGTTTACGAGCTTCATCGCAGCCGCGGTTCAGAACAGCCGTCTCGTCTAGGCGGGCGCCGACGAACCGCGAGGCTCGAGAGCCATTCGAATACCGTCTCGCGGTCGCATGGTGATGCGGTGCTGAAGCACGATTTTCTGGCCGGGTATGAGCTTCAATCGAAACCGTTGGGCAAGTGTGGCGAGAATTAGTTGCGCCTCCGCCATGGCAAGGGCCATTCCGATGCAGACTCTCGGCCCGCCGCCGAACGGCAAATAAGCGAACCGGTGGCGGCCTTGGCTACGCTCCGGCGAGAAACGCTCCGGATCGAATTTTTCGGGATTGTCCCACAATGTGCGGTGCCGATGCAGCAGCCAGGGCATGATGCCGACCTGCGCGCCCTTTGGAACCTTGACGCCGCAAACGACGTCGTCCTCTAGCACGGCGCGATTCGATATACCGGGCGCCGGCGGATAGAGACGCATAGACTCCTCGATCACCATCTTGGTGTAGGGAAGATTGTCGAGGTCATCATACTTTGGAGGACGTCCTCCCAGCACGCGTGCGAGTTCTTCGTGTAGCTTGGCCTCCACGTGGGGATGTTCCGAAAGCAGGTACCAAGTATAGGTGAGCGCGAGCGCCGTTGTGTCGTGTCCAGCGAGGAAAATTATAACGACTTCATCGCGCACTTCGTCGTTGGACAAACGCACGCCGGTCTCGCCATCCCGCGCTGCAATCAGGCGGTCGAGCAGATCGCGCTGAGCCTGACCCTGCGCAGTTTCGCGGGCGCGGATGAGTTTCTGCATCGTCGCGTCCATATTCATGAAGTTGGCTTGAATTCTCGCCATCTTCCTCTTCATGCGCGGCGGCCCGACAAGCGGTAAGATGTCGAGCACGCCGAAATCGATAGCGTTGTCCATCCTACGGAGCGAATTGTCGACGAGTTCGCCGAGCAACGCACCGTCGGCGGAGAACATCGTGTTGGAAATTACTTTTAGCGTCAGGCGCGTCATTTCGTCTGCGATGTCGACGACCCGATCGTTGTCCTTCGCGGACCACGATTCGGCGAAGCTTTCGGCTGCGGCAACCATCGCCGGCGAATAGGAGACGATCGACTTGAAATCGAAGCTTGGCGACATCAGGCGGCGGTGCGATTTCCATTTTTCGCCCTGGCTGACCAACAATCCCTCGCCGACGATGGCACCGAGCATCTTGGTTTCCATCTCTGTCTTGGGGTAGTTGTCGACGTTATCGAGCAGCACGCGCTTGACGCCGATGGGATCGCTTATGACGAACATGTGGCCGAAGATGGTTTTCCACTCCCAGATCGGCTGCTCGTACGCAATCCGAGGAATGACCTCGAATTGGTTCGGGGCTGGGTCGAATATCTGTTTGAGGAGCGATGGTGCCTTTTCCGGAGGTGGCGCCGAGGCGATCAGGACCGGCTGGGCGAGAGTTGGGGCGACGCTCATGGCGGGGATGTTCCAAGGACCTGCCGAGATGTAGGAGAGGGATGCAAAGCCTTCAATCCGCAAACATTGCCTCGGAGTGATAAAATTTCGGGGAGGCGAGCCGCGAGGCCAGGAAAACGGAACGCCAGGGGCCAAAAGGCTCTGTTCAACCAGACGCCGGCCACCCGGTCGCCGGGTTCCCACCTCGGTCCGACTGGCGTCCAAGCAGACCATGCCGTCGGCTGCCCGGTCCGGAGCCGCCACCCGTATCGCAGGACACCCGAGACGAGCGTTACGGCCGAGCCATGGTGGCCCAACAAATCAAACCACCACCCGACGCGACCCAAGAATGATATCGCAAGCGACGTCAGGTCGGTTCCGCATGCAAGCGTCAGGGCTAACATTCGCGCACTCCCTGGGAAATCCCCTCTCTCAGATGCAGTTGATAGGCCGGCGGATGCGCGGGGTTGACAGACTTTTACGATTTTGTGGCCGGACAGCAGCGCCCAGCACCCGACGTTAACGATGGGTTCCCCGCTGTCCCTAATTCGTAGGAGTTCAGAAAGTATTGACGGAATAGAATCGGCGCATGGAACGCACCCTGAACACCATCCTTCGTGGCGCGATGACGCTGGCGTTCGTCACGATCGCGATTGCCTCGTTCGCGCGGGGCACGGCGGCAACCGCCGAAACTGACGTGCCCGATTACCGCCTTGGGTCCGGAGACAAAATAAGAGTCATCGTCTATGGCGAAGACGACCTGGGCGGAGAATTTCAGATCGACGCGACCGGGCAGGTGCGGCTTCCCCTGATCGGACAGGTGAAAGCCGGAGGCCTTACGGCACATGAAGTTGAGACCAAGATCACTTCCGCGCTTTCGGACGGCTACGTCAATCAACCGCGCGTTAGTGTGGAGGTTACGAGCTATCGTCCGTTTTATGTCGTGGGTGAGGTGGAAAAACCGGGCGAATATCCCTATTCGAACGGGATGAGCGCGGCGAGCGCAGTGGCGCTTGCTGGCGGATTCACCCCGCGCGCCATAGAAAGCGTTGTGTTTGTCCGACATGAGGGTGGCGCAAGCGAAGAACGAATCGCCCCCAACCAAGCGACGTTGCTGCGTCCGGGCGACGTGGTTCGCGTCGACACCACGCCGTTTTGGGACGTAATGAACGTGCTCCTGCCGGTAGCGACTCTCAGCACGTTCCGGTACGTGGTGCCCTGACGAAAAGTCCGCCAAAAAGCACGCACCGCGCGTCCGAAGTGTAGCCACCGATCTCGAGGCATTCCCGGTTCGTAACTGCGCGTTTCGTGTTGTATAGAGACCGGGCGAAACCAAAGGGTGGCCCGATGCCCGCTGTTCAGCCCAATGCCGTGGTTAAGGTCGGTTCGGTCGAAATCGGCAACGCCAAGCGGCTTGCGCTCATCGCCGGACCCTGCGCCTTGGAGAGCCGTGCGCACGCGTTGGAGATGGCGTCGGCACTCAAGGAGGTCGCGGCGAAAGCCGGTGTCGGCCTCGTTTACAAGACGAGCTTCGACAAGGCTAACCGCACCAGCGGAAACGCCGAACGCGGAATGGGGCTCGAGCTGTCGGCGCCGATATTCGCCGAGATCCGTCAAAGCCTCGGCGTACCTATTCTCACGGACGTACACGAGCGCGATCAGTGCGCTGCAGTCGCCGAAGCTGTCGACGTTCTCCAAATTCCTGCGTTCCTATCGCGTCAGACCGATCTTCTGGTCGCCGCCGCGCGGACCGGCAAAGTCGTGAATGTGAAAAAGGGTCAGTTTCTCGCGCCGGGCGACATGAAAAATGTCATCGCGAAAATCACAGGTGCCGGCAACCTCAATGTGCTGGTGACCGAGCGCGGCGTGAGCTTCGGCTACAATACGCTCGTCGTGGACATGCGCGCGTTGCCGATAATGGCGAAGTTCGGCGCGCCCGTCGTTATTGATGCAACGCATGCCGTCCAGGAGCCAGGCGGGCAGGGCGACAAATCCGGCGGCAACCGCGAGATGGCGCCTTACATCGCACGTGCGGCCGTCGCCGTGGGATGCGCGGCCGTGTTTATGGAAGTCCACGAGGATCCGGACAGGGCGCCATCTGACGGGCCCAACATGATAAAGCTCAAAGATGTTCCTGCCTTGCTTGGCGAATTGGTCGAGATCGACCGCATCGCCAAGCGCCGGGTTCATCAGGCAGCGTGAACAGCCAACCACGCACGCGTAAGACCTACGAGGCACAAAATCAGAAGAGCGAGACTGGCGATCGAACTGATCGTAAAGCCGGTGCCGCGCTTCTCCGGGTCGGCCATATAGGCTTGCATGTAGAGAATGCGGCCGACGACCCAGACCAGTCCGAACGCAGGCGCCAAATACGCCATCGAAATCGGAAATAAAGTCGCGACCCAAAGCAGGGGCAGAAACACGGCGAACTGTTCCAGCGTGTTCAGCTGAACCCGATAGGCGCGTTCGAATTCTGGAGCGCCGGTGACCGCGGGTGCCTTGACACCGTGCTTGGCTCTCATACGTCCGACATTGATCCCCGTGTAGAAATAGACCAGGACGGCCAGGATCGTGACCGCCGCACTCAGAATCGTGACTGGCACACTATTCATTGCGTTCATCCCCGAAGCTGAACCCCCGCGCAGGACGCACGGAAGCGTTATCGAATTAGTCTACAGGGATTCGCGCATGAAAGCTCATTGCGTGGCTCGGTCGGACTGACGGGCCGCCATAAACGCCTTGAGCTTCGCCATCATGGCAGACTTCTGATCGGCGGGGAGCGCATTCCACCGAGCATCCAGATCGGCTTTGAATTTTGCGCGGTCGGGATCCGACATTGACACTAACCGCGTACGCTGTTGCTGCCGATAGGCCTGCTTTTGGTCGTCGGTCATGCCGGCCGTTGCTTTGAACATGTCCGCGAACAGCATCATTCGCTCTTCGGGGGTGAGCAGGCCGCGCATCATCCCGTGTCCAGCGCCCATCGCGGGTGGCGTGGCGGGAGGCGCATTGTCGGCCAGGGCAGACGCGCTTAGGAGAGATGCGGCAATTGCAGCCAAGGCAAATTTTGTAAAGGACATGTATGAACTCCGATGGGACGTACATTGAACGCCAAGGCGGCCCAGGTCCGTCGCGCTTGCTGACTGAGAATTGATCCCGTAAAGCAACATTGCTTACCGAATGCCCCGACGGAGTTAACATGACTGCCATCCTCGACATCATCGGTCGCGAGATTCTCGACAGCCGCGGCAACCCGACCGTCGAGGTCGACGTCCGGCTGGAAGACGGCTCATTCGGCCGCGCCGCCGTGCCTTCAGGCGCGTCGACGGGTGCCCACGAAGCTGTCGAGTTGCGCGACGGGGGAAAGCGGTATGGCGGCAAGGGTGTTGAAAATGCTGTCGCTGCCGTCAATGGCGAAATTTTCGACGCCTTGTGCGGTATGGAAGCTGAAGACCAGGTCCGACTCGACCGCCTCATGTGCGCCCTTGACGGAACAGAGAACAAGTCACGGCTCGGCGCCAATGCCATTCTGGGTGTCTCGCTCGCGGTCGCCAAGGCGGCCGCGTCAGCAGCGAATCTGCCGCTCTATCGGTATGTCGGGGGATCGAAGGCCCAAACACTGCCAGTCCCGATGATGAATATCGTGAACGGCGGCGCACACGCCGACAATCCTATCGACTTTCAGGAATTCATGATCATGCCCGTTGGCGCAAGCACGTTCCGCGAAGCATTGCGCACCGGAGCTGAAATCTTTCACACACTGAAGAAGTCCCTCCATGATGCTGGTCATAACACCAACGTCGGCGACGAGGGTGGCTTCGCACCCAATCTGAAGAGTGCGGATGAAGCACTCGCCTTCGTCATGCGGGCGATTGAAAAGGCTGGGTACAAGCCCGGAGACGATGTGATGTTGGCGATGGACCCTGCATCAACGGAGTTCTTCAAAAAGGGTAAGTACGAGCTTGAAGGAGAGGGCAAGTCGCTGGATCCGTCGGGCATGGTTCGGTTCTACGAAGACTTGTGTTTGCGATACCCAATCATTTCGATCGAAGACGGGATGGCCGAAGACGATTGGAACGGCTGGGAGGAAATTACGCGAACGCTGGGCAAAAAAGTTCAGCTGGTGGGAGACGACCTCTTTGTCACGAACACCAGGCGTCTCAATCAGGGCATTGCGAGGGGTGTCGCAAACGCCATATTGGTGAAGGTGAACCAGATCGGCTCTCTCACGGAAACCCTGGACGCCGTCGAAACGGCGCAACGCAACGCTTACCGCGCCGTGATGTCCCACCGCTCGGGCGAGACCGAGGATTCCACCATCGCGGACCTCGCGGTTGCAACAAATTGCGGACAAATCAAGACTGGCTCGCTCGCCCGATCCGACCGACTTGCGAAGTACAATCAGTTGCTTCGCATCGAGGAACAACTCGGTGACCAGGCTCTGTACGCGGGTCGGAGCGTGCTCAGAAATTAATGTCGCAATTTCGAATATTTTGGCTTGACCGACCGAATCAGTCCGTGATTCGGTCATGGCATGCGAATCAGACGTAGCGTGACACGATTTTTCGTCATTTCCGTGCTGCCCGCGATCACCTGCGCGATCGTTGCCTATTTCAGCTACTACGCGATCTGGGGCGAGCGCGGCATGCTTGCGCTGGCCGACACGCAGGCCCGTCTCGGCGTCCAGCAGGAAGAGCTGGCGCAGCTCCAGGCGAGCCGCCAACGACTTCAACACCGCATCGATCTCATGCGCCCCGGCCATGTCGACAATGACCTGGTCGAAGAACTTGCGCGCGGGCAACTCATGGAAGGTGCGCCCGGCCAGATTGCCGTTCCGCGCGCCGCCCACTAGTCTCGGCAACAAGACTGGAGCTTGCCAAAACGCGCGACGCTTGCCACAAAAAGGCAGGCTTTTTCGCACCCTTGTCAGAATAAAGGCCGCGCCGCGATGAACGAGCCGCATGAGGCTGAGGTGACCGGTGGGACCAGTCCACACGCTCCAGTGACAGCCGTCGCGCTCAAGAAGTTTTATGCGGACATGCTCCTGATACGCCGCTTCGAGGAGAAGGCCGGCCAACTCTATGGCATGGGTCTGATCGGCGGTTTTTGTCACCTGTACATCGGCCAGGAAGCGGTCGTCGTCGGCATGACGGCGGCCAAGCGCGATGGGGACCAGGTCATCACCGCCTATCGCGACCATGGCCACATGCTGGCGTGCGGCATGGATCCGAAAATGGTGATGTCCGAACTGACGGGCCGCGCATCCGGCTACTCCAAGGGCAAGGGCGGCTCGATGCATATGTTCAGCGCCCAAAAGAATTTTTTCGGCGGCCACGGGATCGTCGGCGCGCAGGTACCGCTCGGATCGGGACTGGCGTTCGCGAACAAGTATCGCGGCAACGACAATGTCAGCATCACCTACTTCGGAGACGGCGCCGCTAACCAGGGCCAGGTCTACGAAGCCTTCAACATGGCGGAGCTCTGGAAACTTCCTGTCGTCTATGTGATCGAAAACAACCAGTACGCGATGGGAACCAGCGTCGAACGCTCGAGCGCCGAGACGCATTTCTTCCGCCGCGGCTCTTCGTTCAACATTCCCGGCGAACAGGTCGACGGCATGGACGTGGAAGCGGTTCACGCGGCCGGCCAGAAGGCTCTTTCCTGGTGTCGGGCAGGGAACGGCCCGATCATCCTCGAGATGAAAACCTATCGCTATCGCGGTCACTCCATGTCCGATCCGGCGAAGTATCGTTCGCGCGAAGAAGTGTCTGCGGTGCGCGAAAAGCGCGATCCCATCGATCATCTGGCGCAGAAGCTCATCACTGAGAATGTCGCACACGAGGACGATCTCAAGGCAATCGACAAGGAAACGCGCGCGATCGTGAACGCTGCCGCCGAATTCGCGACGGCGAGCCCCGAGCCGGATCCCGACGAGCTCTACTCGGACGTCCTGGCATAGTCATGTCGAGCGAAATTCTCATGCCTGCGCTTTCGCCGACCATGGAGGAAGGCAAGATCGCCAAATGGCTCGTCAAGGAAGGCGACGCTGTAAAGTCGGGCGACATTCTCGCCGAGATAGAAACCGATAAGGCGACAATGGAATTCGAGGCGGTCGACGAAGGCCGCATTGGAAAGCTCCTTGTCCCCGAAGGCGCCGAAGGCATCAAAGTCAACCAGCCGATCGCGACGCTGCTCGGCAATGAGGAAAACGCCAAAGCGGTTGAGAAGGCCGCGCCCGCCGCTGCCAAAACGCCAGAGCCACCGGCCATAACTGTCAAGCCGTCGAAAGTCGCCGCTTCTTCCGCCGTTTCGGCAGTAATGGATCGCGACCCGGAAATCCCGGAAGGCACGGAAATGTCGACCATGACCGTGCGCGAAGCGCTGCGCGACGCAATGGCGGAGGAAATGCGTCGTGACGACGCCGTTTTCCTCATCGGCGAAGAAGTTGCACAATACCAGGGCGCCTACAAAGTCAGTCAGGGTCTCCTGGAGGAATTCGGCGCGCGGCGTGTCATAGACACTCCGATTACCGAGCATGGGTTTACCGGACTCGGTGTCGGCGCCGCTTTTGCCGGATTGCGACCTATTGTCGAATTTATGACGTGGAATTTCGCCATGCAGGCGATAGACCAGATCATCAATTCGGCGGGCAAGACGCGATACATGTCCGGCGGCCAGATGAGTTCTCCCATCGTCTTTCGCGGTCCGAATGGACCGGCGTCGCGCGTCGGTGCGCAACATAGTCAGGACTATTCGTCCTGGTACGCGCACATCCCCGGCATCAAGGTAATCGCGCCGTATTTTGCGGCGGATGCCAAAGGGCTGCTCAAAGCGGCGATTCGGGATCCCAACCCCGTCATCTTCCTGGAAAACGAAATCGCCTACGGGCGCTCGTTTCCCGTGCCGAAGCTGGACGATTTTGTCCTCCCGATCGGAAAGGCCCGTGTCGTCAAGCCGGGCAAGGACGTCACGATCGTCGCCCATTCGATTTGCGTCGGTCTCATTCTAGAAGCGGCCGAAAAACTCGCTGCGGAAGGTATCGACGCCGAGCTCGTCGATCTCCGAACCTTGCGCCCGCTCGATACTGCGACCGTCATCGAGTCGGTCAGAAAAACAAATCGGATCGTGACCGTCGAGCAGGGCTGGCCCATCTGCTCCATAGGGTCGGAAGTCTGCTCCCAGGTCGTCGAGAAAGCGTTCGACTATCTCGACGCGCCGCCGACCAAAGTCACCGGCAAGGATGTGCCGATGCCCTATGCCGCCAATCTGGAGAAACTCGCCATCCCGCACGTCGACGATGTGGTGACCGCGGTCAAAGCGGTTTGTTACCGCTCATGAAGAGAAGGCCGGCGCGAACCTGGAAGAAAGGAAGCTGCCACTGCGGCGCCGTCACATTCGAAGTTCGAACCGGTCCTGACGTCGAAGTCGTCGATTGCAACTGCTCGATGTGTCATCGCACTGGGTACCTCCATCTCATCGTTCCCAAGTCGGATTTCCGCATTCTGAGCGGAAAGCGGAAGCTGACGCGTTACACATTCAACACCGGTACCGCCAAGCATCTCTTCTGTTCCGTGTGCGGCGTGAAGCCGTTCTATGTTCCGCGTTCGCATCCCGACGGCTGGAGCGTGAATTTCCGGTGCCTTGACGACAAAGACTTCGCGTCCGTCATCACGATAGAGTTCGACGGCAAGAACTGGGAAAACAACGTCACGAAACTCTCACCATTGGAGAGTGCCTAGTGACTGCACAGATATTGATGCCGGCGCTTTCGCCCACGATGGAAGAGGGCAAGATCGCCAAATGGCACGTCAAAGAAGGCGATGCGGTCAAGTCGGGCGACATCCTCGCCGAGATCGAAACCGATAAGGCGACGATGGAATTCGAGGCGGTCGATGAGGGCCGCATAGGCAAGCTGCTCGTTGCCGAAGGTACCGAAGGCGTGAAAGTAAACGCTCCCATCGCCACCCTGGTGACCGACGGTGAACCGGAAGCTGCCGACATCACATCTGCAATGCAGTCCATAAAATCCGCCATCGCATCGGAAACATCCGACGTGAAACCGAAACCGGATACGAAGCCAAACGCCGCGCCGCCCGTGCCGACAGCCGCCGCCCCGTCGACCGCGCCGCGCGGTCAGCGGGTATTTGCCTCGCCTTTGGCACGCAGGATCGCGCAGCAACGGTCCGTCGATCTGGCCGCGGTAACAGGCTCGGGCCCGCGAGGCCGCATCGTTAAAGCAGACGTCGAGAGCGCCAAACCGACAACGAAGCCCGCTCTGTCCGCAGGCCGAACCGAGCCGGGCGCCGCCGCGCAATCCTTGGGCATCTCGCCGCTTCCCGACGCGCGCGCCTATTTCAAGGTGGGCGACTACGAGGAAATCCCGCACGACTCCATGCGTCGGACGATCGCGCGCAGGCTGACGTCGGCGAAGACGCTCATTCCACACTACTACCTCTCGATCGAGTGTCGTATCGACAACTTGCTGGCCACGCGCGCCCGGCTCAACGAAACGTCTCCGAAGACGAACGGGTACAAGCTTTCCGTCAACGATTTCGTCGTGAAGGCCTGTGCGCTGTCGCTCATGCGCGTGCCGGAAGTAAACGCGAGCTGGACGGACACGGCCATCCTGCAGCACAAGCATGCCGACGTCGGAGTGGCCGTGGCGTTGGATTTCGGTCTCATCACGCCGATCGTATTCCGTGCCGAGGAAAAAGGCCTGGTGGTCATTTCCAACGAGGTGAAGGCTCTTGCCGAACGCGCCCGGGCCAAAAAGCTCAAGCCGTCCGAGTTCGAAGGCGGTACCTTCGCCATTTCCAATCTCGGCATGTTCGGCATTCAGAACTTCACCGCCGTCATCAATCCCCCGCATGCGGCCATCCTCGCCGTCGGAGCGGGTGAGAAACGCGCCATCGTCGTCGGCGACAAGATCGAGATCGCGACCGTGATGAAGGTCACCATGTCGTGCGATCATCGCGTCGTCGACGGCGCAACCGGCGCGCGCTTCCTGCAAGGCTTCAAACAATTCATCGAAGAGCCTGCATCCATGCTCTTGTGAAAGGACGAGGTGGACCATTTCGAGGCCATGGCCGAACCGGGCGGTGGGCGTGGCGCAGGTCGCGATCTGTTTCATGATTACCTTGGCCGTCTGCATGTTCCTCGCTATGAAGCGCTTTCACGCGCAGGGATGGATCGTCAAGTCGGTCAAGTTTCTTTTCAAATCGGGAATCGATACCGTCTTTTTTGTGCCCTGCGATGACCGGCATCCTGGCAATCAGTTTCATTGGAGGTTCGTTTGGCTGACGCATTCGATGTCATCGTCGTCGGCG
>DATJZB010000035.1:0-7817 GCA_035499335.1 Rhizomicrobium sp. | reverse complement strand
AGTTTCGAATATCACTACTTCGAGCCTTCAATGCAGGCTCTCCAGCGCGGAGTGGAGGCGCAGTTCCCCGGACTTGATGCTCGAGTCGAGTCGCTCGACCGCAGTCGAGACAAGGCCATCGTGATGGTAGAGAGCCCAACTCTTCCGCCCACGCTCTACTTCCTGGACAGGACGACCCACGTCGCAACCAAGATCGCTTCCACCTACCCGGCGCTCAACAACTCAGACCTCGGCCAGATGCGACCCTACCCCTACAAGGCACGCGACGGCTTAAAAATCGCAGCGTTCTTAACTCTGCCGCCCGGCAAGAACCCCACAAAACTGCCTCTTGTCGTGCTTGTGCACGGTGGACCCGATGCCCGCGACGTACTCGGTTTTGACTGGTGGGGCCAGTTCCTGGCGAACCGGGGCTATGCGGTACTTCAAACCAACTATCGGGGATCGAGCGGATATGGAGCCGCCTATACAACGGCCGGCCTTCAGCAATGGGGTCTGAAAATGCAGGACGACATCTCCGACGGTGTGAAACAGCTCGTCGCGGATGGCGTGGCAGATCCGAAGCGCGTGTGCATTGTCGGCGCGAATTATGGTGGTTATGCGGCGCTCGCCGGCGCGACCTTTACACCGGATCTGTACGCCTGTGCCGTAAGTTTCGCCGGTATTTCAGACCTCACACTCGATATGCGGCGGATGCTGGAGACGTGGAATACCAAATCGGCGTACTACAAGTTCTGGGCGTCGCGCATCGGCGACCCCATGAGTAACTGGAACCAACTAGTGGCAACGTCGCCAGCGTTGCATGCCGACCAGGTGAAAGCTCCCATACTCATCATGCACGGCGCCAACGACACGACAGTGCCGATAGAGCAAAGCGAAGCGGAAAGGGACGCGCTCGTCCGCGCGGGAAAGAGTGTCCAATTTGAACGAGTCGAAGGCGACGACCATTACTTCACGCTTGCCAGTACCCGCATCGAGATGTTGAGCAAGCTGGAGGCGTTTCTAGCCGCAAACATCGGGCACTGAGGTGTCGGATCGAACGGGTGCTCGGTCAAATTCTTTATCATGAGTACTTGCGATGAGCGGCTCGGCGATTTCACCTATCATCCAGAAACAATTTATGACACGAGAAGCGTAGCCCATGTGGTGGGAAGTTGAGCCGGGACAACGCTGGAAGCCCAGCGTCCCCGTCGCCAACCATATTTGGCTGGGGGTGTTCGTTGGATTGCTTTTGGTCGCCGCAGGTCTCATCCAGCACTTTGCGCTGCACCGCGCGAGCACTGCATGGGGGTGGTCCGACTACGCCGAACTCGGCTTCGGCCGCACCGCCGTAGACATAGCGTATGGTTTTTGCAGCCTGATCGGTGCCGACAATCGCGAACGCCGCCGCCGGGCAAGGCTTCAGCAGGGACGCCGACCGCGAGATTAGTTCGCTTGCGGCCCATCGATCTTCTCCAGCCACACCTCTTCCTAGTCACGGCAGAGCTTCCTTCCAGAGCGGCTTCAATTAATCGGCCTAGTGCAAAAGCATCAGCTTAGTCGGTGATTCTGGCACGCGATTCTGATTCCGGCTTAGACCTGAGTTCGCAATCAAATGCCCGCCGACTACATAGGATCGAGCGTCGTAAGCTTCACAAACTTCGACCGAAAGAAATCGTTGTCGCTCTCAGATACATTAGCCGCGCGTTCGTCATAGGGGTCGAGCGACAGGTAGAAGTCTCCCGCATCAGTCATGATGCATTTCAGGAATTCGATAACGTCGTGTGAATACCGCGTGGCGAAGCCGTAGTTAAACTCTTGAATATCCCGAAGCTCCAGCTTCACGATACGAACGCCCGCATTGTGAGGAACCTCAAATAGGAGTTCGATAATAGGGTCCGAACTAACTGGCCGGATGGACAAGCTGACAAGCGATCCGTCGCGGACTGTGTCGTGTCCGTTTAGATATTTCACGACATTCAAACCTTCGAGTTCCATATTCCTTTCCATCAAGTTGTCAGATTGGTAGCTCCTTTATTGCCACATCAGCAAGGCTGAGGCTTGGAAGGCTTGGGAGGTGGCAGCGATTGGTTTGGACCAGCCAGAACGCCTGGGCGCTTACCTGCTCGTGCACCAGCAGCTCATTTGAGTCTGTACGGCCTTCCTGGAGCCATGGCGGAGGCTATCTATCTTGGAGCGCAGCGACGGTATCGGACACTTTAGTCAAGAGGCGAACATCGGAGTCAGCCCAACGCATCCGCAAGTTGCCGGGACACAATATCCGCCGCAGCGACAAGTGCAGAGTCCGGCGCGGTTGCGTATCTCGCAGTAGCCCGTCGTGCTGAGTGTCCCAGCAATCCGCCGACGGTTAGCCCGCTGCAATTCAGTTCTGCCGCCGCGCGCGCAAACCAATGCCGAAGACCGTGGGGGCTGATTGTTCCAATTTTCGCGTGTTTGACGATACGGGAAAAGGCCTTTGGCGCGCCGACATAGTGCCCATACTTGCCCTCGACGGGGAACACATAGTCAGTGGTCTTTGCGTTTTCTGGTTTGAATGAGTCGAACAATTCGAGCGCCGCGATGCCAAGAGGCCGCGTCTGCTTGCCGCTTTTCGTGTCTTCGAGTCGTGCACAATGCGCGTCGCGGTCGATGTCGCCCCACTTCAAAGTGAGCGCCTCCATACGACGAAAACCCGACAGCAATAGAAAGCGTGCCGCCCGCATGCCGACCTTGGGCTCGCCGCCTGCCTCGAGTTCTCGGATCGCAGCTCCAACCGCTTTGACGGCAGCAAATGAAAACTGAGGCTTTTTGGTTTTGTCCTTTGGCCTCGCACCCCCCCACACCCGTCGCGCTAGACCCGGCTCTCGCGCGCCATGCGGATGCCGAGCATCACGACCAGGATGGTTCCCGTCATCAGGATGAGCGCGAAGACCAGGAAGCGCTCGACATTGGCGAGCGCCTTGTCGCGCGTGAGCCCCTTGAAGGCGGTGTCCGCGGGATAGCAGCCGGACGGATATTCCTTGATCCTGGATTTCTTCTCGGCCGAGAGACAGGTGCGCTTGGCCTCGAGCGCGGCGTCGTTCGCGGCGGCGGCCTCCTGCGTCGACGGATTGTGGTTCCAGACGGCGACGGCGGAATCGATGATGTCGAACTGGGTCACGGCGACGAACGCGCCGATCACGCAGAGCAGCATGCCGAGGCGAAAGACGCTCAACTGCCAATCCATGTCGCTTCTCCGTGCCGCCGCGTACGCGCCCGACGCCTAGGGACCCGCCCTGAGACTGAGAATATAGGCGACGACATCGTCGCGCTCGCGGTGCGAGAGGATGATGTTCGGCATCGTCGGGTGCGAGGATTCGAGCCAGACGCGCAGCGCCCGGTCCGTCATGCCGAGCGTCGTGGCGATGGCGGTGAAGTTGGGCGCCATGACGTCGGGCGAGCGCCGTTCGCCCGCGCGCACGGCATGGCATTGCGCGCAGACCGTCACGGCGAGGGTCTCGCCGCGCGCCGCGTCGCCCATGTCCTGCGCCAGCGCGGCGGATGGCAGCGCCAGCATTGTTGCAAGTGCGAAAAGGAACCGCATGAATCGACTATAACCCAAAAAGGCCCGGCGCAGGCGGATAAACACCAGCGGGCTGCGGGCATACGCATTCCGCCCGCATCCTTCCGAGGGACGGCGCCCGCTGGCACGCGCGCATGTGACCACCGCACGGCGGCGGGATTTTGATCGGCGTCAACGATGGTCCGGCGTATGATGTCTTTGCTCGCGTGGGGAGGATCGGAACCGATGCCCAACGACTGGACCGACAGCTACTGCGAAGACGCCGAGGCGCCCCAAGGCATGCGCTGCGAGCATTGCGGCGGCGACGCCCGGCCGGAAAATCCGCTGCTGCTTTTTTCGGCGACGAGCAAGCCGACCGTATGCGTGCACCGGCGGTGCTACATCCATTGGGCCCTGTACCGCGCCGGGGACGACGCCGAGGCAGGCTGACGAAGGTTGCGGAATACTTCATCTTCGAAGTAATTTTGCGGCACGCAACGGCGGGGACGCGCGAACATGGCCGAAGAATCTTTCGTCTGGAGCGCCCTCGAGTCCGAACCGCTCTGCGTCGCCGATTTCCGCGTCGAAGGCGCGATCATGTCGATGGGCCGCAGCCCGTTCAGCGAGCGCCGCGTCGGCTACATCACCGGCGGCGCGTTCAAGGGCAGCCGGCTGTCGGGCGAGATCCTGCCGGGCGGCGGTAACTGGTCGCTCAGCGGCGAACCGCGCGGCGGCGAGACCTATGGGGCGTTCGATGCGCGCAGCGTGTGGCGCACGCATGACGGCGCGCTGGTCTACGTCACCTATTCCGGCCGCAGCGTCGTGCCCGAAGCTGTCGCAAGGGAATTCCGCGATCCGCAGGCGCCGGCCGTCGATCCGTCGCGCTACTACATCCGCATCGCGCCGGTGTTCGAGACCGGCGATGCGCGCTACGATTGGCTGAACGGCATACTGGCCGTCGCGTGCGGGCAGCGCATGAGCTGGGGCATCCGCCACTGGATGTTTCGCATCCGCTGAGCGCTGGCGCGGCGCCGGAACGTCAGTTAAATTGACGTACAAGGACAACAACAAAGCGAGGAGGACATTTCATGCCGAGGCTGCGCCAGATTCCGCGATCGAAGGTCACCAACCAGACGATCATCACCTATTACGACCGGCTGTTCGGCAGCCGCGATCCGGTAACCCAGCCCGGAACGGCGACCGGAACGCGCGGCGACTGGTGGACGGTTTTCGCCCTTGTTCCCGACATTTTCGAACATGCCGTCGCCGGTTTCGCGCTCTATCGCGCCCCGGTGCGCAAGCTCGATCCGGTCCTGCGCGAACTCGGCCAGACCCGCGCCGGCTGGGCGCGCGGCTGCCAGTTCGTCTTTTCGCAGCATTGCAAGTCGCTGCGCGGCCTCAAGGTTTCCGAAGAGCGGATCGCGGCGATCCCGCACTGGACGGTTTCCAAGCTCTTCAACGAGCAGGAACGCGCGGTGCTCGCCTACACGGACTGCCTCGTTCTGGCCGGCGGGCGGGTGCCGGAGGAAGTGATGAAGACGCTGAAATCATTTCTCTCCGATGAAGAGATCATGGAATTCACCTACATCACCTGCCTCTACGACATGCATGCGGTGATGACCAAGGCATTGCGGCTCGAGTTCGACGACCGCGACGATCCGATCGTCGAAGTCGCGGCGCCCGAGAATTTCGGCGGCGCCGACTTCCTCGATTCGAACCGCAAAAAGGACTAGCACGCCTACCCATTAAGAGTACGCCGTAAGCAGGCGCGGATGCGCCTGCTTGCGCGCGTCTGCCGCCTTGTCGGATATTGCGCGCGCCCCGCGATTCCCCACCGGACACTTCATGGCAGACCGTCCCCATCTCGTCGTTCCCCTGCTCAAAGCCTTCTACTGGTTCGACGAGGGTCTTCAGGCCTATCTGCGGCACAGGGGATGGCGCGGCGTGTCGCGGCCCCAGTCCATGGTCATGGCCAACGTCGTCATGGGCGTGACCCGGCCGACGGACATCGCCCGCAATCTCGGCGTCAGCCGCCAGGCCATCCACGTCACCATCGGCCAGATGATCAAGAAGGGCATGATCGAGCTGCGCGACGACCCCAACGACAGGCGGGGCAAGACGGTGGTGATCAGCGCTACCGGCCGCGCGATGCGGCGCGATGCCCAGACCGCCATGGTCATCCTGACCAAGGCCCTGCAGAGCCGCATCGGCGCGCGCCACATCGCGGCGCTCCACGCCGCCTTCGCCGCCGACTGGGGCAGGCCCCCGACCGACTATCCGCCGGCCTCGAAAGGCCGCCGCAAAGGCAGCGGCTGACCGACCCGAACCGCTTTTCCCGCCATGCGCGACGCGCAGTCGCGAGCGCGTCTCATTTCCACTTTGTCAATTAGATTGACAGTTAGGCGCCGACCCGGGCAGCCTTGCGGACGCAACGCAACCCAGGAGGAACGCATGGCGGCCAAGAAGCCGGAATTCGAATATCGCGGCGTCAATCACGTGGCGCTGGTCTGCAAGGACATGGCGCGCACGGTGAAGTTCTATCGCGACGTGCTCGGCATGCCGCTGGTCAAGACGCTCGACCTGCCGCGCGGCATGGGACAGCACTTCTTCTTCGACATCGGCAAGGGCGACTCGCTCGCCTTCTTCTGGTTCCCGGACGCGCCCGACGGCGAGGCCGGCGTGTCCTATCCCAAGAAGCTGCCGGGCGAAGGCTCGTTCGTCACCGCCAACGGATCGATGAACCATCTGGCGTTCGACGTACCGGCCGAGAAGTTCGAGGAGTATCACGCCAAGCTGAAGGCCAAGGGCGTCGCGGTCACCGAGATCCGCAACCACGACAACTCGCCCACCCAGATCAGCAAGGAGATGAACGAGGGCGTCTATATCCGCTCGTTCTACTTCTACGATCCGGACGGAACCTGTCTCGAATTCGCCTGCTGGACCGGCGCGCTGAAACCCTCCGACGTCGCGCACGAAGCGATGACGGCGAGCGGCGTGAAGGCCAAGGGCGTCGTGTTCGAGAACGCCTGACCGGTACGCCCGGTTTCGGCAGCGACGCGGCACGGGGCCACCGGTTCCGTGCCGCTTCGTTTCGGGCCGCCGCTAGAACGGCCAGGCATAGCCTTTCAATTCCTCACGGACCTTGCGCTTGTCGATCTTGCCCGTGGCGCCGAGCGGAACCTCCGCGACGAAGACGACGTCGTCGGGCATCCACCATTTGGCGAGCTTGCCCTCCAGAAAGGCGAGCATTTCTTCTTTCGAGGGCGCGCCGTCCGGCCGCGACTGCACGACGAGCAGCGGGCGTTCGTCCCATTTGGGATGAGCGATGCCGACGACCGCGGCCAGCGCCACGCCGGGATGTCCCATGGCGATGTTCTCGATCTCGATCGAGCTGATCCACTCGCCGCCCGATTTGATCACGTCCTTGGCGCGATCCGTGATCTGCATGTAGCCCTCATCGTCGATGGTGGCGACGTCGCCGGTATCGAAGAAGCCTTCGGCGTCGAGGACGTTTCCGCCTTCGCCGCCGTAATAGGCGCGCGCCACAGTCGGACCCTTGATCTTCAGCCGGCCGAAGGTCTTGCCGTCATGCGGCAGCCTCTCGCCTTCGTCGTTCACCAGCTTCAGTTCCAGCCCGCACAGCAGGCGACCTTGTTTGAGCTTGTAGGGAATCTGTTTTTCGAACGGCAATCCGGCGACGTCCGCATTCGGAACAGAGACGGTGGCGAGCGGCGACGTCTCGGTCATGCCCCAGCCCTGGATCACGTCGACGCCGTAATCGTCGTGGAACGCGCGGATGATGGATTCGGGGCACGCCGAACCGCCGATGGTGACGCGCTTGAGCGCGGTCAGCTTGCCGTTCGTCGCCTTGAGATGCTGCAGCAGCATCTGCCAGACCGTCGGCACCGCCGCCGAATAGGTCACGCCTTCGCTTTCGATCAGCGCGTGGATCGACGCGCCGTCGAGCCGCGATCCGGGCAGGACCAGCTTGGCGCCGACGGCGGGAGCGGAGAAGACGACGCCCCAGGCGTTGGCGTGATACATCGGAACGACGAGCAGCACCGTGTCGCGCGCCGACAGACGCAGCGCGTCGCTCTGCAGCGTCATCAGCATGTGCAAATAGTTCGAGCGATGCGAATAGAGCACGCCCTTCGGATTGCCCGTGGTGCCGGACGTGTAGCAGAGTCCGGCGGCGGAATTCTCTTCGAACCCGCCCCAGGTGCAGGTTTCCGAGGCGCCGGCGATCCAGGTTTCGAAATCCACGGCCGGAAACGAGGTCGCGGGCATCTCGTCCCGCGCG
>DATJZB010000034.1:0-5162 GCA_035499335.1 Rhizomicrobium sp. | reverse complement strand
CTGGAACGCGAGACGCCACGCGACCCACTCCGTCGCGGCCCAGAGGAAGGCGAGGACGACGACGCTGACGAGGAAGACCTGGCCCCAGAGAATCTTGGTCGCGTTCATGGCGGCCGACGATCAGGACAGCCTGTTGCGCCGACTGCAAGCGCGGAGCAAATTAGTTTGGCGTCCGGGATGCTGTGGCGTGTAAATCGGACCGCAGGTCTTGAATCACTCACGGCCTGTTTGTCTTCATGGAGTAGCGTTTCGGTGTGAGTTCTCATCCGTTCCACGCACCTTGATGCATGAAACCCGAGATGTCGGGCGTCCCCACGGCTCGTTTTCAGGAGAGCGATGGCGCTACCGTAAGATTGCGGAAGGCACAAAGTAACTCCGCTCCGGCCCGTTTCCCGGGGGGCGTGAGCCGAGAGGGCGGCCAGCAAGCGGGTAGGATAGCGATGGGGCGACGGGCAGCCCCGTCCTGAGAATCGAGGGCCGTTCAACCTCACTCAGGAAGGAGCGCCCTATGAGCGAGACCGACACTGTCAGTCCGCTTCGTCAACGTATCATATGGCTGCGCGCAAGCTCAACCCGCACGCGCTGCGCAATCACATCAATCGCTGCAAGCGGTTCACCGCCTGGCTCAAACGTTCGCCCGATACAGCGACCGCCAGCTCTGTCCGCCGCTACAGCTGCACCTCGTGGAGGACGGCGCGAGCTTCTGCGGATCATGACCTGGGTGAAGCGCGCGAAGCGGAAAAAGCAAACAGGCGGCGGCCCTTCTCGAGCGTGCCCGCGCGCGCCTCCTTGCGGCGTGGGCGTCGTTTGCCGATCGGTTGCCGCTTGGCCTTCGCTGGCACAGCGGGCGCTGCGCGCATTGCCATGCGGATCGCCTTGGGCGTTGCGGCGACGACCGCGCCGGCGACTGGAGCGACGCACCCGGCTGAGGGGATCATGTGTCGCCGCGCGGCGCGCAAAGTCGCCCTGACCGCCCGGCGGTAGAACTCATTGCCATCCCTCGCCGCGTTTGCTGTCGCTCTTTCCCGATGAGCGTTGCGATCTTGTCGCCCACGACGCCTCGGTCGTGCGGTTGCGATCGCTATCAACCCGATTGCACAAAACTACCCTTTCGGGTGGCGTCATTCCCGCCTTCCGGCAGTAACGTGCCGACAATACCCTCCGAGTTCTATGCTGCTCAGGAGTCCTCCGTCCCGAAATTTGGGCGGCTGGCGCTCCACATACGGGGAGGAAACCATGGCGACACCCCAACGATTCGGGGTAGCTCTGACAGCTGTATTCATCGCATCGGCGCCAGTACGGAGGGTATGGCTATGACCGCCCTGCGCGCCGCAGCCAGCGATTCGCTACAGATCGCTGAAGCATTGTCGCCTTCCGCAGGCGGACTGCTGATCAACATCGACAACGGCGGGACGCTCACTGATTTCTGTGTCATTGATGGCGCGAACGTGCATCGCACCAAGTCGGTTACCACGCCCTATGATTTGTCGAAGTGTTTATTTGACGGCCTCAACAAGGCGAGCCGAACGCTGTACGGGCAGGAAGACCTGCTTCGCCTGTTGCTGAGCACTGACCATATCCGCTATTCGACAACCCAGGGCACGAACGCACTGGTCGAGCGAAAAGGACAGCGCCTAGGCCTTTTGCTCGCCGGCCTCGCGGCCGAGGATCTGCAGCGAGACAGCCAGCAGCGCGGCGTGTTCGCCGACCTCGTCGGCAAGCGTGTCGCGACCCTCGATCTTTCGCTTGACAACGCGGCGATGGAGATCGCCACCACCCGGGCGATCAATCAGTTGGCGTCGGCAGGAGCCAACCGCATCGTCATTGGCGTGGGAGGCTCCGAGCGCGACGCCGGCGAAGCGCGACTCAAGAATTTGCTGTTGCGCAAATTTCCGCCACATCTCCTCGGCGCAATCCCTCTGCTCTATTCCAACGACGTTGTTCAAGACGACGACGATTCGAGACGCATCTGGACCGCGCTCTTCAACGCTTTTCTGCATCCGGCGATGGAGCGCTTCCTTTATAGCTCCGAGCATCGCCTCCGTGAGTACAAGACGAAGAACCCGCTGCTGATCTTCCGCAATGACGGCGACTCCGCGCGCATATCGCGAACCGCCGCGGTGAAGACCTACTCATCGGGTCCGCGTGGCGGCGCCGAAGGCCTCAAGGCTCTGGCAGCTCATTACGGCTTCCAACGCCTCCTCGGCATGGACATCGGTGGGACGACAACCGACATTTGTCTCGTCGAGAATGGACGCGTCCGCACTGACCGCCGGGGCCGCATAGAAGGTGTGACCACCTCGCTGCCTTTGTGCGATGTTGTCAGCGCCGGCGTCGGCGGCTCGTCAATCATCTCAGTCATCGACGGCAGGATAAAAGTTGGCCCTGAGAGCGTCGGCGGTGCGCCGGGCCCCGCCTGCTTCGGGCTCGGCGGCAAAGAGGCAACGATCACCGACGCCTTTCTGGTGATGGGGCTGCTGGATCCGACCACATACTTCGGCGGCGAACTGAAGATTGACGTTGAGCGCGCAAAATCGGCGATCCTCGAGAATGTCGGGAAGCCCCTCGGTTTGACGCCGGAAAAGGCAGCCGAAGCGATGGAGGCCGCATGGGCGGCTACAGTCGCGCATTCGCTGAAAGCGTATGCCGATATCACGTCGAATACGACGTTGGCGGCGTTCGGCGGTGCAGGACCCTTCGTTGCTTGCAAGGTCGCCGAAGTCACCGGCGTTTCGCAGGTTGTAATCCCAGGTCTTGCCGCGGTGTTTTCGGCCTTTGGCATTGCCTTCTCCGACGTCGCCCACGAGTATGAGGTACGGCTCGCGGGGCCGAATGACGCTGCCCTGAAAGTCGCCATTGGGCAGCTCACCGAACGAGCGACGCGCGGCATGTTCGCAGAAGGCTTCGACCTAGCGGACTGCCTCGTCGAAAAGCATCTTCAAGTCGATGATGAGCGAGTCGATCTCCTCGATGGTTCGCTGCCCCCAAATCTGCCTAAGGACGCGCGTCTGAGCCTTGTGCTCAAGGCCACCAAGACCACCGCCCACGCACAAATGCATGGTCAGTTTGGCGCTGAAAGCAAGGTCGCTGTCGCCCGAGCCGCACGCCGAACATTGAGCGGCGGCAGTTGGGTCGACCTACCCGTCTACCGAGTCGAGGACCAGGTCGAGGCCGTCCGGGCAGACGGTCCCTGCGTACTTGAAGAGTCGTTCTTCACCTGTCGCATCGACAGAGGCTGGCGATTCGAGATCAACGAGGCGCGCGACATCCTTGTGTCTCGCACGTGACCGTGAAAGGGGCCGCCCATGAAAGTCCTCATCACTGAATACCTGCGAATCAATCTCGATACCGAGCAGTGGGAATGTCGGCGCTGCGACAAAACGCACGGATCCGCACGCGACAACTACAAACGTGGTCTCCTTGTCTACGACCGCGATCCCCGCGAAATCCACAAACCGCTCCTGGATACAACAAAGTACCAGCGCACTTATTCTCCCGACCCGACCTGGTGCCGCATCCTCGAGTACTATTGCGCGGGATGTGGAACGATGGTCGAGACCGAGTACCTGCCGCCAGGTCATCCGCCGCTGCACGATATTGAGCTCGATATCGATGCGCTCAAAACGCAATGGAAGGACCGCGAGGAGGTGCTGGAGCCGGAGATCGGCCCCGACTTGGCGTTGGAGAAGGTCAAGCACGGGCGCGCCCTGCACGCGGACCACGGACATCAACACTGAGGACCCGCCATGAAACGAGTCTCTGTGGATATCGGGGGCACTTTTACTGACTGTTTCGTCGTCTGGGACGACCACTACATCGAAGGCAAGGCGCTGACCACGCATCATAACCTCTCGCAAGGCTTCAACGACGCCCTCGCGGATGCGTGCAAGCAGGTTGGTCTGGACGCGCCCGTCCTGTTGTCGCAGGTGGACTCGGTCCGCTATGCGACGACGCTCGGAACGAACGCGCTAATCGAACGCAAGGGTCCCCGCGTCGGCGCGCTCGTGACGACCGGATTCAAGAGCACCATTCCGCTGTCTCGCGCACGCGGCTACGGCGAGGGCTTGTCCGAAGGCGAGCAGATGGACATCCCGAATGCGAAGCGGCCCTCGCCGATCGTCCCGATCCCGATGATCCGAGAAGTGCGCGAGCGCATTGACTATCTCGGTCAGATATTCTGGACGCTCGATGAGGATGACGTACGTCTGCGCATTCGGGAGCTGGTCGACGCGGGCGCCGAAGCGTTGGTCGTTGCGTTCACCAACAGCGTCGTCAACCCGACGCACGAGTTGCGTGTGCGGGAGATTTTTCTCGAGGAGTACCCTGGTCACCTTCTCGGCGCTATCCCGATGCTGCTGTCCCACCAGGTGGCGGGCCGTAAGGGCGAGTATGCCCGCAGCAGCTCCACGATCATGGACGCCTTCCTGCACCAGACCATGTACCACGGCCTCGGCACGCTCGAGTTGAACCTTCGGACGCAGGGCTACGAGAAGCCGATGCTGGTCAGCCACAACTCTGGCGGCATGGCCCAACTTAATTCGACAGACGCGCTTCAGACCGTCCATTCGGGGCCGGTGTCCGGCGTGGCGGCCGCCGAGCACCTGGCGCTGGCGGCCGAACTCGGGAACGTCGTTGCAACCGACATGGGCGGCACCAGTTTCGACATCGGCATCGTCGATCAGGGGGGCGTCAAGCACTACGATTTCAATCCGGTTATCGACCGCTGGCTGGTCAGCGTCCCAATGGTGCATCTGGTGACGCTCGGAGCCGGCGGTGGGTCGATCGCGCGCTTCGACCGCATGTACAAGACCATCGAAATCGGCCCCCAGTCGGCGGGCTCGGATCCAGGGCCCGCGTGCTATGACCGTGGGGGTCTCAAGCCGACCGTGACCGACGCCGACCTGCTGCTCGGCTACCTGGACGCAAAAAACTACGCAAATGGACGCATTCCCCTTAATCCGCGGCGCGCGAAGCAGGCGATAGAGGAGCAGCTCTGCGACGAATTGGACCTGGGCGTCATCGAAGTCTGCAAGCTTATCAAGAAGCAGGTCGACGCCAGCATGGCGAACGGCATCGCCACTGAGTTACGCACACGAGGATACGAACCCAAGGATTTCACCATCCTCGCCTATGGCGGCAACGGACCGTTGCATGCCTGCGGC
>DATJZB010000033.1:0-26254 GCA_035499335.1 Rhizomicrobium sp. | reverse complement strand
TAGGAGAAGCATCAGGACGCTCGCGATGACGGTCGCCACGCCCAATGTCCGGCTCAATAGGGTCGGCATATCGGCACCCCTCAAAAGCCCTGCCGCCGTTACCCCGGTTGTTACCCCGGTGCAATTTTCGACTGAAATTTGGCGCTATGAAAACCGTTCTAACTGTTTGATTTAGTTGATGGTGCCGACTACAGGACTCGAACCTGTGACCCCCTGATTACAAATCAGGTGCTCTACCAACTGAGCTAAGCCGGCTTTGGGCGTGGAATACGCTGGCCGGACCCCGGGCGCAACGGGTCAGCCTTTGCCCAGCAGCGAGACGCCATCCGGCGTCACGGCGCCGCCCGACAGGATCATGCTCATCGCCTGATCGCCCTGGATGTCGGTCTGGACGAGCCGGGCGAAGGGGACGATCTGGAGATAGCCCGACGTCGGATTCGGCGCCGTCGGGACGTAGACGGCGGCAAGCTGCTCGCCGGTCCGCGCGTCGGGAAAAGTGCGCATCACGAAACCGACGGCCTTCAGACCTTCACTCGGAAAGTCGATCAGCACCACGCGCTCATTGTGCGTGCCGGGCTTCTGGCGAAGCACGTCGACCAGTTTTTTGGCGGCCGAGTAGACCATGTGCACGCCGGGAACGCGCGTGATGATGCTTTCCATCATCAGGATCAGTTGCTGGCCGACGACGCGGCTGCCCAGAGCGCCGATCGTGTAAAGCGCCAGCAGGGCCACGACGACGCCGATCGCGTAGCGCACCGCATCGTTGTCGAGCCAGGGCCTGAGGGCAGGGTAGCGCGCGTCGAGAAAGATCGTCAGTTCCACCGCCAGCGGGTGTCCCCAGTCGGAGAGAGTCGTGAGAAAAAAGTCGAAAACCAGCCAGACTACGATCAGCGGCGTGACGGTCAGCAACCCGGCGATCAGGTTGGTCTGGAAATTGGCCTGAAAGTGGCGCTGGCGCGCCGGCTCGTCGCTCATAGGGTCCTGTCCGAAGGGCGCTTTTGCAATGCTGCCCCAAGGTGCTTAAGGGTGGACGGATTCGCCGGGGAAGTTAATCTCCGCAACCCCTTAATGAGCAGCTTCGGCCTTATGAAACGCGTCCTGATCACCAGTGCCATTCCCAGCGTCAACGGCGTCAAGCATCTGGGCAACCTCGTGGGCTCCATGCTGCCGGCGGATGTGTTCGCGCGCTTCTGCCGGGCGCGCGGCTACGAGACGCTGGCCATCTGCGCGACGGACGAACACGGCGCGCCGATCGAACTGGCGGCGGCCGAGGACGGCATTGCGGTCAAGGATTATTGCGACAAGTGGCATGCGGTTCAGAAGGATCTGGGCGACCGCTTCGGGCTCTCCTGGGATCACTTCGGCCGCTCGTCGTCGCCGCAGAACCATGAATTGACCGATCGCTTCGCGCGCGCCTTGTGGAAGAACGGTCTGCTGGACGTGCGCACGACCAAGCAAGCTTATTCGGCGACGGACGGCCGCTTCCTGCCGGACCGATACGTGATCGGAACGTGCCCGCATTGCGGCTACGACCGCGCCCGCGGCGATCAGTGCGAGAACTGCACGCGCGTGCTCGATCCGGTCGACCTGATCGACCCGCGCTCGGCCGTGTCCGGCGCCAAAGACATCGAAATCCGCGACAGCCGCCACCTTTTCCTGAAGCAGTCGGAGTTCGTCGGCGAACTGCGCGGCTGGATCGCGAGCCACAAGAGCGACTGGCCCGTGCTGGTGACCTCGATCGCGAATAAATGGCTGGACGAGGGACTGCAGGACCGCGGCATCACGCGCGATCTGGAATGGGGCTTTCCGGTTCCGGACGACATCGCCGACGGCCAGCTCAAAGGGAAGGTGTTCTACGTCTGGTTCGACGCGCCGATCGCTTATATCGGCGCCACGAAGGAATGGGCAGACAAGAACAAGCTGGGCGAGGAGGCCTGGCGCGACTGGTGGCTGGGCGACGCGGCCAAGGACGTCACCTACTTCGAATTCATGGGCAAGGACAATGTGGCGTTCCACACCATCATCTTCCCCGCGATGATGATGGGGACGGGCGAGCCCTGGAAGCTGGTCGACCGGCTGAAGGGCTTCAACTACCTCCAGTACAAGGACGAGAAGATATCGACGTCCGCGCGGCGCGGCATCTTCATGGACTCCGCGCTCGAGATCCTGCCCGTGGATTATTGGCGCTATTACCTCATGGCGAATGCGCCGGAGAGCGCCGACAGCAATTTCACTTGGGAGCATTTCGCCGGCGTCATCAACAAGGACCTGGCGGACGTTCTCGGCAACTTCGTGAACCGGGTAACCAAGTTCTGCGGCGCGCGCTTCGACGGCAAGGTGCCGTCCGAAGGTCAGTACGGCGACGAGGAAAAGGCCCTCATCGCGGAACTGGACCGGCGAGTTGCACAGTACACGGAGCATCTCGAGGCGGTCGAGTTCCGCAAGGCGCTGGCCGAATTGCGCGCGATCTGGGTCGCGGCGAACGAGTACATCACGCGCGCCGCGCCGTGGACACACTTCAAGACCGATCGCGCCAGGTCGGCCGCGGCCATCCGCATGGGCCTCAATCTGGTTCACCTGTTCGGTCATCTCGCCTGGCCGGTCATGCCGACCGCGGCGCGGGCGATCCACCACGCGATCCAGAACGCGCCGGAGGTCATTCCCTGGCCGGGCGAGCCGATGAGCGAGTTCCTCGACCAGCTCGAGCACGGCCAGTCGATCGATCCGCCCGACGTTCTCTTCGCCAAGATCACGGACGATCAGATCGCCGAGTGGCAGGTTCGCTTCGGCGGCGCGTCGTGACGGTCGCGCGGCTGACGCCGGACGATGCCGCGGCGCTGCAGGCGCTGCGTCGCGAGGCGCTGCTCCTGCATCCGACCGCATTTTCCGCCGATCCGGAACTGGAAGCGAAATTCACGCTAGAGCAGTGGCGCGAACGGTTGGGCGCGCGCGTCTGGTTCGGCGGCACGATGGGTGGCGTCCTGTGCGGGATGGCCGCGTTCTCGACGGAGCCGTCGAAGAAAACGCGGCACACGGGTCATCTGGGGTCGATGTACGTGCGCCAGGAGGCGCGGGGCACGGGAATGGCGGATGCGCTCATCGAAGCGTTCATCGATCACGCGACAAAGCACGTCGAGCAGGTCGCCCTCACGGTCGAAGCGGGGAATGCGCGCGCCATCAGGCTCTACGAACGGCACGGATTTCGCACCATCGGTCGCATGCCGCGCTCGATTCTGGTCGACGGCGTCTATTACGACGAACTGCAGATGTTCCGGACCGTCTCGTCGAGCGACTAGATGCGCTGCCAGCCTTCGCGGCCCAAAGCTTCCATGGGCTTGAACCGGGTCTTGTAGGACATCTTCTCGCTGCCCTCGACCCAATAGCCGAGATAGACGTGCGGCAGGTCCCGGCTGCGCGCCTCGCGAATATGATCCAGGATCATGTAGGTGCCCAGGCTGCGCTCGTCTTCGCCGGGATGAAAGAAGCTGTAGACCATCGACATGCCGTCGCGCAGAAGGTCGGTGAGCGCGCAGGCGATGAGCGGCCCCGGCTTTCCGTCGGCGCCATGGCGACGATATTCGACGATCTGGGTGTCGACCGGCGTCTCTTCGACCATCGCGACATAGTCGAAGAGGCCCATGTCCGACATGCCGCCGCCTGCATGGCGGGAGTCGAGATAGGTGCGCAGGAGCGAAAACTGCTCGCGCGTCGCTTCGGCCACGACTTCGGTGCGGACCAGGTCGTCGTTCCGGCGCATCAGGCGCTTTTGGTTCCGCGAGAGCTCGAATTCCCCCGTGAGGATCCGGACCGAGACGCAGGCCGAGCAGCCCTCGCAGGCAGGCCGGTAGGCGATGGACTGGCTGCGACGAAAGCCGGAGTGGGTTAGAGCCTCGCTCAGCGGCTGGGCATAGTTTCCGGTCAGCCGGGCGAACACCTTGCGTTCGGTTTTGCCGGGCAGGTAGGGGCAGGGACCCCCCGGCGTCAGAAAGAACTGCGGAATCCGTGTGTTATTCTGGTCTGTCACAGTCTTGTCCGAGCGCCCCACGGCTCGAATTATGTCAAAGGACGGGCTCCCTGCGCCAGTCCGAAGACCAAAAAACTGTGATTACAGTTGATGGCCGGGCGGGACGGGCGGAGCTTCTCGCAGCAAAACGATGCTGAGGCGGCGGTTCGCGGACGCGTTCGGGTCTTCCGGCAACAGCGGCTCGGAGCCGGCCTTGCCCGCAACTTCGTAAATCCGGTCCTGGACCAGGCCGCCCGAGGTCAGCAGGGCACGGGCAGCGTTCGCGCGCGCCGAAGACAATTCCCAGTTCGTGATGCCGTTTGGCCCCTCGAAGGGCGTCGCTTCGGTGTGGCCGCTGATGGATACGCGATTTGGCAGACGGTCGATGATCTTGCCGATCTCGGCGAGCAGTCGTTTCGTGTAGGGCATCGGTTCGGCGGTGCCCTGCTGGAACATCGGCCGACCGTCCTGGTCGACAAGCTGGATGCGAAGGCCTTCCGGTGTGTTGTCGATCATGACCTGCCGGGAGAGCGAGGCGATGTCGGGGTTGTCCTGGATGGCCTGATGGATTGCCTCGGCGGCCTTGGCGAAGTCCCCATCCTGCGAGGAGGCGTTCGCATGTCCGTCGGACGCGCTCTCCGCGCCTTGGCCGGTCGCGTTGGCGGAGCCGCCATGGGTGGTGCCGTTCTGATTCGAGCGAGTCGGCGTCGCCGGCGAGGAGGGACTGTTCTTTTGGAAGACGGAGGCAGCCCCGCCGGCTCGCGTGCTGTCCTCGCCCATCACCTTGCCGCCCATGACGCCGCCGGCGCCGCTGACCGTCTCGGCGATACTCTGCGGGGCGAAATAGTCCGCGATGCCGCGCTTCTGTTCCGGCGTCGTAGTGTTGATCAGCCACATAAGCAGAAAGAACGCCATCATCGCCGTCACGAAGTCGGCATAGGCGACCTTCCACGCGCCGCCGTGATGGCCGCCGTGCCCGCCCTTCTTGATGCGCTTGATGACGACCGCGCCGTCGCTGGCCATGGCCCTACAATCCCACACAAATTACCGTCGAAAGGCGGTTCGCGCGGTCTTTCCGCCGTGCTTTGGCTCGCCTAACGTGGAGGCGAGAATGCACCGTCCCCTATTAACCGAGTGTGAAATGACATGACCCTGGACCTTCGCGCCTACCGCACGGCGCTCGGCTCGTTTCCCACGGGAGTCGCGGTCATCACCACGACGGCCAGTGCCGAGCATCACATGGGCATAACGGTAAATTCGTTCACGTCCGTGTCGCTCGAGCCTCCGCTCGTACTGTGGTGCCTGGACAAGAAGTCGGATCGTTACCACGCGTTTACCAAAGCGCGCAGCTACACGGTCAGCATTCTGGGCACGGAGCACCAGGACGTCTCGTCGCGCCTGGCCAAGCAGGGCAATCACAGCCTTGACGGGATCGCGCTCAGCGACACCGAACTTGGACCGCCCGCGCTGGCCGACGCGCTCTCGGTTTTCGAGTGCGAGGCCGAAGCCGTTCACGATGCCGGCGACCACGCGATTCTCATCGGACGCGTCGTGCGCTTTTCGCGGCTTGGGAATGGAGAACCGCTGGTTTTCTTTCGCGGAAAGTACGGTTCACTCGCACAAGCATCTTGAATGCGCTCAAAAAATACGCTGTCACATTAGCTTCACCTAATTGTCACGTATCCGTTGCACCGCGCTGCGAACGATGCGCCGGGCGGAGGGGCGTGGCGCGTGCGGCGATCCCTCTCCATGAACATTTCGATGAGGGGTTCCATGCAGGGGAAGTCATACTTGATGGCCGGTGTCGCGGTCGTCGCCTTGGTCGCGTCCACCGATGCCGGCCTGGCAAAAACCAAACATCATGCGGCAGCGCCGGCTACGGCGGCGGCCACCCAGTCGACCGCGGCGCCAGCCGCGCCGGCCGGTCCGACAAATCAGGAGCTGGCCGACCGGCTGTCTGCGCTCGAAGCGGAATTGGCCGCCGATCAGGACAAGCGCGTGGCCGACCACAACCGGCTCTCGGCGCTCGAGCAGAACTTCAACGACACGAGCTGGACCTTCGACAACAGCCGTCCGACCGTAAAGAGCGGCGACGGGCGGTTCACGCTCTCGTTCCGCGCGCGGTTCCAATTCGACTCGGCCATGTTCATGCAGGATTCCCCGACGAGTCCCACGAACTTTGCCCAGTTCAAGGATCTCGCATCGGGTTCGGTCGTCCGTCGCGCCTACTTTGGTGTCGAAGGCAAGGCCTTCAGTGACTTCTGGTATGAACTTCGCTTGAACGGCGGCGGTTCCGACGGCGGCAGCGCCGGCGCATCGGGCGTGCCGACCGGCGGCGAAGGCGATCCACTCGTCAACATCGCGCGCGTTCAGTACAACGGCATCCCCAATTTCCGTCTTAACGTTGGTGTCATCGAGCCAGTGCAGTCGCTCGACGGCTCCATCTCCTCCGGCCAGCTCATTTTCCTCGAGCGAGCCGAAATCGAAAACATCGCCGCTGACAGTTTCGGCGGTGGTGACTCGCGGCGCGGCGTTGAAGGCACCTTCCAGAAAACCGATATCTTCATGCCGGGCGACAATTTGATCATCAGCGGCGCATATACCGGCAACAAGACAGGTTCGAACGTTGGCCACGGCAATTTCGGTGACGAGCAGACGCAAGCATTCGGACGCGTCGCCTATCGCGTCTGGTCCGACGGCGTTTCGAACGTTCAAGTTGGCGGCAGCGGCGGTGCGGCCCTCTACAGTGGCGGCGCCGGTTCGGCCACACCTGGAGCTGTGCTCGGACTTCGCTTCCGCGACCGACCGGAGATTCGTGTCGATGGAACAAGACTGATCGACACCGGCACGATCAACGCGAAGACTGGCGACTACTATGGCTTCGACGCCGCGGGCAACATAGAGAACTTCTACCTCGGCGGTGAGTACATGAACTTCACCGCGGATCGGATGGCCAGTGGACTGAAGGCGGCCGACCATCCAAGTTTCTCCGGTTGGTTCTTGGAGGGAACATGGATATTGACCGGTGAAACGCGTCAGTATTCTCCGAGCGCCATGAACAACGAGTACGGCTCGTTCAACGGACCCAAGGTCGCAAATCCGTTCTCGTTTAGCGGCGATTCCTGGGGCGCCTGGGAACTGGCGGTTCGCTACAGCGACACGGATCTGAACTGGCACCAGAGCTTCGCGGGCAATGCGATTACTCAGGCCGGCATCGCGGGTGGCGATGAGCGAATCATTGCGCTCGCCATCAACTGGTACCTGAACCAGAACATCCGCATCATGCTCGACGACAATATCGTCACCGTCCGCAAGCTGTCGGCTCCCGGCGCCAATCCGCTGGTTCCTGCCAGCCAGATCGGTCAGAGCTTCAACGAACTGGGCGCGCGCGTCCAATTCCAGATGTGAGGGGAAGGCATTCTGAGGTCACAACGGCTCTCAATGCTTCAATCAGAGGAATGCACATGAAAAAGTTTGTGAGAAATGTGATCGTCGCAGTCGCGGGACTTGCAGCCGCGGCGGTGGTCACGAGCGCCTTGGCGGCGGACATCTCCGGCGCTGGCGCGACGTTTCCCTATCCGATCTACGCCAAGTGGGCCGCGGCCTACAAAGGCGTGAGCGGCGTGGGCTTGAACTATCAGTCCATCGGCTCGGGCGGCGGAATTGCGCAGATCAAGGCGAAGACCGTCACCTTCGGCGCCTCGGACATGCCGCTCACCGGCAACGCGCTGAACGCTGGTGGAATGGTGCAGTTCCCGACCGTCATCGGCGGCATCGTGGCCGTCTGCAATGTCCCGGGCATCGGCGCGGGACAACTCGTGCTCGACGGGCCGACGCTGGCCAACATTTATCTCGGCCACATTTCGCGTTGGAACGACCCCGCGATCAAGAAACTGAACCCGTCGCTGAACCTGCCCGATCAGGCGATCGCCGTGGTCCACCGCTCCGACGGATCCGGCACGACGTTCGTGTTCTCGACCTACCTCTCCCGCGTGAATGGCGAATGGAAGGGTTCCGTCGGCGCGTCGACGTCGGTCGACTGGCCGACCGGCATCGGTGCGAAGGGCAATGAAGGCGTCGCCGGCAACGTCGCGCAAACGTCCGGCGCGATCGGCTATGTGGAATATGCCTACGCGCTGCAAAACCATCTGAAGTTCGCCCGCATGCTCAACAAGGACGGTAAGGTCGTCGAGCCGTCGCTGGCGACGTTCGGCGCGGCCGCTTCGCATGCCGATTGGGACGGCGCGTCGAAGAACAACTTCTACATCATCCTGGTCGATCAGCCCGGCGCTGACTCCTGGCCGATCACGGCGACGACCTACATCATCATGTACAAGCAGCCGTCCGATCCGGCCGCGTCGGCGTCGGCGCTCAAGTTCTTCAAGTGGGCCTATGCCAACGGCGGCGACATGGCCAAGACGCTCGTCTACGTGCCGCTGCCCCAGAACGCGGTTCAGTCCATCGAGGCGAGCTGGAGACAAATCGAAGGATCGGGCATGTAAAGCCGGCCCGACGCGTTTATAGATCAGGGGCGAAGGCGACTTCGCCCCTGTTTCTTTTCGAGCGCGTGCGGGAGTGCCGAGCGATGTCGAGACTGACGATTCGGATCGATTTCGGCACGGGCGCGGCACTCGGTCCGGGCAAAGTGCGGTTGCTCGAACTCGTCGACGAAACCGGATCCATCCGAAAAGCCGCTGCCGGCATGAACATGAGCTATCGGCGGGCGTGGCTGCTCCTCAAGGCCCTCAGAGAGGCGTTTGGCGCACCGTTGGTGGTGACTGCGACCGGCGGAAAGGCCGGTGGAGGCGCGAGCCTCACGGCTCTGGGGCGATTTGTCGTGGGGCGATACCGGGTACTCGAAAGAGCTGCAGCGAAGGCCGGAAATCCATCTATGGTTGCGCTCGAGCGGCGGCTTGCGCCTATTTCCAAGGGAAAGGCCTTGCCGCGGAAGCGCATCCAGCGCTAGCGGCCAGGACTCTGCCAGAATGTTTCCGGGCGAAATAAAGCCTCCTTAATATCTTGAATGATAATATAACGCTCCTTAAGTTATCACCGCTTAGGGATAGCTAGATGCAGACCTTCGACCGCGACCTACTCATCATTCTGCACGACGTCGCCCGCACGATGCGGACCAAGTTCGACCAGAAGGCACGCGCTACCCACGCCATGACCCGGGCACAATGGGTCATCCTCTCGCGCCTGGATCGTCAGCCGGGCATGTCGCAGAACGAGATGGCGGCCATCTGCGAAGTGGAACCGATCACGGTTGCGCGCCTGGTGGACCGGCTTGAGGCGAGAGGGTTGGTGGAGCGCCGGCCGGATCCCTCGGATCGCCGCATCAAGCGGTTGCACCTGTTGCCTGCGGCAAAGCCGATACTGGAAACGATCAACGAAGCGCGCGAACTGATGAACGCCCGCATCACCGCAGGCCTCGACGAGCACACACGGAACGCATTGATCGACGCTCTGCTCGTCATAAAAGAGAATTTGGCAAACGAGGCGCTGACCGGCGTGAAGCTGGCGGCCGCTGGGGAGTAGCTTTCGAATGTCCGCGATAAGAACCGAAACGAATGCATACGCGACGCCTGGCATGGGTACGCGTGTTCGCGACTGGGCCGGCGCGATCTGGGCCGACAAGGCGAGGCTGCGTCGCATCGGCATGATCTGGGGCCTGGCGCTCATCGGCTCGCTCGCCCTGTTCTTCTGGCTGACGGGCGGCCGATACATTTCGTCCGACGATGCCTACGTGCACGCCGACAAGCTGATGGTGTCCACGGACGTCTCCGGACTGGTGCAGGACGTCGACGTTCGCGAAGGTCAGAATGTGCGCGCCGGCGATATCCTCTTCCGTCTGGACCCGCATCCCTTCCAGATCGCCCTCGACAACGCCAAGGCCAGCCTCGCGCAGGCCGCGCTCGACGTCGACGGGACGAAGGCGCAGTACCGCGCCATTCTCGGCCAGATCGCCGCACAGCAGGCGCAGGTCAATCTGGCGGCTATCACGTTTGGCCGCTATCAGGCACTTGTCCGTCAGAACGCGATCGCTCCGTCCCAGCTCGACACGGCGCGCGGTACCTTGCAGAGCGCCCAGGCGACGCTCGTTTCGCTGCAACAGCAGGCGAAGCAGACATTGGCGCAGTTGAACGGCAACCCCGATCTTCCCGACGATCAGGCGCCGGCCTATCTGCGGGCGCGCGCCGCCGTGGACGAGGCGCAGCGTCAGCTCGACCATTCGGTCGTTCGCGCGCCGTTCGACGGCATCGTCACCGCGGTGGAGTCGCTCCAGCCCGGCACGCTGGTCATCTCAGCGATGTCCGCATTCAGTACCACGAGCGCCGTCGGCCTGGTGGCCAGCAAGAACATGTGGGTCGACGCCAATCTGAAGGAAACCGAACTGACTTATGTCCGCCAGGGCAATCCGGTCGAAATCACCGTCGACACCTATCCGAGCTGCACGTGGAACGGCACCGTCGACGCGATCAGCGCGGGCAGCGATTCCACTTTCTCGGCGCTTCCGTCGGAGAATGCGAGCGGCAACTGGGTGAAGGTCGTCCAGCGCATACCCGTTCGCATCAAGATCGGCAGCGGCGGCTGCAACGTTCCGCTGCGCGCCGGCATGAGCACGGTCATTTCGGTCGATACGGGACACCGCCGCTGGTACCGGATGCTGTTCGGCAACTGACGGCTTGAAAGGCACTTTTCATGAAGGTGCAAGCGCTCGGCTACACCGCCGAGTCCTATGAAAACAAGATCGAGCTCTGGATAGTCCTGGTATCCTCTATGGCCGGCGTCCTGATGCAGGCGCTCGATTCGACCATCGCCAACGTCGCGCTGCCCTACATGCAAGGCAGCCTGTCGGCATCTCGCGATCAAATCACCTGGGTCCTGACGTCCTACATCGTCGCCGCCGCGATCTTCACCGCGCCGGTCGGTTGGATCGCTTCGCGGTTCGGCAAACGGAATTTCTTTCTCGTCTCGCTGACCGGATTCACCGTCACGTCCATGCTCTGCGGCGCGGCGCAATCGCTCGAACAGATGATCATGTTCCGGCTCTTGCAGGGCTGCTTCGGCGCCGCGCTTTCGCCGCTGTCGCAAGCCGTCATGCTCGACCTTTATCCGCCTCAGAAGCGCGGCAACATCATGGCGATCTGGGGCATGGGCGTGATGCTCGGTCCCATTCTCGGTCCCACGCTCGGCGGTTACCTCACCGACGCCTACAACTGGCGCTGGGTCTTCTACGTCAACGTCCCGTTCGGCATCGCGGCGGTGACCGGCATTTGGATGTTCTTCAAGGACAGCCCGCGGGACTCTTCTTTGCGCTTCGACTGGTTCGGGTTCGGCGCTCTCGCGGTGGGACTGGGCGCGCTGCAGCTAATGCTGGACCGCGGCACGGACAAGGGCTGGTTCGGCTCGGCCGAAATCATCGTCGAGTGTCTGGTGGCCGGCGTCGGGCTCTACCTGTTCGTGGTCCACATGCTCACCGCCAGAAAGCCCTTCATTCCGCCCGGGATATTCAACGACCGCAACTTCCTGTCGGCCATGTTCCTGATGTTCGTCACGGGCGCGATCCTGCTGGCGAGTTCGGCGCTCCTTCCGCCCTATCTGCAGAACCTGGCGGGCTACTCCGTGTTCGATACGGGCATGCTGATGGCGCCGCGCGGATTCGGCACGATGTTCGCCATGATGTTCGCCGGGCGGCTCGCGATGCGGATCGATCCGCGAATCCTGATGACGTGCGGCATCGCGCTGTTGCTCTGGTCGATGTGGGACATGTCGGGGTGGACGCCCGAGATCAGCACGACCACCTTGATCGTCGTTACTTTCCTGCAGGGCGTCGGAATGGGCTTCGTCTTCGTTCCGCTTAACCTGACCGCTTTCGCGACGCTGACGCCGGCTTTCCGGACGGACGGTTCGGCGCTGATGAATTTGGTGCGAAACATCGGCAGCGCCATCGGCGTGTCCGTTACGACGACCGTCTTGAGCTCGAGCGTCCAGGTCGTGCACTCGCAATTGTCAGGCTACGCGTCCGGCTTCAATCGCGCGCTAGGTTTGAATGCGCCGGCCATGCTGATGAACCCGCAGCTTCCGTTCGGTCTTGCCAACTTCAACGGGCTGATCGAGTTGCGGGCGCAGATCGTCGCCTATTCGGACGACTTTCTGTTCATGACCTATGTCAGCCTGCCGGCTTTTCTGATCATCTGGCTGATGAAGCGGCCGAATTTCTCGGCGCAACAGCCGGCACAGGTCGAGGTGATGGAATAATGCGCGTCGCATTCTTGGGGCTGGGTGTGATGGGTTACCCCATGGCGGGTCACCTCAAGCGCGCGGGCCACGAAGTCACCGTTTTCAACCGCACGCGATCCAAGGCCGAGGCATGGGTCGGTGAGTATGGCGGTCTGTCCGCGCCGACACCCGCGGAAGCGGCGGCGAACGCGGACGTGGTTCTGACCTGCGTCGGACGCGATGAAGACGTTCGCGAAGTTGCTCTCGGCCGCCACGGCGCGTTTATCACCATGAAGCGCGATGCGGTGTTCATCGACCATACGACGGCGTCGGCCGATCTGGCGCGGGAGTTGGCCGAAAGCGCACACCGCCGCGGTATGCACTTCGTCGATGCGCCTGTGTCGGGGGGAGAGCAGGGCGCCAAGAACGGCCAGCTGACCATCATGTGCGGCGGCACGCCGGTGGCCTACGCAAAAGCGGAACCGGTGATCTCGATCTATGCGCGACAATGCCGACGCATGGGAGAGGCCGGATCGGGGCAGCTCACAAAGATGGTCAACCAGATCTGCATAGCTGGGCTGGTTCAGGCGCTGTCAGAGGGATTGCGATTTGCCGTCGCCTCCGGGCTCGATCCCCTTGCAGTCGTCGAGGTTATTTCCAAGGGCGCCGCGCAGTCCTGGCAAATGGAGAATCGCCACAAGACAATGATTGCAGGCCACTTCGACCACGGATTCGCGGTAGAATGGATGCGGAAGGATCTTGAAATTTGTCTCAAAGAGTCGCGACGGAACGGAACTAGTCTTCCCGTTACATCGTTAGTTGACCAGTTTTATGCCGAGGTCGAGACAATGGGCGGCAAGCGCTGGGACACTTCGAGTTTGATTGCGAGGCTGGGAGCCTTCGACAAGAAGGACAGGTAATGGATCGATCGGACGGCACGGGGGACCTTGGACGCACGCGCTCCTATCACCACGGCGATCTGCGCAACGCACTGCTGAATGCCGCACGCGCGATCCTCGAAGAAGAGGATCTGTCGGAGCTCAGCCTTCGTGCAGTGGCGCGCCGGGCCGGCGTCAGTCATGCGGCGCCTTACCGGCACTTCCCGAACCACGAAGCCCTGCTCGTCGAATTGGCGATGGAAGGGTTCCAGGAGCTTCGCGATGAAATCGCGACCGCCGTGGCGTCGCCGGATGCGGAATCGGATCGCATAGCAAAAATCGGCGCGGCCTATATGCGCTTCGTCGCGCGGAGGCCGGCGCTCGCCAGCCTGATGTTCGGCCCGCAATTGCCGAACCGGGACGCCTTTCCGAAGCTCGGCGAGATGGCCGATGCCATCGGCAACGAAATCGGCACGGCCTTGCACGACTCGGCGCTCGGGCTCGCGGTTTGGGCCGCCGTTCACGGACTCGCGATGCTCATCCTGCGCAACGTCGTCGATCTCGGGCAACGCAAGTCGGGTCTGGACGTATTGCCGTCGCGCGCGGAAATCGTCTTGCGCAGCCTCTTCTCGACGAAGCGCGACTGAGGCGGTTCAGGATTTTCGCAGCAGCTTGGCCGCGTCGCGCGCAAAGTACGTCAGAATGCCGCTTGCGCCAGCACGTTTGAATCCCATCAGGCTTTCGAGCACCACGCGGTCGCGGTCCAGCCATCCGCGCTCGATTGCGGCGGACAACATCGAATATTCGCCCGACACCTGATAGGCGAAGGTCGGGACTCCGAACCGCTCGCGAACGCGGTAGACCAGGTCGAGGTACGGCATCCCGGGCTTCACCATGACCATGTCCGCCCCTTCGGCGAGGTCGAGTTCGACTTCGCGAAGAGCCTCGTCGCCGTTCGCGGGATCCATCTGGTAGGTGCGCTTGTCGCCTTTGAGAGTCTTTGACGAGCCGACCGCTTCGCGGAACGGACCGTAGAATGCGGAAGCGTATTTCGCCGCATAGGCCATGATCAGCGTGTCTCGATATCCGCCCGCCTCGAGCGCAGCGCGGATCGCGCCCACCCGGCCATCCATCATGTCGGACGGCGCGATGATGTCGCATCCTGCTTCCGCCTGCACGAGCGCCTGTTGGACCAGCACTTCCAGCGTCTCGTCGTTAGCGACGTAATCGTCGATCAGCAGACCGTCATGACCGTGGCTGGTGTAGGGATCGAGCGCGACGTCGCACAGGACGCCGATCTCCGGAACGGCTTTCTTGAGCGCGCGCACGGCGCGGCAAACGAGGTTTCCGGCGTTGGTGGCTTCGCGGCCGTCTTCGGTCCGCAGCGACGGATCGGTGTACGGAAAGAGCGCGATCACGGGAATACCGAGCTTCGCGGCTTCCTCGGCGGCGCCCGTGACGAGATCAATGGACAATCTGTCGACGCCGGGCATGGACGGCACCGGTTCGCGCTTATTCTGTCCGTCGATCACGAAGACCGGCCAAATCAAATCCGACGGCGAGAGCGTCGATTCAGCGACGAGGCGCCGCGTCCATTCGTGGCGGCGCAGGCGGCGAAGGCGCGTGGCGGGGAACCGGCTCATTGCCGTTACTTGCCAAGTCCGGGCCGGGGTTTCAAGGAGGAGGCTCGCCTATCGCTTTGCGTGCCGTCAAAAGCCGGTTAATTCTGGCCGGACGGGGGCATCGGCCCATCCGCTCAATTGTAAGCATGACGGTTTGCCATGGATTTTGAACTGACCGAGGACCAGCGCGCGATCCAGGAGGCGGCGAAGCGGTTCGCGCGCGAACGGCTCGCGCCCTTTGCCGCCGAGTGGGATGCGACCGCGACGTTTCCCGTCGAGACGCTTCGGGAAGCCGCCGCGCTCGGCTTTGCCGGGATATACGTCAAAGGCGATGTCGGCGGTTCTGACATGTCGCGGCTCGACGCGGCGATCATCATGGAAGAACTCTCGGCCGGTTGCACGTCGACGGCCGCATTCATCTCGATCCACAACATGGCGTCCTGGATGATCGACCGATACGGCAGCGAGGAGCAGCGTCTGCGCTTTCTTCCCAAACTGACGACGATGGAAAAGATCGCCAGCTACTGCCTGACCGAACCAGGCGCCGGATCCGACGCGGCCGGGTTGAAGACGAAAGCGACCAGATCCGGCGATCACTACGTGCTCAACGGCGCCAAAGCGTTCATATCCGGCGCCGGCGTCTCCGACGTCTACGTCTGCATGATCCGAACGGGCGAAGACGGGCCGAGAGGCGTGTCCTGCATCGTCGTCGAGAAGGGAACGCCGGGTCTCTCGTTCGGCAAGCAGGAACGCAAGATGGGCTGGAACAGTCAGCCCACCGCCCAGGTCATCTTCGAGGATTGCAAGGTTCCGGTCGCCAACCGTATCGGGGCGGAAGGCGAGGGCTTTCGCATCGCGATGAGCGGCCTCGACGGCGGCCGGATCAATATCGGGGCCTGCTCGGTCGGCACCGCGCGCAGCGCGCTTGACGAGGCGATGGCCTATGCTCGGGATCGCAAGCAGTTCGGCCGCGCCATTGCGGATTTCCAGGCGTCGCAGTTCAAGCTGGCCGATATGGCAACCGAGCTCGAGGCGGCGCGGCTGATGATCCGCAGCGCGGCGGCAGCGCTCGACCGTCATGACGCCCGCGCCACGATGTTGTGTGCCATGGCGAAACGCTTTGCGACGGACGCTGGATTCAGGATCGCCAACGACGCGCTGCAGCTGCACGGCGGATATGGCTATCTGAAGGATTTTCCCGCTGAGCGGCACGTGCGCGATCTTCGGGTCCACCAGATACTGGAGGGCACGAACGAGATAATGCGTGTTATTGTGGCACGCGAGCTCTCGCGGCAGTGATTGCAACTCCGGTAACCGGTTTTACCGCGTTTTAACAAATAGCTTCTAGTCTTCGAGCCATAACAACAGGTGGGCCCCGCGAACAAGCGGGGGGAAGACGATGACGGCATTTGCGAAACCGCAGAGTGCGGCGCACGAAGGCGCCCGCGTGGAAGCGAAGTACTATCTCGAAACGCTGAATCTGGTCGAACGGCTGCATCGTCAGTTGCTCGACGTGATCAAGGACGAACTCGATCGTCGCGACGAACGCGAGATCAACAGCGTTCAGGCCCTGCTTCTGTTCAACGTCGGCGATCAGGAACTCACCGCCGGCGAGCTGCGCACGCGCGGCCACTATCTGGGCTCGAACGTTTCCTACAACCTCAAAAAGCTCGTCGAGTCCGGCTACATCCATCATGAGCGGTCCGAGGCGGATCGGCGTTCGGTATTGGTGCGCCTGACCCGCAAGGGCGAAGCGGTGCGCGACATGCTGCGCGAGCTTTTCCATCGCCATCTCGGCTCGCTGAATGCCGTGGGCAACGTGGCGTCCGAAGATCTCGACTCGCTGAACACGACGCTGAAGCGCATGGAACGGTTCTGGATCGACCAGGTTCGTTTCCGCCTCTAATCCGACCGCGACTCATGTACCAATGGCAGCGACGCCCCTGTGGGAGGCATCGCTGCTTTCCTTCGTTGCAAATCAAATCCACCATCACGGCCGCTTCTATCTGGCCATGGCGATCGGGCTTGGCGCTCTGATCGCGACGCGCCACCTCCCATCGCCCTTGCCGGAAGCGATCGGAGGCGACAGCTTCTTCGTGTCGTTCCTGATCATGAGCTGGTGGCTCATCTTCCGCATGACGTCCGCGGACCTCAGGCTTCGGGCCGACGTCGAAGACGAGGGCGGCATCGCGGTCACGATCATCACCGTCGGCGCGATCGGCTACGCTTCGTTTGCCGTATTCGAATCCCTGCACGGCAAGAGCCTCGGCAGCCCCCTGACCCTGGTGCTGGCTCTGGCCGGCGCCCCGTTGGGCTGGTTCATGCTGCACACCGTGTCGGCCGTGCGCTATGCCCATCTCTATTACAACAACGACGAAGAGGAAGGTTATGTGCCGCCTCTGAAGTTTCCCGAGTGTCTGGAACCCGGCCCCTGGGATTTCATGTATTTTGCGCTGGTGATCGGGATGACGGCGCAGGTCTCCGACGCGCTTGTCCAAACCACCGAAATGCGGATGACGGTCCTGGCGCATTCGGTGGTCTCATTCTTCTTCAACACGGTCCTTATCGCGATGGCCGTGAACGCGGCCGTGGCGATCGCCTCCTGAGACCCTCCGCGCGGCGGCCGTTCCGTGGCGGGACATGATCCAAATCAATGCGCCGGGCGCCCGGAACATCTGGAATGACTTTCGGTGGCAGCGCGGACGGTACTTTCCTCCCATGGCTTCAGTTCAATGATTTTCGATCAGGCGACCGACCGGAATGCGAACGCCGCGAAGCCGGGCGCGCGCACAGAGGTTCCCGGCCCGAGCGAAACCGTTAACGGCGCGGCAAGCACGCCCGGCCCTGAAATGGGCCAGGACACGGACCGGCCACGTCAAATTCGCAGCCCCTATGTGACAAATGGCGTAGGCACCCGGCAGGACGATGGGGTAAGGTCTGCGCCGGTGGGAAACGTTGGTGACCGGGTGAAAGACCGGCTGCAAGAGACTGAAATCATGGCATTTCCATACCAGAACCGTTTCCGCGACGCGTTGACCGGACTAAAGCGCGAGGGCCGGTATCGCGTCTTCGCCGACATCGTTCGCCAGCGGGGCGGCTATCCCAAGGCCGACTTCTATTCGGACTCGAACAAGCGGCCGATCACCGTCTGGTGCAGCAACGACTATCTTTGCATGGGCCAGCATCCGGTCGTGCTTGCGGCCATGCACGAAGCCATCGAGACGACCGGCGCCGGTGCCGGCGGGACGCGGAACATCTCGGGGACGACGCACTACCATGTCGAGCTCGAGCGCGAGCTCGCCGACCTGCACGGAAAGGAATCCGCGCTGCTATTCACGTCGGGCTATATCTCGAACGACGCCACGCTCGCGACGCTGGGAAAGCTGCTGCCCGGCCTCATCATCTTCTCCGATGAACTGAACCACGCCTCCATGATCGAAGGCATCAAGCACAGCGGCATGGAGAAGCATCTTTTCCGCCACAACGATCTGGCCCATCTCGAGGAACTCCTGAAAGCGGCCGATCCCGAGGCGCCGAAGCTCATTGCATTCGAGTCCGTCTATTCGATGGACGGCGACTTCGGACGGCTTGAAGGCCTGTGCGACCTCGCGAAGAAATATGGGGCCCTGACTTTCCTCGACGAGGTTCATGGCGTCGGCCTGTACGGGCCGCGCGGCGCCGGTGTTGCGGCGCGCGACGGCGTGATGGACCGGATCGACATCATCGAAGGTACGCTGGCGAAGGCCTTCGGGGTCATGGGCGGTTACATCGCCGCGTCCACGGAGTTGGTTGACTGCATCCGCTCCTTCGCTCCGGGCTTCATATTCACGACGTCGCTCGCGCCGGCTATCGCCGCGGGCGTTCTCGCCAGCATCCGGCATCTCAAGACAAGCGAAGTCGAGCGCTCGCGCCTGCACGAACGCGCGGCGCGGCTGAAACGGCTGTTTGCTCAAGCCGGCTTGCCGGTGATGGAGTCGCCGAGCCACATCGTGCCGGTATTCGTCGGCGACGCGGCGCTCTGCAAGTCCGTTTCCGATGCGCTGTTGCGCGATCACGCGATCTACGTTCAGCCGATCAATTTCCCGACCGTACCGCGGGGCAAGGAGAGGCTTCGCTTCACGCCATCTCCCATGCACACGGACGAGATGATGGGCGCGCTCGTCCAGGCGCTGGATCAGGTCTGGACCGCGCACAAGCTGCAACGCGCGGCCTGATGACGTCGCCCGGAAAGCCGGGTGACGGCGATATCTACGTCGAATTCGTCGTTCAGGGCGGCTTCGTGAAGGTGACGGCGATCGACTCCAAATCCGGCACCGAAGCGAGCGTCATGGGGCCCGCGGGTGCGGCGCGCGGCGCTCTCGCCGACGCCGCCGTCCGCAAGCTGGCCTATATGCTGAACAGAGACCGCGACAAAGGCTGAGCGCCTAGCCCCGGCGACGTCCCTTCGCGGGAGCGGTGCGGCCGAGTCCGATCTTCTTGGCGAACTCGGACCGTTGCGCAGCATAGTTCGATGCCACCATCGGATAATCCGCCGGCAATCCCCACTTCGTGCGGTATTGATCCGGAGACAGGCCGTAGCGCGAGCGCAGGTAGCGCTTCAGCATCTTCAGCTTCTTGCCGTCTTCGAGGCACACCAGATATTCCGGAGTGATCGACTTTTTGACCGGAACCGCGGGCTTCTGCGTGGTCACCGCATCGATCGCGGTTGCGCCGGTCAGGCTGCCGAGCGTCGCATGGACGCTGCGGATCATGGCCGGCAGGTCACTCATGGGAACCGGGTTGTTACTGACGTACGAGGCGACTATTTCGCTGACCAGCTTGAGAAGGTCACCGGATACTTCGGCTGCAGGGCCGTGATTACTCATCGAACACACCCTCTACTCATGGGTTGAAATGGAAGATCAAGTTGCTGTTGGTATTGCGTGCGAGTGAAGCGAAATCAAGATGCCGATGTCGGAAAAGATCGAACATATCTAGGGTTGTGCTTTGGCCCGTGTCGGTTCTTCTGTCGAGACCGTCTGAATCACTTGCCTTGCCGAAGTCTTATGCAGTTTCGCCAGATCATCAATTGGTGAATATTTGGGCGTCCGGGCGCGCGGTCGCTCTATGTCCGGAAACGCCCGCTGTGCCCGCTACAAAGCGCACAGGTGGGATGGAGAGGGCGGTCTGGTGCTAGATTTGGTAAAGGGGTAGGGGTATCGACCTGGTCGGCCGTACGGTCCGGCAACAGTTTCGAAATGCGGGGTTTGGGAATGGTGGCGTTGGCGAGCGCGGCTGGAACGCGGAATGTCGATTTTTTTACGCGCGGTCTGGCCGACAGCGATCCCGAAGTTGCCCGTGCGATAGGCGACGAGCTTCGTCGGCAACGCGACAAGATCGAACTTATCGCTTCCGAGAACATCGTCAGTAAAGCCGTCCTAGAAGCCCAAGGATCGGTCCTGACCAACAAGTACGCGGAGGGCTATCCCGGACGCCGTTATTACGGCGGCTGCGAGTATGTCGACGTGGCCGAAGAACTGGCCATCGAACGCGCCTGCCGGCTTTTCAATTGTTCGTTCGCCAACGTTCAACCCCACTCCGGTGCGCAAGCCAATCAGGCCGTCTTCTTCGCCCTGATGCAGCCCGGCGACACGTTCATGGGGCTCGACCTCGCAGCCGGCGGTCATCTCACGCACGGCTCGCCTGCAAACCAGTCGGGAAAATGGTTCAAGCCGATCTCGTACACCGTGCGGCGGCAAGATCAGCGCATCGACATGGATGAGGTGGAAGCGCTCGCAAGGCAACACAGGCCCAAGATCATCATTGCGGGCGGCTCGGCTTATTCGCGCGTCATCGACTTCGCGCGTTTTCGTGCGATCGCGGACTCTGTGGGCGCTTATTTCATGGTCGACATGGCGCACTTCGCCGGCCTGGTCGCAGGCGGCGTCCACCCAAGCCCGCTGGATCATGCGCATGTCGTGACGACGACGACGCACAAGACGCTGCGCGGACCGCGCGGCGGCATGATCCTCTCGCGCGACGCCGACCTCGGAAAGCGGATCAACTCGGCGGTGTTCCCGGGTCTGCAGGGCGGCCCGCTGATGCACGTCATCGCGGCGAAGTCCGTCGCCTTCGGAGAGGCGCTGCGTCCGGAATTCAAACTCTATGCCAAGGCTGTGGTCGAGAACGCCAAAGTCCTCGCCGAAACCTTGAAGAATGACGGCCTCGATATCGTCTCGGGAGGAACCGACACGCATCTCATGCTGGTCGACCTGCGACCGAAGAAGGCGACGGGACGGCCGACGGAAAAAGCGCTCGATCGGGCCGCCATCACGACGAACAAGAATTCCGTCCCGTTCGACACCGAGAAGCCCGCGATAACGTCCGGCATTCGCCTTGGCACGCCCGCCGGCACCACCCGCGGTTTCGGCCCGGCCGAATTCAGGGAAATCGCCAAGTTGATCGTCGAAGTCGTCGATGCGGTCTCGAAGAACGGCGAGGCGGGCGATCCGGCGGTCGAAGCCGGCGTGGCCGCGCGCGTCTCGGAATTGTGCAAGCGTTTTCCAATCTACCCATAGACGAAAGAACAACCCGCCATGCGTTGCCCATTTTGCGGACATGACGACACCCAGGTTAAGGACAGCCGTCCGAGCGAAGACAATTCCGCGATCCGGCGCAGGCGTCACTGTCCGGAGTGCGGCGGGCGCTTCACGACGTTCGAGCGGGTGCAGCTTCGCGAACTCATCGTCGTCAAGAAGAACAATCGCCGCGAACCGTTCGAGCGGGAAAAGCTCGAACGATCGATCACCCATGCGCTGCGTAAGCGGCCAGTCGAACGCGAACGCATCGATCGCATGATCACGGGCATCGTGCGGCGCCTGGAAAGCATGGGCGAAAACGAAATCCCGTCGCAGGTCATCGGCGAGCTCGTCATGCAGGCCCTGTCGAGCCTCGACAAGGTGGCGTATGTGCGTTTCGCCTCGGTCTACAAGAATTTCCGTGAGACGAAGGACTTCGAAGCGCTCATCGGCGAGCTGGAGGGCGGCGAAAAGGACTAGCCGCGTTCGGCCTTGAACGATCTTTCACACATGCGGCACGCGATCGCGCTCGGACGGCGCGGGCTGGGACGCACCGGTGCAAATCCGTCGGTCGGATGCGTGATCGTTGCGCCTGACGGTCGCGTCTTGGGCCGCGCGCGCACGGCCGACGGCGGACGCCCGCATGCTGAAGCCGAAGCGCTGGCGCAGGCCGGCGCTGCGGCGCGCGGCGCGACCGCCTACGTCACGCTCGAGCCCTGCGCCCAGGTGACCCAGACGCCGTCATGCGCGGAGTCGCTCGCCGGCGCGGGCATCGCGCGCGTCGTGATCGCCGTTCTGGATCCGGACGTGCGCACGAACGGAGCGGGAATCGCCAAGCTTCGCGCGGCGGGCATCGACGTCGTCACAGGTATCCTCGAACGCGAAGCGCGCGAAAGTCATGAAGGCTTCTTTATGCGGCTGGCATCGTCGCGTCCGTTCGTGACGCTGAAGATCGCCCAGAGTCTCGATGGCAAGACGGCCACCGCTTCCGGCGCCAGCAAATGGATCACCGGCGAGGAGGCGCGCCGCTACGGGCATCTCTTGCGCGCTCAGAACGACGCCATCCTCGTGGGCATAAACACCGCGATCGCGGACGACCCGGAACTCACCTGCCGCTTGCCGGGGCTCGATGCGCATTCGCCGCTTCGCGTCGTGCTCGACACGCGCTTGCGCCTCGGCGCGGAGAGCAAACTTGCGACGTCGGCGAAACAGGTTCCGACGCTCGTCTTCACGACGGCCGAAGGCGGCGATCACCTCCGCGCCGTCGGCGTCGAAATCGTGCAGGTCGCGCGCGACGCGCGTGGCAGGCCGGACCTCTCCGCATTGCTGACGGAGCTGGCAAATCGGAAGATTACGCGACTGCTGGTGGAGGGCGGCGCGTCGGTTCATGCAGCGTTTTTGGACCGCCGCCTGGCGGATCGGCTGGAAATATTCACCGCTCCGATAGCCCTTGGCGCCGCAGGGCATAGCGCCGTCGACGCGTTGGCCGCTTTGACACTGGACGAAGCGCCGCGCTTTCATCGCGCCTCGTCGCGGACGCTCGGGGCCGACCTTCTGGAAAGCTTCGTGGCCAGGGCCTAAAAGGTACGCATGTTCACAGGAATCGTCACTGACGTCGGCCGGGTCCGCCATATCGAGAAGCGCGGCGATACACACATCGTGATCTCGACCAATTACGACCTGTCGGCCGTCGACATGGGCGCCTCGATCGCCTGTTCCGGCGTTTGCATGACCGTCGTAGACAAGGGCACGGGGAAGGATAGCTGGTTCGCCGTCACGGCCTCAGGTGAAACGCTTTCCAAGACCACGATCGGGACGTGGAAGGTCGGCGATCCCGTCAACCTGGAACGGCCGATGCGCGTCGGCGACGAGTTCGGCGGCCATATCGTGAGCGGTCACGTCGACGGGGTCGCGGAGGTGAAGCTGCTGGCTCCGGAAGGCGAGTCGACGCGCGTCACATTCGAGGCGCCCGTTGCGCTGGCGCGCTTCATCGCATCGAAGGGTTCCGTCGCGCTCGATGGCGTGTCGCTCACGGTCAACGAGGTCGAGGGCAATCGCTTCGGCGTCAACATCATTCCCCATACCGCCAAGGTCACGACCTTCGGCCGGCTGAAGCCGGGCTCCAAGGTGAATCTCGAGATCGACCTCCTGGCGCGATACGTGGCGAGGATCGTCGGAAAATGAACGTCTCGGTCTATCACGACTACATTTCAAAGATCGAAGACGTCATCGAGGACGCCCGCAACGGACGCATGTTCATCCTGATGGACGCGGACGATCGCGAGAACGAAGGCGATCTCGTCATTCCGGCGCAGATGTGCACGCCGCAGGCCGTCAATTTCATGGCCAAGAACGGCCGCGGATTGATCTGCCTGGCGCTGACGCAAGAGCGCGCCAACGCGCTCAACATCCCGATGATGACGCAGGTCAACCGGACGCCCAATCAGACAGCCTTCACGATTTCGATCGAAGCCAAAGAAGGAATCTCGACCGGCATTTCCGCGCACGACCGCGCCCACACGATTTCGGTGGCGATCGATCCGACCAAGGGACCGGGCGACATCGTTTCGCCGGGTCACGTCTTCCCGCTCGTCGCGCGCCACGGCGGAACGCTCGTGCGGGCCGGGCATACGGAAGCGGCCGTCGACATCGCGCGCCTCGCCGGGCTCAACCCCGCCGGCGTCATCTGCGAGATCATGAACGACGACGGCACGATGGCGCGCATGCCGGATCTGGTCCCGTTCGCCCAGCTTCACGGACTGAAAATCGGAACCATCGCCGACCTCATCGCCTACCGGCGCAAGTACGACCATTTCGTCAAACGCATGGTCGAGGGCCCGTTCGAGAGCCACAATGGCGGGTCTTGGACCATGTTCGTCTACGTGAACGAGCTGGAGTATGCGGAGCATATCGCTCTGGTGAAGGGAGACATCTCGACTGCGGAGCCGGTGCTGGTGCGCATGCACGCGGTGAACATCTTCAGCGACATGCTCGAGTGGAAGCCATACGAGCGCGACGTGCTTGGAGAATCGATGCGCATCATTGCCAGGGAAGGGCGCGGCGTCGTCGTTCTCTTACGCACGACGAGGCCAACCTTCGTGTCCGACGTGGTGACCCGAAAGGTGGCAGAAGACATCGACCGCCGCCGCGTCAAGGAATATGGCGTCGGCGCGCAAATTCTGCTCGATCTCGGCGTCAAGGACATGATCCTTCTCACCGACACGCCCGAGAAGAAGATCGTCGCCCTCGAGGGTTACGACCTCAACATCGTCGGTACCCACGCCATCCGCGGCAAGACAAAGGGTTGAAAGATGACCAGCAGCATCCTGATCGTCGAGGCGCGTTTCTACGCCCACATTTCCGACATGCTGCTGGACGGGGCGACGGCTGCGATCGAAAAGGCCGGCGCGCATTTTGAAAGGTTGTCCGTCCCAGGTGCGCTCGAAATCCCGACTGCGATCGCGCTTGCGGCCCGGAGCGGCGAACATGGCGGCAAGTCGTTCGACGGCTTCGTGGCGCTCGGCTGCGTCATCCGCGGCGAGACCTATCATTTCGAGATCGTCGCGAGCGAATCCGCGCGTGGGCTGCTGGATCTCGGCATCAACAACGGTCTGTGCATCGGCAATGGCATTCTGACGGTCGAAAGCGAAAAGCAGGCTCTCGTTCGCGCGGCGGTCGATGACGGCGACAAGGGCGGCGATGCCGCGCGCGCGTGCCTGTCGCTGATCAACATCCGAAATCGTCTCGGCGTTCACCGATGAGCGCCGCGGGCGCTTCACACGAAGGTCGCCGTGCCTCGCGTCTGGCCGCGGTGCAGGCCATCTACCAGATGGAACTGACCGGCGTCGATGCCGAAGCGGTCACGAGCGAATTCATCGAGCATCGCTTCGAACATGAGCCTGAGATGCGCGCTGCAGGTCCCGGCGATGCGGAATTCTTCGCGGCGATCGTCGGCGGCGTACCGCAGCATCAGGTCGAAATCGACCGGTCGATCGCCAAGTGTCTGGCATCCGATTGGCGGCTGGAGCGCGTCGATTCCATCCTGCGCGCGATCCTTCGCGCCGGCGCGTTCGAGCTCATCGCGCGGCGCGACGTCCCCGCCAAGGTCGTGATCGACGAGTATCTCGACATCAGCCACGCTTTCTTCAGCGGCGACGAGCCGGGATTCGTCAACGCGGTGCTCGACAAACTCGCCCATCGCAAACGCGCACCGGAATTCGGCGAAACGCCGCCGGAGGACGAATTGCAGTTCTAGGGACATTCCGGGTCCTGGATCGAGCACCAGAAAGTCATAGGTACATTGCCAAATCGCGGGTTTGTCGTGCCAATAGGTGGCAGGATATCGAGCGCACCATGGCCTACACCGAATTCCAGCTCATAAAAGAAATCTTCGCACCTCTGGCGACGTCCAAATTCGCGCTTGGATTGAAGGACGATGTCGCGGTGATGCCGCCGCGCGCTGGCCGGGACCTCGTGCTCAAGACGGATACCATCGTCGAGGGCATCGATTTCTTTCCGGACGATCCGCCCGCCACGATCGGTAAGAAAGCCTTGCGGGTGAACCTCTCCGATCTGGCCGCAAAAGGCGCCGAGCCGGTCGGCTATCTCCTGACGCTCGCGCTGCGCAGAAACGTCCGCGTCGAGTGGCTGCGGAAGTTCGCGCACGGCCTTGCCGACGATCAGCGCAAATTCAAACTCGCATTGCTGGGCGGCGACATGTCCGCGACGCCCGGACCGCTGACGATCTCGATTGCGGCCTTCGGATATGTCCCTTCCGGCGCCGTCATCCTGCGTTCCGGAGCCCGACCGGGCGATCTCGTCTTCGTCTCGGGAACGGTCGGTGACAGCGGCGGAGGGCTTGAGGCGCTGACCAAGAAGAGTTCGCGGCCAGCGCTGATCTCTCGCTATCGCGTGCCTGAGCCGCGGCTGGCGCTGGGGCGGCGGCTGCGGGGCCTCGCAAGTGCGGCGCTC
>DATJZB010000032.1:0-4741 GCA_035499335.1 Rhizomicrobium sp. | reverse complement strand
CGCGGGCGCGGCAGCCACATGGCCGCCCACAACCTTGCCGCGTTCTACAAGGCGTTCGGCGACCGCAAGACCGCCGCCGAGTTCTCCGCCATGGAGAACGCGCTGCGCCAGCGTGCCGCGTGATCAGTTGCGGAACACGAGCCTCTTCGACAGCGTGAAGTTGAAGACGAGGCCGACCAGGATGCCGACGGCGAGCGCGATGTAGGGAACGTCGAGCGGCCAGGGCGCCAGCCGGATGAGGCTGAGATAGACCACGAAATTGGCGGCGGCCCCCAGGCTGTTGGTCAGCACGAAGCGCGCCCATTCGGCCAGGATGCCGGCATGGTGCGTGGAGGCCTGGTCCGCAAAGGTGATGGTGCGGTTGCCCCACCAGGTGAACGTCACCGAAGGCGCGAAGGCGATGAACCAGCTCGCGCTCGGTCCGGCGTGCAGGGCGCCATGCGCCAGGAGCAGCGCCGCCTCGTTGACGAAGAAACCGGCGCCGCCCACCGCGGCGAAGCGCACGAAGCGCGATTGCGAGAGCTTCAGGAGCAGCGGGGTCAAGGCCGGCGCAGGTCCTGGGGCCCGGGAATGGCGAGATAGGATACGCGCTTCTGTTCCCAGCGCCCGCGCGTGACGGTGTCGAGGATCAAGCCCGTGAAGAGCGACAGGAAGGCCAGGATCATGGTGCCGGTCACGAGAACTGCGGTGGGCAGGCGCGGCACCAGGCCCGTTTCGAAGTACTCGATCACCACCGGAATACCCACGACGAACGAGAGCAGCGCGAAGAACACGAAGACGCTGCCGAAGAAGATCAGCGGGCGCTCGCGGCGCATCAGGCCCACGATGGTGAAGAGGATGCGCAGGCCGTCTCGGTAGGTCGAGAGCTTGCTGACCGAGCCTTCCGGGCGCTCCTTGTACTTGGTCGCCACTTCGGCCATGGGCACGAGCAGGCGCACTCCATGGACGGTGAGCTCGGTCTCGATCCCAAATCCCTCCACCGCCGACGGAAAGGACTTCACGAAGCGCCGCGACATGATGCGGTAGCCGCTCAGCATGTCGCCCAGCCGGACGTTGAACATCAGCGAGGTCAGTCCGGTCAGCATGCGGTTGCCGAGCACGTGTCCCGCGCGATAGGCGCCGGCCTGCGTATGCACGCGGCGGCCGGTCACGATGTCGAGACCGTCCTCGACGAGTCTGCGGATCAGCGCCGGTGCCGCCGCCGCATCGTAGGTGTCGTCGCCGTCCGCCAGCACGTAGATGTCGGCCTCGACGTCGGCGAACATGCGCCGCATGACGTTGCCCTTGCCCTGCCGCATCTCGGAGCGGACGATGGCGCCCGCCTCGCGCGCCACCTGCGCCGTGCGGTCCTTCGAATTGTTGTCGTAGACATAGACCTTGGCCGTCGGCAGGGCCGCGCGGAAGTCGCGCACGGTCTTGGCGATTGCCGCCTCTTCGTTATAGCAGGGCAGGATGACGGCGATTTCGGTCATGAACGGGGCCACTTGAAGAGGGGACAGAATTCATAGTCGCCTATGATGTTGGTGTCGAATACGGTGCATTTCAGCCAGTCGATCCTGAGGCCGTATTCGACCAGCGCATCGCGCGCCCGCCCCATGTCATAAGCGTCCGAGAGCACGTACAGGTCGCCGCCCCGCGCCACGTGGCCCCAGACGCGATCCTTCATGGTCTTCGTGATTCGGGTGCCGTCCTGCGGCTGCACCATCCAGCCGTCGATTCGCAGCAAGGGGATGATGTGGGGGAAGGACGGCGCGATGAAGCCGAGCGGGCCGTTTCCGGTCAGCAGCACCATCGCCTTTTCGGGGTGAACGATCCTGGGTACGTCGGCCTGAACGAACGGGTCGCTGATCGGCGAGCGCTCGATGTACTCGACATGCGTCGTCGCCGCGGTCGCGAGGAACAGCAGCGCGAGCGAGACGTACTGGATGCGCCGCGGGATGGGCAGCAGGCCGATGGCGATGGCGAGCAGGAGCGGCCCGAGCATCTCCAGACCGACGATGTAGCGATAGATCGCGAACAGCTTGAGCCAGACAAGATAGGAAACCGCGGCGAAGGCGAGGATCGGCCGCGCCGCTTCGGGCACGACCAGCGGATCCTTGGAGCGCCGGCCCGCGAGCCAGACGAGAATGGCGACGATCCCGAAGACGTAGGCCAGCATTACCCGTATGTCGCGGAACGGAATGTCGTCGGCGATCGCCCAGTTGAGCGAGAACAGGATGGGAAAGGTCGCGGCGATCCAGAAATGCGTCGGCAGGAAACGCATGTCGCGATAGGGCGCGGGAAGGGCGAGCGGCGATTTGAAATAGTCGTTGAAATAGGGAAACAGCGGATTGCCGGTCAGATGCTCCAGATGGATCATCCAGTAGCCCATGAACGCGGCGAAGCCGACGATGCCGCCGATGCCGCCCGCGACGAAGCGCGTCGCCTGGTGCTTCCAGCCGCCTCCGAGCGCGACGAGCGCGGCGGCGAAGCCCACAGCGAACGGCGCTTCGGGAAGCTTCAATCCGACCGTCGTCCCGGTCAGGAAGCCCGCCAGCGCGGCGATCGCGGCCGCAAGCCAGAGCGGACCTTCGTTCAGACGTTTGCGCTGCGCGACCAGGATGACGATGCTCGACAGGATGAGAATGCTCATCGTGTTGTCGTGATAGGTCGTGCCGAACATGTTGAGGCCGAGACCGCCGGTCTGGCCGAGCAGCGCGAGCGCCGCGGCGCCGAGCTTGTATTCCTCGATCCGCAGGCTCAGCCGCCCGAGCAGGTAAAGCGGCACGACGTTGGCGCCCTGCACCATGCCGAGCACGAGAAGCGCGAACCAGGCGCGCGTGTGCGTCGCCAGCACGTAGAACGGAATGTCCTGGAACGGATTATAGTAGGTGGCCTGGTGGGCCACGATCATGTCGAAACCCTCGCGCCCGTTCAGGAAGGCGTAGGGGATGTACCAATGATAGTTTCGGAAGTCCCAGGACGTGTCCTTGCCGAGCCACAGGACGTAGCAGCCCCAGAACAGGATCGTGACGGCCAGGAACAGCCATTCCTGGACGCTGAGCCGGAGCGCACGCGAGTCGACACTGTCTGCGAACATGGGAATGGGAGTACGCGCGCTCGAGAAACCGGCGCCTTTCTAGCGCGTCTCGGGCGAACGATAAATCAGGCTTCTTGCGGCTGTTCGACCACCAGATTGCTCAGGAATTGCTGGGTCGAGGCCCGGCAGGAATGGGTTAACGCAAAGCTGCGCGCCTCCGTCCGTGACAGGGTAAGCGCGCGCCGGCAGGCGGCGCCGAGGTCCTCGTCGAGCGCCGCGGCCGGACAGGCGCCCACCACGTCTTTCATCACGTCATGGGGAAACGTCGCCACCGGCGTGCCGCAGGCGAGCGCTTCGAGCATGACGAGGCCGAACGTGTCGGTGAGGCTGGGGAACACGTTCACGTCGCTCGCCGCATAGGCGCGGACCAGATCGTCTCCCGACTTCGGACCGAGAAACCTGGCATCCGGGTATTTTCGCGACAGTGAATCGAGCGCCGGGCCCGGACCGACCACCACCTTGGTGCCGGGCAGGTCGAGAGACAGGAAGGCTTCGATGTTCTTCTCGATGGCAACGCGCCCGACATAGAGGAAGATCGGCCCCGGATAGGGCAGCTTGGCGTCCGGAATCGGGCGGAACCTTTCGACGTCGACGCCGCCTTCCCACAGGCGCACATGCGCGAAGCCATGGCCTTCCAGTTCGCGCTTCATCGACGGCGTGCGCGCCATGGTCGAGATCGCCTCCTTGTGGAACCAGCGTTCCCAGCGCCAGACATACTCGGCCGAGACGAAGGGAAAGCGCGCGTGGACGTAGTCGGGAAAGCGCGTATGGAAGGCGGTGGTGAACGCGATGCCGTGCTTGAGACAAAGGGCGCGCGCCGTCAGTCCCATCGTGCCTTCGGTGGCGATATGCACCGCGTCCGGCGCGAATTCGCGCATGACCTTCTCGAGCCGCTGGCGCGGGAAGAAGGCGAGGCGGATTTCCGGATAGGTTGGAAGCGGCAGCGTGAAATGGCCTTCCGGAGTCGCGTAGCGCACCTCGTGGCCGAGCGCGGCGAGCTCGCGCCCGAGCATTTCCAGCGTGGTGACGACGCCGTTGACTTGCGGGCGCCAGGCGTCGGTGACGATGAGGATTTTGATGTGTTCCTGGCCGGGGACCGGGAACCGGCCGGCGGGCATCTGGCCGCCAGCCGTCATGCGCCGGATCCTACGCGGGTACAGCCTCGGCTTGGCGCGCGGCGCCGAACTGGGCTGGCGTTGAAACGGCAGCGGTCCAACGAACGATCTCCAGATGTCCGCTGGCATCTTCGACAAGGGCCGTGCAGCTTTCAACCCAGTCTCCATCGTTGAGGTAAAGGACGTTTCCGATTCGCCGGATCTGCGCCTGATGGATGTGGCCGCAGACGACGCCGTCCAGGCCGTGCAGCTCCGCCGCCTTGGCGACGGCGTCCTCGAAGCGGCACACATATTCGACCGCGTCCTTCACTGCGTGCTTGAGCCACGCCGAAAGCGACCAGTAGGGAAAGCCCAGCATGTGCCGGACGCGGTGCAGCATTTCATTCGCCTGCAGCGCCCGGTCGTATGCCCAGGAGCCGAGATGGGCGAGCCATTTGGCGAAGTTGATGACGCCGTCGAACTGGTCGCCATGGATGACGAGCAGGCGCTTTCCGTCGGCGGTTTCATGGACGGTCTCGCGCATCACTTCGATGCCGGCATAGGTGCG
>DATJZB010000031.1:0-24330 GCA_035499335.1 Rhizomicrobium sp. | reverse complement strand
TGCCGCCGCCGAGAAGGAGTGTCCCCGAATTGATGGTCGTCTGGCCCGTGTAGCTGTAGGCGCCAGTCAGAGAGAGCGTGCCTGCACTGACGGTCACTCCGCCCGTGCCGGTCAGGGCGCCTGACAACGTCGATTGGGCCGTGCTGGTGTTGACGAGCGAGCCGTTGTCCACGACGTTGCCCGATAGCGTTCCACCCGGGCCGCCAAGATTGATCGTCGCTCCGCTGGCGATGGTCGTCGTACCCGAATAGTTGAAGCCGCCGTTCAGGGACAACGCGCCTGCATTCGCTGTGACATTGCCCAATCCCGACTCCGGTCCGGAAACGGTAACGGAACCGGTGCTGTTGGCGACGACGGCTCCATTGTCGACGATACCGCCCAGCGTTCCGCCCGTGCCGCCCAGGTTGAGCGTTGTCCCGCTCGCGACGTTTGTCGTGCCCGAATAGTTGTAGTTTCCAGTCAAGGACAGCGATCCGGAACTGAGCGTGACGCCGCCCGTTCCGGATACGGCGCCGGCGAGTGTGAGGCTTGCCGTCTGAACGACCAGCGACGAATTGTCGATGACGTTTCCGGTCAATGTCTCGGTTGCAGGCCCGCCGAGCACGAGCGTACCGCCGCTGATCGTCGTCGTTCCGGTGAAGTTCGCGGCGGTGGCGGTCACGGAAAGCGTGCCGGCCGTCACGGTGAGCGTGCCGGCGCCGGAAAGGCCAGAACTAAGAACGACGTTGGTGCCCTGGCTGATCAGGTTTCCGGCGTCGTTCATCGCAAAACTCACAGTGCTGTTTGTCCCGGCCAGGGTCAGCGTCGAGCTAGCGCCAATGTTGGTCGGAGACGCGAGCGAGTTTCCGGTAAAAACGACGTTGGCGCTTCCGATCAACGTGAACTGACCGCCGCCCGTAATGTTTCCGGAGAAGATCACCGGGTTGGTCGATACCCCAATCTGGAGCTGACCAATGTTTGCGACATTTCCTGAGATTGTCCCGCCCGTCCCGGCAAATTCCAAACTGCCCGCGCTCGCGACGGTCGTCGCGCCCGAAAAATTGTAGCTGCCGGTAAATAAGAGGCTGGCGCTACTGTTCACGGTCACGTTTCCCGTTCCGGAAAAAGCTCCGCTTATGGTCCCTGCCGAAATGCTGCTGGCTACAAGCGAGCCATTGTCGACGAAGCTGCCGGACAGCCGGTTATTAACGCCACTGCCGCCCAGCACCAGCGTGCCCGACGAAATCGTCGTGGCGCCGGAATAGTTGTAAGTACCCGTGAGCGAAGTCGTCCCGGCGCTCACGGTGACACCGCCCGTTCCGCTGATCGCGCCCGAAAGAGTAAGATTATTTGCTTCGCCGATCAGCAGGCTGTTGTCGACGACGGCGCCCGAAAGCGAATTGGTCGTGCCGCCCAGCGCCAGTGAGCCTGCGTTGATCTTGGTCTGGCCGGCATAACTGTACGAGCCGGTGAGTTGGACGGCCCCCGTCCCATCCTTGCTGAGATTTCCCGTCCCGGAAATAGTGCCCGTGTAGCTGCCGTTGAAGTTCTGATTGAAGTCGACGGTGCCGTTATCGATGATGTTTGGGTCGGTGATAGTGTTCGTGTCGCCGGTCAGCGTGGTCGTGACCGTGATCGTGGCGGACGCCGGCGCTGCAATGAGCGATAGCACCGACGCCGTTACCAAAACGACGCCCGTGCGCAAACGCGATGCGAAGAATCGCGGCAGCGCCGTCGAGGCATAGCCGCGCACGGATAAGAATCTCACTTTGAGTTGCCCGTCTTAGCCCAGGTGTAAACTCCGTCAGCATGGACAAATGCATCCTCCTAAAGTCGGAATCAATTCAATTTGCTCCGTGTACGTTGTAATCGGCGAAAGCGAATCGATTTACGACGACCGTGTCTCAATTGCTCGCCACACTGTGACGCCGAAATCGCGACTCAATAACTTCCTGCGCAAAAAGTCGCCGCCTCACTGAGATGGCTCGGACTCAAGGCCCTGAACGACGTCGGAGAATGCGCGCCGTGCATCGGGGCTCGCACCGCACGCGACGAATTTGATTCGCTGTAAGAGAATGTGCACGCGCTATGGTTGCATCGTGCATTAGATCGGCGGACGTAAGTTCACGAAGTGGCGGATGTTAAAAAGAATACGTAAGAGTCGTCCGTTTGTCAGAGTGATCCGGAATGCAACATCGTAAAAGTTTTCTGTAAGAAACATCGTACCGCTTTGGTACACGGTAAGTGTACAAGTCACGAGAACGCGCCAAAAACCGCTGGCACGGCGGTTGCTCAACCATCGGTCGAGAAGCTCAGTCATGAGACCGTGATGGCGTTTGGCAGGAAGAATCTCGGCATCGCCGCGTCGGCACTCGTTGCCGGCAGTTTGGCGACGACTGTCGCGCTCGCGGGCGACTACACAAATTCAAGCTCTTACAACGCTCCGTACGGTCAACAGGCCGGTGCGGAGAACCAGACGCCCGATCCGTCGCTGCGCGACTCCAACGGGAATCTGACCGTCGTAAACGGCGTTTTCACCAGCGCGAATTTCGGTCCGGCGGCCGCCGGCGCCAGCGCAAACGCCTTCGGCGCGTCGTCGGCCAGCGGAGTCGGCACGAATGGTGCTGGCACCGCTTTCGGCGGCTCTACCGCCATCGGTAACCAGCTCAACGTCGTCACGCTGGGCAACAACAACACGGTCGTCGTCAACGCGACGCAGAACAATTCCGGCAACCAGACGGCCACCACCACCATCAACGGCCACTAAGAGAAAGACAAAGGGAAGCCCCTCCCATGACGCCCCGCGGAAGAAAATACCTGCTGAAGCCGCTTGTGTTCCTGATTGCGGCCGTTGCGCTGGAAGGCTGCATCAGCCCAGTCGCCGACAGTGCCGGACGTTATACCGCTCCGATCGGCGGATCGCCCGTGATCTCGAACGAGACCCCCTACTCCGCGGCGTTGCGGTGCATGGCGCACTACACGGCCACCCATCCGATCCGCATCGCCGTCGGGCAGATCGCGGACTATACGGGCAAGAGCGAGAGCGACAATTCGGGCCGCAAGATCACCCAGGGCGCCGCGCTGATGGCCATGAGCGCGCTGTCGAAGGCCGGCGTCCAGCTCGTCGAGCGCTTCGACACGTCCGTTGCGGAGATGGAGCTGAAATACGCCAACAACAAGCTGATCGGCGCCGATGCGCCCGGAGGCCAGGCTGGACCGGACTATCGGCAAATCATCGCCGGCTCGATCCCGGGTTCCGACTATTACCTCGTCGGCGGGATCACGGAGCTGAACTTCAACATTCGTTCCGAAGGCGCCAGCGCCGACGGCGGCGAGACTGCGACCAACGGCATCAAAGGCCAGACCGGCGGCAGCATGTACGTCATGAACGTCGGTCTCGACCTGCGTCTCGTCGACACCAGGACGTTGCAGGTCGTCGACGTGATTTCATATCAGAAGCAGATCATCGGCCGCCAGGTTTCGGTCGGCGTCTTCGACTTCCTCGGCGCGAACTTCTTCGACGCGAGCATCGGCCAGAGCGCGCTCGAGCCGATACAGCTTGCCGTCCGCTCCGTGATCGAGCGCGCGGTTCTCGAAATGACGTCGCGTCTCTATCACACCGAGGGCGGTTGTTCCGCAGCCACCGATCCGCTTGCCGACGGCACGGAAGCCCGCACGCCGCCGCCCGCACATGGCGACGATCACGCTCCCACACCGCTTCCGGGCGGCGATTCAACGCCCGCGCCCGTACCCGCCAATAATCCGACGACTGCCCGCAACGAGGACCACACCCATGACAACGCGTCTCGCCAAGATCCTTATCGCTTCTACGGCTCTAGCGATCCTGTCGCCGACACTGGCCTGCGCGGGAGCGAATAATCCTCCCCCGCCGCCACCGCCGCCGGTCAACGGCAGCGTCATTCTCAACGGACAGCTGACCTTCGGCGCTCAATGGTCGACGATCAACACCAAGGTCGTCGGCGTAGGCGGTGACGTCGTGATTCAGGGACAGGCGGCGGGCAATGCGCTCGAAGCCGTCACCTTCGACGACACCACGGTGAAGAGCACGCAGGACTCGGAGAGCACCAACATCGGCTCTGAAGTGAACGCCGGCGTGTCGTACGTCAACGGCAGCGTCAGCATCAGCGGTCAGGCGACTTGCAATTCGACGGACGTTTCCACCGATCCCAACGTCACCAACGTCAACAGCAAGCAGATCTGCAACGCGCAGGATCCGGGCTCGGCGGTCAATGCCACCGTCCACAATATCGGGGGCGACGTCGCGGTCGCTTCCGGCGCGACCGGAAACTCCTTCACGGAGGACACCAACGCCCTCAGCTCTCCGACGGTGTCGCATCAGTTCAACACATCGAGCGTGTTCTCGACCGCGAACGCCAACGTCAGCTCGGTCGGCGGCAGCGTGGGCGTGACCTCCTCCGCCGTCGGCAACAACGCGCAGATCGTTCACTACTCCACGGGTCCCTGAAAACAGGTTCCGCGCAGACGCACCCTGGGGCAACGGGGGCGTCCGGAGAGAGGAAGAGCGAAAGCTCTTCCTCTTTTTTTATGGGGAACGGTTGCCGAGCAGCGCGGCGGCGAGCGCGAGGACGTGTCTCGCCTGCTTGAGATGCGGCTGGTCGAGCATCTTGCCGTCCAGCGACGCGACGCCGGCGCCGCCCGCAAACGCCGCTTCGACCTTCGTCGCATATTCGATGTCTGCCGCCGAAGGCGTGAACGCCGTGTTGATCGGCTCGACCTGGTCGGGATGGATCGCGAGCATGCCCGTGAACCCTTCGCGCTGCGCCAGCCGTGCGGCGCGCTCGAGGCCCTTGGAATCGCGAAAGTCCGCATGCAGCGTTTCAATCGCGTCGACGCCGGCCGCCTTGGCCGCGATCAGTACGAGCGCGCGCACTACCTTGTGAATGAACAGGAACTCGCCGTTCGCATCGCGGTTCGTCGCCGCGCCGATCGCGGCCGACAAATCTTCCGCGCCCCAACTCAGTGCCGCCAACCGCGGCGGCGGCGAACGGTAATCCTGCAACGAAAGAACGGCCGTCGGGGTCTCGGTCGCGACGGGCAGAAGCTTCACCGACCGCTGCGGCAGTCCGGCTTGCGTTTCGAGCGTGATCAGATGCGCATCGAGGGTAAGCAAATCCTGCGGGCCGTCGGGCTTGGGCACGATCAGGCCGGCTGGCGCGCACGCGACGACCGCTTGCATATCCGTGATGCAATCCGAGGTGCCGACGGGATTGACGCGCACCCAGACGGCCTGCCGGTTACCCTCCTCCAGGAACTCGCGCGCCAGCCCGCGCGCCTTTGCCCGGTTCTCCGGCGCGACCGAATCCTCCAGATCCAGGATCAAGGCGTCGGCAGGCGAGGATTTCGACTTCGCGAGCTTCTTCTCGCTGTCGGCGGGAACGAAGAGGAGCGAACGCAGAATCATTCCGGCTTCCTGTGCATCAATGCGCTGCGCTTGCATTGCGCGACGGTCTCGCCCCGCTGATTGATCGCCCTGTGCAGGAACAGAACGATACCCTGGGTCGGTCGCGACTTGCTTTCCCGGACTTCGAGCACCTCGCTTTCGACGCGCAGGGTGTCGCCGTGAAAAACCGGTTTTGGGAAAATCACGTCCGTCATGCCGAGATTGGCGACGGTGGTGCCGAGCGTCGTCTCGTGCACCGATATGCCTATCATCAAGCCGAGCGTGAAGAGCGAATTGACGATGCGCTGACCGAATTCGGTTTTCTTTCCATATTCCTCATCGAGGTGCAGCGCCGCCGGATTGTGCGTCATCGCGGTGAACAAGACGTTGTCCGATTCCGTCACCGTGCGACGGATGGCATGTGCGAATTTCTGGCCGACCTGAAACTGTTCGAAATACAATCCGGACATGTTGAAGCTTTCTCTGGCGCTCGCCGCAGATTAGACGTGCGCCGCCGGCAGTTCTAGGGATCGCGGAAGAACATGACCGTCGGATCTCCTTTGTAGGTCGTGCGCAGCGCCTCCCGGAAGCCCGACTTTTCCGCGACTCGCAGCGACGCGGAATTTTCCGGCGCGATGATGCAGGCCATGCGAACCTTGCCGAAGCGGCGATCGCCCCATTTGAGCGCGGCGCTGACCGCTTCGGTCGCGTAGCCCTTCCCCTGCGCGGACGGCACGAACGCCCAGCCGATTTCCGGAGTCCCCTTCAATGTCGGCACGATTTCGCGCCTTCCCTCCAGAAATCCGGTCTCGCCGACGCAGAGCCCGCTGGCTTTCTCCACCACGGTCCAGAATCCGAATCCCATCGCCACCCACATTCCGAGGGTCCGAAGGAACTTCGCCCAAGCCTCTTCCTCGGAAAGCGGCGCTCCGCCGATGAAGCGATTCACGGAAGAATCGGCCCACAGGGCCGCAAAGGCCGGAAAGTCGGACGGCACGTAGCCCCGAAGGACGAGACGTTCGGTCTCGAGCACGGGAATTTCCATGCTCACGCGATGGGGACGAATTCGTTCGTCGCCCTGTCGAGCACTTCGAGCCTGCCGTCGGCTATTCCGAATCGCGCACCGTGCAGCGCCACCGCGCCGGAGTTCACCCTTTCGGCGACGAACGGAAACGTCATGAGATTCTCCAGCGACAGGCGGATGCAGTCGCGTTCCATCGCCTCGTGCCTCTTTCCGTGGTCGGCGATATGCGCGGAGTGCTCGAGCGCGGGTTCCAGAAGCTGAATCCAGGAACCTAGAAATGGCACGCCTGCCGCAATCTTTCCGTCGAGCGCGGCCGCGACGCCGCCGCACTGCGCATGTCCCAGCACGACAATATTGCTGACCTTGAGGGCCGTCACCGCAAATGCGAGGGCCGCGCTCGTGCCGCGATGGCCGCTGTCCGTTTCGAACGGCGGCACGATGCCGGCGACGTTTCGAACGACAAACAATTCGCCCGGCCTCGCATTGAAGATCGTGGCGGGATCGGCGCGGGAGTCGCTGCAGGCGATCACCAGATATTCCGGGCTCTGGCCCTTTTGTGCCAGTTCCTCATAGTGCGCGCGCTCTTCGGGCCAGCGGCCGGCCTTGAATGCGCGGTATCCCTCGATCAGCCTTTTCATGTCGGACTTATATCGTAATCGTTCCGGATCGGAACAGGACCGCGGCGAAATTCCGGTGCGGTCGCCTTCCGGGTTTTGCGCGACGGGTGATATAAGGACTCATGAAATGGATATCGACCGCTTTTGTCCTGCTCTTCCCGCTCAGCGCCTATGCCGCGGCTTCCGTCGGCCAGACGCCGCCCCGTCATTCCGATGAATCCGGCGCACATCAGACGACCGAGCACAAACACCGGCTGACGGGCGAAGGCCAATCGTCCCGGCCGCCGACCGGCCAGGGCGATTCAGCGGACGACGCGACCAGCCCGGACCCGAGCGAACCCGACGGCGCCCAGGGATCGCCGCACCCGCACGATGGATCGGGAAAGCCGAACGGCGATCCGGGAATTTGATCGTCAGTACGATTTCGGCAGATCGAGCACGTTTTCGGCGATGAACGACAAAATGAGCTGCTCGCTCACCGGTGCGATGCGCGGAATCATCGATTCTCGGAGCAGCCGTTCGATCTGGTACTCCTTGGCGTAACCCATTCCGCCGTGAGTCATCATGCTGCGCGTGCAGGCGTCGAACGCGGCGCGGGCGCCCAGGAACTTGGATGCGTTTGCCTCCGCTCCGGAGGGCTGCCCGGAATCGTAGAGCGCGGCCGCGCGCAGCGTCATCCACCAGGCACTTTCGAGGGCCATCCAGCTTTCTGCGAGCGGATGCTGCACGCCCTGGTTCTGGCCGATCGGCCGCCCGAATACGACCCGTTCGCGCGCATATCTCGCTCCGCGAGCCAAAGCGTCCCGGCCAAGTCCGATCGCCTCGGCGGCGATGAGGATGCGCTCGGGATTGAGGCTGTCGAGCAGATACCGGAAGCCCCTGCCTTCTTCGCCGACCCGATCCTCGTCTTTGATGAAGATGTCGTCGAAAAAAACCGTGTTCGAATCGACTGCCGCCCGGCCCATCTTCGGGATCCGCCTGACCTCCACCTTCGATCGATCGAGGTCGGTGTAGAACAGCGTCATGCCGTCCGTAGGTTTTCTGCCGTCCTCCTTCTTGGCCGTGCGCGCGAGGATCAGGATCTTGTCGGCTTCCTGCGCCGTCGTCGTCCAGATCTTACGGCCCTTGAGGACGTAGCCATCGTTCGTGCGACGCGCGAAAGTTTCGATGCTGGTCGTGTCCAGACCCGCGTTCGGCTCCGTCACGCCGAAGCAAGCCTTCTGTTCGCCTCTGATCAGCGGCGGCAGCATCCGCTTCTTCTGTTCCTCGGTGCCGTGAACGACGATCGCGTGCGGTCCGAAGATGTTGAGATGGATCGACGATGCGGCCGCATAGCCGCCCCCGCCGCGCGCCACCGCATGCATCATGATCGCCGCCTCGGTGACGCCCAGGCCAGCGCCGCCCAACTCGACCGGCATGGTGATCCCGAGCCAGCCGGCGTCGGCCATAGCCCTATGAAATTCATCGGGGAATCGCGGGGTCTGGTCGCATTCCGTCCAGTATTCGTCGCCGAATGCGGCCGCGATCCGGCTGACATTTTCGTCGATGGCGCGGTGATCTGCAGAGAGCGTGATGTCCATAAGGTTATTGTGTCAGTGGAAAGCGGCCAAGGGAACCGGCCGATTGGCAAACGCAATCAAAGGCTTGAGTCGAGCGGCGCTATTTACCACAGGGACGGCATGGCTGTTGCACCCGCTATCTCCCTGACTAAACTCAAAAATAAGGGGAAATGCCGGGCTGACGCGCGTATAAGTGCGCCGCCCTTCCAACAAGGGTACTACGATTCATCCCGCGAGCACCGCGCGGTTTTGGAGATCAAAAGCACAACATGAGTGTAACGGCTGAAGGGCGACCAACGCCCGCGCCTGCGCGCCGATCAGGGATGGCGCCGACCGACGTAACCGACCCGAACTACTTCCACAAAGTGGTGGATTGCCAGTGGGCCTGTCCCGCGCATACGCCCGTTCCGGAATACATCCGCCTGATCGCGGCCGGGCGTTACTCCGACGCCTATATGATCAACTGGCACTCGAACGTTTTCCCGGGGGTATTGGGCCGTACCTGCGACCGCCCCTGCGAGCCGGCATGCCGCCGCGGTCGCGTCGAGGAAGAGCCGGTCGCGATTTGCCGCCTCAAGCGCGTCGCCGCCGATTCCAAGGACGATGTTTCCGGGCGCATGCCGAAGCCGGCGGCACAAAAGAACGGCAAGCGCATTGCCTTGATCGGAGCCGGTCCCGCCTCTTTGACGGTGGCGCGCGACCTGCTGCCGCTCGGCTATTCGGTCACCATCTACGATCAGGACCCGTTCGCCGGCGGCATGATGCGGACGCAGATCCCCAAGTTCCGCCTGCCGGAAAAGGTGCTGGACGAGGAATGCAACTACATTCTCCAGCTGCAACCTGAAACGCGGTTCGGCCAGCGCGTCGACAGTTTGAAGTCCGTTCTCGCCGAGGGCTATGACGCAATATTCGTCGGCTGCGGCGCGCCGCGCGGCCGCGACCTCGACATTCCGGGCCGCACGGAAGCGGCTGCGAACATCCACATCGGCATCGACTGGCTGTCCTCGGTCTCGTTCGGCCACACCACGAAGATCGGCAAGCGCGTCATCGTGCTGGGCGGCGGAAACACCGCCATGGACTGCTGCCGCACGTCGCGGCGGCTCGGCGGTGAAAAGGTGCAGGTCGTCGTACGCTCGGGCTTCGAAGAGATGAAAGCATCGCCCTGGGAAAAGGACGATGCCATGCGGGAAGACATCCCGATCTTCAATTTCATGGTGCCGAAGGAGTTCAAACACACGGCGGGCAAGCTGACGGGCATCCTGTTCGAGAAGGTCAAGGCCGAACGCGACGCAAAGGGCCGCCGCAATCTGGTGCCCACCGGCGAGCCGGACGTGCTGATGGAGTGCGACGATGTCCTCGTAGCCGTTGGGCAGGAAAACGCTTTCCCGTGGATCGAACGCGATCTCGGGATGGAGTTCGACAAGTGGGACATGCCTGTCGTCGACGAGGTGACCTACCAGTCGACCAATCCCAAAGTGTTCTTCGGCGGCGACGCCGCGTTCGGCCCCAAGAACATCATCTGGGCCGTCGCGCACGGCCATGAAGCCGCGGTCTCCATCCACCTGTTCTGCAACGGCGAGGACGTAAAGGCGCGGCCGTCGCCGCTCGTGAATTTGTCGAGCCAGAAAATGGGTATTCATGAATGGTCGTACGACAACGACGTCTCGCTCGATCTGCGTTTCAAGGTTCCGCACGCCCCGAAGGAGCTCACCCTCAAGGACGTGAATATGGAAGTCGAACTCGGCTTCAACAAAGAGCTCGGCTTCAAGGAAGCGCAACGCTGCCTGAACTGTGACGTTGAAACGGTTTTTTCCGAACCGCTATGCATCGAATGCGACGCTTGCGTCGACATTTGCCCGGTGGACTGCATCACGTTCACGCCGAACGAGGCGGAGCCTGAATTGCGCGCGCATCTCACCGCACCTGCCAGGAACGCCACGCAGGATCTTTATGTCTCCAAGGATCTGAAGACCGGACGCGTCATGGTGAAGGACGAAGACGTCTGCCTGCACTGCGGACTATGCGCCGAGCGCTGCCCGACCGGCGCGTGGGACATGAAAAAATTCTACCTCGAAACAGCAAAGGCCGGCGCATGCAGCCGATAAGCGCCACGAACGACTTCGTCGTCAAATTCGCCAACGTCAACGGCTCCGGTTCCGCGAGCGCGAACGAATTGTTCGCGCGCTCGGTTCTGCGCATGGGCGTTCCGCTCTGCTCGCGAAACATCTTTCCTTCGAACATCCAGGGACTTCCGACCTGGTACGAGGTCCGTGTTTCGGGCCAGGGCTGGCTCGGCCGCCGCGGCGGCGTCGACATGATGGTCGCGATGAATCCGCAAACCTGGGACAAGGACGTCGAGTCGCTCGAGCCGGGCGGCTACCTGTTCTACGATTCGACCAAGCCTTTGACCAAGCAGAAGCTGCGGGCCGACATTCACCTGCTCGGCGTTCCGCTCACGCAACTCTCGAACACGCTCGAAGGGACGATTCCGCGCGAGCGCCAATTGCTCAAGAACATCATCTATCTCGGCGCGGTGGTGTCGCTGTTGTCGATGGAACTCGAGACGGTCGAGAGCCTCATCAGCGAGCAGTTCAATGGCAAGGACAAGCTCATCAAGCTGAATTATGCGGCGATGAAGCTCGGCTACGACTATGCGGCCAGGAATCTGGCCGGGAAGTGCAAGCTGAAGGTCGAGCGCGCCAACCTCGTGGGCGATCGTATCTTCATCCAGGGCAATGACGCAGCCGGCCTCGGCGCGGTGTACGGCGGCGCGACCGTCTGCGCCTGGTATCCGATCACACCCTCCACGTCGCTCGCCGAGGCCTTCACCGCGCACTGCAAACGATTCCGCGTCGATCCGACGACCAAGAAGAACAATTTCGCGATCGTGCAGGCGGAAGACGAAATCGCGGCGATCGGCATGGTGATCGGGGCCGGATGGAACGGCGCACGCTCGTTCACCGCAACCTCCGGTCCGGGCATTTCGCTGATGCAGGAATTCTTCGGACTCGCCTATTTTGCGGAAGTGCCCGCAGTTGTGTTCGATATCCAACGCGGCGGGCCGTCGACCGGCATGCCGACGCGGACTCAGCAGTCCGACATCCTGATTGCGGCCTATGCCAGCCACGGCGACACAAAGCATGTGCTGCTCTTCCCGGAAGACCCGCGAGAGGCATTCGAATTCGGCGCGGACGCATTCGATCTGGCCGAGCGCCTGCAGACGCCTGTGTTCGTCATGCTGGACCTCGACATCGGCATGAACGACTGGCTGTGCAAGCCGCTCGCCTGGGACGATGCCCGCACCTATGACCGCGGCAAGATCATGACCGCCGAGGATCTGGACGCCGGCAAACTGTTCGGCCGCTATCTCGACGTCGACGGAGACGCCATCCCCTACCGGACGTTGCCGGCGACCCACCCGAGCAAAGGCGCCTATTTCACGCGCGGTTCGAGCAGGGACCGTTTCGCCAAATACAGCGAAGAAGGCTCCGTCTATGTCGACAACATGCAGCGGCTTCTGCGCAAGTTCGAGACTGCGAAGTCGCTGGTTCCCAAGCCGATCCGCCGCAATGCCGCCGAGAAAACCAAGTTCGGCGCCATCTATTTCGGCTCGACGAGCGCGGCCATGGACGAGGCCCTCGCCAGCCTGGAGAAGCAGGGGGTGCATCTGAACACGCTGCGCATCCGCGCGTTCCCGTTCAGCGAGGACGTGCTCGAATTCGTCAACGCGCACGACCAGGTTTTCGTCGTCGAGCAGAATCGCGATGCGCAGCTGCAGAAGCTGATGGTCAACGAGTGCGGCATCGATCCCGCTCGGTTCATTTCGATCCTTCACTATGACGGCACGCCGATCACGGCACGCTTCATCACCGCGGCGATCGCCGAGCGCATGAACGCGAGCAAGCCCAAAGCCAAGGAAGCGGCAGAATGACCTACATCGCCAAGCCCAAACTGCACCATCCGGGGCTCGTGCCGAACAAGCTCGGTTTCACGCACCGCGATTATGAGGGCTCGATTTCGACGCTGTGCGCCGGCTGCGGTCACGACTCCATCAGTGCCGCGCTCATTCAGGCCGCCTATGAGATGGACCTCGAACCCTATCGCGTCGCCAAGCTGTCGGGCATCGGCTGCTCATCCAAGACGCCCGACTATTTCCTCGGTCCCGCGCACGGGTTCAACTCGGTGCACGGACGCATGCCCAGCGTGCTCACCGGCGCCAATCTCGCCAACCGCGAGCTCATCTATCTCGGCGTCTCGGGCGACGGCGACAGCGCGTCGATCGGATTGGGCCAGTTCGCGCATTGCATCCGGCGCGGCGTGAACATGGTCTATATCTGCGAAAACAACGGGGTCTACGGCCTGACGAAGGGTCAGTTCTCCGCCACGGCCGACAAGGGTTCGCGGTCCAAGGCCGGCGGTTCGAACATGGACTCGCCGATCGATCTCGTCAGTCTCGCCCTCGTGCTGGGCGCCACATTCGTGGCGCGCAGCTTCTCCGGCGACAAGAAGCAGCTGGTTCCGATCCTCAAGGCGGCGATCGCCCATCAGGGTTCTGCGGTCATCGACGTGATCAGCCCTTGCGTGCAGTTCAACAATCACACGGGCTCGACCAAGAGCTTCGATTTCGTTCGCGAGCACAATGAGGCCGTGAACAGTCTGGACTTCATGGTGAGCCGCGCGGAGATCACGACCGACTATGAGCCGGGCACGGTGCGCCTGGTCAAGCAGCACGACGGCACCTATCTCAAGCTTTCCAAGCTGCGCTCCGACTACGATCCGACCGATCGCGCCGCGGCGATGGCGTACATCCAGCACCACCACGACAGGGGCGAGATTCTCACCGGCCTCCTCTATGTCGAAGAACAGGCCGACGACCTGCACGCCAACCTGAACACGGTTCCGGCGCCGCTCAATCGCCTGAACGAGAAGGTGCTGTGTCCCGGCGCCGCGAAGCTCGCCGACATAAACGCCGAATATCGCTGAGCCGATGGCCGCGGAACTGCCGATCGATGTGGACGCGCTGCGCAACGCGATCCTCGCGCGCGAGCCGTTTCCCTATTTGATGGTACCCAATTTCGTCCGCCCCGGTGCGCTCGATGCCATCAACGCGGATTTTCCGGACGTTCCCTTGCCGGGCAGTTTTCCGCTGCCGACGCTGACGTATGGCCCAGCGTTCCAGGCATTCATGGATGCGATCCGGGGGCCCGAATTCAAGCGCGCCGTGTCCGAAAAGCTCGGCGTCGACCTCACCACGCGGCCGAGCATGGTCACCGTACGGGGTCAGTCTGCGGCGAAAGACGGTCAGATACACACTGACAGCCGCACGAAACTCATCACCGTTCTCATCTACATGAACGGGAAGTGGGAGAGCCCCACCGGGCGTCTGCGCCTGCTGCGTTCACCCGACAATCTCAACGACATCATCGCCGAAGTCCCGCCGAACGAGGGCACGCTGCTCATCTTCAAGAACGAGCCGAACGCCTGGCATGGTTTCGAGTCGTTCGACGGTCCGCGCCGCGTCATTCAGCTCAACTGGGTGACGAACGGCCGCGTGGTGTGGTGGGAACAGACTCGCCACAGGATCAGCGCATTCTTCAAGCGGCTCGCCGGCAGGTAGGCGTGCCGCCGCGCACGCTGCTGTCGAATCTGGGCTTCGCGGCCAACGCGGCGTTGTTCTTCTCGCCCTGACGGAGCCGTTAGTCGCTGTAGTCGTGCCACGCGCCGCTCTGGTCGCGGACGCGCCACTGGCCCGGCGCGGATTCCTCGACCTCGTCCGAGAGCAGCGGCGCCTTGGCATGGCCGCCGGGAATGTCGAGGACATAGGTCGGCAGTGCCAACCCCGATACGCGCGTGCGCAAATCGCGCATCAGCGCGCGACCGCGTGCAATGTCAACGCGGAAATGCGATGTGCCGGGCGCCTTGTCAGGATGATGCAGATAGTACGGCTTGATGCGGTTCTCGGCGAAGGTGCGCATCAACGCCTCGAGAGTCTCGACATCGTCGTTCACGCCTTTCAGCAGCACGCTTTGACTGACGAGCGGAAGTCCGGCGTCGACGAGCCTGGCGACGGCCCGTCGCGCCGCCGGCGTGAATTCGGCCGGATGATTGGCGTGCAGCGCGATCCAGCTGGTGACGCCCGGCGCGACCAGCGCCGCGGCGAGCTCATCGTCGACGCGCGCGGGATCGACTACGGGAACGCGGGTGTGCCAGCGCACGATCTTGACATGCGCGATCGCTGCGAGCCGCTGCGTGATCAGCCGCATGCGGCGCGACGAGAGGATGAACGGATCGCCGCCCGTCAGGATGACTTCCCAGATCTCGCCGTGCGCGGCGATGTAGGCGAACGCGGCGTCCATCGCCTCGGCGGAGAGCGCATTGTCCGAGGCCGGACCGACCGTCTCGCGCCGGAAGCAGAAGCGGCAATAGACCGGGCATTGCGAAACGACCTTGAACAGAACGCGATCCCGGTGCCGATGGACGATGCCGGGAAGGGGAGAATGAACGGCATCGCCGATCGGGTCGGCGCGCTCGTCGGGGCGCGTGACGAGCTCGGCCTCGTTCGGCACGAATTGGCGGGCAAGAGGACCGCCGGCGCTCTCGATGAGAGCGGCGACGTCGGCGGTGACCGACACCGCATAGCGCGCGGCGACCGCGTCGAGCACGGCCAGTCGCGATCGATCCAGAAGTCCGGCAGCCGCCAGCTCCGCCGGTGAGCGCAATTGCTTCGTCACGGCACGGGCGTCCAGAGGACGTCGTCGATTCGCGGCGCACCGGTCGCCAGCATCACCAGTCGATCGAAGCCGAGTGCGACGCCGCTGGCGGGCGGCATGTGCGCGAGCGCGGCGAGAAAATCCTCGTCAACCGGATAGCGCTCGCCATAGATGCGATCCTTCTCGTCCATTTCCGCGTCGAAGCGGTGGCGCTGCTCGATGGGGTCTGTCAATTCGCCGAAGCCGTTCGCCAGTTCGACGCCGCAAGCGTAAAGCTCGAAGCGCTCGGCGACGCGCCCGTCATGCGGCGTGGCGCGCGCCAGCGCGGCTTCGCAACGCGGATATTCGAACAGGATCGTCGGCTTCTCCCTGCCCAGCTTCGGTTCGACGGCAGCCGCCAGCACCTTGCTGAAAATGTCGGACCAGCCGTCATGTTCGGCAATCGAGAACCCCGCGCGCCGCGCCTTGGAAGCCAGCGCGTTGCGGTCGCCGCTGCCGTCTTGCGACAATGTCGATAGCAGGTCGACACCTGCATGGTAGGCGAACGCTTCGGCCACGGTCAGACGTTCCACGTCGGCTCGCGGATCGCAGCGACGGTCGCGGTACACGAGCGATCCGGTGCCGGCTGTATCGGCCGCGAGCCGGAGCAGATCGATACAGTCTTCCTGTACCCGCTCATAAGGTTCGTTTGCGCGGTACCATTCCAGCATGGTGAACTCGGGAGCGTGGAGCGGTCCGCGCTCGCGGTTGCGGAACACGCGGGCAAAGTCGAAAATTCTGGTCTCTCCGCCGGCGAGCAGTTTCTTGGCCGCAAATTCCGGCGAGGTGTGGAGATAGAACGTCCGGCGTTCTCCGGCCGTCGTCACCATCTCGGTCGCAAAGGCATGCAGATGGGCTTCGTTGCCGGGCGATAGGGCAAGGGCACCGCACTCGACTTCCGTAAATCCCTCACCTTCGAAGTGCACACGGATCGCCGCCTTGATCCGGTTACGCTGCCTGAGCAGGGGCGCTCGGTCGGCATGTCGGTGGCGCGACCACCAGGGCGACGTCGTCATCTTGCTTTGATGCCGTTGATGATTGAGGCCGCCTTTGGGCGGCAGCGGCCGGACACTATCCGAGCCATGGCCTGGAACCTAGCCGCGCGGCGCAGGACAGGTGCGTTAATCAACTTTTGTCTCGCGCTGCCAGTAAACCGCTTCAACTTGCTCTGCCTCTTGCAGTTAACGCCAAATATTCGGTGCCGCCGATCCCATACCTGGTCCGGCTGGATTGGGTTTGAGGGTTAATATATAGTTAAAGGACAAGCAAACTTGGTTTACGGCACAGGGTTCCCGATGAACGTCTCGGTTCCGGACGAATGGCGCACCGACCTTAATCTCGCGCCTTTCGTCACCCGCCATCTGTTTCGCCCCGTCGCGCTCCTCGCGGCGGAATTCTCGCTTTATGCCGGGGCGGTCGCGGGCGCAGTCCTGTTGACGCCGCTCTGGGAGAAGTTCGCCTGCGCCTTCGTCGCGGGAGTCCTGACGGCGACAATGGCGATCATCGGACATGACTGCGCTCACCGCGGCGGCACGCGCTATGGCTGGCTGAACCGCCTCATCGGCACCATCGGATTTCTGCCCGCGCTGCATCCTCTCAGCCGTTGGGCGTACCACCACAACCAGGTCCATCACCGCTTCACGGCGCAGATCGGGATCGACAATGCCTATTCTCCCATGTCGATCGACGACTATCGTGCCGCGACGCCGCTCCGCCGCGCCTATTACAGGTTCCAGCGCAGCCTCTTCGGCCAGCCCTTCTACTATCTGATCGATATCTGGGTCGCGGACATATTCTTTCCGGGCGCGAAGCAGCGCGCGACCTTCACCGGGCGAGACTATTTCGATCTGGCGCTCGTCTACATCTGGCTCGTAGCCTTCCTCGCCGGCCTGACCTGGCTGTCGCTGCATGTCGGCGGCGCACAGAGCCTCGGCGCAGCCTTCGCGAACGCGGCGATCTTCGGCCTGCTCATCCCGTTCCTCGTCTGGAATCTCTTCATCTCCTTCGTCACGGTCATCCAGCACACCGGACCCGACGTGAAATGGTCTCTGCCCACGGGCCGGCCTTCGACCGCCTATCAAAAGCTTCACGGCACCGTGCGGATCCGTTTTCCGGAAGTGGTCGATCTGCTCTTCCACCGCCTGATGCAGCACACGGCGCATCACCTCAACCCGATCATTCCTCTCTACTCGCTCAAGGCGGCGCAGCACGCGCTGGAAGAGGGACGCGGCGAGGAAGTGATCAGCATTCGCTGGACGCCTGCCTATCACTGGCGCCTGACTCGGGACTGCAAGCTCTACGATCCCAAAGCCGATCGCTGGTGCGACTTCGATTTTCGGCCGACCGCGCCGCGTGCAGCCTGACCGCAGTCCGTTTTGGTTAACGGATCGCTGACGCCGACGCCTCATTCCGCAACGCTTCGTTAGGTCTTACCGGGCAGACTCCGCGCATTCGTTGATTTCCGGCGGAGTAGCGGGTGATGGAGGCATACGGCGCCAGCGGTGCGGGCGCGGTCGATGCGGCGCAAGCCACGTCGAGCGCGGACAAACGCTCGCTCTCGCGCGGCCTGTTCATCTTCGCTACCTACGGTTTCCTCTACGCCGCGACGCTCATCGATGCCGTCGCGCCGTACCCGGTCCCGGTCAATATTCTCGCGGGCATCGCCAACGGCGTCTGCATCGCGATGCTGTTCATCGTCGCGCACGACTGCGGCCACGGTGCTTTCGTCCCGGGACGGCGCTGGAACCTCTGGCTCGGCCGCCTCTCCTTCGTCCCGGTCGTACACTCGATCAGCCTCTGGCGCCTCGCGCACAACAGGAATCATCACGGTCGCACGAATCTGAAGGGCGTCGATCCGGTCTGGACGCCGATGAGCCCGGCGGATTACGCCGCGGCCTCGCCGGCACGCCGCTGGCTCGAACGTCTTTACCGCAGCGCCTTCGGTCCGGTCGTCTATTACTACTACGACATCTGGCTGAAGCTGATGCTGGTTCCGGTCTCGGCCCAGGCGCGCGCGCAATGGCGCAAGCATCTGCCCGACACGATCTTCGCGCTGACCGGATTTGCGGCGACGCTCGCGGCTATCGTCTGGATCGGAACCCATCTGGCTCCGGATAGGCCGGTATGGCTCGTGTTCCTGCTGGGATGGATCATTCCCTTTTCGGTGTGGATCTATCTCGCCGGCATCACGGTCTATCTCAACCACACCCATCCCGAGCTTCCCTGGTTCGACAAGGAATCGGAGTGGAGCGCCTATGGTGCCAACGTGCTCGGCACCATGCATGTCAAGATGCCGATCGACATCTTCCCGCTCTATACCGACGTCATGGCGCACCCCGCGCACCACACCAATGTCGGCATCCCCGTCTACGCGCTGCCCGAGGCGCAGGCCGAGCTGAAGTCCCGCTTCGGCAGCGACATCAAGTCCTACACGCTGTCCTTCGCCGAATATCGCCGCATCGTTTCGGCGTGCAAGCTCTTCGACTTCGACCGCACCTGCTGGACCGATTTCGACGGCAACCCGACCGGCCCGAAGATCGCACTTCGCCCGTCGCGCTAGCCGCACGCGCCGTTGCGGGGTCGACCCTGCAACGTCCGTAAGGACCTATCCTACTGCGCGGCCAGTCCTTTCCCCGCCCCGGCCTTAGCGCTTGGCCGCGCCCGCGCGCCCTGCTATTAGCCCCCGTCCTCAAACGAAGGGTTTCCAGTGGTTTCCGTCATCGCCAGCAGCATCCGCAAAGGCAACGTCGTCGAGAAGGACGGCAAGCTCTACGTCGTCCTCACGGCCGAGAACATCCATCCCGGCAAGGGCACGCCGGTCACCCATCTCGAAATGCGCCGCATTCCGGACGGCCTCAAGACCGTCGAGCGGCTGCGCACCACCGACTCGGTGGAGAAGGCGTTCGTCGAATCCCAGCGCTTCAACTATCTCTACCAGGACGGCGAGCACTGGGTGTTCATGCAGCCCGAAACGTTCGACCAGGTGATGGTCGGCAAGGACGTCGTCGGCGACATGGCGCCCTACTTCACGGAGAACATGGAAGTGCAGCTCCAGCTCTTCGAGGGAACGCCGATCTCGATGGAAATTCCGCAGCGCGCCACCTTCGAGGTGGTGGACACCGAACCCGTCGTGAAGGGCCAGACGGCGTCCGGCTCGTTCAAGCCGGCGACGCTTTCCAACGGCATCAAGACGATGGTGCCGACGCACATCACGACCGGCACGCGCATCGTGGTGATGACCGCGGACGGATCGTACGTCGAGCGCGCGAAGGATTAGGGATCAACCAAGCCGTCATTCCCGACAGAGCGTCACGAAGTCCGGCGAGGGGAAGCAAAACCGGTTGGCGTGACAGAGTTTGGTCGATGTGCCCGTATCGCACGCAGATCGGACAAGATTGACCGACGCAAAGATTTACGCCTCACCACTCATAACTCGAAACGCGACGAGCATTTCCCGCAAATGTACTCTGTACGTGAGTATTGCGATCTTGACTCGAATACGAGTAGCCGCCACCAAGAAGCGCTCCCACGAGAATACTTCTCCAACTCGAATTCGATTGAAAAAGCTGATGAACTCAAAAGTTCGGCGATTAACAATTGTGCTCTCCCTGCTGGCGACCGCGTGCGGCCAAGAACCGAAGGGGGCTCGTGAGTTTCCAGCGGCTGACCCAGCAGTCGCGGGCATATTTCACTCCTCACTCGCGGCCGGCAATCTGGATACATCAAAGGAGCTTGACATGTGTTCGGCCGAAACCCGGGCTGCGGAGTCAGGTGGACTTGCTCGCTACTCGGACAAGCAGGTCGTCAACGGCGTTTGTGAATTTTCTCAAATTGACGTCGACCTCGTCTCCAAAGGAGCATCCGATTCGCAACAGGAGACGTGCCTCAACGCAACCAAAAGCTTGATTGCCGAATTCAAAAATCGTTTTCCTGACCATGACATTGAGGAATCGATCGATCACTGTTGAGGCGGGAAACCTCCAACTAGCATCGACAATGGCGAGCTCCGCATGTGTCAGGAAATCCAGACGGAACCGGAGCTACAACGAATGCGAGCTAGTTCTCGAAGGCCTCGCCGGGCTTGAGGATATTCGTCTGGGGCGCAGACGCATGGCTACTTTTCGCGCGTACGCATCCGGCGCGCCTGCGACACTAACAGCGAATTGAATCGAAAAGGCCGCCGCTTCGCAGCGACGGCCTTTTTTCGTTTTTCAGCCGCGGGCGGGACGAACCCTCCCGCGCCCGGCTCAGGCCGCCTTCGGCTGGTAGCCGAGAACAGCCTTGGTCTCGAGGAATTCCTCGAAGCCGAACTCACCCCATTCGCGACCCGTGCCGGACTGCTTGTAGCCGCCGAACGGCGCACTGAAGTCGGCGGAGGCACCGTTCAGGTGCACGTTGCCGGTGCGAAGCCGCGAGGCCACCTTGCGCGCATGGGCGAGGTCGCCCGACTGCACATAGCCCGAGAGGCCGTACACCGTATCGTTCGCCATGCGGATGGCGTCTTCTTCGCTGTCGTACGGCAACATGCACAGGACCGGCCCGAAGATCTCCTCGCGCGCGATCGTCATGTCGTTCGTCACGTTGGCGAACACGGTCGGCCGGACATAATAGCCGCGGTTCATACCCTCGGGACGGCCGAGACCGCCGGCGACGAGCGTTGCGCCCTCGTCGATGCCTTTCTTGATGAGGCCCTGGATCTTGTTGAACTGCAGCTCGCTGACCACCGGACCGATCGAGCCGGGCGTGGCGTCGGCCGAATCCGGCACCGCGACCTTGACCTGGGCAGCCGTCGCCTTGGCGATGGCGATGGCCTGGTCGTTCTTGGCGCGCGGCACGAACATGCGCGACGGCGCGTTACAGGACTGACCCGAGTTTGTCATCATCTGCATCACGCCGCCCGAGACCGCCTTGGTGAGGTCGGCGTCGTCGAGCACGATGTTCGCGGACTTGCCGCCCAGTTCCTGCGCCACGCGCTTGACCGTGTCGGCAGCGGCCTTGGCGACCGCGATGCCGGCGCGCGTCGAGCCGGTGAACGACATCATGTCGATGCCCGGATGCGACGACAGCGCCTCGCCGACCGTCGGACCGTCGCCATTGACGAGGTTGAAGACGCCCGGCGGCACGCCCGCTTCATGCAGCACGTCGGCGAACAGCATGGCGTTCATCGGCGCGACTTCGGAAGGTTTGAGCACGATCGTGCAGCCGGCGGCGAGCGCCGGGGCGACCTTGCAGACGATCTGGTTGATCGGCCAGTTCCACGGCGTGATGAAACCGCAGACGCCGACCGGCTCCTTGACGATCGCCGTCGTGCCGCGGACTTCCTCGAACTGGTAGTCCTTGAGGATCTTCATGGCTTCGGCGAGGTGGCCCATGCCGGTCGCGGCCTGGGCGGCCTTGGACAGCCACATCGGGGCGCCCATTTCCTTGGAAATGGTTTCGGCGATCAGGTCGTACTTGGTCTGGTAGACGGCGATGATCTTGCCGAGCAGGGCGAGGCGCTCTTCGCGCGTCGTCCGCGAAAAGGTCTCGAACGCCTTGCGGGCGGCGGCAACCGCCTTGTCCACGTCGGCCTTGGAGCCGAGCGAGATGCGCGCGAAAGGCTCTTCCGTGGCCGGGTTGATGACGTCGATGGTCTTGGGCGCGACCGGGTCCACCCACTTGCCGTCGATATAGAATTGAAGACGTTCTTGCATTCCCTTGACTCCCTGTTGTGACGAAGGCGTTCGGGGTTATTTCCCCAATAGCTGGGGCGCATAAAATCACATCCGGAGAGGGCGGGCAAAGGCCGCACTTGCCCGTCGTTTTCAGCGGAATCCGCCCGGAAACATGGCGGCCGGGGATGTTCGCAAAGGCGCGAGACGCCCTGCCGGTCCAGGGCGTCAGCCCGAGCTTTACGCTGGGGAATTTCGAAAATTCAGCTCGATCAGGATGCCGTCCGGATCGGGGACGAAGAGCTGGGTGATGCGCGCGCCCGGCACCTGGGCCTCGCGGAACGAAAGGCCATGCCGGCGCAGTGCCTCGCGGGTTGCGTCCAGGTCGATGCCGCGAAACGCGATATGGTCGAGCGCCGCCGTGTCGCCCGACCCATGCGGGCCGTCGCGACGCTCGGACTCCGCCCGGTCGACCAGATGAACGATCGGCACGCCGCCGAGATAGAGCCAATAGCCCTTGAAGGGAAAGTTCGGCCGCTCGCCGACCGCGAGGCCGAGCACGTCGCGATAGAAGTCGCGCGTCTTCTCCAGGCTGGCGCAGCGGATCGTGTAATGCTCGAGCATCTCGACGGGCATGGCTCAGCAAATTCCCGCGGGTTCCGGCGGGCAGCTTAGGCACATCTCCTGAGAGGCGCCACTGCCCGCTTTTCCCTATCATCGACCCCATCGTTGCTGATTCGCGGGGGACCACTCGATGCAGTTCATTTGCGAAGCACCCGGCCGGCGGACCTGGTTCCGGATCGAGACCGAGGCCGAGGCGGCGGCCGAAGCCGAAGAAATGCGCCACGCCGTCGAGAAGTATTTCCGGCGTGAGCGCGACGCCGCTGCCAAGACCTACCAGCCGGCCGTCACCTCTTACATCGAGCGCGACATCGGCCTGAAGGCGCATATCCTCCGGTCCATGCCGTTGTTCCTCACCCTGCGCGAGAATGACGGGACGCCGCTGGCCACCGCGATGCTGCCGCCGCAGGGCAAAGCCTGCGACGACTTCCGCATGATCATCGTGGGCCCTTCGAACGCCGATCCGTTCGGCGCGCACGACACCTCGATCCAGGCGCTGGCCAGACATTTCGGCCTCGTCCTCGATCGCGAGCGCTGCTTTCCGTACGTCCATTACGGCGTCTGAACGCATCCGGATCGCGCGCCGCGCCGAAGCGACCAGCCGGTGCGCGAGCTTGCGCAATGCGCGCATGTCCGCGGCGTACGCGCCGTGCTTGAGAGCGCGCCGATTGCCCACCGGAGCCCCGCGCCTACTCAATCTTGGGACTCCACGCGGCGGGAAACACCACGTACTGTTTTCGCGTTCGCCGCGTTGAGCACTTTAGCGAGCGCGATGTTCGCCTGGATCATGCGCGTCGCCGCGTTCGCCGCGGCCATGTTGCGCTCGAAGGTCATATCGTCGGCCAGCGCAAACTGCATCGCATAGCGCACCGCGGTGCGCAGTTGCGCCATGTGTTCGGACAATACCTCGTCCGACGGCGCGCATTCGGACGGCGCCAGCCAGGCCGCCATGTCGTCGCCCTGGAGCATCTTGTCCAGGAACTCCTTGCGCTGGCGCGTGCGCAGGACCGTCAGGTCCTCGAACGCACGGTCCTCCAATAGCTGCCTTGCGTAGCGTTGCCGGTGGACGTCGTCATTGCTGTCACTCATGTTCATCCTTTCTTGCGTGAACGCGTGCATCATCGCTCACGCCGGAGGGGGTGTTGACAGCCTAACTGCGTAAAAAAACGAATATACTGAGATGTGAATAGCTTAGCCGTGACAGAGGGGCGACTTATGCGCAAAGTTATCCAACACGAAGGAGCACGCGCCATGAAGAAACCGATCATCGCCACATTTGTCGTAGCGCTCGCCGTCGCCCCGGCTTCCGCCGCGCTCAAGGTTGGCGCCGCCGCGCCGGATTTCACGGCGCCCGCGACGCTGGGCGGCAAGGAGTTCGTCTTCTCGCTGGCCGATGCGCTGAAGAGCGGACCGGTCGTCCTCTATTTCTACCCTGCGGCCTTCACCACGAATTGCACGATCGAAGCGCACGAATTCGCCGACGCCATGCCGCAGTTCGCCACCCTCGGCGCCACCGTCATCGGCGTCAGCCATGACGACATCGGAACGCTCGACCGGTTTTCGACCACGGCGTGCAAGAGCAAGTTCCCGGTCGCCGCCGACGCCGATCAGCACATCATGAAGGAATATGACGCGGTCCTTCTGAAGAGTCCCGAATATGCGAACCGCACATCCTACGTGATCACGCCGGATGCGCATGTGCTCGCCAC
>DATJZB010000030.1:0-21533 GCA_035499335.1 Rhizomicrobium sp. | reverse complement strand
GGCAAGCTCTTCATCGTGCCGGGCACCAAGGTCTACCAGGGCATGATCATCGGCCAGAACGCCAAGGACAACGACCTCGAGGTCAATCCCTTGCGCGCCAAGCAGCTCACCAACATCCGCACCACGTCCAAGGACGAAGCGGTGCGTCTGACGCCGATCGTGCCGATGACCCTCGAACAGGCCATCGCCTATATCGAGGACGACGAGCTCGTCGAAGTCACGCCGCAATCGATCCGCCTGCGCAAGCGCGAATTGTCGCCGCACGACCGCAAGCGCGCCTCGCGCGCGGAAGTGGACTAGTCCCCGGTCAATTTGAGCACCAGCGGATCGGCGTGACGGGCGAAGCTGGCGCGCTCGTAGAACGGATAGGCGCGGTCGCTCGGCCACACGGTGAGCAGCTCTAGCGCCTCGGCCCTAGCCCAGGCGGTGACGAAGTCGAGCAGCGCTGCGCCGACGCCGCCGCCACGATTCTGCGGCAGCACGTAACAATTGGTGAGATAACCCCAGAAGGCGCAGAGGCGGCCGGGTGCCGGGATCTTCTCGACCTTTCGCACCGTCATCGCGCCGGCTACGGCACCGTCGCATTCGGCCACAAAATGCGTCGTGAGGGGGTCGCGATTGACGGGCGCGGCGGCGAAATCTGCAACAAACACCGCCTTCGCGCCGTTATCGATGTCGTCTGTATCGTCGGTCTGCAGCCGCCAACGCAGATCGGCGAGCACCGCCATGTCGGCCTCCGTCGCGCGCCGGCACGCGATCAAGACACCGTCCTCTTCAATCCCAATTGCCCGGCGATCAGGTTGTCGACCAGGCGCTTGGGCAGCGTCAGCATCATGGCGTTCTGTAACGGATCAGGCGTCACGGTGTAGCGCGTCTTCGGCCTCGCCGCGGTGAGTGCGACGTAGACCGCCTCGCCCAGCTTCTCTGGCGCAAAGCCCTTGCGTCCCAGCGCGAGCATCATCTCCTTCACCGCGGCCAGCGGTTTCGCGTAGGGCGTGTTCGCATATTGCGTGACGTCGACACTGTCCGCCTTGTCCCAGATCGGCGTCGCCACCGCACCCGGCGCGACGACGATGACGTCGATCCCGAAGATCATGAGTTCGCGGCGCAGCGACTCCGACAATCCTTCAAGCCCGAACTTGGAGGCGTTGTACGGCCCCATGAACGGATTGGCGTTCTTGCCGCCGACGGAGGAGATCATCACGATCCGTCCCGGTGCTCCGCGGCGCGAGCGGTCCGCGCCGAGCAGCGGCGCGAAGGCCTGGGTGACGATGAGCTGACCGGTCAGGTTGACCTCGATCTGCTGGCGGAATTCGTCCAGCTTGAGATAGAGCAGGGGACCCGCCACGGCGATGCCCGCATTGTTCACGAGTCCCGCCAGGGTTTCCCCACCCAGCGCCGCCGCGACCTGCTCGGCGCCCTTCGCCACCGCCGCCTCGTCCGTGACGTCGAACTGGACCGGGACGAAGTTCGGACCGAATTCCTTCGCCAGCCGCTCGCCGTCGGCCGGCTTGCGGACGCTGCCGAAGACCCGAAAACCCCTGGAAACAAGGACCTTGCTGATCCCCCAGCCGATGCCGGTGGACGAGCCTGTGACGACGACGCTTTTCATGTGCTGCCCCTGTGTTGTCCGGTATGCAATATAGGCGCTCACCCAGGATTTGCCCGCCATGCCCGTGCCGCCAGAAACCGTCGCCTTCGCCCATCGGCTCGCCGACGCGGCGGGGGAGGTCATCCGGCCCTATTTCCGCCAGCGCCTCGACGTCGCCGACAAGCGGCCCATCGTGCACGGCCAGCCGGTCTTCGACCCGGTCACCGAAGCCGACAAGAATGCGGAAAAAGCGATTCGCGCCATCATCGAGCGCGAGCGGCCCGAGGACGGAATTCTGGGCGAGGAATTCGGCGAGAAGGAGGGAACGAGCGGCCTGCGTTGGGTGCTCGATCCGGTCGACGGCACGCGTGCCTTCATCAACGGGCGGCACGAATGGGGCTGCCTGATCGCACTGGAAGAAAACGAGCGGCCCGTGCTCGGCATCATCGACCAGCCCTGGATCGGCGAGCGCTTCGTCGGCGCGAACGGCAGCACCGAACTCCATTTCCGTGGCGCAGCCGTGCCGCTGAAGGTGCGCGCCTGTTCCGACCTCTCCGATGCGATCCTGTGCGCCACCCATCCCGACGGCTATTTCCAGGCCGGCGAGCGCGAAGCGTTCCGGCGCGTGCAGCGCGCGGTCAAGATGACCCGCTGGGGCGGCGACTGCTACATCTTCGGCACCATGGCGCTGGGCTTCACCGACCTGATCATCGAGTCGGCGTTCCATCGCTGGGACGTCGCCGCGCTCATCCCCGTGATCGAAGGCGCCGGCGGCATCATCACGAACTGGCAGGGCGGCTCGTGCGCCGAGGGCGGGCAGTGCCTGGCCGCCGGCGACAAGCGGATCCACGAGGCTGCGATCCTGCTGCTCAACGCTTAAGGCACCGCGAAACGCGCCTATGGCCGCGAGTTCGCCGCGCGCCAGCGCCAGCACCTGACGGTTCCGCCGCCGCCAGGACCGGATCCGCCGGCGCATCGTGCGCATCTGAGCGGTGTGAAGACCGGTCCTGACGGCGTTGCGGTTGCCAGGTTGTCCGCCGCGCCGCCGTTTCGACGGCGCGGCTGTTTCAGTCGCGTTCACGGCTTATTCGTTTTCTGGTTTCGCCGACCCCCTCCCCCGGGGCGGCGTACTCGACGATCACGCGATGACGCGATTCCGTCTCTCCGTTCTGCAGCCGGCTCGCTACCTTTCCAAGCGATGCGCTGGCCAGCACCATCCGGCTCACGGCATCCGCGACCGGGATGGTCATGAGCACGTCCGAATCGGGATGTTGGACGTATCGGGACAGATCCTCGATGATCTTCAGCGCCTCTCCGAGCTGCGCTTCGAGGATCGCAAGCGTCCCGGAGGGCCTTGGCAGAACCTCGGCCGGCGAAGCCGGCGTGTCCGTCGCGCCGCTCGGCGGTCGTGCCTCGGCAGGGGTTTGTTGTGGGCAACCTGTCGGTTGTTTGTCCTGCGCTTGCTCGATTGCATCGGGCTCCGCTTGGAGTTCGGTCTCAGGATTGGCGCCTGAGTGCGCGTTCTCTTGCTTCATCATGCGCAGATGATGAGGCCGTTTCCGAATGTGTGGATAACAAAAGTGATGTGCATCGTAAGAATCGAAGCGGACTGCGGAAAAATAATTTTTTGGCGAGAAGTAATCCCACAGCCGAGCGCCGTATGCGGCGCGCCGAGGCCCGAATCCGGGCCGCGACGCTCGCCGTTTCTGTCGCTCAGCCGGAATGCTCGCGCAGGAATTTTTCGATCAGCATCGCGAAATAGGGCGGACATTCCTGCATCGGATAGTGTCCGCAGTTCGGAATGACGGCGAGTTCCGCGTTGGGGTGCCAGGCGAGAAACGTCGCCTTCATCGCCGCTTCGTCGATGCCGGGATCGTGGCTGCCGACAACGACAAGGAAAGGAGTCGCCAGTCCGCGCACATCCTCGACGAAATTGCTGCGCGAAAACATCCTGAGATAGCCCGCGCGGCACGCGGGCGACACGCTGCTTCGGTTCTGGCGCAGCTTTGCGTCGACCCATTGCTCGGAGAGATTTCCGCTGACGAATTTGATCAGTCGGCGGAACGCGTCGTCGTCGTGCGTGGTGATCTCGAAGAATCTGAGCGCCTCGTCGGGCGCCGGCGATCCGGCGGCCGACATCGGACAGACGGCGATGGCGCTCTTGACGCGCGCCGGCGCGTCCGCGGCGATGCGTTGCGTCGCCATGCCGGTCATCGAATGACCGAGAACATGGAACCGCTGCCAGCCGAGTGCGTCGGCGACGGCGATGCAGTCCCGCGAAATCTCGTCGACGGTGTAGGCGCCTTCGATGTCGCGGGATTTTCCGTAGCCGCGCAAATCGACGAAGGCGTAGGTGAACGCTGCGCCGTCGAGATAGGGCAGGATCGGATCGTAGTTGCCGTGATCACCGTTCCAGTCGTGCAGAACGAGAACGGGCTCCGCTCCCGAACCGTGGAGCGTGTAGGCGATGGTCTTGGTCATGGTGGTCTCCGCTAGGCGCGATGCCCGATTGCATCGGAGACAAAAAGAAACGCCCTCCGGGCGGAGGGCGGGCGAACGGAGCGTCTCGCCCCGATGAACGGCACCCGTCTACGAAGTGAAACAAGGTCTGTCAACGGGGCGGCCGCGCTCAGCGCTGCGCCGCCACGAACGCATCGAACGCCTTCCAGAAGCGGGCGCGGATGGAGTCGTTCTCCATCAGGATCTCGTGCTCGGAATCCTCGAAGAGCACATAGGTTCCGCGCGGCAGCCGCCCGGCGAAGGCTTCGGCGGCGGGCGTCAGAACGATCCGGTCCTTGCCGGCGCCGCAGACCAGCACCGGCGTCCCGATCGCCTCCGGATAACCGGGCGAGAGCACGCGCGCCATCGACTCGTTGGCTGCTTTGAGCCAGCCCCATGTCGGGCCGGCGAGCCGCAATTCGGGCTTGCGTGAGATCAGCTCCTGGACCGCGTGCCAGCGGCGGCGGTCCGAGGTCACGAGATTGTCCTCGAAGCGGAGCTTGAGCGGATCGCGCCCGGCCATTCCCATGACCCAGTCCTGCGACTGCCCGAGGGCGTTCATCACCGTCGTCGCCAGCGATGCCACCCAGGCGGGCTGGCCGCGGGTCGAGACCGCGATCATCGGCGCGCTCAATACCGCGGCGGAAAAGGCGCGCGGCCTGTCGTGCAGCGTGCGCAGGAGGATATGCGCGCCCATGGAATGGGCGAGAACCAGCGGCGGCGCGACGCCCATCGGCTTGATCACCTGTTCGAGGAACGTCGCCAGGTCCTCGTCATACTCGCCGAAATTTCCGATATGGCATTTCAGGGGATCGGCGAGGGCGCGCGTCGAACCGCCCTGTCCGCGCCAGTCGAAGGTGGCGACGACGAAGCCGCGGCCGCGCAGCTCGTCGATCACCTCGCCGTATTTCTCGATGAATTCGGTCTGGCCGTGGAGCAGGACGCAGACGCCCCGCTCGGGCGTTTCTTCGGCGCGCTCGAATGTCGCCGTGCGCAGGCGGGCGCCGCCCGGCGTGACGATGAATTGCGCCCGCAACGCCTCGAGCGCGGGGGTCATCCGGTTAGCCGCGCGCCTTTTGCAGCACAGGGCCGAGCTTCATCGCCAGGCCCATGTCGCCGGCCACCCGCAGCTTGCCCTGCATGAACGCCGATGTGCCGTCGAGCTCGCCTTTCACCATCTTGTCGAAGGTGTCGAGCGTGACCGCGATCGTGCAATCCGCGGTCTTGCCGTCGCCGTCCGATACCGAGTTTGGCGTCGATTTGCCGTCGACGAAGACGCTGCCGGCGTCGCCGAAATCGAACTTCAGGGTGCCGCCGAGTCCCGAATTGGCACCGATGGCGCTCGCCATCTGGGTAATGATCTGCTGTACCGCTGCCGAGCTCATGACCGATCCTTCCCGGACACCCCGGTTTTTCGGGGAATTTGCCCAAGGAGTATGAGCATTTGTCGGGTTTCAGACAACCGGGCGGGGTGCGCATTGCATTGCCGCCGAAGCTGTCGGAACCTTGCGACGGGGCAAGGGAGGCGCCGTCGCATGTCCGTCAAAGACCGGCTGACGCTCGCGGGTCTGTTCACGCAGGAAGGCACGCTCGAAAATCTCGGCTGGCCCGAACAGCGCGCGCGCTTCGAGATGCTGTCGCAGTTGATGCCGCCCGTCGAAGGTTTCGAAGCCGAGCCGGCAACGATCGGCGGCGTCAAAGGCGAATGGGTCCGCGCCAAAGGCGTGCGCCGCAACGACGCCGCGCTGCTTTATCTGCACGGCGGCGGCTATCTCATCGGTTCGCCGAAATCGCATCGCCACATGCTCGGACCGTTGAGCGCCGATTGCGGACTGCCTGTCTTCGCCGCCGACTATCGCCTCGCGCCCGAGAATCCGTTTCCCGCCGCCGTCGACGACGCGGTCGCGGCCTATAAGGGCCTGCTCGACAGCGGCATCGCGGCGGAGAAACTTGCGATCGCGGGCGACAGCGCCGGCGGCGGTCTGACCTTCGCCGCGCTCGTCGCGGCGCGCGACAAGGGCCTGCCGATGCCGGCCTGCGCGGTCGTGCTTTCGCCCTGGGGCGATCTTTCGCAGGGCGGCGAAGCCTTTCGTGCGCGCGCCAAGCGCGATCCGATCGTCAAGAAGGAAGGCCTGGACGAAATGGCCGCGGCCTATCTCGCCGGCGCCGATCCGAAAACGCCGCTGGCCTCGCCCCTGTTCGCCGATCTCAAGGGCTTGCCGCCGCTGCTCATCCAGGTGGGAACCGAAGAAGCGCTGCACGACGACGCCGTCGCGTTGAAAAATCGCGCCGAAGCCGCCGGCGTCGAAGTCTCGTTCGAATCCTGGGGCGGGATGATCCATGTCTGGCACATCTTCCATCCCATTCTGTCGGAGGGCCGCGATGCGATCGCGCGCGCCGGCGCGTTCGTGAAGCGGCGGATCCCATGAGCGTGACGGACGACGACGAGACTCCGGCGATCGCCTCGGCCCTGCCATCCCATGCGGCCGAGAAGCGGGACCTTTTGGGCAATGTCTGCTTCTACCTGCACTTCGCGATAATGATTTACATAGTAACTGGCTGGCTGATCCCGTTCCGCGCCGCACTCATATTCTATATGTGCTTCCTGCCGGCGGTGGCGGTGCAGTGGCAGTTCAACAAGAACTCCTGCGTGCTCAACAACATCGAATCGCTGATGCGCAGCGGCAAGTGGCGCGATCCCAACAACAAGGAAGAAGGCGCCTGGCTGCAGACTCTCGCGCACAACGTTACGGGGATCCTGTTCAAGCCCTGGCAGATGGATGCGTTCACCTACTTCGTCCTGCTGGTGTTCTGGACGGGCGCGCTCAGCCATCTTTTATGGTGGTGACAATCGGTCACCCCGGGCTTGAAGGCCCCGAACCCCTTTCCTACCTACAGCCTTGCCGGGCGGCCTGATGGCGTCCGGCGCATCGAAACGGCCCTGGTCCGCAGGACGGGGCCTAAAACCGCAACGCTTTCAGGAGGTTGTAACATGCGAGACTTTTCCCCCTATTTCCGTTCCACCGTCGGATTCGACCATCTGTTCAACATGCTGGAACAGGCCGCCGACGCCGGCAACGGCTATCCCCCGTACAATATCGAGCGGACCGATGAGACCCACTACCGGATCTCGATCGCTGTCGCCGGTTTTGCCGACAAGGATCTGAACGTCGAAGTGCGTGACGGCGTACTCACCATCGCCGGCAAGCGCGAAGAGGCCGCCAAGGCCGGATATCTCTATCAGGGTATCGCCGGCCGCAGCTTCGAACGCCGCTTCCAACTGGCGGAGCACGTCGAAGTGCGCGCCGCCAAGCTCGAGAACGGCCTGCTTCACGTCGACCTGGAACGCGTCGTTCCGGAAGAGAAGAAGCCGCGCAAGATCGCGATCAACGCGCCGGAGCTCAAGACCATCGAAGGTCAGGCACGCGCCGCTTAACGACGTTTCGCGAATGTGATGACAGAGGCCGGGTATGGGGCTACTCATACCCGGCCTTTTTCGCGACCATGCTCGATGTCCTACTTGCAAGGCTCCGTCGTCAGCCGTCTCTTGCGCCGAAACAGGCCCGTCACGGGCGATACCGACATCGTCGAATTGCGCGCGCGCTATGAAGCGATGTTCGCGCGTGCCGGCAGCCCGCCGCGCGAGGCGACGTTCGAACCGGCGCAGATCGGGCCCTTGAAAGGCGAGTGGGTACGCCTGCCGAACAGCGCACCCAACCGGCTGATCCTTTACTTCCATGGCGGCGGATACGTCGCGGGCTCGCCGCTCACGCATCGCGCGCTCATCGCGCGTCTGGCGCAGGCGGGAGAAGCGACGGCGTTCGCGCTCGATTATCGCCTGGCGCCGCAATATGTGTTTCCGGCCGCGGTGCGCGACGCGATCGACTGCTATCGGCTGCTGATGTCGAAGGGCGTATCGCCGTCCTCGGTCGTCCTCGCCGGCGACGGCAGCGGCGGCGGACTGGCATTCTCCCTCCTCAACGCCGTGCGCAATGCCAGCCTGCCGATGCCGGCCGCCTGCGTAGCGATGTCACCCTGGGCCGATCTGTCCCTCTCGGGATGGTCCATGATGCAGAACGCGGCGAGCGATGAGTTGCTGAGTTGGGATTTCCTGTTCGTCAGCGCCCGTCACTATCTTAAGAAGACCAATCCGTGCGACGCCTATGCCTCACCGGCGTTCACGAGCTTCAAGGATTTTCCGCCTATCATGGTGCATGCCGGCAGCGCGGAAATCCTGCGCGACGACGCATCGCGCCTGGGCGACCGCGCCGCCGATGCCGGCGTGCCGGTCAGCGTCGAAATTTACGACGGCATGCAGCACGTCTTCCAGGCGAGCAACGTGCCCGAGGCCAAGGTCAGCATCCAGCGGCTCGGACAATTCATCCGCACACGCACGGCGGCGCATCAGCACGCCGCCTGAACGTTCCGCCGAGCCGGGCAGAGGACACGCGCCGCAAACTTTCGAAAGTGGAACGCCGCGCAACCTGCAACCGGGCGCGAAGCGACTCGTGGGCCCAACCCTTCGCCGTACCTGCGGCTCAAAGTTGTCGCGGCGTTCGTCTGCATCCTGCGGACCTGCGCGAATCGGACCGAGGCGGACCTAAGGGCCGATTAAAAACCGGAAATTTGCGTTTCTCCCGGGTCACGGCTAGGTGAGGTGAACGAAATTGGTTATGGTGGTTTGCTGCGGTCGGTTCCCGGGGGTGAGACCTGCAGCGGTAGGCGACGTAAATTCGGAGTTGGGCCCCGGGCTAAGCCACTTCGGAATCCATTTTTGGCCGTAGTTACAAGAGGTTCGACTTGAACAAGCGCGCTCTCATGCTTTCGGCTGCCACGGCAGTTCTGTTCTCCTCCCAGGCACTGGCGGACACCGAACTGAAGACGGTCGTCACCACGGCGCAGAAGACCAGCTCGACGGGCAATTTGACGATCGATGCGACGGGCGGGATCAATTTCAAGTCCACGACCGTGCCGATCCTCACACTCGATGCGGGCACCAGCGCGACTCCGATCACGGTGACCAACCTAGGCGGGTCGATCACGGGCACCGACACCGGGACGGCGGTCGGCGTGCTCATCGACGGCACCAAGAATCCGTTCGGCAGCTTTGACAACAGCGGCACCATCGATCTCACCGGTACGGGGATCACGAAGGAAGCCGTGCATCTGAGCGGCACCACCGGCTCAACCTTCGACGGTCCCATTACGTTTGAATCGACGTCGGTCGTCAAAGTGGCGGGCGACAGCTCGATCGGCGTCGTCCAGGACACGGGTTTCGTCCTGAACGGCGACATGACGTTCGGCGGCTCGTTCACGATGTCGCCGACGACACCGAACGGCTCGTCCGCCACGTCGATCCAGATCGCAAACCTGCTTGGAACGATCAACGGCAACGTCATCGTGTCGTCGGCCGCGACGCTGACGGCCGTCGGCAACGGCGCCTCGGGCATCAGCATTGGCGGGCCGATCATGGCCTGCAACATCTCGGTAACGCCCTCGTGCACGGAGACGGGCACGTTCGCGAATTCGGGAACGATCTCGGCGCTGGGCGTCGCGACGCGCTCATCGACGGTCAAGAACGCCGAGTCCGGCTCGGCGGTCGTCATCGGCAACGACATCGCCGGCGGCTTCCTGAACAACGGCAGCGCGACGGGCGTCGACGGCGTGACCAACGCTGTGATCACGGCGAACGGCGTCAATGCGCCGGTGCTTTCGATCGCGCCGTCGCTGCTCGCGACGAGCGTCAATCTGGGCGCGCTGGGCTCGGCCGATCTCAACGGCACATTCGGCTTCGTCAACCGCGGCTCGATCACGGCCACGGCGGAGGACAACAACGCCAACACGCTCGACGTTTCGATTGCCGGCGGCGCCGGGCAGCTCGTGAACATCACGGGCGGACTCTTCAATTCGGGCATCATATCGGCCACGGCGACGAGCACGAATCCCGGCAACGCCGTCAACGCCACGGCGCTTCAGATCGGTCAGTACGTCACGATCCCGAGCATCGAGGTGTCGGCAGAGGGCGGCACGTCGACCGGCAACGGTCATATCGCCGCATCGATTGGCGGCACGGACGGCGGAACCGCCACGGCGATCCTCATCAGCGGCGTCCCGGTGAACGGAAACCCGGTCACCCATGTCACCAGCATCACCGTCGACACCGGCGCCAGCATCCTCGCCGCCGCCACCGTGACCGACCCCACGAGCGCGAATGTCACGACGCTCACCGCGATCGCGATCGAAGACCGCTCGAATTCGCTTCAGAACATCACCAACAATGTCGGAGGAACCATCTCGGCGACGGTCACGACGCTGACCAACGGATCGACGTCGCACGCCTCGGCGGTCGACGTCTCGCTGAATACGCAGGGCCTGACCTTCGTCAACAACGCCACCGTGACCGGTGACGTGCTGTTCGGCCAGGGCACCAACAGCTACACGCTGACCGGCACGCTCGCCTCGCCCGCTACCCAGACCGGCGCGATCAACTTTGCCGGCGGCACGAATACGCTGACCTTGAACGGCAATTCGACGGTCACCGGCGCTGTGACCGCGGAGGGCGCGCTGACGGTGACGGTCGGGAGCGGTTCGACGCTGAACCTGCAGAACATCGTGACGGCGACCGCGCACACGAATCTGGAAGTGACCGACTTTACGACGATGGGCGGCAATCTCAGCACCGTCAATGTGACGGTGACCGGCGGCCTCAACACGAAGGCGCTGATCCAGGCGTCGGATCAGGTCAGCTTCAGCACCGGCACGAACTTCAACGTGTCGTTCGGCAGCTTCGTTCCGCAGGGCGGCACGTTCGAATTGATTTCCGCGCCGCATGGAAATCTCGGCATTACTGCGAACGACCTCGCCAATTACGCGCTTGCCGTCAACGGCGGCTCCAAGCCGTTCCTGTTCGACAGCTCGACGCTCGCAGAGGTCACCGTCGGCGGCAACGACATTCTGGAATTGACCGTCGTGCCCAAGTCCGAAGCCGAACTCGGCCTGACGGGTTATGCCTCGCAGATCTTCCCCTTCGCGAACGCGGCAGCGCAGAGCGACGACGCGCTCGGTGCGGCGCTGGTGGCCGGCATCAACTCGCAGGCCGACGCCGAAGCCGCCTACAGCGCCTTCGTGCCGGACGTCTCGGGCGGCACGCGCGCCGTCGCCATCTCGCTCACCGATCAGGGCACCGGCGTCGTCGCCGCGCGCCAGCGCCAGTTGCAGCTCTTCGCCAAGGAACCCGGCGAGCTGACCCTGTGGGGCAACGAGTTCGGCGAATATATGAGCACGCACGGCCAGACCCTGACGGGCAGCGCGGCGAAGGCGCTGAACGTCTGCGCGGCGGGAAATTGCCCGGCCGTGCAACTACCCGGCTTCAAGGATCACGGCTTCGGATTCTCGCTCGGCCTCGATGACGGCTCGCCCGAGGACGGCTGGTACGGCGGCGCGTTCAGCTTTTACACCGGCGACGTGCAGGCCGGCCAGGCGAGCGAGCCGGCGAACTCCAGGACGAGCGAGCTGTGGTACCTGCTGACCGGTTACACCGATTGGCGCGGGCGCGGACTGTTCGTGGATTCCCAGTTCTCGGTCGGTTACGGCAGCCTGAAGGGCAAGCGCTTCCTCAACCTGACCATTCCGATCCCGAATACCACGGACACGACGACCTTCAGCCGCGAGGCGGACAGCAACCGCGCCGCCCTGCTGGGATCGATCGGCGCGACGATGGGCGCGTTGATGAAGTTCGGCTCGACCTTCGTCACGCCGCAGATTTCGCTCGACGGCATGTCGATGCGCGAAGAGGGCTACACCGAAGTCAACGGCGGAACCGGATTCGATCTCGCCGTGAAGCCCTACTATGCCAATTCGCTGCGCACCTTCCTCGGCACCGAAGTCCGCGAGGACATCAACCTCGGCGACTTCTTCCTCCAGCCGTCGGCGCGCGTCGGCTATCGCTTCGACTTCATCAACGATGCGGCGAAGCTGCATGCGGCGTTCGCCGACATCAATTCGTCGCTCAGCGGCAATCAGCCGGGCACGCCTTTCGTGGTGCAGGGACCCGATCCCAGCCGCGGCAATCTGGTCGGCGGCCTGAACCTGAACGCGACGACGGACAATTGGACGATCGGCCTGTCCTACGATTTCGTGCGCGGCTCGAGCAACGCGACCGAGCAGACCGGGACGATCTCGCTGCTGGGACGAATCTAGAGTCCGGCGGATCGATCAGGCGTCGCGCGCCAGAGCGATCAGGCGGGCGACGTCCTCTTCCGGCGTCGCGAAGGACAGCATCAGCCGCGCCAGCGTCTTGCCGCCCGAGGCGACGCCCCAGTCGTAAAAGTGAACGCCGTCCTTGCGCAGCTTCCTGGCGAGCGCTTCCGGCATGCGCGCGAACACCGCATTGGCCGCGACCGGATAGGCGATCTCGATCGGCGGAACTTTCGACAATCCTTCGGCCAGACTCCGCGCCAGCCGGTTGGCGCGCCGAGCGCTGTCGAGCCAGTGACCGTCCGCGAGATAGGCTTCGAGCTGGATCGAGATGAACCGCATCTTCGAAACCAGGTGGCCGGACTTCTTGCGGCGATACTCGAAATCGCGCACGTCGTCGCGATTGAAGAAGACCACGGCCTCCGCCGCCAGCGCGCCGTTCTTGGTGGCGCCGAAAGAAAGCACGTCGACACCTGCTTTCCACGTCAGCTCCGCGGGCGTGCAGCCGAGGCCGACGAGTGCGTTGGCGAAACGCGCGCCGTCCATATGCACCTTCATCTGCCTGGCATGCGCGAGGCCGGCGAGGCGGGCGATTTCAGCCGGCGTGTAGACCGTGCCGAGCTCGGTCGACTGCGTCAGGCTGACGGCGGCCGGCTGGGCGTGATGCACGAAGCCCTTCTGGAAATGTCCCAGCGCGCGCTCGATCGCTTCGGGCGTCAGTTTCGCAGCCTCGCCTTCGATGGCGACCAGCTTCGCGCCGTGGGTGAAGAATTCGGGCGCGCCGCATTCGTCGACCGCGATGTGCGCCTCGGCATGGCAGAGGATCGCCCCGTGCGGCGGCACCAGCGTCGCCAGGGCCAGCGAATTGGCGGTCGTGCCGTTGATCACCGGATAAACCGCGACCTCGCGCTCGAATATCCGGCACAGGCGCTCGGTCACGCGTTTGGTGACGTCGTCGTCACCATAGGCCGGCATCGGGGACTGGCCCGATGCGGCGATTGCAGCCAGGATTTGCGCCGTCGCGCCGTAATGATTGTCGCTGGCGAAATTCATCATCGTCCCCGCCGGAATCTTTGCCTACCAGCTTCCGACGTTGGGCATGGACGTCCAGGGCTCCTGCGGCGGCTTGCTGCCGCCGGCCTGCAGCAATTCGATCGAAATGCCGTCAGGCGAACGCACAAAGGCCATATGGCCGTCGCGCGGCGGCCGGTTGATCGTGACGCCGCCGTCGAGCAATCGCTGGCACACGGCGTAGATATCGTCGACGCGATAGGCGAGGTGCCCGAAATTGCGGCCGCCGCCATAGTCCTTCTCGTCCCAATTGTAGGTCAGTTCGACCATCGGCACGCCGTCGCCGCCGCCTTTTTCGGCATCTTCGGGCGTTGCCAGAAAAACGAGCGTGAAACGTCCCATTTTGTTCTCGACGCGGCGCAGTTCCTTCAGCCCGAGCTTGGCGCAATAAAAATCCAGAGCGGCGTCGAGGTCGCCGACGCGAACCATAGTGTGCAGATAGCGCATGGATGTGCCCTCACGGTTTGCTGCCGGCGTCCTGTTTGCCCGCGTGTCGATTGCCGCGCAACAGCGCCGCGCAAGGCTAAAAGCTTATGTTGTCAAAGCAATCGACGGCGAGGCGCAATATAGGCCAGCGGCCGAGCCTGCGCGAGAACGCTGAATCGTGGCGCCGCGTCATCACTCGGGCGCAATTTGGCCATCGGCGCGGAGCAGTATTCTCCAGCACTCTCAAGCACAGGTGGAACGATTAGCCGCATCCGTACAGACGAAAGGCACCCACGCATGAAGACTGCACGAGACGCCCGACGGCGAGCCACTACGAGGTCCGGAATCCCGCGGGAAAGGCGCGTCACATCGCTGTCGCGAAGCCTTGGCAAATATGCCGCGCGCGTCGGCTGCCGGGGACGGCCGATCCAGACTTTACGGGCCAAGTCTGTTAACTGGCCCATCACGAAGTTGCGTTTCCCAAAGCGAAAGACTAGACCCTCCGTGAAAACCGTGATTACGATGGGTTTAAGAAAAAATGCACCGGGCGGAAACCGGTGCCGGGAGGGGGACGCGTATTCGGCCCAAATCCGCCAGTCCCGGTGCCACCGCGCCGGGATTAGTTTTGTGTAGGCGACGGAAGATCCATGGAACAACCAGTACACGACTTAAGATCACACGTACCGGCCGAGGCCCCGAACACGACCCGGCGCACCGGCACGCTGATCGCCGTCGGCATTCTGCATGTCGGACTCATCTGGGCATTGGTCGTCGGTCTCGCCTCGGGATTGATCGAGAAGTTGCCGGAAGAATTGAAGGCCGAAGTCGTTCAGCCCAAGGACGAAGTGAAGCCGCCGCCGCCGCCGCCGCCGGATCTGGCGAAGCCGCCGCCGCCCTTCGTGCCGCCGCCGGAACTCAACATCGCGAGCGACGCGCCGGTGAACAACGCCATCACGGCCGTGCAGGCCGTGCAGCCGACCCAGCCCAAGCCGGCTGAGCCGACGATCACACCGTCCAAGCAAGTTGGTCGTACGCACGACTGCAACAGCTATTATCCCGACCTGTCGCGCCGCCTCAATGAATCGGGTGACGTGCTCGTGCACTACGATGTCGGTGTCGACGGCGCGATCACCAATGTCGGCGTGGCCAAGTCCAGCGGTTCCGATCGCCTGGATCAGGCGGCCGTCTCGTGTGTTTCGACGCGCTGGCGCAACACGCCGGCCATGCAGGGCGATACCCCCGTGGCGTCGCCGAACCATCAGGCCATCGTTCGTTTCAGCCTTCACTAAATCGACGAGTTCTTCGTCATTCTGGACAATACGGAGTAGTACAAAGATGATCTCGAAGCACCTGACGATAGCAGCCGCCGTCGTCCTGATTTCCGGCCTCGGCTTCGGCCCGGCTGTCGCGCAGACCGCCCCCGCAGCCCCGACCATGGCTGCCCCGGGTGGCGCTGCTCCTGCTGCCGCTCCGGCGGGCGGAACGATGGCTCCTGCCGCTGCGCCGGCTGCCGCCGCGCCGGCCGCTCCGGCGGTGACGCCGCCTTCGGCATCGGCCGCTCCGACCGAAAATCCCTACGGCCTCGGCGACATCGTCGCCAAGCGCAATCCGGTGTCGCTGACCATCCTCGTGATCCTCGGCGTCATGTCGATCGGCACCTGGTACATCTTCTTCATGAAGTACTTCGAGCAGTCGCGCATCCTTTCGCAGGCGCGCACGGTCGAGAAGCGCTTCTGGACCTCCGGCACGCTCGCCGAAGGCGTCGACAAGCTGCCCAAGAACTCCATGTTCCGCAGCGTCGCCGATGCCGGCATCCGCGCCAGCCAGGGCGGCACGAGCCTCGTCGGCCTCAACGACTGGATCGCCATGTCGCTGACGCGCCAGCTCGAAGACGCCAACTCGACGCTGCAGAGCGGCATCGCCTTCCTCGCATCGGTCGGCTCGACCGCGCCGTTCGTCGGACTGTTCGGAACCGTTTGGGGCATTCTGCAAGCCCTCATCGCGATCGGCGTCGCCGGTCAGGCCTCGATCGACAAGGTCGCCGGCCCGGTGGGTGAGGCGCTCATCATGACCGCCCTCGGCCTCGGCGCCGCGGTTCCGGCCGTGTTGCTCTATAACTTCCTGGTTCGTCGCAACAAGGTCATCAACGAGAAGCTTCGCGGCTTCGCGGGCGACCTGCAGACCTACCTGATCACGAAGAGCAAGTAGGCCGGGGCGCAGGTAGCGCGGAGACCACACCCATGGCGATGAACGTTCAAGCGGACGACCACAGCTCGGATCCGGACCTGAACACGACCATCAACACCACCCCGCTGGTGGACGTGATGCTCGTTCTTCTCATCATCTTCCTCGTCACCATCCCGGTGATCGTGAAGACGGTGCCGGTGCATCTTCCGAACGCGCGCAATATCGCGACGATCACGAAGCCCGAGAACATCGTGGTCGCCGTCGATAAGGACGAGAACATCTATTACAACAACGCGCCCATCGATCAGTCCGAACTCAAGGACCGGTTCGAGGATGCGCTGCGCCGCGCGCTGGCAACGGGGCATCCGCTTCCCGAAGTGCACATCCGCGGCGACAAGGATGTCCGTTTCGAAGCGGTCGGGCGCGTGGTTCTGGCGGCGCAGATCGCCGGAATCCAGAAGGTCGGCTTTCTGACCGAACCCAGAAACGAAGCGCCGTAACAGTCAAAGACCGGATTGAAGGTATCGCCACATGGCAATGAATGTCGGCAATGAGAGCGGCGAAGGCGAGGTGATGGTGGAAATGAACACCACGCCGCTCATCGACGTGATGCTCGTTCTGCTCACCCTGCTCATCATCACGCTTCCCATCCAGACGCATGCCGTGAAGCTCGACATGCCCAAGCCGAACGTGAAGCCGCCGCCGATCCCGCCGGTGGTCGTCACCCTGGAAGTCGATTTCGACGGCACCGTGCTGTGGAACGGCACGCCGGTGGACCGCAAGACGCTCGACGGCTATCTGCAATCGGCCGCGACGGACGATCCGCAGCCGGAAATCCATCTTCAGCCGAACCGGCTGGCGAAGTACGATGCCGTCGCCAAAGTGTTGGCGGACGCCCAGCGTATCGGCGTGGACCACATCGGGTTCACGGGCATCGAGCAATATAGTCAATGACATGCAGGGCGGCTGTGGAACGGACCATGCGCAGCATGAGCCCGAAACCGCGCCCGTTTAAGTGAGGTCTCTGATGCTGTTCAAATCGGCCCGCGCCGCCGCTATGGCATTCGCGCTTGGCACCGCTGCGATCGCCGCGGCTGCCGTCGTCACCACAGTCCCGGCCGAAGCCGCGCTGCGTTCGGTCGTCGGCAAACCGCTCAGCGAGGCCAAGGCGCTGGCCGCCTCCGGCAACTACACCGCCGCCCTGGCGCGCGTCAGCGCCGCCGAAGCGGTCGGCGGCCTCACCGCCGAGGAACGCGCCGTCATCGCCCAGATGCGACAGTACATCGAGATCAAGTCGGGCTCGGGCGCGCTGGGCGTCAAGGCGAAGTTCGCCAACGACTACAATGCGGGCCGCTATCGCGAGGTGATCGCCGACGGCGAATTGCTGCGCAAGAACGGCGCGCTCGACGGCAACGCCATGCAGGTCATCGCGCAGGCCTATTACCTGCTGCGCGACTATCATGGCTGCAGCCACTACATCATGACCAACTTCGGCAGCGGCGCGGGCGAAGCCGTACTGCAGCTGCAGATGCGCTGCGCCTATGAAAGCCAGGACAATGATTCGATGCGCAAGGCGCTCGAGACGCTCGTCGCACGCACCAACAAGCCGGAATATTGGAACCAGCTGCTGAACACCGCGCAGGGCACCAAGGGCCTGGCCGATCACCAGACGCTCGACATCTATCGCCTCAAGCTCCTGACCAATTCGATCACCAAGGCGGACGACTACAATCTCCTGGCGCAGCTGGCGCTGCAGCTCGGCTTCGCCGCCGAGGCCCAGTCGGTGATCGAAAAAGGCATCGCCGCCAAGGTGCTGACCGGCGACCGCACGACGCGCCTGCTCACCATGGCCAAGAACCAGGCGGGCACCAATGCCGCGAACAACGCCAAGGCCCAGGCGGACGCCAACAAGGCCTCCAGCGGCGACGCGCTCGTCAAGCTCGGCGAAGATGCGTGGGGACAGGGACATTATCCCGACGCCATCAAGCTCATCCAGGCCGGCATCGCCAAGGGCCCGGCCGACAAGGACAACGCTCTCGTCCGCCTCGGCATGGCGTATATGAGCGCCGGCCAGAAGGACCAGGCCGTCCGGACGTTCGACAAGGTCGACGGGGACGAGAAGCAGCAGATCATCGCCCATCTCTGGTCGATCTACGCGCACACGCACTGAGGCGACCGCCCGATCGAGGGGCCGGGCGCGATCGCGTCCGGCCCTTTGCTTTTCGCGGCGTGGCAACGTTGGAGTCGGCGGGATATAACGCTGCGGACTTCTTTCGGTCATCCGCCGCATGGACGCCATCCTGACCCCCGCGGAGAGCGAGGCGCTTTTCCTGTCGCTGCGCATTTCCGGCGTCGCGGTGCTTTCCGCGCTGCCCTTCGCGTTCGCGGCGGCGCTGTTCCTGGCGCGCAGCCGCTTTCCGGGAAAGACGCTGGTCGACGGCTTCATTCACGTACCGCTCGTGTTGCCGCCGGTCGCCGTCGGCTTCCTCTTGCTCACCGTTTTCGGCACCCGCGCCGGCCTCGGCGGCTGGCTCTTCGCCCATCTCGGCATTCGCTTCGTTTTCAGCTGGACGGGCGCGGCGCTTGCCTCGGCGATCATCACCTTTCCCTTCCAGGTGCGCGCGATCCGCCTCGCCCTCGAGAGCGTCGACGCGGGCCTCAACGAAGCGGCCGAGACGCTCGGCGCTTCCTGGTGGGACCGGCTCGTGAACGTCACCCTGCCGCTCGCCTTGCCCGGCATCGCCGCGGGCCTCGTCACCGCCTTCGCCGCCAGCCTCGGGGAGTTCGGCGCCATCATCACCTTCGTCTCGAACATCCCGGGCGAGACGCGCACCCTGCCGCTCGCCATCTACACCGCGCTGCAGGCGCCGGGCGGCGAGGCTGAGGCCGCCCGCCTCTCGATCCTGTCGATCCTCCTGGCGCTCGTCTTCATGTCGCTCGCCGAATATGCGACGCGGCGGGCGAAGGCCGAACAATGAGCATCGACGTCGCGCTCCGTCACGATTTCGGCGGCTTCGTGCTGGACGCGCGCTTCACGGTTGCGCGCCGCGGCGTGACCGCGCTGTTCGGTCCGTCCGGCGCCGGCAAGACGACGATCGTCAACGCCATCGCCGGCACGTTCCGGCCCCGCCGCGGCCGCATCGTCGTCGACGGCAGGCTGCTGTTCGACAGCGACAGCGCCACGTCGCTGCCGGCGAGGCTGCGGCGGACCGGATATGTATTCCAGGACTCGCGCCTCTTCCCGCATATGAGCGTCGAGGACAATCTGCTGTTCGGCTGGCGTCGCGCGCAGGCCAGGGCGGACTCGGCCGAGATCGGCCGGATCGTCGCGCTGCTCGGGCTGGGGCCGCTCCTCCCGCGCCGGCCGCGCGCGTTATCGGGCGGCGAGAAGAGCCGCGTCGCTCTCGGCCGCGCGCTGCTGTCGTCGCCGGACATCCTTTTGCTCGACGAGCCGCTCGCCGCGCTCGACGCCGCGCGCCGGGCCGAGATCCTGCCCTATCTCGAGACGTTGCGGGACGAAGCGCGGCTGCCGATGCTCTATGTCAGCCACAATCTCGACGAAGTGGCGCGGCTCGCCGACGACATCGTCGTGCTGCGCGAGGGCCGCGTGGTGCGGCAGGGCTCGGTGTTCGACATTCTCACCGAACTCGAGCTGCCGGCCTTTGCCGGCACCAAGCCGCTCGGCGCCGTCATCGCGGTGAAGGTGGGCGAGCGCCGCGGTGACGGACTGACGGCGCTCGCCTTCGACGGCGGCACACTGCTCGTGCCGGAGCTGCGGCAGCCGCCGGGCACGCGGCTCAGGGTGCGCATCCGGGCCGAGGAAATCATGCTGGCGCTGGAGGAGCCGCGCACGATCAGCGCCAACAACGTGCTGCTGATGCATGTGCGCGACATCGGCCGCGATGCCGAAGGCCATGCGGACGTCCAGCTACTGTGCGGAGCGACGCGCCTCGTGGCCCGGATCACGTGCGCCTCGCTGGAACGCCTGCAACTCGCTTCCGGAAAGCCCGTGTTCGCGATTGTCAAATCCGTGACAGTCGACACCGCCATGCGTGGCGGCGCGGACTGATATTCGCAGACTTGTGATTGGCGCGGTTGGCGGATCACTGTAAGAGAAGCGGCCTATTCGGGAGACCGCCGATGAACAGGCTGAAATCCGCGCTGACGGGCTTTGCCGTCGCCACCTTCGTGTCGGCGGGAACCCTCGTTTGCACGCAGGTCCTTTTGCCCGGGCTCTCCGGCCCGAATGGCAGCCAGGCGGCCGGCGTCCACGCCGCGCCGGTCAAGGCGGACGCGCTGCGCTGGACCGGAAAGCCGCATCTCAAGCTGTGGTGATCACGCCGCCTTGAAGACGAAGCGCTTCGAGAGCGTGAAGTTGAACACCAGCCCGACGGCGACGCCGATGGCGGTGGCCAGCAGCGGATTGCTGAACGGCGCGGGCGCGAAGCCGACGCACAGCGAATAGGTGGCGTAGTTCACCAGCGCGCCGAAGCCGTTGGCGAGCATGAATTTGAGCCATTCGCGCGCGACGGCGCCGATGCCGCCCGTCGCCGCATGCTCGGCGAACGTCAGGTTGCGGTTGCCCCACCAGGTGAAGGTCGCCGCGCAGAAGATCGAGACGGCGCGGGCGCTGTAGCGGTCGACGCCGATCAGGTAGTGCAGGATCGACAGCACCGTCTCGTCGACGATGAAGCCGCATCCGCCGACAAAGCCGAAACGCAGAAACGGGTGGCGCAGAAGCAGGCGCAGGCGCTCGATCATGGCAGGGGAAGTTCCTGCGGTCCGCGGATGGAAAGATAGGCGAGGCGCTTGTTGGCCCAGCGGCCGCGCGTCACCGTGTCGAGGATCAGCCCGCTCATCAGCGACAGGAAGGCGACGAGCATCAGGCCCGTCGCCAGGAGCGCGGTCGGCAGGCGCGGCACGAGGCCCGTATGGACGAACTCGACCACGATCGAGAAGCCGAGCGCGAGGGATGCGATCGCCAGCGCGATCGCGATGGCGCCGAAGAACAGCAGCGGCCGCTCCTCGCGCAGCATCTGGGCGATGGTGAAGAGAATCTTGAAGCCGTCGCGATAGGTGCTGAGCTTGCTGACCGAGCCCGGCGGGCGTTCCTTGTAGGCGGTGTCGATCTCGGCCATCGGCATCATCAGGCGCACGGCGTGCACGGTCAGTTCGGTCTCGATGCCGAAGCCTTCCGCGGTGAACGGAAAGGACTTCACGAAGCGCCGCGACATCACGCGATAGCCGCTCAGCGTGTCGCCGAGCCGCACGTGGAACATGGCTGCGGTCAGGCCGGTCAGCATCCGGTTGCCCCACACATGGCCGGCGCGATAGGCGGCCTTGTCGGTGTGCACGCGACGCCCCGTCACCAGATCGAGGCCCTCGGCGATCAATTTGGCCACCATCGCGGGCGCGGCCGCCGCGTCGTAGGTGTCGTCGCCGTCGGCCAGCACGTAGATGTCGGCCTCCACGTCCGCGAACATCCGGCGCATCACATTGCCTTTGCCCTGCCGGGGTTCATTGCGCACCACGGCGCCGGTTTCTCGAGCAATCTCTACCGTCC
>DATJZB010000029.1:0-75354 GCA_035499335.1 Rhizomicrobium sp. | reverse complement strand
CCATCAGGAGTTCCGTCGTCGCCTGCTGGATCTCCGAGCCGCGGATCTTGAGGATCGACGAGGCCGGATCGGGCTTGCCTTTCTCACGGGTGCGCTCGGCGGCGAGGACCCGCAGCTGCGTCATCTCCAGCGCCTTGATGTCGATCTCGACCGCCGCGACCTTCTCGCGGAAGCGCTGGTCGTCGAGCAGCGGCCGGCCGCCGGATTGCTCGAGGGCCGCGAGACGCTTCACCCGGCGGATGCGCTCCTTGGAGATGCCGACGCGGGCGATGCCGGTACGCTCATGGCCGAGCAGGAATTTGGCGTAGTCCCAGCCCTTGTTCTCCTTGCCCACGAGGTTTTCGGCCGGGACTTTGACGTCGTCGAAGAAGACCTCGTTGACTTCGCTCGATCCGTCGATGGTCTGGATCGGCCGCACGGTGACGCCGGGCGACTTCATGTCGATGAGCAGGAACGAGATGCCTTCATGCTTCTTGGTATTGTCGGTGCGCACGAGGCAGAAGCACATGTCGGCATATTGCGCGCCGCTGGTCCAGATCTTCTGGCCGTTGACGAGGAAATGGTCGCCCTTGTCGATGCATTGCGTTCGCAGCGAGGCGAGATCGGAGCCCGCGCCGGGTTCGGAATAGCCCTGGCACCACCACACCTCGCCCTTGACGATTCCGGGGACGTGCTTGGACTTCTGCTCCTCGCTGCCAAATTCGAGCAGCGTCGGGCCGAACATCATCACGCCCATCCCGCCGATGGGATTGAAGGCGCCGATGCGGTTTATCTCCTGCTGCAGCACACGGGCCTGGGCCTGGCTCAATCCGCCGGCGCCGTATTTCTTGGGCCAGGTGGGCACGCCCCAACCCTTTTCGCCCATCGCCTTTTTCCACCTGGCGAAATCGGCGCTGGTTTCCGGGCCGCCTTCGCCCATCATCATCGCGCCTTTGCCCTTGAGCGACGGCGGGAAGTTCTTTTCCAGCCAGCCACGCGCTTCGGCGCGGAAGGCTTCCAGTTCCGGATCGATCTTTTCTGCTGCTGACATTCTCTTCGTCTCTTTCTCGTTTCGGTGTTCTCAGCCCTCGCCCGGGGCGTGCGGGCATCGGGGCGTCATTGATGGTCGAGCAGACCGAGGATGCGCTTGGCGATGATGTTGCTCTGGATTTCGTTGGAGCCGCCGTAGATCGACATCGCCTTGCCCGAAAGCCAGTTGCGGGTGTGGTCGACCTCGTGCGCGCTGTAGTCGCCACCTTCCCAGCCGAGGCCCTGGCTGCCCATGATCTCGACGAGAAGTTCGGCGCGCTCCTGCACCATGCGGACGTTGGCGTTCTTCATGATCGAGGTGACGGCGCTAGGCCCCTGGTTGGACCTGGCATCGTCGTTGATGCGCTGGACGGTGAGGCGCATCGCCGTCGCGTCCATCATGTTGTTGGCGATCCTGGCGCGCAGTTCCGGATTGGCGATGCGGCCCTTCTCGTCGGTGCCGAGATAGGCCTTGGCGATCTCGTCGAGCGAGCGCGTGTCGCCGCCGCGGAAACTGGCGCCGCGCGCATTGCCGCCCTGGCCGTCGCGCTCGAACTGGAGCAGGCGCTTGCCGACCGTCCAGCCGCCGTTGAGCGGGCCCATCAGGTTTTCCTTGGGCACCTTCACGTCGGTGAAGAAGGTCTCGCAGAAGGGCGAATTGCCGCTGATCAGCTTGATCGGGCGCGTCTCGATTCCCGGCGTCCGCATGTCGATGAGCTGGAACGAGATGCCTTCATGCTTCTTGCTGTTGTCGGTACGCACCAGGCAGAAGCACCAGTCGGCATATTGGGCGCCGCTGGTCCAGATCTTCTGGCCGTTGACGAGGAAGTGGTCGCCTTTGTCGACCGCCTGGGTGCGCAGCGAGGCGAGGTCCGAGCCGGCGCCGGGCTCGGAATAGCCCTGGCACCAGCGGACGGTGCCGTGGACGATGCCGGGCATGTGGCGGCGCTTCTGTTCCTCGCTGCCATATTCCAGAAGCGTCGGACCGAACATCGCCACGCCCATGCCGCCGATCGGATTGAAGGCGCCGATGCGGCTCAGTTCCTGCTGCAGGACGCGGGCCTGGGCGCGCGTCAGGCCGCCGCCGCCATATTGTTTGGGCCAGGTGGGAACGCCCCAGCCCTTTTCGCCCATCGCCTTCTTCCACGTCAGGAAATCCGGATCCTTGGAGCCGAAGCCTTCGAAGAAGCTGAGCGCATTGGCGTCCTTCAGCGACTTGGGAAAATTGGCTTCGAGCCATTTGCGCGTTTCGGCGCGAAAGCTTTCCAGATCGGACTCGAGTACCGCTGACATGAGTCTCTCCCGTTTATTGATGGTCTTTCAGGCCGAGCACGCGCTTGGAGACGACGTTGAGATTGACCTCGCTCGTGCCGCCTTCGATCGAGTTGCCCTTGGCGCGCAGCATCCCGCGCATCGCGGCGATTTCGTGCGGCTTATAGGCGTCGCCTTCCCAACCGAGTCCCTGCGAGCCGAGAGTCTCGACGAGGAGCTCGGTGCGCTCCTGGTTGATCTTGGCGGCCGCGTATTTGATGATCGAGGTCGCCGCCGACGGGCCCCTGCCCTGCTTGGACTCCTCCTCGGCGCGGCGCACCGTCATCGCGAAAGCGCGCGCTTCCATCTTGTGCGTCGTGATGCGCGCGCGCAGGTCGCGATCGGCGATCTGGCCCGCATCCTTTCCGACATAGTCGAGCGCCGCATGCTCGATATCGTAGGCGCCGCCGCCGCCGCCGCCGAATCCGCCCGAGGAGATGTTCTGGCGTTCGTACTGCAGCAGGCGCTTGGCGATGTCCCAGCCGCCGTTGAGCTTGCCAACGAGCTGGTTCTTGGGGACCTTCACGTCGGTGAAGAAGGTTTCGCAGAACGGCGACTGCCCGGAAATGAGCTTGATCGGCCGCGGCTCGACGCCGGGCGACGCCATGTCGAACAGGAGGAACGAGATTCCCTCGTGCTTCTTGGTATTGTCGGTGCGCACGAGACAGAAGATCCAGTCCGCCTTGTCGGCGTAGGATGTCCAGATCTTCTGGCCGTTGACGAGCCAGTGATCGCCCTTGTCGACGGCCTGGGTGCGCAGGCCGGCGAGGTCCGACCCGGCGCCGGGTTCGGAATACCCTTGGCACCAGCGGATTTCGCCGCGCACGATCCTGGGCAGAAATTCCTTCTTCTGTTCTTCGGTGGCGTATTCGAGCAGTACCGGCCCGAGCATCCACAGGCCGAACGACATCAGCGCGGGACGCGCCTTGATGCGGCCGAGTTCGTTGTTGAGGATGCGGGCCTCGGCGCCCGACAGCGCGCCGCCGCCATATTCCTTCGGCCAGGTCGGGGCGGTCCAGCCCTTCGCCGCCATGCGGTCCAGCCAGAGCTTCTGTTCCGGATTCTTGAACGTCGCCTTGCGTCCGCCCCAGATCGAATTGTCGTCGTCGTCGACGGCGGTGTTTCCGCGCATGGAAGGAGGGCAATTGGCTTCGAGCCAGGCGCGCGTTTCAGTCCGGAAGGTCTCGAGATCGCTCATGTTCCTCACCATCCGGGCACTGCTGGCCCGGTACGTCATCAACTGTAGCGGCGTATCCACAGAGAGCAACGGCCCGCATACCGCCGCTTCGAAGGTTTGCCATCGTTGAGGCGTCAAACCGCAAGACCATGATGCCGCAGCATTTCGCGGCGGCAGGAATTTATACGCATAGTTTAGTGTATTTTTCTAAGGGGCCGCTCCGGGCAGCACAATCACCTTGTAAGCCTTGTCCGGAAGAAGCCAGGTCTCGGCCGCGGCCTGCAGCTTGTCCGCGGTGACGGCCTGGAGATCGGGCAGCGTCGTGCGGATGACGTCGAGGCGCCGGGGATCGGTCTGCGAGCCGGCGAGCAGCGAGAGCCAGTATTCGTTCGTCTGTTGCTGCCGCTGGATGTCCTCGATGCGCGGACCGCGCGCGCGTTCGAGTTCGTCGGCCGCGACGGGCTTGGTCTTCAGGTCGTCGGCGACATGCGCCACGACGTCGTAGAAGGTGTCGATCTTGTCCGGTGGAATCTGCGCCAGCGCATAGATGAATCCATAGTCCGGCGTCACCAGCGACGTGTAGGTCGATGCGCCCGGCGTATAGGTGATGCCTTCCTTCGTGCGCAACTCGTCGAGCAGCCGCTGGCTGAAGATCTCCGCCAGCACGCGCAGCGTCCGCGGCGACTGCATGTCGGGGAAAAAGCCGCTCGTGGGCCAGGCGATGGCGGCGACGGCCTGATTGGGCGCTCCCGAATCCGTCAACCGCACCGGCTGCGGCGTCGGCCCGGGAAAGACTTCGTGGGCATTCGGCGGCGGGCCACCGGGGGAGCGGTGCGCGAGCGCGCCGAAGGTCGGCGCCACGGCCGCGATCGCCTGCTCGACCGTCACGTCGCCGACGATGGTGATGTCGACCGGTCCGGACTCCATCGCGGGCTCGACGATCGCCTTGGCCTGGTCGACGGTCGCGGTATTGATGTCGTTGAGCGTCGGCGCCCGCCAGCGCGTGTCGCCGTCATGCACGAGTCCGTAGAACTCGCGCGCCAGAAGCGAGCTCGGCGATGCTTCGGTCTCGCTCTGGATGCCGGCGTCGGCGATGCGCACCTGGTCGAACGCCGCCGGTTTCCACGCCGCATCGGTGAAATAGGCCGCAAGCACCTGCATTTCGGTATTCAGGTCCTCGGCGCGCGACTGGCCCGAGAGCGTGAACGAATCGTCCCCGATGCTGAGCGAGGCGCCCCATACCTTGTCCGCCATGCGGTGCTGGAGATCTTCGACGCCGTAGCGCTTGAGCCCGCCCTGCACGAAGGCGCCGCCGAGCGCCCAGGCGGGAGCGACGCGGTCGCGCGGCAGGTCGAGGCGGCCGTTGCCGAAGTCGACATCGATGAGAACCTGACCGGCACGGAATTGCGTCGGCTTGACGGTGAGCGTCACGCCGTTTTCGAACCGCACATAAGTGACGCCCAGATCGTCGACCGTCCGGCGCGACGCGACCTTGCCGGTGACGCCGAACGCCTCATAGGGCCAGACGGGCGTCGGTGTCGCCTGCGATGCCGCGAGCGGCGTCTTGTCGGCATCGGCGAGCGCGGACGTGACCGCCGCCTCGCCCCCGGTCAAGGGACTAGGGCCGCTGACGAAGACGAGCGGGCCCGTTCCGCTGAAGGCCTCGCGCAGCGCGGCATTCACGCCCTGCACGGTCATGCCCTTGGCGACGTCGTTGAACAGCGAAAGATCGGTCGCCGGCGAGGTATAGACGGTGTCCTCGTCGAGCGAGCGGACGACGTCGTTGGCGATGAACGGCGTCGTCGTGGTTTCCGAGGCGGTGGAGCGGCTCTCGAAGAACGTCCGCAGCTGGGCAATGACCTGTTGCAGCTCATCGGGACGCACGCCGTTGGCGACGATCTCGCGCCAGACGCGTTCGGCCGTCTCGAGCCCGCCCATCGCCTCGCCGGTGCGGTAGTTGACGGCGATTTCGCTGGTGTCGGCGACGGTACCGGCCTGGTCGTGGCTCGAGACCGCGGAAATGAAGGGCGGGCTCGCGCCATGTTCGAGCGCGCTGAAGCGCTGATTGAGAACCGCGAGCGCCACATAGCGGTTCATCTCGCGGGTTTCTTTCGCCTTGTCGTCCGGTGTCGCGTCGAACGGCGTCACCCAGTCGAAGAGCACGAAGGATTGGGCGCCGGGTTCGGCAAAGAGCTTCACCGGATCAGCGTGCGCGGTGGGCGGCGTGTAGTGCGGCGCGACGCGCGCGGGGGCGCGTGCGGTCCAGTCCGAGAAGCTGGCGCGGATCCTGGCCTCGATCTGGTCCGGATCGATGTCGCCGACGATGACCAGCGTGCCGCGCTCGGGCCGGTACCAGGCGTCGTAGAAATTGCGCACCAGCTTGGCGTCGGCATGCGCGATGATGTCTTCGAGCCCGATCGGCATGAGCCCCGAGGCGGCGCGGTCGCCATAGAGGAAGGCGAGATTGGATTTTTCCAGATGCTGACCCGGCACGTCGTGCAGATGCGCTTCGGCGAGCACCACATTGCGCTCCGTGTCGAGCGCGGACTGGTCGATGTTGAGATTGCCCGCGATCTCGCGCATTAGCAGAATGCTCGTGTCGATCGATGCGGCGTCGTTCTTGGGCATGTCGAACATGAAGACGGTCTGGGTCGCGGTGGTGTAGGCATTGGTATCCGCGCCGAACGTCAGACCGAGGCTTTGCAGCTTGCGCACCACATCGCCGTCGGCGACGTTCTTCGAGCCGCGGAACGCCATGTGCTCGAGCATATGGGCGATGCCCTGTTCGTTGTCGCGCTCCATCAGCGAGCCGACATCCATGCGCAGCCGCACGGACAGCGCGCCTTTCGGCGACGTGTTGCGGCGGATCGCGTAGCGCATGCCGTTGGGCAGCGTTCCGAAGCGGATGTCCCGATCGGCCGGCAGGTCGCTCGACAATTGCGGCCAGGGTTTTACCGGCGCTACGTCTTTGGCGGCAGCAGGTACGGCGAGAAGCAGGAAGACGAAGGCGAGAGACGCCCAGCGCGCGATCTTTGTCATGTCTGTTTCCTGCGCGCCAAGGGTGAACCGGCTGCTGCGCGCGAATGGGCCGCGATTGTCGTTCAAGGCCCGTCGGGGTCAAGCCCGAGGCATGCTAAATTCGAGTTTACGGTCGGTTCGGCGGCGCCTAGCGCGGCAGTTCCGAGGCGCCCATGAGGAATTCGTCGACCGCGCGGGCGCACTGGCGACCCTCGCGGATGGCCCAGACGACGAGGGATTGGCCGCGGCGCATGTCGCCGCAGGCAAAAATCTTCTGCACACTCGTCTTGTAGTCCGCGACGCTCGCCTTCACGTTGCCGCGCGGATCGAGCGCGACGGCCGACTGCTCGACCAGCCCGCCGGTGCGCGGGCCGACGAATCCCATGGCAAGCAGGACGAGATCGGTCTTGATCTCGAAGGCACTGTCGGGAACTTCGCGCATCTGCTGGCGGCCGTCCGCGCCCTTGACCCATTCGACGCGCACGCATTCGATCGCCCTGATCTTGCCGTTCTCGCCGAGCGCGCGCTTGGTCAGCACGGACCAGTCGCGCTCCGAGCCTTCCTCGTGGCTCGACGACGTACGCAGCTTCAGCGGCCAATCCGGCCAGGTGAGCGCCTTGTTCTCGTGCAGCGGCGGCTTGGGCATGATCTCGAGCTGTGCGATGGATGCCGCGCCGTGCCGGTTCGACGTGCCGATACAGTCCGAACCCGTGTCGCCGCCGCCGATGACGACGACGTGCTTGCCCTTGGCGCTGAGCGTTCCGTTCGGCGCGGCCCGCTCTTCGGGGTCGCCCGCGACGCGCTTATTCTGCTGGGTCAGGAAGTCCATCGCGAAGTGGATCCCGTCGAGCTCGCGGTTTTCGACTTCCAGATCGCGCGGCAGCTCGGCACCGCCCGACATGACGAGCGCGTCGTAGTCCTGGAGCAGCATCGCGACGGACATGCCGGCGCCAACTTCCACCCCCGTGCGGAAGGCGACGCCCTCGGCCTCCATCTGGCGCATGCGCCGGTCGATCAGGTGCTTTTCCATCTTGAAGTCGGGGATGCCGTAGCGCAGGAGGCCGCCGACGCGGTCGTTCTTCTCGAAGACCGTAACGCCGTGACCGGCGCGCGCCAGCTGCTGCGCGCAAGCGAGTCCGGCCGGGCCCGACCCGACGACGGCGATGTTCTTGCCGGTCTTGTGCGCGGGCAGAACGGGCTGGATCCAGCCCTCTTCCCAGCCGCGGTCGACGATCTGGCATTCGATCGTTTTGATCGTCACCGGATTGTCCTGGATGTTCAGCGTGCAGGAGGCTTCGCACGGCGCGGGACAGACGCGGCCGGTGAACTCCGGAAAATTGTTCGTCGAATGCAGCGTCTCGAGCGCGCCGCGCCATTGGTCGCGATAGACGAGATTGTTCCAGTCGGGGATCAGATTGTTGACCGGACAGCCATTGTGACAATAGGGGATGCCGCAATCCATGCAGCGCGAAGCCTGGCGCGCCACTTCCGTGTAAGGCAGCGGCTTGACGAATTCGCGATAGGTGTGAAGCCGCTCCGCGGGCTTTTCATAGCCGCGATCCAGACGCTCGACCTGCAGGAACCCCGACGGATTGGCCATGGCTATTCCGCGGCCACGGCGCGGGCGCCGGAGGCCTCGCGCTTCAGATCTGTGAGCGCTTTGACGTAGTCGATGGGCATGACTTTCACGAAGCGCGTCAACGTCGTGTCCCAGTTCTCGAGCAGGTGACGCGCCCGCGCGCTTCCGGTGTGCAGCAGGTGGCGCTCGATGAGGATGCGCAGGCGCTGCGCGTCGAAGCCGAGCGGATCGCCCATGCCGCTGTCGGTGACGCTCAGCGACTTCTGGCGCGGCGCGCCGATCTCGTCCGCCGGCGGATTGAGGTCGATCTTCTCGAGCCGGACCATGGACTTGTTGCAGCGCGACTCGAACCGGCCGTCGACGTCGTAGACATAAGCGATGCCGCCGGACATGCCGGCCGCGAAGTTGCGGCCCGTCAGGCCGAGCACGGCGACGACGCCGCCGGTCATATATTCGCAGCCGTGATCGCCGGTGCCTTCGACGACCGCGACGGCGCCGGAGTTGCGCACGGCGAACCGTTCGCCCGCCACGCCCTCGAAATAGGCCTCGCCGGCGATGGCGCCGTAGAGCACGGTGTTCCCGACGATGATGTTCTCCGTCGGCTCGCGCCGCGTCGGCTTGGGCTGGCGCACCACGACACGGCCGCCCGAGAGCCCCTTGCCGACATAGTCGTTGCTGTCGCCGGTCAATTCGAGACTGACGCCGCGCGCGAGGAAGGCGCCGAAGCTTTGTCCCGCCGTCCCTTCGAAGCGGATCAGGATGGTGTCCTCGGGCAGTCCGGCATGGCCGTGCCGGCGCGCGACCTGGCCCGAAAGCATCGCGCCAACGGTGCGGTCGACGTTGCGCACCTTGCGTTCCAGCCGCACGGGCTGGCCGCTTTCGATGGCGGGCGCCGCCGCCTTGATGAGATCGTGATCGAGCGCGGTCTGCAGATTGTGGTTCTGCGTTTCGCAATTGTAGATCGCGACGCCGGGCTTGGGTTGCGGCTGTGTCAGCAGCCGGGTGAGATCGACGCCCTTGGCTTTCCAGTGATGGATGGCGTGCACCATGTCGAGCCGGTCGACGCGGCCGATCATCTCGTTGAGCGTCCTAAAGCCGAGCCTGGCCATGATCTCGCGCAGCTCTTCGGCGACGAAGAAGAAATAGTTGATGACGTGCTCGGGTTGCCCGGTGAAGCGCTTGCGCAACACCGGATCCTGCGTCGCGACGCCGACCGGACAGGTGTTGAGATGGCACTTGCGCATCATGACGCAACCGGAAGCGATCAGCGGCGCGGTGGCGAAACCGAATTCGTCGGCGCCGAGCATCGCGCCGATCGCGACGTCCCGTCCCGTGCGGACGCCGCCGTCGACCTGCACGGCGATCCGGCCGCGCAGTCCGTTCAGCACCAGCGTCTGCTGCGTCTCGGCGAGCCCGATTTCCCAGGGGCTGCCGGCATGGGTGAGCGAGGTGAGCGGCGACGCGCCCGTTCCGCCCTCGAAACCGGAGATCGTGACATGGTCGGCGCGGCACTTGGCGACACCGGCGGCGACGGTGCCGACGCCGACTTCGGACACCAGCTTGACCGAGATGCGCGCTTCGGAATTGACGCTCTTGAGATCGCGGATCAGCTGGGCGAGATCCTCGATCGAGTAGATGTCGTGGTGCGGCGGCGGCGAAATCAGCCCGACGCCCGGCGTGGCGTGGCGCACGCGCGCGATGTTCTTGTCGACCTTGTAGCCCGGAAGCTGGCCGCCCTCGCCCGGCTTGGCGCCCTGCGCCATCTTGATCTGGATATCGTCGGCGTTGACGAGATATTCGGTGGTCACGCCGAAGCGGCCCGACGCCACCTGCTTGATGCGCGAGCGCATCGAGTCGCCGTTTGGCAGCGGGACGTAGCGGTCGGCTTCTTCGCCGCCCTCGCCGGTGTTGGAGCGGCCGCCGATGCGGTTCATGGCGATGGCTAGATTGGTGTGCGCCTCCCGGCTGATGGAGCCGAAGCTCATCGCGCCGGTCGCGAAGCGCTTGACGATCTCCAACGCGGGTTCGACCTCCGACAGCGGGATCGGCTTGTCGGCGAACTTGAACTGCATCAGGCCGCGGATCGTGAGCAGCCGCTCGCTCTGGTCGTTCATGGTCTGCGCGAAGGCGCGATATTCTTCGGGCAGGTTGCCGCGGACGGCATGCTGGAGCCGCGACACCGATTCCGGCGTCCAGGCATGGTCCTCTCCGCGCAGCCGGAAGGCGTAGTCGCCGCCGACGTCGAGCATGTTGCGATAGATCGGATTGTCGCCATAGGCGTCGCGATGGCGGCGCACGCATTCCTCGGCGATCTCCTTGACGCCGATGCCTTCGATGGTCGTCGCCGTGCCGGTGAAGTATTTCTCCACGAAGGAGGACGACAGGCCGACCGCGTCGAAGATCTGCGCGCCGCAATAGGACTGGTAGGTCGAGATGCCCATCTTGGACATCACCTTGAGGATGCCCTTGCCCACCGCCTTGATGTAGTTCTTCTGCACCTCGTACGGCTTCAGGTTCAGCCCGCGCTGCACGCGGACCTGCTCGAGCGTTTCGAAGGCGAGGTAGGGATTGATGGCCTCGGCGCCGTAACCGGCGAGCGCGCAGAAATGATGCACTTCGCGCGCTTCCCCGGTCTCGATCACCAGGCCCGTCTGCATGCGCAGGCCGAGGCGGATGAGATGGAAATGCACGGCCGCCGTCGCCAGGAGGGCGGGCGTCGCGACGCGGTCGGGCGATACGGCGCGGTCCGACAGGATGAGGATATTGGCGTCCAGCAGGACGGCGTTCGTCGCTTCGTTGCAGATGCGCTCGACCGCGCGCTCCAGACCCGCCGCGCCTTCCGATGCATCCCAGGTGATGTCGATGGTCGCGGTGCGGAACGCGCCGTCGAGCAAGTTCTCGATGGCGCGGATTTTTTCCAGGTCGGCATTCGTCAGCACGGGCTGCGAGACTTCGAGGCGCTTATGCGTTCCCGCCTGGCGGCCGTACAGATTGGGTCGCGGTCCGATCATGGAGACCAGCGACATGACGAGCTCTTCGCGGATCGGATCGATCGGCGGGTTGGTGACCTGCGCGAAGTTCTGCTTGAAATAGTTATAGAGCAGCCGCGACTTCCGGGAGAGAACCGCGAGCGGCGTGTCGGTCCCCATCGAGCCGACCGGATCCTCGCCCGCCGTCGCCATTGGCTCGAGGAAGAACTGGATGTCCTCCTGCGTGTAGCCGAAGGCCTGCTGGCGATCGAGCAGCGCGGCGGGATCGTTCGACGGCACCGGCTGCTCGTCGGGAAGGTCGAGCTCCTCCAGCTTGAACTGGGTCTTCTTCAGCCAGTCCTCATAGGGCTTGGCGTCGGCGAGCGTACGCTTGATCTCCTCATCCTCGATGATGCGGCCTTCCTCGAGATCGATGAGCAGCATCTTGCCGGGCTGCAGGCGCCACTTGCGCACGATCTTGTCGTCGGGAACGGGCAGCACACCCGCTTCTGAAGCCATGATGACGAGATCGTCCTCGGTCACGATGAAGCGGGCGGGACGCAGTCCGTTGCGGTCGAGCGTGGCGCCGATCTGGCGCCCGTCGGTGAAGGCGATCGATGCCGGACCGTCCCACGGTTCGATCAGCGCGGCGTGGTACTCGTAGAAGGCGCGGCGCGCCTGGTCCATATGCCGGTTGCCGGCCCACGCTTCGGGGATCAGCATCATGACGGCGTGCGCGATCGGATAGCCGCCGGCGATCAACAGCTCCAGCGCGTTGTCGAGGCTCGCGGTGTCGGACTGGCCGTGGGGAATCAGCGGCCACATCTTGTCGAGATCCGGACCGAGAAGATCGGATTCCATCGTGCGGCGGCGCGCGTTCATCCAGTTGACGTTGCCGCGGACCGTGTTGATCTCGCCATTGTGCGCAATGTAGCGATAGGGGTGCGCGAGCTTCCAGGACGGGAAGGTGTTGGTGGAGAAGCGCTGGTGCACCAGCGCGATGGCCGACCTGGTCAGCGGATTCTTGAGATCGAGATAGAAGCGGCCGACGTCGGGCGCGAGCAGGAGGCCCTTGTAGACCACCGTGCGCGTCGAGAAGGACGGGATGTAGAACTGCGCGATGCTGGGAAGCTTGTGCTTCTTGGCGAGTGCGGCGAGCGGGTTCTGGGTCTGCTTGCGGATCGCGAGCAGTTTGCGCTCGAACGTGTCCTGGTCCTTGACCTCCGGACCGTGCGCGATGATCGCCTGGCGGATGAGCGGCATCTGCTCGATGACGGTCTTGCCCAATCCGGTCGGGTCGGTGGGCACGTCGCGCCAGCCGATCAGGCTCTGGCCTTCGTTCTTGATGAAGCGCTCGAACTGCTTGACCACGATGTCCCGCGCCTTGGCCTCGCGCGGGAGGAAACACATGGCGACGGCATAGTGGCCGGGCTGGGGAAGAGTCACGCCGGCGCCCTCGGCCCAGTCGCGCAGGAGCGCGTCCGGGATCTGGATCAGGCAGCCCGCGCCGTCGCCGACCAGCGGATCCGCGCCCACCGCGCCGCGATGGTCGAGATTTATAAGTAATTGAAGTCCTTGGGAAATTATCCCGTGCGACTTCTCGCCCTTGATGTTGGCCACGAAGCCGACGCCGCACGAGTCATGCTCGTTGCGGGGGTCATAGAGACCCTGTTTCGGCGGCAAACCAGACATCGTCAATCACACCCAGACCCAAGAATTGAGCAATCAATGTGCTCATTACGAGCCTAAGTAGACCATAAATTGCCGCATCTCCAAGTGCGAAATGACGCGCTGCAGCAACATAGGTGTTAGTCGGCGGGCGCGGGACGGGTGTTCTCTCGCGCGCGCGACGTGGGGCGGACGGCGCCATCTCGCGCTGAATTGCGGGCCGCGTTCGTGTCCGTCGCAGAGGACCCGTCCCGCTCCGCGCCGCGCAGAACCGTCGCGCAAACACCATCAAGCACATGGTTTCGCGCGCCGGGAGCGCGCGCCTGTGCAGGGGTGGACAGGGTAATACCTATAGCCTATATCCGCGCTCCCTTCGCCGACTGGCAGGAGGCGCATGACGCGGGGTGGAGCAGCCCGGTAGCTCGTCAGGCTCATAACCTGAAGGTCACAGGTTCAAATCCTGTCCCCGCAACCATCGTGAAAGCATGATCCTGGGCCCGGTTTTACGCCGGGCCCAAATCATTTGCGCACAGTGTGTGCCGGCCGCGGCAGGCACCGGTTCAGCCGCGCGCCAGGGCGTCATTCAGGAACTGCGTCACCGCACGCAGCGCTTCCGCCTGGCGTCCAACCAGCGCATGCCCGCCGTCGGGGTAAACGACCGCCCGGCCGTTCGGCACGGCACGCGCGATTTCGCGTGCCCGAGCGGCGGTACCGAAAGCGTCGTCTTCGGCGCTGATCGCCAGAACGGGGCACGTGATGTTCTCGAATGCGATGGCTTCAGGCTTCGCCGCCGCGCGGATGTCGAAACTCATGCCGTCGATCCGACGGCTGACGGGCAGGAGATGGTCGAGGATCTCGCGCACGCGCGCGCGTTCGCTCGCCTCGGCGGTACGCAGCAGGCGAGACCCGGTGCCGAGCAACGCCTCGGCCAGGAGACCGGGAAAGAGCGGCGTCAGCTTCAGGACGCACCAGGCGATGAAATCGGAACTGAGGATGGCGCGCGTGATCGCCCCGCCGTGAACGGCGACGCCCGGCGGCAATGCGTTTGCCGGGACGAGAAGCACGAGGGCGCGGCAGCGTCGCGGATAGCGCAATGCGAACGTCAACGCGGACCAGGCTCCGGCGGAAATGCCCACGACGCACGTCCCGTCGACGGCAAGACCATCGAGCAGTTCGGCGTAGGCGTCCGCCTGCAGGGCGTGACTCAAATGGGGCGGCATCGCGGATCGAAGATAGCCGAAGCGCGAGGGTGCGATGAGCCGGTATCCCGCGCCGGTTAGCGCGCCGGTCACGTCGAGCGCCTGGTCAAAACCGCCGGACGCGCCGTGGATGCATAGAACCGGCGTGCCTGATCCGGCCTGCGCATATTCGACGATGCCGGGCGATGTCTCGATCGTCCGGCTGGCACCGTTGAGCCGCTTGCGCGCGCGCCCCAGCGCGCGAACGAAGGCGGTATAGACGGCCGCCGCCGCGACGGCGCAGACGATCAGCAGAACCTTCACCAAGCGAAAACGCTCTTTACCTCACGTAGAGGCTCGCGCGCATCGGACCGGCATACATTGATCGGCCGCAATGGCGGCGGTCGCGCTAGTGCGCGTTCGGCGACACCTTCATCGTGTAGGGGATATATAGCGCCAGATCGAGCGGACCCTTCTGGTACCAGCTCACGCGATGCTCCAATCCGTCGACGTGCACGCCGTTCCCCGGACCGAACAGCTCCGCCGTGTGCTTCGCATCGGCGACGATGAGAGCGATGATGGCGTCGCGATATTGTTCGGGTCCGACAATCGTCAGGTCCCAGCCGCCTGTGCGGATCATTTCTGTCCTGCCCGATTTCGGGGTCGTGTCGATGAATTGCAGAATGCGCGCCATCGCGGCATTCAGTGTGTCGTTAGCGGTAATCTTCGTCTTGACGATCACGGTCGCCTGGCTGGTGTCCTCACGCGCATCGGGCACGATCAGCCCGTCGAAGTCGGATTCGGTCAGATCGGTGATGACCGTGTCGCCCACGCTGAGCGAGATCGATCCGGTTCCGGACGCCGCGCGGAGCATGGCGCGCAGCGTTTCCTTCAACTCGGCGCGGCGTTGACTCGCGTCGCGCGTGTCGCACGTCACGCTGACGCGCGTGATCACATGGTCAGCGCGCTTCGCGAGGAAGATGTGGGGCGGCGCGGCTCCCTCGCCCGGAGAATAAGGTGTGTTGGAAAAGGACTCGCGCTTTTCGGCCGTCACCACGAGGGTTTCGACTTGCGCCGCCGCAACGTCTGTCGCCGCCAGCAGGACCGCGCACGCCAGCAAAAAGCTTCGAACGCCGAATGCCATGATTCCCCCACCGCCGGACCTGGCGGAGCCTAGCACAAACGGCCGCGTTGCGGGCGATGCTCCCGGACACCCCAATGCCCGCCACATCGCGCCCGGATCCGGTTCGATATGCAATTTCGTATATAGACTCTGCAACCTTAGGCAATTTTCGTTTGTCCGCCGCGCGGGCATTCTCCTCTCCAGCCAAGGAGGCAGGAGTCATGAACCAGGCCATCACCCATTCCGGAGCCGTCGACGGCGGCGCCCGCAACCTGCTGCGCATCGAGGGCTTCATGCTGATGAGCTGCGCAATGGGCCTGTATTTCCGCGCCGGCGGCGACTGGAAGCAATTCGCCCTGCTGTTTCTTTTCCCGGACCTCAGCTTTGCCGGCTATCTCGGCGGCCCGCGCATCGGCGCTGCGGCCTACAACATGATGCATTCCACGGTCGCGCCGCTCGTTCTCGGCGCCGCCGGCGTGCTGTTGAACGCGCCGCTGGCGCTCGCCGTCGCGCTGATCTGGATGGCGCATATCGGATTCGACCGCGCGCTTGGCTACGGCCTCAAGCACGGCGCAGGTTTCGGCTTCACCCATCTCGGCCGCATCGGCCGCGCCGCCGGGGAGAGTTAGATGTTCATCGGACATTACGGTCCCGCGTTCGCTGCCAAGCGCGTCGAAAAGCGTCTGCCGCTCTGGCTGCTCTTCATCGCCGTGCAGTGGCTCGATGTGTGCTGGTCTGCCCTCGTCATGCTCGACGTCGAGAAATTGCGGATCGTAAAAGGCTTCACCGAAGGCAGTTCGCTGGACCTCTACTACATGCCTTTCACGCACGGCCTGATCGGCGCGTTGGCGCTGTCCGCAGCGCTCGGCGCGATCGCTTCGCTCTTCTATCGCGACAGGCGCGCGGCGATCGCGGCGGTAGTCGCCGGCGCGGTGTTTTCGCACTGGCTCCTGGACCTCGTCGTGCACGTACCCGACCTGCCCTTGCTCGGCGATTCCTACAAGGTCGGTCTGGGTCTATGGCGGCACGTCTGGATCAGCTTTCCGCTCGAGCTCGTCCTCCTGGTTGCCGGCGCGCTGATTTACGCCGGCGCCGTCCCGTCCCGAACCCGCCTTGGCGATGTCGCGCTCTGGGCGTTCGTCGCACTGATGGGCGTCGTCGAAACCTATGTCGCCTTCGGTCCGGATCCCTCCTCTCCGGTCGACGAAGCCCGGATGGCGCTCCTCGCCTATGCGGTTCTGGCCATGGCCGCCGGACTGGTCGACCGGCTGAGGGGAACTTCGGGGATACAGCCCCAAATCCGCGTGGCCGTTAACTAATTGCGATTGACGCGCCGAAAGGCATCGCTATAACCCCGGCCCTCTGGACACGCGTTCCATCATTTGAAGGGAGTGCGCATGGGTACCCAACTTCCGCCCGGCTACAAGCCGGTGGAGAGCGAACCCTTTATGAACGAGCGGCAAAGGGAATATTTCCGCCGCAAGCTCAACAACTGGAAAGAAGAAATCCTCCGGGAAAGCCGCGAGACCATCCAAAACCTCCAGGCCGAAACGGTTCCGCACGCCGATCTCGCGGACCGCGCTTCGACCGAGGCCGAGCGTCAGCTCGAACTGCGCACCCGCGACCGCCAGCGCAAGCTGATCGCGAAAATCGATGCGGCCCTGAGGCGGATCGATGACGGCTCCTACGGCTTCTGCGAAGAGACGGGCGAGCCGATCTCGCTCAAGCGTCTCGACGCGCGGCCGATCGCGACCCTGTCGCTTGAAGCGCAGGAGCGCCACGAGCGCCGCGAAAAAGTCTATCGCGACGACTAATCCGCGTACGAAGCGAAATCGGAAAACGGCCGGACCCGAATAGGATCCGGCCGTTTTGCCTTGCCCCGTCCGCTCCGTTTTGGAGAGGACATCCGGTCTGCCCGGGGCCGGCCCGGGACCGATTCGCTAGCCGCAACTCACCACGGCATCAGGATGTCGAAGAGCTGCGAGCCGTAACGTGGCTGCTGCATGTCGCTGACCGTGCCGCGACCGCCGTAGGAGATACGCGCCTCGGCGATCTGGCTGAGATCGACGGTGTTGGCGCTGGTGATGTCCTCCAGCCGGACGATGCCGGCGACCTGGAGGTCGCGCAGCTCGTTGTTCACGCGCACCTGCTGGTGGCCGCCGATGACGAGGTTTCCGTTCGGCAGAACCTGGGTCACCAGAGCAGCGAGAGTCAGGTTGATGGTTTCCGAGCGGTCGACCGAACCGGCGCCAACGTTGGACGTATCCGATCCCATCTTGACGAGACTGGACGGCGTGGCGCCCGACGGCAGCGCGCTGGCCAGCGAGGTTTCGAGGCCGAAGAAATTCGTCAGGTTGGCGTCGTCGGCGTTGGTGCGCGTGCGCGACGTGGTGTTGCTGAGCTTGGCGGCATCGGCGACCGAGATATTGACCGTGATGATGTCGCCCGGACGGCTGGCGCGCGGATCGTGGAAGAAGCTGCGCGAGCCGCTGGCCCAGAGCGAATTGACCGCACGCGCGGGCTCGGGCGGCGGCGGAATGGGCAGCGCGGGCGCGCCGGCATTCACCGGCGAGGCCGGATCAGCGATCGTGGCGAGCGCCGGCGGATCGCCGATCTCGCGGACGCGGTCGATGGCCGAGCATCCCGTCACGGCCGAGACGGCGGCGGCGACCAGCATGACCCTGTGGTGAAGGCGGAACATGGCTTGCTCCCTAATGGTTGGCGGCGACGACATGCGCCTGGACCGAAGGCCCGAGGGATGCCGGCGAAGCCTTGACGGCGCCGGGACCGGTGACGATGGCGGTGATCATCCGGAACGAGACCGGATTCTGGACGGTGACGGTATCGCCGATGCCGCCTTCGCTCATGGCGCGGCCGCTGGCGGTGAGCACGACGCCCGGCGCCTCGAACGTCATGGTGACGATGGAGCCCTTGGCGACGATCACGGGACGGCGCACGTCGTCGACGCGCACGATCTCGCCGGCGCGCAGCATGCGGCGCGATTCCATCCCGCTCAGCTGGTCCATCGACGTGACGACGCCGGAAAAAACGTTCGTCGCCGGAATGGTGCCGTAGACAAGGTCGGCGTCGGAAATCGTTTCGCCGCGCGCGATGTCGTGGTTGGGAACGACGACGCGCATGCCGGTGTCGGCGAAAGCCGGATAGGCCATCAGGAGCGCGGTGGCGAAGATGAAGAGGCGCAGCAGCATGGTCATCAGGCTCCCAGCCGTGAAGTGGCCTGCAGCATCTCGTCGGCCGCGGTGATCACTTTCGAATTCATTTCGTAGGCACGCTGCGCCGTGATCAGCGAGGTGATCTCCTCGACGGCGTTGACGTTGGAGGTCTCGAGGAATCCCTGCTGGATCGTGCCGTAGCCGGCTGCGCCCGGAACGCCCGACTGCGGCGAGCCCGAGGCCGGCGTCTCGAGATAGAGGTTGTTGCCCATCGGCTGGAGGCCGGCTTCGTTCGCGAAACGCGTGAGCTGCAGCGTTCCGATGGTCTGCGGCGCAGACTGTCCGGCGATCGTCGCCGATACCTGCCCCTGTGCGTTCACCGCGACCGAAATGGCATTGGCCGGAATCGCGATGCCGGGCGTGACGGTGTAGCCCTGGTCGGTAACGAGCTGCCCTTCTGGCGAGAGTCCGAAATTGCCGGCGCGGGTGTAGGCGTTCGTGCCGTCGGGCATCTGGATCTGGAAATAGCCCGGGCCGCTGATCATCATGTCGTAGGGGTTGGAAGTCTGCTTGGCGTCGCCCTGCGTCGTGACGCGATAGACCGCAGCCGTGCGCACGCCGGCGCCGAGCTGAATGCCGCTCGGCAGGACGGTTCCCGTATCGGACGAGTTCGATCCCGGCGTCGAGACGTTCTGGTACAGAAGGTCTTCGAACTCCGCGCGCTGTTCCTTGAATCCGGTCGTGTTCATGTTCGCCAGATTGTTGGCGATCACTTCGACGTTGGTCTGCTGCGCGAGCATTCCGGTGGAGGCGATTGAGAGGGCACGCATGTCGGTTACTCCTTAGGCCGGTGTTCCGCCGAGCTTCTGAATCGCTTCGCGGTCGAGATCTTCCTGGGTCTGGGTGAGATTTGCGGTCGCCTGGTAGGCGCGCATGACTTCGATCATGTGAGAAATTTCGATAACGGGCTGGACGTTCGAGGCTTCCAGCATTCCTGACTGGAGCTTGAAATTATCCGCCGTGACCGGCGACTGATCGGTGGAATAGAGCGTCGCGCCCTCTTTGGAGAGCAGCCGCGGATTGGCGAAGTCGACGACGCGGATGCGGCCGATCTGGCCGTTCTTGCCGCTGACCGTTCCGTCCTGTGCGATGTGAACGTCGCCGTCGTCCGGCGTCACCGTGATCGCGCCGCCGTCGCCCTGCACCGGATCGCCGTTGCTGGTCACGATCTGGCCCGAGCTGTCGAGGGTGAAATGTCCGTTGCGCGTATAGCGCTCGCCGTTCGCGGTCTGCACGACGAAATAGCCCGAACCGTGGATCGCCATGTCGAAGGTGGCGCCGGTCGTGTCCATCCGCCCTTCGCTGAGATCGCGGATCAGGCCCATGTCCTTGACGTAGCTGAGTTGCTGCGGTCCGACCTGACCTTCGACCGGATCGACGTTGACGACATATTCCTGGAACGTGGGCTCGTCGCGCTGGTATCCCGGCGTCGAAGCGTTCGCCAGATTGTTGGCGATAACGTCCATCGACGTCGCCGACGCGATCTGCTGCGAAAGACTGATGAGTAGCGTCGTATCCATGCGGGGCCTTCGAACCTTTCTGGTCCGTCGCAGGCCGTGCAGCCCCTGTGCCAGCGAAAAACCGAGGGAAAGCGCGGCTCTTCTCACGCGATGGGGCGGCCGCGACACCAAACTGCCCGGCAAGAATTTCCGCTCGAACGCCTCCGGACGGCTAATTTGAACCAGTCCTTAACCACGTCCGCCTAATTTCGCGCTGGAGAATTCTCGTGAAGGGCGTCCACGCGTGGCCAAGAACGACAAACCGGAAGCGCCGGAAGACGACGCCGAAAAGAAAGACGGCGAGGCCGGCGCCGAGGGCGATGCGCCGAAGCAAGGTTTCGTTAAGAAACTGCTGGGCAACAAGAAGCTGCTGATCATGGCCGGCGGCGGGCTGTTCCTGCTCATCGCGCTGATCGGCGGCGGCAGCTACTACTTCTTCTTCATGGGCTCGAGCGCCAAGAAGGCGCAGCTCGCATCCGCTGGCGCGCACGAACAGCTGCCCGTCACGCCGCCCAACATCACCTTCTACGACGTTCCCGACATCATCGTGAACATCCAGAGCGCCGACTCGACGCCCGCCTACCTCAAACTGTCGGTTTCGCTCGAACTGGATTCGCCGGAAGAGAAGGCCGGCATGGTGGCGCTCCAGCCGCGCATCGTCGACCAGTTCCAGGGTTACCTGCGCGAGCTGCGCATGGATGACCTGAAGGGATCTGCCGGCGTGGTCCGCCTCAAGGAAGAGCTCCTGCGCCGCATCAACGTCGCGGCCGCGCCATATCGCGTGCGCGACGTCCTGCTCAAGCAAATGATAGTTCAGTAGGGAAGCCGAGATGGCCGACGAAACAGCCGAAACCCCGGCCGCCGAAGAAGCGGCCCCCGAAAATGCCGAAGTCAACGGCGCCGAGACCATCCAGCCGGCGCCGACGGTCGGCGGTTCGGCCGAGCGCATCCTCAACCAGGAGGAAATCGACTCGCTGCTCGGCTTCGACGTCAACAACGATCAGATGCAGGACAAGTCCGGCGTCCGCGCCATCATCAATTCGGCGCTGGTCTCCTACGAACGCCTGCCGATGCTCGAAATCGTCTTCGACCGGCTGGTGCGGTTGATGACGACCTCGCTGCGCAACTTCACTTCGGACAATGTCGAGGTCAGCCTGGACAGCATCACCTCCATCCGCTTCGGCGACTATCTCAATTCCATTCCGCTCCCGGCCATTCTCGCCGTGTTTCGCGCCGAGGAACTCGACAATTACGGCCTCTTCACGGTCGATTCCAACCTCATCTACTCGATCGTCGACGTGCTTCTCGGCGGGCGCCGCGGCTCTTCGGCCATGCGCATCGAGGGCCGTCCGTACACCACGATCGAACGCACGCTCGTCCAGCGCATGATCGAAGTGATCCTCCAGGACATGTGTGCCGCCTTCGAACCGCTGGCGCCGGTCAATTTCTCGCTCGACCGCCTTGAAACCAATCCGCGTTTCGCCGCCATCGCGCGGCCCGCGAACGCCGCCATTCTCGTCAAGCTGCGCATCGACATGGAAGACCGCGGCGGGCGCACCGAACTGCTGCTGCCCTATGCGACTCTGGAACCGATCCGCAAGCTCCTCCTGCAGCAGTTCATGGGCGAAAAATTCGGCCGCGACTCGATCTGGGAAAGCCATCTGGCGACGGAGCTGTGGTCGACGAGCGTCGAGATCGACGCGATCCTCGACGAGCTGACGATGCCGCTCAACAAGATGATGAATCTGGAAGTCGGCCAGACGATCATGCTCAACGCCACGCCCGACACCAAAATCGAAATGCGCTGCCGTGGCGTGCCGCTGCTCACCGGACGCATGGGCCGGGTGGGCGCATCGGTCGCCGTGCGCATCGACGATGCGGTCGAACGCACCGACGCCTCGCGCGCCCTTTAGAGGAGACGACAATGAACATCGGCATGATCGTCGAGATCGCCTTGATGGCCCTTCTGGCCGTCACGCTCACCTACTGCATCGTCCTCGAGCGCCGTTTGTCCGCGGTCCGCCGCGACCAGCAGGGGCTCAAAGGGATCATCGCCGATCTCAACACGGCGATCACCCATGCGGGCGCCTCGATGCGCGCGCTCAAGGCTTCCGCCGCCGGCGCGGCCGAAACGCTGGACGACCGACTCGCCCGGGCGCGCGCGACGATCGATGAACTTTCCCTGCTGACCGCATCGGGCGAACGCATCGCCGAGCGCTTCGACCGGGCCGCCACGCAGCAGGCCGCGACGCGCACGCCGGTCATGACCAACGCAAGTCTCCCCTCGGGCAGCATCATGGGCCGCCTCGACGCCCTGAGAGCGGTGCGATGAACCTTTTGCGCAAATATTTCCGCTTGCTGCCGCTTGTCGTCGCCGTCGGCGTCGGCCTGCTCGCGATCAAGGGCGTGGATCTCGCGCGCGCCGCGCAGGCGCCCGCAGCCAATTCCGATACGCCGGACAATAGCGGCCTCGCGCCGAGCGACAATGGCGGCGCGCATACGGGTCCGGACTTCGCCGCCGACGGCGGCACCTCCGCCAGCGCCGCGGAGGTCGACGTGCTGACCAGCCTCGCGCATCGTCGCGCCGAACTCGATGCGCGCGAGCGCGCCCTGAACATGCGCGAGAATCTCCTGAATGCCGGCGAAGGCCGCGTCGACCAGAAGATCGCCGCACTCAAGGCGTTGCAGGCCCAGATCCAGGGACTGCTCGCCCAGCGCGACGCCGCGCAGGACAAGCAGATCGCGTCGCTCGTGAAAACCTATTCGGCGATGAAACCGAAGGACGCCGCGCGCATCTTCGATACGCTTGCCGACGAAGTCCTGATTCCGGTCGCCAAGGACATGAAGTCCGACGTGCTCGCGCCGGTCCTGGCGGCGATGAACTCCGAGGCCGCGCAGCGGCTGACCGTCAAACTGGCTTCGCTCCTGAAACTGCCGGAGCCGACGCCCGCCGCCGATTGTCCGGCCGCGGCGATCCCGTCTTCGACCGCCGCGCCGGCGACAGCCGAGCCCAGTACGACGAGCGCTTCCGCGGCGCCGCCAAACGCCTCACCGCTCCAGACCGCCGTGCTCACGCCGCCGCCTGCGATCGTGCCGCCTGTCCAAGTTGCTCCGGCTGCGGCACCCGCGCCGACGCCCGCTGCGGCGCCGACCCCGGCCAAGCCTGCCGCCGCGCCAAAGCCGCGCAAGCCGATCGCGCGCAAGGTAACACCCGAGAAACCTGCCCCTGCGAACCCCGCTTCGACCGCGCTGGCGGCGTCCGGTCCCGCAAACACGTCTGTTGCCCCGCCGGCGCCCAAACCGGTCGCGCCCGCAGTCACGCCAGCCGCGACGCCGGCCGCAACGGCGCCGCAGAAACCGGCGACGCCCGATACCGCCAAGCCGGCACCGACCTCTCCGGCCAATGGACCGCCAGCCAGCCTTACGCCGTCGGCACCGACGGGCGGCTGAGCGGAAGCCTGGGAAACGCCGGTCTCGTACGGTTTACGGAAGGTTAAGACCGCACCGGCCACACTGGCCAGGACAAGGGACGTCCATGCCGAATAGAGCCGTCAGAGCCTGCTGTCTTCGCGTCCTGTCGGCGCTGTGCGGAGTCGTCTTCGCCGCCGCGCCCGCGCTCGGCGCGGATTCCGTCAGCGTCAGCAATGACGGCGGCTATGAACGGCTGCTCTTCACTTTCACACCGGCGGCGCATGCGGTTGCCTCCGTGACCGGCGGCGTGCTTACGATCAGTTTCGACCGGCGCACGACTCTCGACGCCGCGGCGATCGCGGCCAATCTCGCATCCTATGCCGGAAGCGGCCGCGCCGATCCGGACGGCAAGACGTTCCGCTTCGCGCTGTCGCAGGCCGTGCGCGTGCATTCCAGCGCCTCGACCAATCATGTCGCGATCGATCTCGTGCCGCAGAGCTATTCCGGCACGCCGCCCGATCTGCCGCAGCCGCCTCCGCCCGCGCCCACCGTCGTCGATCCTTCGAAGCTGCCCGAATTGAAAGTTCGTTCGGGCGCCTACCAGAATTTCACGCGCCTGGTTTTCGACTGGCCGCACAGCGTTTCCTATGCCGTGTTTCCGGGTGCGGGAAAGCTCGGCATCCGGTTCGAGGCGCAGGTCCGGCCCGATCTGTCGACCATCGAGCGTTTCGCGCCGCCCTGGGTGAAGAATGCCAGCTGGCGCCTCGACGGCAGGAGCACGGTCATCGAGTTCGAGACCGATGCGGCATCCGGCTTTCACGACTTTCGGGACGGCAACCGCGTCGTCGTCGACGTGGTGGCGCCGAAGACGGACGCCGAAGCCTATCATCCGCCCGGTACGGAGAAGCCCGTCGCGACGGCGCTCGCATCCGCGCCGGGAAAACCTGCTGCGGTGTCGTCGGCGCAAGCCGCCGCCATCGCGGCGACCGCACAAAAGCTCGCCGACGCCAACAAGCCGCCCGTTAATACCGTCACGCCTCCGGCGCAGCCCGCCACTGCTACGCCTGCCACCACAACGCCGGCCACCGCAGCGCCTGCCGCCGCGCCATCTGTCGCACCGCAGCCCGCCACCGCGGCGCCGGAAGCGGCCGATGCGAACGGCCAACTGACTCGCAGCGGCGCGGTTCTGACCTTCACAGGCGCAGCCAATCGCGGCTCGGCCGTGTTCGTCCGTGGACTGACCGCCTGGATCGTCCTGCAGGGCGCGCCGCCGCTCGACGCGGCCAAGCTGAAAGCCGCTCTCGGCAATTTTCCCGTCGCCGTCGACGCTTCGTCGGCCGACGGAGTCAGCGTGCTGCGCGTCACGCTCAGCCAGCCGGAGCAGATCGGCGCCCATGCGGACGGATCGAACCTCAAAGTCGTGATCGCGCCGCAGGTGACGGAATCGCCGATCGCCATCGGTTTTGCCCGCAACCAGGACGACGCCACCCACGCCTCGCTCTCGACCCTGCTTCCCGGTGCCACGCGCCCCGTCACCGTGACGGACCCAATCGTCGGCGACGAACTCATTCTCGTTCCCGCGGCGGTCGGACGCGCCATGATCGCGCCACACGACTATTCGGAGTTCGGCGTGATCAAGACGGCGTCCGGCCTCGTGCTTGCACCCTATATCGACGACCTCAGCGTCGATATCGACCGCACGCGCGTGACCATTACGCATCCGGGCGGCCTCGCGCTGACGCCGCCGACGATGCCGGTCGCGGATTCGCCCGCGGCGCTGACCGCGCACGGCAACGGGCCGTCCTTTCTGGACTTCGCCAACTGGTCGAGATTCCAGGGCGGTAGCTTCCTTGCGACCGAGCGCCGGCTGCGCGCCGCCACCGCGCGGCTGAAGCTGGAGGAAGCCAACCATGCGCGACTGGCGCTGGCGCGTTTCTATCTCGCCAACGATTTCGCGGCCGAAGCACTCGGCCTCATCGACCTGATGCAGTCTCTCAATCCCGCGCTGCAGAGCGATCAGCAGTTGCAGACGATGCGGGCCGCCGCCGACTACATGATGGGCCGTTACCGCGATGCGCATAACGACATCGCGGGCGCGGCGTTCGATTCCGACCGTCACGCCGCGTTCTGGCGCGGACTGATCGAGGCGGCGCAGGAAAATTGGGACGACGCCCATGTCGAGCTCGACCGTGCCGAGCCCGTCGTGAAGGAATATCCGCCGGAGTGGCAAGCGCGCCTGCGCATCGCGAAGGCCCAGGCGGCGCTCGGTCTCGGACATCTCGAAGTGGCCGATGCCGCCGTGGCGCGGTTGCCCGACGCCATTCCGCGCTCCGTCGCGCTCGAAGCGCAACTCGTCCGCGCCAGGCTCCTGGCCGCTGAAAACCGCGGGCACGAGGCCGGCGCGCTGTTCGACGCGGCCGAAAAGAGCGGCGACGAACGCATTGCGGCCGAGGCCATCTATTATCGCGTCGACGCGGCGGTGAAAGCCGGCGTGATGAGCGACGCGGCGGCGATCGATGCGCTGGAACTTCTCAGATTCCGCTGGCGCGGCGACGTCCTCGAACTCAAGACCTTGCGCCGGCTGGCGTCGCTTTACTTTGCGAAACGGAGCTGGCGCGAGGGTCTGCACACCTTGCGCATCGCGGCGCAAAACTTTCCGAACGACGACATGGCGCGCAAGGCGCAGGACGACATGCGCGACGCCTTCGCCGAACTGTTCATCAAAGGCAAGGCCGACAAGATCCCGCCTGTCGAAGCCTTGTCGATCTTCTACGACTTCATCGACCTGACGCCCATCGGACCGGACGGCGACGAAATGATCCGGCGCATGGCCGAGCGGCTCGTCGCGGTCGATCTCCTGGGTCCGGCGGCGGACCTGCTGAAATACCAGATCGACAAGCGTCTGGACGGCGTGGCGCGCGCACAGGTCGCGGCGCAGCTCGCCATGATCTATCTCATGGACCAGAAACCCCAGGAGGCGCTCGACGCGATTCGCTCGACCCAGGTCAGCACCCTGCCCGACGAGGTGAATCATCAGCGCCTGCTGCTCGAGGCGCGCGCTTTCGCGGCCCTCAAGCAATGGGACAATGCGCTGGACCTGATCGCCGTCGATCCGGCCGCCGACACCGCGCGTCTGCGCGCCGACATTTATTGGGAAAGCGGCAATTGGGCCGCCGCCGGACAGAAAGCCGAAGAGATGCTGTCGACGCGCTGGAGCGATGCCGCGCCGCTGACCGCGGACGAACGCGAAGAGGTGATGCGCGCGGCCGTCGCCTATTCACTCGCCAACGACGAAGCCAGCGTCGACCGACTGCGCGACCATTTCGGTCCCAAGATGAAGGCGAGCCCGGATGCGAGCGCCTTTGCGGTCGTCTCGGAGCGCATCGACGCGCACGGCGTCGCATTCCGAGACGAGGCGGCGCAAATCGCCGCCATCGACACGCTGCAGACCTTCATGAAGGACTTCCGCAAGCGCTACGCCGCCACCACGGTGACGAACTAGCCGCGGTTCGCCGCGCGCTTGCCGGGTTCGGCCAGCACCGCGCCGAGCCAGTCGAGACTTTGCGCGGCGATCTTCTCCCATCCCGGTTCGCCCAGCAGCCAATGGCTGTGGCGGATCACTTCCCGGTACAACGCCCGGCCCTGATAGCGTTCGGCGATCCGTCGCACCGTCGTCGGCGGGTTGATCTTGTCGTGCTCGCCGACGAGACAGAGGATCGGGCAGGTGACGTCGCGTGCCTGTACATGCGCGGCGCGTCTGGTGTCCCAGCCCCAGTGCATGATCTCGAACGTTGCGCGTCCCGATTCCGGCACGAATTGCGCGAACACCTTTTTCCGCTCCAGCGGCGGCAGATGATCGAGAGAGTTGGCGGCCGCCACCCAATATTCGGGCTTCAGCGGCTGGTTCCAGAAATCACCGGCGAGCAGCAGGGTGTGCGCCGAGGCGAGTTCGAACAGGGTCGAGGGCAACACGCCCCATGGGGGACACGGCGCGAGAAGAACCAGGGCGCGCGCCTGCGCGCGGGCGGCGAGCATCTGCGCCAGGAGCCCGCCGAGCGAATGACCGAGCAGGATCGGCGCCTCGCCGAGACCGTCGATGAACGTTTCCAGATCCTGCGCATAGTCGAGGAGACTGGTCGTTCCCAGGGCCCGCGTCGCACGCGCGCCTTTTTCATGGTGGCGCAAGGCGGGTGCGTGCACGGTGAAGCCGGCGGCCTCGAAGGGCTTGCGGAACGAATCGAACGCCCACGGCCCGCAAAACGCGCCATGGATCATCACGATGGGAGGACGCGCCGCTGCCTTCAAGCGACGGGTCCGGCGATGTCGCGGAAGGCGGCGATCACCTTGGTATAGGTGTCGCGCTTGAAGGGCACGATGAGACGCGGGAGCGCTTCGAGCGCGAGCCATTTCCACGCGGCGAATTCGGGCTCGTGCGTCCGGATGTCGATATCCGAATCTTCGCCGGTGAAGCGCAAGGCGATCCACTTCTGACGTTGGCCCCGATACCTTCCATGCAGCGCCACGCCGAGCAGGTGCGGCGGCAGGTCGTAGGCCAGCCACTCGTCCATCTCGGCCAGAAACTCGGCCTTGTCCGTCCCGACTTCTTCCTTGAGTTCGCGCATCGCGGCCTCGAGCGGAGTCTCGCCTTCGTCGATGCCGCCCTGCGGCATCTGCCAGCCCTCGATCGTCTGATCGATGCGGCGGCCGACGAACACCAGTCCCTCGCGATTGACGAGCATCATGCCCACGCAAGGGCGATAGGGCAGGTCTTCATGCTTGAGGAACGCACCGGGTCGGGGCATCGAAACTGCCGCGTCTATTTCTTCGGCGTCACTATGGCCGATGCCGGAACCAGAACAAAGCCCCGCCCGCTCAATCCCTGGGCCCATTGCGCGACGCGGTCGATGGTGACCGGATAGAGGAAGCCGGAGCCGGACGCCGAGCCGTTGGCGCGCGCCTGGGTCTCCAGCTCGGACAGTTGGTGGTCGATCTCCATCGCGGTCTGAATCGAATCGATGGTCAGCGTCGCCTGCGCGAAGGGCACGCCGACGCGCGTGGCGACGTCCGGCGCGGCGGAATGGGTGGCGGCGCCGTTGTCGTAGAACATCAAGCCGCGCCGCGCGAGGTAGGTCAGCACGGGCTCGAGCGAATCGGAGTCCGAGAGAAGGCGGCCGCCGAGCAGATTCGTCACGCCGGCATAGCCGGTGAATCGCGTCAACGCCCAGACAAGGCGTTCGGTATTCGCATCCTCGCCGACGCCCGAGCGCAAAGTGTGCGGACCCGGATCGCTGTCGGGGAAGTCGAACGGTTCCATCGGCACTTCCAGGAGGACTTCATGTCCCTTCTGTCGCGCCTGGCTCACCCAGCTCTGCACGTCCGACGCGTAGGGTGCGAAAGCCAGCGTCACCTGCGGCGGCAGCTTGGCGAGCGCGGCGGCGGTCGCTTTGGCGCTGATGCCGAGTCCGCTGACGATGATGGCGATGCGCGGTTTCGACATATCGCCTACAGCGCCCGCATACGCCTGGAGCGGCGTGCGCCCGTCGGCGGCGATGCGCGGCAAAGGCCCATTGTCCGTGGTCTCGATCAGCGCGGGATCGGCGACGAGCGCGGTTCCTGCATAGACGGGCGCGCCTATCGCGGCGGCGGGCGCCGTCGGTTGCGGTGCTTGCGCCCTCGTCGCGACGGGCTTCGGGGAGACGGCCGCGGCGATGCGGATCCGGACGCCGGGCTCGACCCCGGAATTCCCGAAGAGCGCGACCGCGACGCCGGCGACGATCAGCAGCGAAAAGAGCGACAGATACGCGATGGCGAGCAGCCGCATGCCGCCCGACGACGCCTTGTCCGCCGGGGTGCCGTCAGCGTCGGTGCTGTCCGCAGCCATGCCGGTAACATAGCCTAAATCGTGGTTACGGACGGGTTAACGTTCGCCTCAGGCGTGGTCCGGCGCGCGTTCGCTCACCGCCAGCGACTTGTGCAGAAAGGACAAGGCCATCGAGAGCTGGAAATCCAGATAGGCGTGGCCCGGCGCCGGCTCGATCGGCGCGCCGAGCGGCTTGGCGGGAGGACCTTCCGCTTCGAGATGGTGCGGCAGCTCGGCTTCGCGCTCATACTCCGGCGCGCCGGGTCCGCCCGAAACGTAGATGTCGGGAACGATGCCGGTCACCTGAATGCTCCGGCCCGACGGCGTGTAGTAGCGCGCCGTCGTCATGTGCAGCGCGCCGCCCGCGCCGTTGTCGAGCGGCATGACGGTCTGCACGGAACCTTTGCCGAAGGACAGAGTGCCGAGAATCGTCGCCCGGTGCAGGTCCTGCAACGCGCCCGCCACGATTTCGGAAGCGGAGGCGGTGCCGCCGTTGATCAGCACGACTAGCGGCTTGCCGTCGGTAATGTCGCCGGGATGAGCGTCATAGCGCTCCATGCTCTGCGGCGTGCGGCCGCGAACCGAAACAATCTCGCCGGAGTCGAGAAAATCGTCGGCGACGTCGATCGAGGCCTGCAGCACGCCGCCGCCATTGTTGCGCAAGTCGACGACATAGCCCTTGATCGAGGGACCGATCTGACGGCGCAGGTCGGCGACCGCCTTGCGCAGGTCCGGTTCGGTGCGATCGCTGAACGCGACGATCTTGATGTAGCCGACGTCGCCTTCGGCGCGCCAGGTCAGGCGCTCCACTTCGATCGCCTCGCGCGTCAGCCTGACGTCGATCGGCTTGGCTTCCGACGCGCGCGCCAGCGTGAGCCGTACGTCGGTGCCGATCGTGCCGCGCATGCGCGTGGACACGTCGTCGAGCGAATGGCCGTGCATCGGCACGCCGTCGATGGAGACGAGCTCATCGCCCACCTCGACGCCGCCGCGGAAGGCGGGCGTCGATTGCACGACGGAGACGACTTTCACATTGCCGTCCTTGATCGAGATGACGACGCCGATGCCGCCATAGGCGCCGGCGGCCTTGGTCTCCATGGCGGCGAACGTATCCGGATCGAAGTAGCTGGAATGCGCATCCAGATCGGAGAGCATGCCGCCGATGGCGTTCTCGACGAGCTGACGGTCCTGCGGCTGGACCAGGTAGTTGTCGCGCACGCGCTCGAACGCGAGGCCGAAGCGGTTGAGCTCGCTTTCGGTGCGTAGGCCCGCGAAGTTGGCGCCGTAGGCGAAGTGCGTGGCGGCGACCGCGAGGCCGATGCCCGCTACGGCGCCGACCGCGACCAGGCAAACGCCCTTTATCGCCCCCGCCAGCGACACCTAGTTGGCCTGCGCGCTCTTCACCGGCGGTATCGAAACCTTCCCGTGCAGGAAGTCGAGTGCATAGGAAAGCTGGAAATCCGCGGGTTTCGGACCGGACGCCGGCGGGCGGACGATCGTCGGCATCGTGCGATGCGAGGCGTCGCCGTTCTGCAGGTGTCCCGGGAGATCGGCTTCGCTCGGCCGCGCGATGCGCGGGATGTCGTCCTCGTCGCCTTCGGCGACCGCGACATCCGGAACGATGCCCTCGGCCTGGATCGAATGACCGGACGGCGTGTAGTAGCGCGCCGTCGTCAGCCGCAAGGCGCCGCCGCCTTCGCCGAGCGGTATGATCGTCTGCACCGAACCCTTGCCGAACGAAGTCATGCCGAGGATCGTCGCGCGATGGTGGTCCTGCAGCGCGCCGGCGACGATTTCGGACGCCGACGCCGTGCCGCCGTTGATCAGCACGACGACGGGCTTGCCGTCGGTGATGTCGCCCGGATGGGCGTCGTAGCGCTGCGTGTCCTCGGGATGGCGGCCGCGGGTCGAGACCACTTCGCCGGAGTTCAACATGTCGTCGGAAACTTGGACCGCCTGGTCCAGCAGGCCGCCGGGATTGTTGCGCAGATCGAGGATGTAGCCTTTGAGGCCGGGGCCGATCTGGCGCTTGAGATCGCGCACGGCGGCCTCGAGCCCGCTCGCCGTGTTTTCGTTGAAGCCGGGCATGCGGATATATCCGACGTCCCCGTCCTTGTGCCAGGTGACTTCGTCCACCGCGACGACGGCGCGCGTCAGCGTCACGTCGAACGGCTTGCGTGCGGTCGACTTGTCGGTCGTGCGCAGGATGGTGAGCGTGATCTTGCTGCCTTCGGGCCCACGCATCTTGTCGATCGCGCCGTCGAGCGAGAGGCCCTGCACCGAGGAACCGTTGATCGCGGCGATGTAGTCGCCGGCCTTCAGCCCGGCCTTCGACGCCGGCGTATTGTCGATCGGCGAGATGATCTTGACGAGGCCGTTCTCCATCGTCACCTGGATGCCGATGCCGCCGAAGGAACCTTTCGTCTGGATCTGCATGTCGGCGAACGCCTTGGCGTCCATGTAGCTCGAATGCGGATCGAGATTCGAGACCATGCCTTCGATCGCGGCATTGATCAGCTCGCTGTCTTCGACCGGGCGCACATAGTTCGCGCGCACGCGCTCGAACGCGTCGCTGAACAGATCGAGCTGACGATATGCGCCGACATCGTTGGCGCCGTGCGCAGCCGGCAATACGCCGAGCGCGGCGATGAAGCCGACGATCATTCCCAGGCCCACGAATGCAAAGCGTTTCATGATCTTTTCTTCCTCAGATCGAGACCCAGGAGCGCTGCAGGACTGGTGCCGCGCCCGTTCTGCCGCAGTTCAAAGTAAAGCTCGCCATCTTGGCCCATTTGCGGCATCGAGCCTACCGGTTCGCCTGCGAGAACCAAATCGCCCGGCCGCACCATCGTCCGGTCGAGACCCGCCAGGACGAGATCGTATCCAGCCGTGACTTCCAGGATCAAGACTTGTCCGCTCTTATGGTAAGGACCGGCGAAAAGCACCTCGCAATCGGCCGGTGCGATGACCGGCGCCCCCGGCGAGGTTACAAAAGTGACACCCGGCCCGTGACCGGCACCCGCGGCGCGCATGGTTCCCACCACCGGCATCAATAATGCGCCCCGACGTCGGCCGGTGTCCGAATCCGCATTTTGGGCGGTAACCACAACGACACTTTGCACGCCCGGAGCGGCGCGCAGCGCTGCCACTTTTTCCAGCAGGGTTTCCATGTCCGCCGCCTCAAGAGCGATCGCGTCGAGCTGTGCCTTGAGTGTGCCGTAGGTCGCGGCGGCCGTTTCGGCTTGCGCCTGCTTGGTCGCGAGAAGTTGATCGAGTTCGGTTTGTGCGGAGCTGAGCTGGCGGGCCGTCTGCACCGCATCCGCCCGCCGCGCCAGGAGCGAGAGGCGCGTCTGTTGTAACGTTTCGATACGCCGCGCCAGCGCCGCTGCCTGGCCGTAAACGTCCGGCAGGGACGCGCCGATCAGCATGGCGCCGCGCGCGGCACCGAGCGCATCGTCGGGGCGCAGCACCATCGCGGGCGGAGTGTCGTGCTGCAGACGCTCGATCACCGCGAGAAGGCGCGCGACGGCGACACGATCGCGCACGAACCCCGCCAGCAGGACATTGTACTGTGCCGCCAGCGTTCGGATTTCGGCATCGAGCGCCAATTTCTGCCGCTCGAGCGTCTGCACGCGCGCCGCCGTTTCGATGAGTTTCCGGCGCAGCGCATCCGCCTGCGCCTTCAGGCGATCGCTCCGCGCCTTCGCCGTGTCGACTGCGGGCTTGGATTTGACGATGACGCCTTTCAGCCGCCGAAACTGCTCGGCCGTCGTGGGAAGCTTCGCCGCGACCGGCGCCGGCAAGGCGTGCGACAGATCCGGCAGCGGTTCGACCGCCGCCGGGGCGCCATGATCGTCCGCCGGCGGACCGGATGCATCGGCGGGTTTGGGCCGCGGCGTCGGTACGACCGGCTTCGCGGCACCCGTCAGCAGCACCGCGGCAACAAGGGCGGCCGTGAGCGAAGCGCAGATGTTGCGAATGTTCAGACCGCGGTCTCCGCTGTCACCGGTTCGATAAGCGAGTGTCCGGTCATCGCCTGCGGCTTGTCGATGCCCATCAGCGCGAGCAACGTCGGCGCGACGTCGGCGAGACGGCCATCATGCAGCTTCAGCTTGCGCCCTGCGTTGACGGCGATGATCGGCACGTCGAGCGTGGTGTGCGCGGTGTGCGGCTGGTGCGTCACCGGGTCCTTCATCATCTCGATGTTGCCGTGATCGGCGGTCACGAGGAGCACGCCGCCGGCCGACTCGACTGCCGCCCGAAGCCGTCCCAGACAGCAGTCGATCACGTCGACGGCAAGGACCGCCGCGGTCATCACACCCGTGTGGCCGACCATGTCCGGATTGGCGAAATTGACGACGATGAGATCGTATTTGCCCGAGCCGATGGCCTCTTCCAGCTTGTCCATCACCTGATAGGCGCTCATTTCCGGTTTCTGGTCGTAGGTCGCGACCTTGGGGCTGGGCACCATGATGCGGTCCTCGCCCTCGAACTGCGTTTCGCGACCGCCATTGAGGAAGAAGGTGACGTGGGCGTACTTCTCGGTCTCGGCGATGCGCAACTGCTTGAGGCCGAGATGCGATACGAGCTCGCCGAGCGTGTCTGTGACGTTCTCGGCCGGGAATAGCGCCGTCATGAGGGCGTTGAGCGCGTCGGAATATTCGGTCATGCCGGCCGCCGCGGCAGAGCGCACGACGCGGTTGCGCTTGAAGCCGTCGAAGGTCGCGTCGAGCAGCGCCAGCGAAATCTCGCGCGCCCGGTCGGCGCGGAAATTGGCGAACAGAAAAGCGTCGCCGTCCGACATGCCGGCATAGTCGCCGACCACCGAAGGCTTCACGAACTCGTCGGTAACACCGCTCTTGTAGGAATCGGTCACCGCCGCCTCGGCGCTCGCGACATCGTGGCCGTGTCCGTCGACCATCGCGTCGTAGGCGAGCTGGACGCGATCCCAGCGCTTGTCGCGATCCATCGCATAGTAGCGGCCGCAAACCGTGGCGATGCGCACGCCAGGGAGTCCGGCGATCGAGTCCTCGAAACTCCTGAGGAAGTCGAGCGCGCTTTTCGGCGGCACGTCGCGTCCGTCGAGGAAGGCGTGAACGAAGACCGGGATCCTGGCCTCGGCCAACACGCGCACGAGGGCGGCGATGTGCGACTGATGGCTGTGCACGCCGCCGGGAGACATCAGTCCGGCGACATGCACCGCGCCCTTGCTCGCCCGCACTTTCGCGATGAGCTCGCGCAGGGCCGGCCGCGCGGCGAGCGTGCCCTCCTCTATCGCGACGTCGATGCGCGGCAAGTCCTGCGCGACGACGCGTCCCGAGCCGATGTTCATGTGGCCGACTTCGGAATTTCCCATCTGCCCGGCCGGCAGTCCGACGGCATGACCAGACGTAGCCAGCAAGGCGTGCGGGCAGTCCGACAGCATGCGCGAATAGTTCGGCGTCACGGCCGCGGCGATGGCGTTGTCCTGGGTCTCGGGACGCCAGCCCCACCCGTCCAGAATGCACAAGACCGCCGGGCGCGGACGGGATCGGGATGACGCGGCAGGCGGCATGCGGTGTTCAGCTTTCCTGTATGAGGCGGACCATAGGAATCCCCATGGGGCCTGTCTCTGTGCTTATATTCCTATTTTACAATCGTCTTTCAAGCCCCGCGGCGACAATAATTTTGTCCCCACCGCGCGGCGACAGGCCCGGAATTGCCGGGAAGAAACTGCCGGGCGGGCGGAATATCCGCCGGAAGAGCCGGTAAGGTACTGATTTATTTCAGAAAATATTCGGCCGCGCGCGGCACGGAACTGGCAAGGACGGAGGCGGAATAACGTCCGAGAGCAGAACCAGCTCATGCGCCGCGCACTCTATATACGTCTTGCCGCCTTCGTCCTTGGCGCCGGCCTGGCCGCCGCGCCGATGCAGGCCTTCGCCTTTTCGCGCGTCAAGGACCTCGTCGAGGTCGAGGGCATCCGCGACAACATGCTGGTCGGCTACGGACTCGTGGTCGGTCTGAACGGCACCGGCGACAGTCTGAAGAACGCGCCCTTCACCCAGCAGAGCCTGCAAACCATGCTCGAGCGGCTGGGCGTCAACACGCGCGGCACGACGATGCAGACCAAGAACGTCGCCGCGGTCATGGTGACGGCGAACCTTCCCGCCTTTGCCGCCCAGGGCACGCGCATCGACATTTCGGTCAGCGCCATGGGCGACGCCAAGAGTCTGCAGGGCGGCACGCTGCTGGTGACGACCCTGTTCGGCGCGGACGGACAGATCTATGCCGTCGGTCAGGGACCGGTGGCGATCAGCGGCTTCTCGGCCAGCGGCGCCGCCGAAAGCGTTTCGCGCGGCGTGCCGACGGCGGGGCGCATCGCCAACGGCGCGATCGTGGAGCGCGAAATAGGATTCTCGCTGGCGAGCGAACGCACGCTGCGCCTGTCTCTGCACAATCCCGACCTGACGACGGCTTCGCGCATCGCCAGCGCCATCGACGCCTATATGGGCACGCAGGTCGCGGAGGCGACCGATCCTTCGACAATCCGCGTCAACGTTCCCGACGGCTATCCCAAGGGCGTGATGGGGCTGCTCACCGATATCGAACAGGTCAAGGTCGACCCCGACGAGCCCGCGCGCGTCGTCATCGACGAGGAATCGGGCGTGATCGTGATGGGCGCCGACGTGCGCATCTCCACGGTGGCCATCGCACAGGGCAATCTCACCATCCGCGTCACCGAGACGCCTGAAGCAAGCCAGCCCGCGCCGTTCAGCAAGACCGGAACGACCGTGGTGCTGCCGCGCACGCAGGTCAATGTCGACGAAGGCAAGGGCAACAAGATCGCCGTGCTGCACGAGGGCGTATCGCTCCAGAACCTGGTGGACGGGCTGAATGCACTCGGCGTTGGACCGCGCGACATCATCTCCATCCTCCAGGCGATCAAGGCCGCGGGCGCGCTCCAGGCAGACATCCAGGTGATGGGATGAGCCCGGCGGTCGACACGACGATCGGTATGACGGCGCTGCGGACCCAGCCGATCACGGCGCCGCACGGCACGACCGATCCGGTCGTCGCCAGGAAGACGGCGCAGGAATTCGAAGGGATGTTCGTCACGCAGATGCTGGGCGAGATGTTCTCGGGCATTTCCACCGACGGACCGTTCGGCGGCGGGCCGGGCGAAGCCATGTTCCGCTCGCTGATGGTCGACGAATACGGCAAGCAGTTCGAAGCGCAGGGCGGACTCGGCCTCGCCGATTCGGTTCAGCGCGAACTGTTGAAAATCCAGGAGGGATCGCATTGAGCGCCGAGAGCGAACGCGTTGAACGGCTGGTGACGATGGGCGAACGTCTCATCGCCGCTATCGAGGCGGACCTCGCCGCTCTGAAGGCCGGAAAACCGCAGCAGATGCGGACGGTCGATCCCGAAATCCAGCGCCTTTCGGCGCTGTTCAGCCGCGAAGCGCAGGGCTTCTCGCCCGACGCCGCTGACAAAGTCGCGACGCCGCTGCGCAAGCGCTTTTTCGACACGACCAGCCGGTTTCGCGATGTCCTCGCGCTGCATGCAAGGCTGCTCGCCCGCGTGCGCAGCGCCAGCGAAGGCATGATCCGCGCGATCGCCGAGGAAGTCGATCGTCAGGCCGCGCCGAGCCGTCCCTATTCGCGCATGCCCGTGACACGCCCGGCGCAGGCGATGATCTACAACAGCGTCATCTGAACGTCAGGCGAGAAGACTGAGCGCCAGGTTCCCGGCCGCGACCTGTTGCTGGAGATAGGGCGAGACCGGGCCGTTCGTGATTCCCGGTCCGGCCGGCGGCGATGGCGGCGTGTTGGTCTTCTGATAGGCGCTTTGGATTTGCGACAGCACGCCGAGCAGCTGGCTGCGCGCAAGATTGGCGCCGGTCGTCGTGGTGAGATCGAAGGTCCCGGTCAGGCCCAGTCCGAAGGCCTGCGTGCTGGCCGTCGTCGCGGACGTCGTGCTCCCGGACGTCGTCGACGCGCTTGTCAGCGTGCCCGGCGAGATGCCGAGTCGCGCGAGCGCGTCGAAATCGGCCGGGCCGGCGACCAGCTTGGCCGTGACGCCGGGGTTCACGGCGATCTTCAGACCTTCGCCGCCGCTGGCATAGCTGACCGAAGCCTTACCCTTCGTCTGGAGCTGGATGTTGATCTTGGTGGCGAGCGATTGGAGCGTTTCGCCCGGGTCGATGGTGATCGTCGCCGTGCGCGCGCCCGTACCCTCGAACTGGATCTGGAAGGAATCGCCGGCGCGCAGCGTCGTTTGCGAGGTGAGATCGACGGACTGGTTCAGCGTGATCGTCCCGCGCGGCAGGCCGAGCGCATCGAGCACGCTGGCGCCGCTATTGTCGATGGCGATGCCGGAGCCGATCGATTGCCCGTCCGAGCCGCCGAACTGGCGCGTCCAGTTTATCGCCCCCGACGCGGTCAGCGACGCGGCGAACTGGTTGTTCACGTTCGGCGCGCTTCGCGTCTGTCCGGCGAAGGTGCCCGTGGTCGTGCCGGTAAGATAGACGGTTCCGTCCGCGCCGACAGTGACCGCGCCGCCCTTATCGGTCGACGCCGTTCCGACATAGGAGACAAAACCGGGCGCTGCTGAGCTGCCATTGTCGGTCAGGCTGAAGACGAAGGCATCGCTGCCGCCGGAACTGGCATTGGCGACCGTCGCCGCGCCGCCGGCCGTCAGATTGGCGTTCTGCGTCGTGCCGGAGACATAGACCTGATTTCCCGACACGGTGAGACCGCCGATTCCGCCGCCGTTCTGCAGATCGCCGAGATCGGTTTGCCACACCGGCGCGCTGGTCGCATCGCCGTTGGCATATTTCGAGATGATGGCGTGTCCGTTCTGGACGCTCGCGACATAGAGGCTGCCGTCGGCCGCCGTCGCCGTTGCGGCGACCTGATCCTTGCCGCTCGTGCCGAATTGCTGCTCGTAGACGACGTTCCCCTTGCTGTCGAGCTTGGCGACGTAGGCGTCGCCGCCGCCCTGCGCGGTCTGCCCCGCGCCGATCGTGCCGCCCGACACCTGTCCGCCGATATAGACGTTGCCGGAGGAATCCACGCTCACGCTGTTGGCCTGGTTGGTCGAGAGCGTCTGGATCTGCTTGACCCAGGTCTGGTTGCCGTTGGCGTCGTATTTGGCGACGAAGCTGTCGGTGTTGCCGTCGGCGACCGCGCTGGTGGTGAGATCGGCGGTGGTCGATCCCGCGATGACGACGCCGCCGGAAGGATTGAGCGCCAGGGAATAGCCCGACGCGCTGCCCGCGCTGCCCAGCAATTTCGTCCACTGAACGTTGCCGGCCGAGTCGTATTTCGTCAGATAGACGTCCTGGCTGCCCTGGTTGATCTGGTCGGCGAAATTGCCGTTCGTCGAACCGATCACATAGACGTTGCCGCTCGAATCCACCTGGGTAGCCAGAGCCGTGGACGTTCCATCCGTCGGCGCGACGTTGTTGGAGAAGACGCTCTGCGGCGAAGAGCCGAGGTTCGAGAGCTTGATCAGCCGTCCCTGCTGGTCCGCGGCCGTGTCGCCGATCGCCGTCGCGATGCCGGAGCTTCCCGCCACGTAGAGCGACGGCGTCGCTGCCGCCGACGAGAGCGCGATCGTCTCGGCGGCGCCTGGCGAGACCTGAAGCCCGTAGGTCGCCGTCGATGGCGAATCCACCGTGCCGGAGGTCAGGACCTTTTGGAACCGCGTCGAGAAGCCGCCGGCCGAGAGTTGCTGATTCACATAGGAAACGATGTTTCCGAGCGACAATCCGCCCTGGACCTGCGAAAGATCGATGTTCACGTCGGTCGTCGTGCCACCCTTGGTGACGGCGATCGTGAAGCTGTCGCTAGCGCTCAGTCCGGGAAGCGGATTGTCGACGTTCGCATTGCTGACCAGCGTTTTCGTGTTGTAGGTGAACGATCCGAAAGACGTGCCGACCGTGCTGGTCACCGACGAGGTCTGCGAAGCCGCCTGCAGCGTGAAATTGTTGAAGGTCGTGTTGGAAATGTAGTTCTCGACCTGCTGCAGGCCTTGCTGGAAGCGCGTGTTGATTCCGACCGCCTGGCCGGACGTCGTTCCGGTACGCCCCGCCATCTTGGCGAGGTAGGAGAGCGTGTTCACCGCGGTGTAGAGCGCGAACAGCTTTTGATTGTCCTGTTCGGTCTTGGCGTCGGCCGTCGACGTGGTGCCGAGCGGAACCTTGCTCGTGTCGAGGAAATTGGTGGTCGAAAGCGCCTGGGCATCGCGGATCGACTGCGCCGGCGGCGTCGCGTCCCAGGGCGGCGAATCGTTCGCCGTCGCGCTCGGCGTCGCGGACGTCTGGGACGTGCCTGTGGTCGAACCCGTTGCAGTCTGGGCGGACGGAGCCGCAGGCAACTGCGCCTGATAGTAGCTCAACAGCAATGTCGGATCGAAACTGACGACCGTCACGCGCAAAACCCTTGCCGACCAATGCGGAACTATCGCGCGCGGGCCGTTAACGGGCTGCTAAAACAGGGAGATCGTGCTTAATCGTGTCTTAACGCCGCTGCGCCAGATTGGTGCAATGACGAGCGCCCACCCCGCCAAATCTCTAGCCTTTGAAAAGGGCCTCAGGCTCTCGAACCAGGGCCGCCACCTCGAGGCGATCGAGCAATTCGAGCGCGCACTGGCCGAAACGCCGGACGACGCGCATGTCCTTTTCGCCTTGGGCAACACCGCGCGCGATCTCGACCTGGCGCAACCAGCCGAGCAGTTCTACCGGCGCGTGCTGGCGCAGGACCCGCATCGCCTCGAAGCGCTGGTCAACCTGGCCAATCTCCTGCGCAGACAGGGGCAATTCGCCGCCGCCGAGGCGCTGCTGCTGCCCGCCCTCGCCCGCAATCCCGAGGCTCCCGAACTCTGGCTGACACTGGGCTCCGCCTATCGCGAAGCGGGCGACCATCCGCGCGCCCTCTCGCACTACCGCGAGGCGGTGCGGCTGCGCCCGGACTATGCGGCGGCGCTCGCCAATCTCGCCGATCTCCTGACCGACGCCGGCGAGATCGCAGAAGCGTCCGCTCTTTACGATCGCGCCGTGGCGCTTGAACCCAGCAACGCCCAGGCGCGGCTCAACCGCGCGGTGCTGCATCTGCTGCGCGGGAATCTTAAAGACGGCTGGCGCGATTACGCGGCGCGGCTGAAGATCGCCGGCAAGGCGCCCGTTGCCGAACACCGGCTCGCGAAATGGAGCGGAGAATCGCTGAAGCGCACGCGGCTTCTGATCACGGCCGAGCAGGGCGTCGGCGACCAGGTGATGTTCGCAAGCATGATCCCGGAACTTTCCGAACGCGCCGTCGCCGAAGGCGGCAGCCTGGTCCTGGAATGCGAGCCGCGGCTCGCAAGCCTATTCGCGCGCTCTTTTCCGGGCGTGACCGTCCGCGGCTGGGATGTCGTCACCAAGGGCGGCGTCCTGCATGCGCGCTACGACTGGCTGAAGTCGGTCGGCGGCGCGAACGCCGTCATCGAGATGGGCAGCCTGCCGCGGCTGATGCGCAATCGTTTCGACGCGTTCCCGTCGAGCAACGCATTTCTCCGGCCCGATCCGCTCGACAGCGTGCGCTGGGGCGGCTTTCTGGCGAGCGCGGGTAACGGGCCGTTCATCGGCATCTGCTGGCGAAGCGGCAACATGTCCGGACACCGGACGCTGCAATACGCCCCGCTCGAAAGCTGGGCATCGTTCATCGCCAAGCTGCCGGGCACGATCCTGTCGGTACAGTACGATGCGCGCGAAGAGGAAATCGCGGAACTCGAGAAGATGAGCGGACGCACGATCTTCGTTCCGCCGGCGCTCGACCAGAAAAACGATCTCGACCAGACGGTCGGGATGCTGTCGACGCTTGATGCGGTCGTCACGGCACCGACCGCCGTTTCGTGGCTCGCCGCGGGCGCCGGCGTCGATACCTACAAGATTCTGTACGACACGAGCTGGACCAGTTTCGGTCAGAGTCACGAGCCGTTCGCGCCGGCCTGCCTGTGCATGATGCCGCAACGGCGAGGCGATTGGTCCGACACTTTCGATCGGACGCTATCGGCGCTTACAGCGCGGCTTTGATCCGCGCGCGTCGTGCGTTCAGCTGCGCCGCGAGGTCGGCCGCGACGCGGGCCGGTCCTTCTCCATCAACGGTCATGACGCCGGCCGCGTGCATCGCCTTGCGGCGCGCGGGATCGTTCAGAAGCTGACGGACGCTGCTGGCGATGACGGCGTCGGAGGTTGTTTCGGCGACGCCCAGCGACATGCCGATTCCCGCCTGCTCGAAAGCCGACGCCGACAGCGCGTGATCCTCGCTGAGACAAAGATAAAGCGCCGGCACGCCGAACGCGGCCAGCTCATAGGCCGTGACGCCGAATGCCGCGAGCGCGAGATCGGCGGTCGCATATTCGGCTGCCAGATCGTCCGCGCCTTCGATGGTTTCGAAGCTGCGCCCGAGGCCGACGATTTGCCTGGCCACACGCTCGCGATTGGCCATGCCCGGCCCGATGACGAAACGGGCGCGGAAAACCGGATCGAGAGTCGCGAGCGCCTGGGCGGAACGCAGCGTCAGCTCGAACGGATCGCTGCCGCCCATGGTGACGAGCAGGGAGGGCCGGCCGCCTGCGACGCGCGGGAGGTGCGGCGCCTGGCTGAGGCCGAGCAGCGCCCACTCCCAGCCGATGCGCGCCTCGCAGCGCGAACCGGACCAGCTGAGGGCGAAGGCCTGCGGAACCGGCGGATAATAGGCGAGATCGGCCGCGAGCCTGCGCTCGGAGGCGTCATCGATGACCGCCGTCAGTGCCGCGTCAGCGCGCGCCAGCTCGAAGCGTGTCGGGCCCTCACGGCAATCGAGCAGCAGAATGTCGGGCTTGTGTTTCTCGGCGAGCGTTTCCGACGCCCGATCGACGAGCGTCGCGGCGAAGCCGGCGCGCCGGATCGGCTCGCACGCATCGGGCGTTCCGTGGACCGCGAACACCGCGCCGATGCCCTGGCGATCGCGCAGCGCGCGCGCCAGCGCCACCATGCGCTTGACGTGGCCGTAACCGAATTTTCCGCCGCCGTCGCAACGGATCAGCGCCAGTCCGCCCCTGCCGGAAATATCCTTCTGCTTCACATGCGCGTTGATCGCGCGCAGTTCCGGTTCGCGCTCGAGCAGGAGCAGGAGATCGCCGAGTGAAGCTTCGCCCGCCTTTGCGTCGAGCCGTTCGTGCACCGATTCGATGAAGGCGAGATCGTCCGGCGTGTCGACGGTGAGGCGTCCGCTCTTTCGCGCCAGCGCGGGATAGGCCGCCGCCCGCGCCACCGGTACGAAGTCCGGATGGAGCTTGAAGTAGCCCGTGACATGCTCGCGCGCGACCGGATCGTCGTGCGCATCCATCATCAGCTTGTCGAGCGCGTGGCGCGACATCGGATCGACGCCCTCATGCGCCGTCTCCGCTCCGTCTTCCAGCACGACATAGCCGGCTTTTTGCGCGATCACGGCCGAGACCAGGTGATCGATGAAGTCCGGATCGAGAAAGGGCGCGTCGGACGAGACGCGCACGATGATGTCCGCGTCCGTCGCTTCCGCTGCGCGGGCGAAACGCGCAAGAACATCGTCTTCCGGCCCGCGAATGACGGTCACGCCCTGCTTCCTGCCGAACTCGACGATGGCGTCGTCCAGCGGATTGGTCGTCGTCGCGACCACGACGTCGTCGATCAGCCTGGACTTTCTGAGCCGATGCACGATGTGCCAGAGCAGGGGTTGGCCGGCGATCGGCCGCAGCACCTTGCCCGGCAAACGGGTCGATCCCATGCGCGCCTGAATGATTGCGACAATGTGGGGCCGGACGTTCTCGGCCGGATTCAAGCGGCCGGCTCCCATGCCTGCCGCACATGGCGAAGCGGACGCATGCCGTCCGCGGGATCGGCGCGCCACTCGCGGTCCGACAATTCGGAGGGCTGCGGTCCCTTGAAACCGGAACCGTCGGCGACGAGTGACTCGCGAATGCGCGCGATGACCGGCGCGATTTCTTCGGGCAGCCAGCAATGGCCCGATTCATATTCCGCGCCCTTGCCTTCCAGATCGAGATGGAACTCGACGGCGCTCGCGCCCCAGCGATGGACCGCCCGTTCGATCACGGCGGGGCGGCGCGTATGATCGGACCAGCCGACCTTGCAGCCGGTGGCGTCGCGGATCGCGGCGATGGCAGAAAGGTTGGCTTCGGACGCCGGCGTCGGATAGGCGGAAACGCAATGCAGCAGCGTCAGGTCGACGGCGCCGGCGCGCTTGAGGGTTTCGGCCGCCGCGACGATCTCGTCCATCGTCGCCATGCCGGTCGACAGCACGATCGGCTTTTGCGTCGCCGCGCAGGCTTCCAGCAGCGGCGTCACCAGCAGCTCATAGGAAGCGATCTTGTAGAAATCGACATAGGGAAGGAGTTCCGCCACCGCTTCCAGGTAGAACGGCGTGCAGGAAAACTGGATGCCCCGCTGGCCGCAGCGATCGGCGAGCGGGCCGAGATGGGCGCGCGGCAATTCCCACTGGGCGCGGGCGCGATGCTTGGCGCTGCGCGACAGGATTTCCGGCGCGAACATGCGGTCTATCTTGAACAGTTGAAACTTCACCGCGTCACAACCCGCGTCGGCGGCGGCGTCGACGAAGGCCAGCGCGCGGCCGAGATCGCGATCGTGATTGCTGGAGGCTTCGGCGATGAAAATCGGCGCGCGTGCCATGCGTCGTTCCCTACTCTTAACGGTTTTTAAAGCCCGCATGGCTAAAAGAGAGTTAACGACGAGGGGCGAGATGGCCGCCGCAACCGCAAAATCCCGCAATTCCGGAGAGAATCGTGAACGGCCGAGTGCCGGACGCGCGGACTCGCTGTAGCCATGAGCGATACGACCCAGCCCTTCTTCATCGTTTCGAGCGGACGGTCCGGAACCGCGATGCTGCACAAGGCGCTGACGCCGGTCGCCGACATGCAGCACGAATACATGGCCCAGATCACCCAGCCGCTCGCCGTGCGCCGCTATCTCGGCCTCGTCGATGCCGAAACAGCCTTGAAAACATTGACCCAGACGCACGTCGCCGCGATCGGCTACAGCGCGGCCGCGCATTGGGGAGACAGTTCGAACAAACTCTCCTGGCTGATACCGGAACTGGCGCAATTGCTGCCGTCGGCGAAGTTCGTGCACCTGGTGCGCGATGGCCGCAAGGTGGCGGGATCCTATTTCCGCAAGCTCGGCGCGGAGTGCTACGACGACCGTTCCACCCGCATCATGCAAGCGCATTACGACGATCCTTCGCATACGCCCGCGCCGCCGCCGGAAAAGAAATATTGGTGGCCGGTGCCGCGGCGGGACGATCCGCTGGCGCGCGCCTTCCGCTCCTATTCCCAGTTCGAGCGCATCTGCTGGCATTGGGCGGAAATCAACGGCGTCATCATCCGCTCGCTCGCCACACTGCCGCGCGAACGGCACATCTTCGTTCGCCTCGAAGAGCTGCGCGAATCTCCAGTTGCGGTGAAGGGACTTTATGACTTTCTTAAGCTTCCTTACGCGCCCGACGCCTTTGCAGTCTTCGCGAAACCGCACAACGTGAACAAGCCGCAGGACCGCCTGCTCGACCAACGCGAGCGCGCGCGTTTCGATGCGATCGCCGGCGAAATGATGAGCCGCCTTGGATACGCAGAACGCGCCGAGTACGTAGTGAATTATTAACGGCGCATGGACAAAGATGGTTACCGGATTATTCCCGGGCCATCACATGACCGACACCTGCGACCTCTGCAACCGCAACGCGCTCGAACCGATCTACAAGCCTGAAAAATCGACTCGCGGCCTTACGGTCTATCTCTGCGGCGTCTGCGGATTGCTGCAGAGTCTTCCGCGCATCGATCGCGCCGAACGCGCGCCTGCAGCCGTCTCAAGCGGCGCGGACTGGGGTAATGTGCGCTACGGAAAAGGATTCCGCACCAGAATCGCCCTCGACGCCGTTCGCCGTCACGCCGATCTCGACAGCGACATCGCGTTGCTCGACGTCGGCTCCAACCGCGGCAGCTTCGTGCGCGCCTTTCTCGAGGCGGCGCCGAACGCTCATGTGGCCGCCGTCGAGCCCGACGAGCGGGTGGCATCGTCCTGCGCCGGCCTGCCGCGCACGCAACTCATCGAGGACCGTATCGAACACGTGGCGCTGGAAACGCGCCGCTTCGACGTCGTCCACTCCTGTCACACGATCGAGCATCTGATCCATCCGCAGCGCACGCTGATCGACCATCACCGTGTGCTGAAGGAAGGCGGCATTCTGATCCTCGATGCGCCGAACACGGCGTTGCTCGCCAGCGACGACATCGTCGAGGAATGGTTCATCGACAAACATCTCTATCATTTCTCGGAGCGGACGCTGACGCGCATGATCGAAGCGGCCGGCTTCACGATTCTGGAGCACCCGGATTTCAAGGATCGAAGCAACCTGTTCTACGTCGCGCGCAAGAACGGCGGCAAACCGTTCGGCGCCGGCACCGACTTGCAGGAAGTCGAATATGCCCAAGACCTGATCGCCACCTATGTCGCCAATCGCGCGCGCAATCTCGCCGCGCTCACATCGGTCGCGGCGGAACTGCTGTCGTTGGCGCCGCGGCGCATGGCGATGTGGGGCGCCGGGCGGCTGTTCGATTCGCTCGTGACCTATGGAAAATTCGACGCAAGCGCGCTCACCGTGCTGGTGGACAAGCATTTGAAGGCCCATGTCGGCGAGCGGCACGGCTGCGCCTTGACCGGGCCCGAACATCTCGCCGAGTCGAAACCCGGCGTCGTCGTCGTGATGTCGCGCGATTTCGCAAGCGAGATCGCGGCCGAGGTCCGGCACCTGACCCCCGGCGCCGAAATCATCCTCTATTCCGACTTACTCAGCCGCGCGCGCAGACGCCTGGCGGCATAGGAGCAACCATGGCGCTCAACCTTCGATCGATCAGCGAAGAGCCCGCCCAGACACCGGCGCAGGACCTCGAAAAAGCGCTGGCCGACGCGGCGGCTTTCGTGCGCAAGCACTCGATCGCCTCCATCTATCACGCAGGGTCGGGACATCCCGGCGGCGCGATGTCGAGCGCCGACCTGCTCGCCTGCCTGTTCGGGGCCGAGCTCAATTTCTGGCCGTCGGGGCTCGACGATCCGCATCGCGACCGTTTCGTCCTCTCCAAGGGACATGCCGCGCCGGCGCTGTACGCGGTTGGCGCGCATTACGGCTTTTGCGACGCCAAGGCCGCGCTCGCCCTGCGCAAGCTGAACAGTCCCTATCAGGGCCACCCGCACGTCCTCGACCTGCCATGGGTCGAAACCAGCACGGGTTCGCTCGGGCAGGGTTTCTCGGTCGCTCTGGGCATGGCAATGGGTCTCAAGCTGCAGCGCAGCACCGCCCGCGTCTACACGCTGCTCGGCGATGGCGAGCTGCAGGAGGGCGAAGTGTGGGAAGCCGCCATGTGCGCCGCCCATCACCAGCTCGACAATCTCTGCGCCATCATCGACTACAACAAGCTGCAAAGCGACAACCGCAACGATGCGATCATGCGGCTGGAGCCGCTCGCCGCGAAGTGGCGCGCCTTCGATTGGGCCATCGCCGAAATCGACGGTCACGACATCGCGCAGATTCTTTCAACCTTCCGCCGCGCCGGCGCCACGCGCAACCGCCCTTCGGTGATCATCGCGCATACGATCAAGGGCAAAGGCGTTTCGTACATGGAGAATATTCCGACCTGGCACGGCAGCGTGAAGCTGACGCGCACACAGGCCGAGGAAGCGCTGGAATCGCTCGGCGCGAGTCGCAACGAGATCAAGGAGCTGTTGGATGTCGATGGCCGCTGAAGCCCCCGCCCTGATCGCGACGAGCGGCGATTCCCTGCGCGAAGCCTTCGGCAAGGCCCTTTCCGGCCTGGCCGACGAGTTTCCCAACGTCGTCGTGCTCGACGCCGACATAGCGGGCGGCACGGGCGTGCATCATTTCCGCAAGAGCCATCCCGAGCGCCTGCTCCAGTTCGGCATCGCGGAACAGAACATGATGGCGGCCGCAGGCGGTCTCGCCGCGGTCGGGCTCATCCCGGTGGTCACGACGTTCGCCGTCTTCTGCCTGCGCGCGGTCGAACAGGCCCGACTGTCGCTCGCCTATGCGCGGCGCAATGCCAAGATCGTGGCGAGCCACCCAGGCCTCGACGTCGGTCCCGACGGCGGCTCGGCCCAGTCGCTCGAAGATCTCGCGGCGTTCCGCGCCATTCCCGGCATGACCGTGATCTCGCCCGCCGACCCGATCGAGATGGCTCAGGCGACCCGCGCCATCCTGGAGTTCGACGGTCCGGTCTATATGCGCACGGGCCGCAGCCCGGCACAGCGCCTGTTCGGCGAAGAGCATCGCTTCGAAATCGGCAGGGGTCAGATCCTGCGTCAGGGCGACGACGTCACGCTCGTCGCTTGCGGCGTCGAGGTGGCGCGCGCACTCGAAGCCGCAGCACTTCTCGCCAACGAAGGTATCGCGGCGCGCGTCGTGAACATGCCGACGATCAAGCCGATCGACGGCGCCCTGCTCGCCCGCTGCGCGAGCGAAACCTCCGCCATCGTCACCTGCGAGGATCACAACATCTTCGGCGGCCTCGGCAGCGCGGTCGCCGAATCGCTCGCGTCCACGCGTCCGACGCCGATCGAATTCGTCGGCGTGAAGGACGTGTTCGGCGCATCGGGCGAGCCCGAAGAGCTCGCCGAACAGTTCGGCCTCACCGCGCCGCACATCGTGCGCGCCGCCAAGCGCGCCATCGCGCGCAAGCAGCGCATCTCGGGACGCAGAAAGAACTTCAGATGAACCGCTTTTCGCTGGCCGGCAGAAACGCCGTCGTCACCGGCGGCAGCCGCGGCATCGGCCGCGCCATCGCCATCGGGCTTGCCCAGGCCGGCTCCGATGTCGTTCTGACCTATCGGGAAAAGCGCGGCGAAGCCGACGCGGTCGCCGAAGATATCCGCGCTCTGGGCCGCCGGGCGGCCGCCTATGCGATGGACGTGACCGATCGCGCCAGCGTCGCGACGGTGGCGCGCGAAGCATCCAGGTTCGGGAAGATCTCGATTCTCGTGAACAATGCGGGAATCAACAAGCCGACCGATTTCGACAAGATCGTCGACGACGACTGGGACACGATTCTCGACACGAACCTCAAGGGTCCTTTCGTCTGCGCCCAGACGTTCCTGCCTCTCCTGGCCGACGCCGGCGGCGGCAGCATCGTCCATATCGGTTCGGTCAGCGGCCAATATGGCGGTCCGCGCACGGCGCATTACGCGGCATCGAAGGCCGGTTTGATTTCACTGGCGCAGGTCATTGCGCGCTTCGGCGCACCGATGAACGTGCGCTCGAATGTCGTCGCCGCGGGCCTGATCGCGTCGGAGATGGGCAACGCAGGACTGCAGGCGGCCAGCGTCCAGAAGGCGGCGGAAGCCATATTGCTGAAACGGCTTGGCCGTACCGACGAAGTCGCCGACGCCGTCGTCTTCCTGGCGAGCGAGGCGTCGTCCTACGTCACGGCGCAGACCATCAACGTCAACGGCGGATTGTATTTCTGATGGCGAAAACGCTTCTCATCATTTCCGGCGGAATCGAAGCTGCCGACGCCGCGCGGCGCGCGAAGGAGATGGGGCACTATGTGGTCGTCTCCGATCGCGACCATCAGGCACCGGGCTTTGGCTTCGCCGACTCCTGCCTGATCGCCGACGTCTACGGCGCCAGCGAGACGGCAGCCGCGGCAGAGCGCTTCAGCCGCAAGATCAGGCGCATCGACGGCGTGATCTGCGTGGCCGCCGACGCGCCCGTCACCGCGGCGACGGTCGCCAACCGCCTCGGGCTGCCCGGCATCTCGCTCGAAACCGCAGGACTGGCGTGCGACAAGCTGGCCATGAAGCAGCGCTTTTCGGAGCGCGGCGTGCCTGTGCCCTGGTTCCGCGAAGTGGAAACGCCGCAAGCGCTCCAGCGCATCGCCATCGAACGCGGCCGGGACCTCGTCATCAAGCCGGTCGACAGCCGCGGATCGCGCGGCGTTCAGCGCGTCGCGCAAGTCGCCGACCTGGACAAGGCATTCTGGTTCGCGCGCTCCCATTCGCCCAGCGAACGCGTCATGGTCGAGCAGTATCTGGACGGTCCGCAGGTCTCGACCGAATCGGTGATCGTCGACGGCGTCTGCTACACGCCCGGATTTTCCGACCGGAACTACGAATATCTAGACCGATACGCGCCGTTCTTCATCGAGAATGGCGGCGATCTTCCGAGTCGTCTGCCCGAGGAGACGCAGGCCAGAGTCCGCGACGTGGTCGCGCGTGCGGCGGCCGCGCTGGGCGTGACCCACGGCACGGTCAAGGGCGACATCGTCGTGCATGCGGGCGAACCGCATGTCATCGAACTCGCCGCGCGGCTGTCCGGCGGCTTTTTCTGCACGCGGGAAATCCCGCTCAATACCGGCGTCGACTTCATCGGCGCCGCGATCAAGGTGGCGCTCGGCGAAAACGTCACGCCGCAAGAGCTGACGCCGACCCATTCGACGCCCGTCATCCAGCGCTATGCCTTTCCGCCGGCGGGAAAGGTCGTCTCGGTCGCCGGCGACGACGAAGCGCGCAAGATCGCGGGCGTGAGCGAGATCATCGTCACCGCCAAGCCCGGCGATATCATTCCGTCCGCCGGCGACAAGCGTCCGTCTGCCGCCATGGTCCTCACCACCGGATCCTCCCGCGACGACGCGCTGCGGGCCGCGAACGATGCACTCGCCTGCCTGAAGATCACGACCGCATGAACGCGCCTCTCCACAATCGCGACCTGTCCGTCGCCAGCGGTACGCTGAGGCTCTTTGCCCTCTTTCATCTCAACCTGGCGTTCTCGTCCATCGAGGAGGAACAGCGCAGCGAGGTCATCGAGCGCTGCTATTGGCCTCTGTTGCGGCTGGCGGAGAAATTCGGACCGATCGGGATCGAAGCGACGGGCTTCACCCTCGAAGAAATCGCGGCGCGCGACGCGTCATGGATCCGGAAGGCGAAAAAGCTTCTGGCGGCGAAACGCATCGAACTGATCGGCTCGGGCTATACGCAGATGATCGGGCCGCTGGTGCCCGCCCGCGTGACGCAGGCCAATCTCGAGATCGGCAACGAGGTCTACCAGCGTCTTCTCGGCGCCAGGCCGAAAATCGCGCTCGTCAACGAACAGGCCTATTCCAGCGGACTTGTCGGCCTCTATCTCGATGCCGGCTATGGCGCGCTCGCGATGGACTGGGACAATCCGGGCGCGGCGCATCCCGAATGGCCATCCGAGACGCGTTATCTTCCGCAATATGCGCGGGGCGCAGACGGACGTTCGATTGCGCTGGTGTGGACGAACACGGTCGCGTTCCAGAAGCTGCAGCGCTTCGCGCACCGCGACATCGAACTCGACGCGTATATGGATTACGTCCGGGGTCGCGCGGCTCCGACGACGCGCGCGCTCTGCGCCTATGCGAGCGATGCGGAAATCTTCGACTTCCGGCCGGGCCGCTACAAGAGCGAGGAACGGCTGGGAGGCGACAGCGAATGGGCGCGGCTGGAGTCCGCCTTCGATGCGCTGACACGCGAATTTTCCCTCGTCGCCCCGAGCGACGTGCTGGCCCTTGAGACGCACCAGGACGCGGGCCAGATGCTCCGCCTGGAAACCGCTTCTTGTCCGGTGCCCGTCAAAAAGCAGCGCAAATACAATCTGGCGCGCTGGGCGGTGACGGGCCGGGACAATCTCGGCATCAATACCGCCTGCGAGCGCATCTATCGCGGCATGCGCGCGTGCGCTGCGGATCGTTCCGCCTGGCGTGAGCTTTGCTATCTCTGGTCGAGCGACTTCCGCACCCACATCACGGACCGGCGCTGGACGGCGTTTCTGGAGCGGCTGCACCAAGCCGAAGCGTGCTGGCCCATCGCCGCAACGCCGGCGCCGGCGCGCAGGAAAGGCGAAGCGATCCCGTCGCGCTACATCGACATCGAAACGCCTTCGCTCACGGCGCGCCTCGACCGCCGGCGCGGCCTCGCGCTCGACAAGCTTCACTTCGCCAATCACGCGCAGGCGGCGGTCGGCGGTCTGCCGCACGGCCATTTCGACGACATCACGCTGCAGGCCGACTGGTACACCGGCGACTGCGTCTTCGAGGCGCCGGGCGAGCACAAGGTCACCGATCTGGAGTGGGCGGAAACCCGCAGATGGACCGAAGTGAACGGCGACGTCGTCGTTTTCGGCAGAATAGAAACCGCGAAGGGTATGATCGAAAAGACGCTGCGTTTCAGCCATGATACGCCGCGCGTCGAATTCGACATCGTCTTTCGCTGGCAGGAATGGGGCAAAGGGAGCCTGCGCTTCGGACACGTCACGCTGCTGCCCGACGCGTTCGACACCGACAGGCTGACATTGACGACGACGAACGGCGGATTCGCCACCGAAACATTTGCGCTCGGCGGTGAGACGGTCGATCACGGCGCGCCCGTATCGTTCCTCGTTTCGTCCGCGCACGGGCTGGGCATGACGGAAGGCTGGGCCGAACTCGGCGACGACACGACGCGCGTACGCGTGGATGTCGATCGCACGGTCGCCGCGCCGCTGGGTTTGCTGACACACCGTTCGGCGGGTGGCAGCCTGTTCTGCCAGTTGATGCTGTCGGCGCTGGAACTGGACGATACGCGCAAGCCGGGCGCCGACCAGCCGCGCGAGCGGCGCTTCCGGTTCGGCGTCAGCGGCGTCCGCCTCTAACCCATCGCACAAAAGAAAACGGACGATGGCCCCCCGGCCATCGTCCGCTTTCGTCCGTCAGGACTGCCCACCAGCAGTTTTCCCTTCGCCCCGGGGCGAACGGCCGATTTTTTCGGCCTTTCCGCGTCCGATGAAAACGGCGGGGCGTTAACCCCGCCGTCGTCAGGCTTAGCGGAACAGAGACAGAATGGCCTGCGGCGCCTGATTGGCGATCGACAGGGCCTGAACGCCGAGCTGCTGCTTGACCTGCAGCGACTGCAACAAGGCGCTCTGCTGAGCCAGGTTGGCGTCCACCAGGTTGCCGATGCCGGTCGTCAGCGTGTCGGACAACTTCTGGGAGAACGTCGCCTGGATCGAGAACTTCGCAGCGCCCGAAGAAAGCTGGGCGAGAGCGGAGTCCACGTTGTTCAGCGAGGTCTGGATGGTCGCGATCAGCGCCGAAGCCTTGGTCTGCGTCGAGATCGTGGCCGTCGACTTGAGCGTGACGATCGAGCCCGAGAGGCTGAGGTTCTGGGCCGACGTGGTGATGCGGCGCGAGCCGTCCGAAGACGCCAGAGCCGAGATCTGCTTCGTCGAACCGTCGACCAGGTTGAAGCCGTTGAACACGGCGTTCTTCACGATCGTCGTGATCTGGTCACGCAGAGCGGTGAAGTCCGAGTTCAGGGCCTGGCGGCTCGCCGTGTCCAGCGAAGAGTCCGCAGCCGAAAGGGCCTTGGTCTTGAGCTGGATCAGGAGGTCCGAGATCGACTGACCCGCAGAGAGCGCGACGTCGATGGCGGACGTGCCGTTGTTGAGACTGGCGATGACCGAAGAATAGCCTGCAACCGCAGCGCGCTGATTCTGGGCGATCGCGAAGATCGCGCCGTCATCGCGAGCCGAAGAAACTTTCAGGCCGGTGTTGATCTGGTTCTGGGCGTTGGCCAGCTGTGACTGGGTCGCCGTGAGGTTCTGAAGGGCAACGAGTGCGCCCGGATTCGTGTTGACGCTGAAGGACATTGGAGTCTCCGTTCTGGTTTGCTCGAGCGTTGTGCTCATGGGCTTTTTGCCCACACCCTCTCTGGCAAGCGCCGTGCCAAACGGGATTCAGGAATTTCTAACCATCGATTTTTCGAAGGCCCGGGAAAACATGACCCGGTAAAATTTGGTCTGTCTTTTCGCTATTAGGCACTTTCTGCCCGCGATGCGGAATTTTTTGCCGGGCGGCGGGAAAGTTTTGCCTAGTCGCGCCGAAAAAAAAGGCGGCGCACGCGGCGCCGCCCTTCGTCAGATGTTGTTCTAACGGAACAGAGACAGGATTGTCTGCGGCGCCTGGTTGGCGATCGACAGGGCCTGAACGCCGAGCTGCTGCTTGACCTGCAGCGACTGCAACAAGGCGCTCTGCTGAGCCAGGTTGGCGTCCACCAACTGACCGATGCCAGTGGTCAGCGTGTCGGACAGCTTCTGGGAGAACGTCGCCTGGATCGAGAACTTCGCCGCACCCGAAGAAAGCTGGGCGAGAGCGGAGTCCACGTTGTTCAGCGAGGTCTGGATGGTCGCGATCAGCGCAGAGGCCTTGCTCTGCGTCGAGATCGTGGCCGTCGAGGTGATCGTGACGATCGAGCCCGAGAGGCTGAGGTTCTGGGCCGACGTCGTAATGCGGCGCGAGCCGTCCGAAGACGCCAGCGCCGTAATCTGCTTCGTCGAACCATCGACCAGGTTGACGCCATTGAACACGGCATTCTTCACGATCGTCGTGATCTGGTCACGCAGAGCGGTGAAGTCCGAGTTCAGGGCCTGGCGGCTCGCCGTATCCAGCGCCGCGTCCGCAGCCGAAAGGGCCTTGGTCTTGAGCTGGATCAGGAGATCCGAGATCGACTGACCCGCGGAGAGCGCGACGTCGATAGCGGACGAGCCGTTGTTGAGGCTGGCGATGACGGAGGCATAGCCGGCCACGGAAGCGCGCTGATTCTGGGCGATCGCGAAGATCGCGCCGTCATCGCGAGCCGAAGAAACTTTCAGGCCAGTGTTGATCTGGTTCTGGGCATTCGCCAGCTGTGCCTGAGTCTGACTAAGGTTCTGCAGCGCAATGAGTGCGCCTGGGTTCGTGTTGACGCTAAAGGACATTGCATTCTCCATTCTGGTGGGTGACGGCGTTTTGCGCGTCTGAAGCCTGGAATTGCTCCGCCAACGACTTCGCAAGCCGCGTGCCAGAATGGGCACGAAAATAAATCATCTAACCTGTTGAAAGAACTAAATTATATGCTGTCACGGCGCACCGGGGATTAGGCACATTTTACCGACGGGCAAAAAGCACAAAGGCCGACCCGTCGCCGAGCCGGCCCTTTTGCGGATGTTCGGCGGAACCGGTCAGGCGGCGCCCTGGAGCCCCTGCATGATCGTGCGGTTCACTTCGATCAGCGGATCGAGCGGCGCGCCCTTGCGAGTCACTTCCTTGGAATATTTGCTCACCCAGAGCGAGAGCGACACGATCTTGGCGCGCACATCGTGCGTCAGCGAGTTGCGGTCGTCCATGCAATCGGCCGCCAGCGTGCGCCAGAGGGTGCGGTTCCAGTCCACCGCTTCGGCCAAAGGGCCTCCATTCATTCCTGACTTCTGGGCGTTGATCAGCGCGCCCGTGACCTGGCCGAACAGGCGGTATTCCGTAGCTCGCGGATCTTCAGTAACCCGCTGCGTGTCTCGGTAGGCTTTCAAGGTCATAGTTCAATCGTTCCTGCTCATATTCGAAGAGTTTGCGGCACGACATCAGCGCCTTGTAATAGCTGCCCGTCATGACATCGCGGCTGATGTCGATGCAGGTCGCCAGCGTCTGGCGATGCTGCACGGCTCCCATGAACTCGGTCATGCGCAATGCGAAGTCGTTGTAATATTCCTCGCTGGACTCCGGATCGAGGTACATCATCATGATGGGCAGATAGATGCGGCGCGCGGGCGTGTTCGCCTCGTTCGGCTGCATGATGTCCTTTTCGCGCAAGACGCAGGCCTTGTTCTGGATCACGAGGCTGATGCGCTTGTCTCCATTCGTCAGGACGGCGCCGTTCAGGACGAATTTCTCACCGGGCTTGAGCGAGAGCTTGAGAGGCATCGAGCGTTTCTCCGGTCGGCGGGCGCGTGTTCGTCGAGGCCAAGTTAGCGCCGTCTCGGTTAACAAATTCCTTGCGTTTGCCCCACCCTGCTTCACGGATGATTAAGCATAAACAAGTTCTTATGGCGGCTGGAAAAGACAGGATTCTCCGGCATGTCGCGGCCTCAACCCGTACCGTCCATGGACTCGCTTGTCGGCGTCGACGCCAAGATGCAGGCGCTCGCAAAACTGGAAGCGCTTCAGGACGAGGTGTCGGCCGCGCTCGCCCGGCGCAGGTCCAACGGGATTCTGCGCCGCGCCATCGTCTCGTGGCGCCGCGGCGACATCGTGCGCGCCGGCAAGCTCGCCCTTGAAGCCAGCAACGCCGACGACACCAACGCGAAGGCCTACCACGTCCTCGGCATGGCGCTGGAACGGATGGGCCACATCCACAAGGCGCTCGTCACCTATGAGCGCGCCTTCCAGCTCGACCCCGACGACGCCGAACTGCTGATCAATCTCGGATTGATCGCCTGGAATCTCAAGCAGAACGAAGGCGCAGCGCGCATGTTCAGCCTTTACATCGCGCGCTGTCCCGACAGTCCGCTGGGCTACAACAATCTAGGCAGCATTCAGTGCGATCTCGGCTCGCCGGACCAGGCGATCGATACGCTCACCGCCGCCATCTACCGCATGCCCAACGAAGCCATTCTCTGGAATTCGCTGGCGACGGTGCTGGCGGAGAACGGTCGGGTCGAAGAAAGTCTCGTTTTCTACAACGAAGCCGTGCGGCTCGAGCCCAAATTCGCCCGCCTGCATCACAATCTCGGTTACGCCTATTCCCATCTCGGGCGGCTGGACGAAGCGCTGGCGTCGTACGACCGGGCGCTCGAAACGGTCGTCGATCCGGCCGAGCGGCTCGAAACCACGCATTCGCGATCGATCTGCCTCATCGGTATGGGCAAGCTCGAAGAAGGCTTTTCGGAATTCGAGACGCGAAACCATCCCCGCTTTCGCGCCTTTCTCAAGCACGTTCTGAAGGCCCCGCAATGGAAGGGCGAGGATCTCGCCGGCAAGCGCATTGCCGTCGTCGGCGAGCAAGGTCTGGGCGACGAGTTCATGTTCGCAACGGTGCTGCCCGACATCCAGCGCGCAGTCGGCGATGCGGGAAAGCTCTACATCGCGGTCGATCCTCGGCTCGTTCCGCTCTTTCAGCGTTCCTTTCCCAAGGCGGAAGTGGGCGCGTATGACGACCGCACGCTGCTCGATCCGAACGGCAACGAGGCCTTGCGCTTCATCAAGTTCGTCACCGACAAGCAGGAGCCCGATTTCTGGTCGCCGATGGGATCGGCTCTGCAATATCTTCGCAAATCGCTCGCCGATTTCCCGCATGAGACCTTCCTCAAGGCCGATCCGGAGCGCACGAAGAGCATGCGCGGCCTGCTCGAAGCGAAGGGTGAGGGCCCGTTCGTCGGCATCTGCTGGCGCTCGATGATGCTCGGCGCCAAGCGCGCAAAATATTACAGCCCGCTCGATCTCTGGGCGCCGATCTTGACGACGCCCGGCGTGACCTTCGTGAACCTGCAGTATGGCGACTGCGCCGCTGAAATCGCCCACGTGAAAGAGACGTTGGGCGTCGACGTCAGCGTCCTCGACGTCGACCTGAAGGACGATATCGACGGCGCGGCGGCCCTGTCCGCTGCCGTCGATCTGGTGATTTCGGCACCCACCGCGGCGGCGGCGAATGCCGGCGCGGTCGGAACCGAGGTCTGGTTCGTCACGGCGGGCCGCACCTGGCCGCAACTCGGCACAGACGAGTATCCGTGGTACCGCAAGAGTCACGTCTACAGTCCGGACAAGTTCGCCGACTGGAATGAACTGATGCCGCGCATCGCGCGCGATCTCGCGGCGTTTGCGGCAAAGCGGAAGGGCTGATCGCTTCGCCGGTCCCTATTGTTGCTGTTGCTGCTGCTGGTGGAAAATGTGCTCCGGCATCGACGCCGTCGGCCTGGGCGTGCCCATGGGGCGCGCGACCCGCAGAAAATCCTCGTGCCGCACCGGCGCCTGCGTCGGCTCGACAACCACCGATATCGCCAGTTCGCTCGAGGCGCCGCCCTTGAACGTGCCGCGCGTGGGCGGCACGTCCGCATAGTCGCGGCCGACAGCCGCGCGGATGTGGCGCTCGCCCGCGAGAATGTCGTTGGTGGGATCGAAACCCACCCAGCCGAGACTCGGTAGATAGGCCTCGAGCCAGGCATGGGTCGCGTCGGCGGCCGAGCGGTCCTGCGTGCGCGGGCGATGATAGAGGTAGCCGGACACGTAGCGCGCCGGAATTCCCCAATGGCGCGCGATCGCGATCATGATATGCGCGAAGTCCTGGCAGACGCCGCTGCGCTCTTTCAAGGCGACCTCGATCGGCGAACTCGCGTCCGTGACGCCCGGCCTGTAGCGGAACGCGTCCCTGATCGTGGTGTTGAGGAGGCGCAAGGCCGAGAGCGGATCGCCGGCCGGTCTGGTCAAATCGTGCTCGCGCATGAAGTCCAGCAATTGCGGCGACAGCCGCGCGAATGCCGAAGGCTCCAGCAGGTCGAACTGGTCGTCGCTGAGATTGTAGGAATTGTATCGGCCCCATTCGAGCGGATCGGCGGCGGGCGGCGCGGCGGGAACGTTCAGTATCTCGACGACGGCCTGGGCCTCGATCCGCAACTCCTCATGCTCGCGCAGCACGTTGAAGTGGTAGACCGCGTTTCCCAGATAGTCCGTGTACGCATAAAGTTGGGCGCGCGGATTGGTGCTGATCTGGAAGCTGCGCAGCGCCTGCGGCCCCTCGGAGCGCGGCTGCATGCGCAGTTCCATCACGCTCTCGCGCACCGGGCTGGAATAGCGAAACCGCGTCACATGGCGGATGGAATAGAACATCGCGGCCTCAGCTGGACTGAACCGGCGCGAACGGCGTCACAGCACCGTCTCCGCGCCGTAGGTGATGTAGGAAACGTGAACCGAATCGTGGATCTGTTCGCATTGCCGCGTGACGTCGGCGAGGAACGGCACGATGGCGCCGCTCATGAGCTCTTCGATCTGGCCGAAGTCGACGGTCGCCTTCAGCTTTCCGGCCAGGCGCTCCACGGAGGCGCGGCGGGCGGGCGTCGCCGACGTCGCGACGCGTTGCAGGGCGTCGCAGACGCGATCGATGGAGAAGCGCACCGAGTGCGGAAACTCGCCGTCGAAAATGAGGAACTCGGCGATCTTCTCCGGCCGGATCGCCGCGGTATAGGCTTTGCAGTATGGCTCGAACGCCGTGCAGAACTTGAGCAGCACGAGCCAGTCGAAATATTTCGGCGCGCTCGTTCCGGCGAGATTGCGGAAATGCAGGTCGAGCAGGCGGCTGACGAGTTGCGCGCGCTCGATATGGCGGCCGAGCTGCAGGAAATACCAGCCTTCATTGTGGCTGAGCGTCGAATAGACGACGCCTTCGAGCGTGTGGAAATCTTCGAGCGCCTCGCGGAAGGTCCGCGCCGGATGATGGCCCCAGACGGCGTCGGTGGTGACCGGCTGCAAGCGAAGATAGAGCTTGTTGAGATGCTCCCAGACCTCGGTGGACAGCTGCTCGCGCACCTGACGCGCATTGTCGCGCGCGAAACGGAGCGAGGAGACCAGCGAAGAAGGATTGCGCGGATTGAAGGCAAGCGCCTGCGTGATCGTGTAGGCGTCGTGCGCCTTGGGCGCGAACTCTTCGGCGGACAAGGCGCCGACCACCCGGTGCCAGGCCGCGTCGGCATCCTCGCGCGACTGCTCCACCATCGATTCGAGCTTGACCGCCACCAGGCGCGCGGTGTGTTCGCCGCGCTCCACATAGCGCGCCATCCAGTAGAGACTGTCCGCCACACGGCTCAGCATCGCGTCATTCCGCCAGCACCCAGGTGTCCTTCGAACCGCCCCCCTGGGACGAATTCACGACCAGACTGCCGCGCTTGAGCGCGACGCGCGTCAGCGCGCCGGGCACGATGGTCGTGCGCTCGCCGTGCAGGATGAAGGGACGCAGGTCAACATGGCGCGGCTCGACGCCGCCATCGACGAAAGTCGGCGCGGTCGAGAGCTGGATCGTCGGCTGGGCGATGTAGTTGTCGGGATCGGCCCGGAGCTTTTGCGCAAACGCTTCGCGCTCCGCCTTGCTGGCATGGGGGCCGACCAGCATGCCGTAGCCGCCCGATTCTCCCACGGCCTTGACGACGAGCTTGTCGAGATTCGCCAGGACGTGGGACAGCGACTTCTCCTCGCGGCAGAGGAAGGTCTCGACGTTGTTGAGGATGGGCTCTTCGGAGAGATAGTAGCGTATGAGCCGGGGAACATACGCATAGACCGCTTTGTCGTCGGCGACGCCGGTGCCGAGCGCGTTGGCGATGACGACGTTGCCGGCGCGATAGGCGTTGAAGATTCCCGGAACGCCCAGCGAAGAATCTTCGCGGAAGATCAGCGGATCGACGAAATCGTCGTCGATGCGCCGGTAAATCACGTCGATGCGTTTGAGCCCGCTCGTCGTGCGGGCATAGACGACGTTGTCGTTGACCAATAGGTCGCGACCCTCGACGAGCTCGACGCCCATCTGGCGCGCGAGGAAGGCATGTTCGAAGAAGGCGGAATTGAACACGCCGGGCGTCAGGACGGCGATCGAGACGTCCTCGTGAAACGGCGCCAGCGAGCTCAGCATGGAGAGCAGCTCGTTCGGATAATGCTCGATGGCGCGCACGTTCATCGAGCGGAACACCGCCGGAAAGGCCCGGCGGACGACGTCGCGATTGGCGAGCATGTACGAGACACCGGACGGCACGCGAAGATTGTCTTCGAGGACGACGAAGTCGCCGCGCTCGTCGCGCACGAGATCGGAGCCGCACACGTTGATGTAGGCGCCGTGCGGCACGGGCAGTCCGCGCATCTCACGGCGATAATGCTTGGAACCGTAGATCATCGACCGCGGGACCACGCCGTCCTTGAGGACCCGTCCGTCGCCGTAGATGTCGCGCAGGAACAAGTTGAGCGCCGTGATGCGTTGCTTCAGGCCGGCGTCGATGCGCGCCCATTCTGCGGCGGTGACGATTCGCGGCAACAAGTCGGTCGGAATGATCCGCTCGGTCGCCTGGTTGTCGTTGTAGACCGTGAACGTAATGCCCTGGTGCAGAAACGACAGTTCGCAGGCCTGCTGGCGGCGCATCAACTCGCCCGCCGGCAATGTGGTCAGCCGTCCGTCGAGCGCGGCGTAATGCGCATGCACCTCGCCCGTCCGCGAGAACATCTCGTCATAGGCGAGCCCGAGCCCGTAGTTCTGATAGGGCGCATCGCGGCCGGGGCGGCCCGCGTGCGTCGGCTGGTGCCGGTCAGGTCCGCCAAAGTCTTCCGTGTGCGCGAGAGCGTCGTGCTGCATCGCAACATCGTTAGATGCATGCGTGAGCGCGTCAAGCGCTCTCGAAAGTGAAGCGGGCGGCAGCCCAGGAGATGAAACTGCCGCCCGGTCCATTCAGACGTGGCGGGCTATTCGGGGGTCCGTCCGCCGCATCTCCACACGCGCCGGGCGCGCGCTCCGTCGGTTGCATCGCGACAGGGACCCAGACTAGCAAATGTACGTTAACGGACAATTTGTGGGTAAATTTAGTTACATCAATGGCTTGAGAGGAAGGCACGCACGTCTGCTGCTGACTGGCCGGCCACTTCCTCCATCGGAATGTGTCCTGTAGCCGGGTAAATCACGAGTTTTGAGCCCGGTATCGCCTGGTGCCAGGCATGCGCCGCGGCGACCGGAATGAGATGGTCCTCCTCGCCCCACAGGATCAGCACCGGCATCTTGAGAACGCCGACATGGTCCTTCACGAAGCCGATGTCGCCGCCCATCTGGTTGAAGCGCTCGAATGTCGCAGCGCGCGAACCTTCCAGCAGCGCCATGTCCGAATAGAGGTCCACCATCCGGTCGGTGAGGATCGCTTTGCGCACGATCGCCTTTTCGAGGCCTTCGCGCGCCAGCGGCTTGGGATTGGCGCGCTCCATGATCGATTGGAGCCATGGCATCCGCAGCAACTGGAACGCCAGCGGGATGCGGTCGCCGCTCTTCGACGGCATGCCGGCCGCATCGACGAGGATGAGCGCGGTGACGCGATCGGGATGGGTTTCGGCAAATCGCGCCGCCACGCCGCCGCCCATCGAGTTTCCGGCGAGCGCGAAGGTTTTGAGGCCGATCTTGTCGGCAAACTCGCCGACGAAGCGCGCCATGCCTTGCGCGGAATAGTCGTGATTTGGCACGGCGCCCGTCAGGCCATGACCGGGCAAGTCGAGCGATACGACACGAAACTTGTCGGACAACGTCTTGGACCAGGGCTCCCACGTGAACAGCGATGCGTTCGAGCCGTGCAGGAGAACGAGGGTCGGCGCATCCGCCGCGCCGCGGATGCGATAGTGGACGCGCGCGCCATCGGGCAGAACGACGAACTGGGACGGCGGAGTCGCGTATTTCGCTTCGAGCGTGGCGCGCGGGATATCGGGCGCGCTGAGCGCGACATAGGCGATACCGAGCAAGGCGGCGATGAAGACGAGGACGATCACGATCCAGCGCATGGCGATCTTTTCCCTGGAGCTGTTGCCGCCCGGTGGGATGGGTTGGGCGGATGGCGGAGCCTAACAAAAGGCCACGCCCTCTCCGATAACTTTATCGCGTTTGGCCTGGGTCCAAACAGGCGAGGAGCGCGGCCTGGTTGGGTTCGAACGCGATCCGAATCTCGCGCATCGCCAGCGGCGCGAGCGCGCCGGCGGTGGTCGGGCTGATGCAGACGCCAATCAGACGGGCCGCGGCCGCACCCAGTCCCGCCGCGATAATGCTTTGCGCGAAGATGCGGGCGCTGCGCGGCGAATACAGAAGCACCGCATCGATGCGATTGTCCGCGAGCGCGTCGCGCACCGCGGGCGTCAGTCCGTCGACCGCGTCGACGTCGTACAGAATCTCCGTATGAACCTCGAAGCCCGCGTCGGCGAGCAGCTTGGCCAGCCTGCCCTCACCGGCGGCGCCCGTCGCATGCAAGAGCGGACCTTTATCCGCGCGCGTCCAGACGGGTACCGCGTTCGCCAAGGCGACGGCATCGCCGTCCGCACTTTTCACATTCGTGAAGCCGGCGTCGCGCGCCGTCTGCGCCGTCTGCAGTCCGACGGCAAAGAGCGGCAGGTCTCGCCGCGCGGTCCGCAGGGACAATGCGCGCACGCCGTTCGCGCTGGTCGCAAGAGCGGCCTGATAGCCGGAAAGGTCGATCGCCCGGCCGGGGTGAAAATTCACTTTCAGCAGCGGCGCGACGATCGCGTCGTGTCCGCGCTCCTTGAGAACGTCCTGCGTCTCGCGCGCATCCTCGAGCGGCCGCGTGACGAGGACGCGCACTACAGGGCCAGCCAGTTTGCGACGCGCGGCTTCAAGGCGAGTCCGCAGGCTCGCCCGGCCTGCTCGGCTTCGGCCCGCGGCGCGTGGCCGAGCGCGAGCGTGAAGCCGGTTGCCGCCGAGTCGCTGCCGTCGGGCGCCAGGACCTCGCCGCGGAACGAGAGCGTTTCGCCCTCGACCGTCGCCAGTCCTGCGATCGGTGTGCGACACGACCCGTCCAGGGCGTTCTGGAATGCGCGTTCGCAGGCCAGCGCGATCTCGCTCGGCGCGTGATTGAGGAACGCCAGACGGTCACGGGCGAAGTCGTCGTCCGCGCGTATCTCGATGCCGACGACGCCCTGGCCGAGCGAAGGCAACCACGCACCGGTCGGCAGGACCATGGTCGCGCGATGCGCAAGACCGAGACGCCGCAGGCCCGCATAGGCCAGGAAGATCGCGTCCATTTCGCCGTCGTCGAGCTTGCGCAGCCGCGTGTCGACATTGCCGCGAAGCAGGACGATCTCGAGATCGGGCCGCAGGCGCGCGACCTGCGCGTGGCGACGCACGGAGCTCGTACCGACGCGCGCGCCCTTCGCCAGATCGGCGAAAGTCTTCGCCTTGTGCGAGAGGAATGCCTCGCTGGGATCTTCGCGCGGCAGGAACGCGGTGAGCGTCAGCCCGGCGGGCAGGATCGTCGGCACGTCCTTCATGGAGTGGACGGCCAGATCGACCTCCTCGCGCAGAAGCGCGTCCTCGAGTTCCTTGACGAAAAGACCCTTGCCGCCGGCATCGGCGAGGGAACGATCCTGGATACGATCGCCCGATGTCTTGAGAATCGCGATCTCGCAGGGCTGGCCGTCGGCGATGAGCGCGGCGCGCACCATGCCCGCCTGAACGAGAGCGAGCTTGGAGCCGCGGGTCCCGAGACGGAGTGTTCTGTTTTGCGGCATGACGGCAAAGGGTTTAGAGGACTGCCGCGAACCTTTCAAAGGCCGCCGGATTTGGACCTGTTGACCGTCCTTGGAATCGAGACGAGCTGCGACGAGACCGCCGCCGCGGTGGTCCGCGGCCGGGCGCCGGGCCCGGGCGAGATCCTGTCCAACATCGTCTTCAGTCAGCTGGAAGAGCACCGGCCGTATGGCGGCGTGGTCCCGGAAATCGCCTCACGCGCCCATGTCGAAAAGCTGGACGGAATCATCGCCGAAGCCCTCGCGGCGGCCCGCATCGGGCTGAAAGATGTCGATTTCGTCGCTGCCACGGCGGGACCGGGGTTGATTGGCGGCGTCATGGTCGGGCTGACGACGGCCAAGGCATTGGCGCTCGCCGCCGGCAAACCGCTCATCGCGGTCAATCACCTCGAAGCTCATGCGCTGACCGCGCGTCTCACGGACAAGGTCGCTTTTCCGTTCCTGCTGCTCCTGATTTCCGGCGGCCACTGTCAGCTTCTCGGCGTCGAAAATGTTGGAAAGTTCCGCCTCTACGGCACGACGATCGACGACGCCGTGGGCGAGGCGTTCGACAAGACGGCCAAACTGCTCGACCTTCCCTATCCGGGAGGACCGCGGATCGAAGTTTTGGCGATGCAAGGCAATGCCAGGCGCTACGACTTGCCCCGTCCGATGCGCGGCCGCGAGGGCGCCGACTTTTCGTTCTCCGGCCTGAAGACGGCTGTGCGCCATCTCGTCCAGACCGAGACCGTCGAAGTCGCCGATGTCGCCGCGAGTTTTCAGGCGGCGGTCATCGATATTCTGGTCGAACGGACCGCGGCCGCGATGGACCTATTCCGGCGCGACTTTCCCGATGCCCGCGACCCGGCGCTGGTGCTGGCCGGCGGCGTCGCTTCCAACGGCGCCATCCGCGACGCTCTGGCGACGCTGGCGCTGCGCGAGGGATTTCAAAAAAAAATACCCCCGCCAGGGCTTTGCGCGGACAATGCCGCGATGATCGCCTGGGCGGGGGTTGAAAGGGGCCAGCTGGGGCTCTTCGACGGCTTTGGGGTTTCGCCGAGAGCCCGCTGGCCTCTTGCCGGAACGCCGCTCGGGGGAGAGGTTGGCGCGCCGGCAAAGGCTGGATCGGGCGATTAGACCGTCGCGAACTGGGCGAAGGTCAGGAACCCCGACAGAACAAGAATGGCTCCGGTGAAGAGGCTGACAACGAGGTCGTTGAGGGCCGAATTCTGGACCGGAACGTGGCGGTTTACATGGGTCATGGCTTTTCTCCTTTGTGTCCGGCCTCCGGTGCGCCCCGCGCCCCTTTGGCCTCTGAATTTCGTGGGCGACGTCGCCCGACAAGGGGGATATAGGGTGCAAAAGTTCGCTTTCAATGAACGAATTCAAAAGTATTTAGCATTTAGAAATTGTTTTTACTTGTATAAATATTTGAAATAACTCGATTTTTGTGCGTTGCAGCAAGAACTTATGCGTTCTGTGCATGGGAGGAAGTCGAGAGTCGTGAAGATCGCCACCTGGAACATAAATTCAGTCCGGCTGCGCCTCGGGCTGGTGACGAAGTTCCTCAAGGAACATCAGCCGGACGTGCTCGCACTGCAGGAAATCAAGGTCGAGAACGCCCTATTCCCGGCGGACGCGTTCAGGAAGCTGGGCTACGTCCACCAGGCGGTCCAGGGCCAGAAGGCCTATCACGGTGTCGCCGTGCTCTCGCGCATCCCGTTCAAGAAAACCCAAGTCGTCGACTTCTGCCGCGAGGGCCATGCGCGCCATGTGAGCGTGACGCTCGAGAACGGCGTCGAGCTTCACGATTTCTATGTGCCCGCCGGTGCGGACATCCCCGATCCGGCGAAGAATCCGAAATTCGCGCACAAGCTCGATTTCCTGCGCGAAATGAAACGCGTCTTCGGCAAACGTCGCGGCAAGCGCGATCTTCCCCTCATCCTGGTTGGCGATCTCAACATCGCTCCGCTGGAGCACGATGTATGGAGCCACAAGCAGCTGCTCGACGTCGTCAGCCACACGCCCGTCGAGACCGAACTGCTCGGCGAAGTGCAGGCCGCGTTCGACTGGGTCGATGTGACGCGCGCCTTCGTTCCGCACGACCAGAAGGCCTATTCGTGGTGGAGTTACCGTGCCGCGGACTGGGAAGCATCGAACCGCGGCCGCCGGCTGGATCACATCTGGGTCAGCCAGGCCTTGAAGAACGCGCTCACCTCGCAGGAGATCGTCACCCGCATGCGCGGCTGGGAAAAGGCCTCGGACCACGTCCCGGTGATCGCGGAGATCGATATCTGAACGCCGGCTGATAAGCTTCGGCCGGGAAACGGGAGTGCAACATGGCCGATCTTCTCAAACTGTCCGAATCGATCATCGACGGCACGACCGGGATCGCTTCGGGCGGCGTGAGCGGCGTGCGCGACCTGCCGGTCAATCGCATAACGGGCGAACTTTCGGAGGTCGCCGACGGCGTCGCCATGATCGAGGCGTTCAGCCACGTTGTGCTGTTCAAGACGCCGGACGGTCTCGTCCTCTTCGACACCAGTCTCGAGTCCTTCGGCCCGCAGATCGTCAAAGCGATGCGCGGCTGGACGCCCGATCCGGTGCGCGCCATCGCCTACACGCACGGCCATGTCGATCATGTCGGCGGCGCCGGCGCGATCCTCGCCGAAGCCGAAGAGAAGGGTCGCGCGCGGCCCCAGGTGATCGGCCATGAGAACGTCAAGCCGCGCTTCGACCGGTACAATCTTACTTCTGGCTACAACATGGCGATCAACGCGCGCCAGTTCGGCGGCGCGGGACGCAGCCGCATCCAGATGGGATCGGCTGGGCATTTCGGTCCCGCCGCCTGGGTCGAACCCGATACGCAATTCAGCGACCGCATGGGATTTGCGAGCGGCGGAACGCGTTTCGATCTCCGTCATGCCAGGGGCGAAACGGACGATCACCTCTGGGCCTGGGTGCCGGAACGCAGGGCCGTTGTCGTCGGCGACTTTCTCATCTGGGTGTTTCCCAACGCCGGCAATCCGCAAAAGGTGCAGCGCTATCCGCTCGACTGGGCGAACGCACTGCGCGCGATGGCGGCGCTCGAGCCCGAGCTCCTGCTGCCCGCCCACGGTCTTCCGATCGCCGGCCGCGCGCGGATCGCGCGCGTGCTCGACGATGTCGCCGGCGCGCTCGAATCGCTGCTGAAGCAGACGCTCGAACTGATGAACTCGGGCGCACGCCTCGATACGATCCTGAAATCCGTGTCGCTGCCCAGGGAGACGCTCGAGAAGCCCTATCTGCGACCCGTGTACGACGAGCCGGAATTCGTGGTGCGCAACATCTGGCGGCAATATGGCGGCTGGTACGACGGCAATCCGGCCAACCTGAAACCGCCTTCCGACAGCGCCGTCGCGGCGGAGACGGCGCGCTTTGCCGGCGGCGCCGACGCACTCGCCAGCCGCGCGCTGGAACTGGCGCACGCGGGCGACCTGCGCCTCGCCTGCCACCTTGCCGAAATGGCCGCGCTGGCCGCGCCCGATTCGCGCAGCGTGCACGGCATGCGTGCCGAAGTGTACGAGGCGCGCATGCAGGCGGAGTTGTCGCTGATGGCGCGCGGAATCTACGGCGACGCAGCGCGCACCTCGCGCGAGATTTCGGGAAAGAACGACTAGTCCTTCCTGGCGCCTTCCGGCCGCTTCAGCGGCGCGATCATGATCGTCGCCGTCGACGTCGCGATCACCTTGCCGTCCGCGCGCGCGAGCGTGGCTTCGAGAAAATTGATCTGCCGGCCGCGCTTGATCACCTTGGCTTCGGCGACATGGCGCCCCGCCGCGCCCTGATTGAGATAGCTGACCTTCATTTCGAGCGTCGGCGCGATCTCGCCCCATTTGAGGATGACGCCGGCAGCGACCGCGAGCACGTCGTCCATCACGCAGGCGATGGCGCCGCCATGCAACGCTCCGAACCGGTTGAAATGCGGTTCGCCGAGTTCGTATGCGATCCTGACCCAACCCTCTTCGACGTCGACGTCGAGGAGTTCCTGGTTCAGCCACGCCGAACAAGGCGCCTGACGCTTGAATATGGCCTGTATGTTGGGCGGAAATTCTTCCGGCTTAGTCGTGTCGATGGCGCGGCGCATGGCTCTCTTCTGCTATAGCTTTCGCCCATCCTGCATGAACCGAGTCGGAAAAGACAAATTGCGCATCGCCTTTCTTCGCCACGGACCGACCGCCTGGAACGAGGAGGGCCGGATACAGGGCCGCATCGATATCCCTCTCAGCGCGGCCGGCCGGATCAAAATGGCCGGGTTCAAGCCGCCCGAAGGCTTCGACACGGTACGCGCCTATGTCAGTCCGCTCAGCCGGGCGCGGGAGACGGCGGAACTGCTCGGGCTTTCGCACGCCAGCGTCGATGTGCGCCTCAGCGAGCACGACTGGGGCGCGTGGGAGGGGCTGACGCGCGCGGAAATCCTTGCGCGCGACGGCAGCGACGCCTTCGAACGCGCCGGGCGCGGCATCGACTTCACGCCAAAGGGCGGCGAGAGCACGCGGGCGCTGCTCGAGCGGCTGGCCGGATTTCTGGCGGACGTTGCGAAAGACGGTACCGACGCCGTCGCGGTCGCGCACCGCGGCATTCTCAGATCTGCGTATACGCTGGCGACCGGCTGGGACATGCTGACGCCCATGCCGGCCAAGCTCGACCTGACGCATGCCCTCATCCTGCGTTTGGACGAGAACGGCGCGGCGACGATTGCGGAGATGAACGTGCCGCTCAGGCCCAAAACGGCTTGAGACGCTTGAACTTGCGCCAGCTCTCGATGGCGCGTCGGCCGAGACGCTTTTCGCGCGCCGCATACCAGCCGATGATGACGCCTTTCGCGAAACGCAGCTCGGGATCCTCGCCGAGCAGGCCCAGAACGTTGGCGACGCCATGGGCGTCGTTCGCCGCGCCCAGCTCGTCGAGCAGGAGCTTGAGTGTCCGTATGTATTTGCCCGTCCGTTTCGAGGGATACAACGGCGCGAAGAATTCCGCGGCATAGCGCAGCTTCTTCAGGGCGATGCGCAGTTTGTGCGTCCGGGCGTCATATTCGGCATGCGCGCGGCGCCCGCGTTTCTTGACTTGCGCATGGAGCGCGTCGAGCGAACGGCCCGAGAATTTCCCGATCCGCGTGCCGTTGTGAGGAAGCATTTCCGCAATGGCGGCCACGTCATTGAGGAACGCGCCGAACTCCGGATTCAGCACCTCGGCCAGGGCGTCGTCCCATGCCTCGCCCCTGGCATGGCGCAGCGCAAGCCGCAGCGCGGCGAAGGAATCGTGTTCGACGAGTCCCGCATCGAGCTGCGGCAAAAGTTCTTCGGCGAAGACGTCGAGGTCGCGCGCCGGACCGAAAATGGCCGCCAGCGCGCGGCCGCGCTTGCCCAGGGCCTTGAGCGCCGGCGTGTCGGCATATTCGCCGAACGATTTCAGCGCCATCTGCAGGCGCCGCAGACCGACCCGGATCTGGTGGATGCCGCGCGGATCGCGCGCCCGGATCGCGGGCGCGTTGCCGCCGACCTGGGCGAGACATTCGAGCACCGTCGCGCGGAACGCCTCTTCGACCGACATGCGCTTCGTGAGCCGGACGCGCCGCGCCCCCACGGCCTTGGCGTTGGGGTGTCCGTGGGCGGGACGGTAGGAACGGACGATGGCGACGCGCGGCTCTTCCATGCGCCGATCTTTCCTCAACTGAGACGAACCGGCAATCCTGCTTTGGCCATGACCTGCTTGGCGTCTGCGATGGTGGCTTCTCCGAAATGGAAGATTGACGCGGCAAGAACGGCGCTCGCGTGACCGTCGCGCACGCCTGCGACCAAATCGTCCAGCTTGCCCACGCCGCCGGAGGCGATGACCGGAACGGGAACGGCATCCGCGATCGCCCGGGTGAGCGCGATGTCGTACCCGACCCGCGTCCCGTCGCGATCCATGGAGGTGAGGAGGATTTCGCCCGCACCGTATTCCACGAGCTTCCTTGCATGGGCCACGGCATCGATGCCGGTGGCGTTGCGGCCGCCATGCGTGAACACCTCGAACGGCGGCGCGTTGTGATTGTGCGCGCCCTGCTTGGCGTCGATGGCGGCGACGATGCACTGGCTGCCGAATTTCTCCGCCGCTTCGCGCACGATCTCCGGACGGCGCACCGCTTCGGTGTTGATCGCGACCTTGTCCGCGCCGGCGAGCAGAAGCGCGCGGATGTCGTCGAGCGTTCGCACGCCGCCGCCGACCGTCAGCGGCATGAAGCAGACGTCGGCCGTGCGGCGAACGACGTCGAGCAGCGTGCCTCTGTTCTCGTGGCTCGCGGTGATGTCGAGAAAGCAGAGCTCGTCGGCGCCGGCGGCGTCGTAGATCATCGCCTGCTCGACGGGATCGCCGGCATCGCGCAGCTTCTCGAAATTGATGCCCTTGACGACGCGGCCGTCCTTCACGTCGAGACAGGGAATGATGCGGATCTTGAGCATGGTCATCCGCCCGACTGTCGTTCCTGAAGCGATTGTATCTTGCCGTAGACGCTGTGCGCGTCCTCGATCTGGAAGAACATCGGAGCGTTCGGCATACCAGGCCAGCCGCGCGGAACTGCCCATCGGTAAGGTATCATATCACCGAATATGATCGTGCCGCGCCCGGCCGACGCCTCCTTCAATTGAACATTCGTCAATGTGCGCAACTGAAGCGAGGTGGTACTCGCCAATGGCCCGGAGCGCACAAGAAGAATGCGGCGATCGGTAAGGAGATATGCCGTCTGCTTGCGCGTCCATGCGTCGACGAAGAAACGACCCACGATGATATAGAGCCCCGCGCCGACGAATGGTACGCCCCAAAGTTCGAAGAAGATTGGCGCATGGCTCGTCACAACCGAAGCCTCCCAGAAGATCGCGAATCCGCCCCAAAGAAGGCTAAAGGGAATGAGAAAGATGTCGCTGGCCGTCAGAATGATGCCTCGCCGCGGTTCGCCCGACCACACCATGTGTTCGCCAGCCATAAGATAGGGGCCGAGATCAGTGAGCTGCATCTATCGTTTTCCCGCTCTCGCCAAAGCGGCGATGTTCAGCAAGGCGCGCCCGGCGACGATCTCCGGCGGCACGCCCGTCGTCTTGCACAGCGCCTCGGTTTCCAGGAGCAGGTCGAGCGCATCGCCCAGGCGCTGCGTGTCCCAATTGCCGAGTTGCGACTTGAAGGCGGCGGCGCGCATGAAATGGACCGGCGGGCGAAGTTTCTTCATCGCGCTCTCCGCCGGCTCGCCCTTGTCGAGTTCGGCGCGCACCAGCGCCAGGCGCTGAAAATGCGACATCGCCATGCGGACGATGGCGATCGCCGACGTCCCCGCAACCCATAGCCGCTCCAGCGCCAGATCCAGCCGCTTCATGTCGCCCTGACCCGCGGCGTCGAGCGCTTCTTCGCTGCGCACTTCCGCCTCATCGCCAAGCACGGCGCGGACGTCGTCGAGCGTGACCTGCTTCTGGCCGTGCGCGTAGAGCGCGAGCTTTTCGAGCTCGCGCCGCGTCACGCCGCGATCCGAGCCCAGGCGCGCGGCGGCATCGGCCAAGGCCTCCGGCGCGATCGTGAGACCGGCCGCCCGCAACGTTTCGCGCACGACATCGGGCAGGTCGCGGGCCGAGTCGCCGTAGCAGGCGATGGACGCGGCGTTTTCGGCATCGTCGAACACCCGACGAAGTCCGGTGCCACGCGAAAGATCGCCGCCTTCCACGACGACCAGCGCGTCGCCGACCGGGGCGTCGAGAAATCTCTCGAACAGTTTGGCGAGAGTGTTGCCTGCGCCGCGTACACGTACGACCCGGCGTCCGCCCAACATGGAAATCGCCGCCGCCTCGTCGAACAGGCGCGCGGGATCCGAAGCGAGAATCGAGTCGTCCAGATCGGCAATCAGAAACGGGTCCTTCAAATTCGGAACGACGGACTTGATGAGGGTTTCGGCGCGCTCGTGCACAAGACCCTGGTCCGGGCCGAAGATCAGCGCCGCCGTCAGATCCTTGGGCGGATGAGACAACGTGCGGTCGATGCTCGCGCCTTTGATCTCGGTCATCGCTTGGCAAAGTAGACATTGAGGTCGAACCGGATCCGGTCCGCGATGTCTTGCGCCGCGCGCTTGTCCGCATCCTGCTGGGCGGCAAGCGTGCCGTAATTCGCGACTTGCGACGACGGCAGGACGTTGTAGGACGAAAGACCCGTTTCGGTGCCCTTGGTGACGACCTTGCCGCTGCGATCGCTCAGCTCATACGTCACGGTGAGCGTGTCGTTGTAGCGCGTGATGGTGACGTTGTTGTCGGGGTCGTTCTGCAGGGCCAGGCCCTGGGTAGTTTCGTTCAAGCTGAGCTTGAGCCGGTAACTCGCGCCTGCGTCCGTTCCCGGACCGTCGAGCAGATCGATCATCGTATTGCGCAATTCATAGCCCAGACGATCCGGCACCGGTTCGACGTAGATCGATGCCAGTTCCGTCCGCATGCCGCTGTTCATTCCACCGTATAGCGGATGAAATCCGCAACCGCCGAGCACAAGAGAAATCGCGAGGAAGACGGCGCGCTTCATGCGACGATATTCACGATGCGCCGCGGCACGACGATGATTTTCTTCGGAGCCCTGCCTTCCATGGCCCGCACGACGCCGTCGCAAGCCAGAGCCGCCTGCCGCACCGTCGTCTCGTCGGCATCGAGCGGAACCGTGACCTCGTCGCGGCGCTTGCCGTTCACCTGCACCGCGATGGTGACCGTCTCCGAGCGCGTGAGCGCCGCGCTGAAGAGGGGCCATGGCGTTTCGACGACCATCTTCTCGTGCCCGAGCGCTTCCCAGCAGGTCTCGGCCAGATGCGGCATCATCGGGCCGATCATCAGGACGGTGGCCTCCAGCGCCTCGCGCCGGACCGCGCCCGATGCGCCGTCCGCCGCCTGTATCGCGTTCGCCAGCGCGTAGATCTGCGCCACGGCACGGTTGAATCGGATGTTCGCGAGGTCGTCCGTCACCGCGGCGATCGCACGATGCGTCGCCTGGCGCAGCGCGAGCGAAACGCCGTCGACATCGCCGATCGCGACGCCGGGCGGGGGCAAGTCTTCGGCCTCCACGACCAGGCGATGGATACGCTGCACGAAGCGCCAGCAACCCTCCGCTCCGGATTCGGACCAGTCGACGTCTCGTTCCGGCGGCGAGTCGGAGAGCATGAACCAGCGGATCGCGTCGGCCCCGAAAATGTCGATCATGCCCATCGGCGCCACGACGTTCTTCCTGGACTTCGACATCTTTTCGGAAGAGCCGACCTCCACCTCGACGTCGGTGCCCTTGAGGTAGGCCCTGCCGTTGCGCTTCTCGACTTCCTCGGGCTGCAGCCAGTTTCCGTTATGACCGCGATAGGTCTCGTGATTGACCATGCCCTGGGTGAAGAGGCCGGCGAACGGTTCGTCGATCCTGACGTAGCCCGTCTCGCGCATCGCGCGCGTGAAGAAACGCGAATACAGCAGATGCAGGATCGCGTGCTCGATCCCGCCGATATACTGATCGACCGGCAGCCAGTAGTTCACGGCGTCGCGATTCACCGGTTCGGCCGTAAACGGATCGGCGAACCGCGCGAAGTACCAGGACGAATCGACGAAGGTATCGAGCGTGTCGGTGTCGCGCGTCGCCTCGCCGCCGCATTTCGGACAGCTCGTGTGCTTGAACGTCGGATGGGCGTCGAGCGGACTTCCCTTGACGTTGAAGTTCAGGTCGTCCGGCAGCTTGATCGGTAGATCGGCTTCGTTCACCGGGACGGCGCCGCAGCGTGCGCAATGGACCATGGGGATGGGGCAGCCCCAGGCGCGCTGGCGCGAGGCCAGCCAATCGCGCAAGCGATAATTTACCGTGCGCTTGCCGACTCCGCGCGCCTCGAGCCGGGCGCTGACTTCGTTCTTCGCCGCATCGACGTCCATCCCGTCGAGAAAGCGCGAGTTCGCGAGTTTACCGGGCCCGTCATAGGCTTCGTCGGCGATGGCGAAGGACTTCGGATCGGCGCCTTCGGGTACCACGACCGGCAGGACTGGCAGAGCGTATTTGCGTGCGAAATCGAGATCGCGCTGGTCGTGCGCCGGGCAGCCGAAAATCGCGCCGGTGCCGTAGCCCATGAGCACGAAGTTCGCCACCATTACCGGCAGCTTCCAGTTCGGATCGAACGGGTGCGTCGCGGTCAGGCCGGTGTCGTAACCCAACTTCTCCGCGGTTTCGATTTCGGCTTCCGCCGTTCCCGTCCTGCGGCACTCGGCGACGAAGGAGACGAGTTTGGGGTCCGATTTCGCCAGCTCGTCGGTCAGCGGATGATCGGGCGAGATCGCCACGAAGCTGGCGCCGAACAAGGTGTCCGGTCGCGTCGTGAAGACGTCCAGCGTCTCGCCGTTGGAGAGATCGAAAGCCAGGCGCAGTCCTTCGGACCTGCCTATCCAGTTGCGCTGCATGAGACGCACGCGATCGGGCCAGCGGTCGAGCGTGTCGAGCGCGGTCAGCAGGTCCTGCGAGAACTTGGTGATCTTGAAGAACCATTGCGAAAGCTTGCGCCGTTCGACGGGCGCGCCTGAGCGCCAGCCTTTGCCGTCGATCACCTGTTCGTTGGCCAGAACCGTCAGATCGACCGGGTCCCAGTTGACGTCGGCTTCCTGGCGATAGACGAGGCCGTCTTTGTAGAAATCGAGGAACAGCTTCTGCTGATGCCGGTAGTAAGACGGATCGCAGGTGGCGAATTCGCGCGTCCAGTCGATGGCCAACCCCAAGAGCTTCAGCTCGCTGCGCATGGCGTCGATATTGGCGTAGGTCCATTCGTGCGGGTTGACCCCGCCGTCGCGCGCCGCGTTTTCAGCCGGCAGGCCGAACGCGTCCCAGCCCATCGGATGCAGCACGTTGAAACCCTGCGCGCGCTTGAACCGCGCGATCACGTCGCCCAGCGTGTAGTTGCGGACATGGCCCATGTGGATGCGTCCCGACGGGTAGGGAAACATCTCGAGCACGTAGTATTTGGGCCTCGCGGAATCGACGGGCGTGAGGAAGACCTTTTTGGCGTCCCAGGCCCGCTGCCACCTCTGTTCCGATTCCTTGGCGTTGTAACGCGCCATCGCTCCACGATCCTTGCGGTGCCGGTACGTTGGGCGCTGAGGCCTCCGGCACGGATCAGGCTACAGCGATTTGGTCTTTCTAGCTGCCTTCGCTGGCAAGTCGAAGCTCGCGGGCGCGTGTCAGGATGGCATCCTCAAGCTTCGTCGCAGTGTCGGCCGATACCTGGGCGTCGACCCAGCCCTCGTTCGACTTGGTCTGGCGGAAGACCGCGACCTTCAGACCGTCGGCGCGCAGATTGCGGTCCAGAATATAGACCGTGACCTTCATGCGTTCGTTGGGCGCCTCGGGCGCGGAGTACCAGTCGGTGATCACCACGCCGCCGAACGGGTCGGCCGAGGACAGCGGGATGAAGGACAGGGTGTCGAGCGTCGCATGCCAGAGATAGGAATTCACGCCCAATGTCCGGGCGCCGCCGGCCGTAATGGCCGTGGAGCCTGAGCTGGTATCGGGCATCGAATTGTCGGAACTGCAGCCGGCCAGAATGAGGGCCAAGGCCATAACGGTCAGGATTCGCATTGGGCCGCTTTCGTTTTTTGGACGCCTGGACGGCGTCGTTCGCGCGTCCCCCCTGCAGCGGGCTTATACGTGGCTGTCGCACAGCGTGCAACGGCGCCCGGCAGCCGAGGGCCGCTCGCGGTCGCGCGATACAGCCCAAAATTGTACGGCGTTTCACTCGCCGAATGACGGACGCGGCGCCGCCTTGTGCTATGGAGCCGCCCACGCCTGACCATCACACGCCGCACCTAGGACAAGATGCGCATGAAGTATGCTCCGTTGCCGGCCGCGATCTTCGCCCTTCTTTGCACCTGTGCGCCGTCGGTGGCGGCCGGTTGGGACGATTGGAGCCTCTCACCTTTCACGGGCGAAGTCGGCGACGCCTCCTATGCGATCGGAGGCCAGGTTTACGGCAGCGCCTTTGTCGCAGAGCAGCCGACTGCGCCGGGACTGGCGAAGTCGGGCGTTACCGGCGCGGCATCGCTCAATGCCCGGCTGCAGCGCGACTATGACAGCGGCCTTTCGCTCGCCTTGAAGGGGACCTTCGAAATCTATCACGACCAGCTTTCGGGCGATAACTACGGCAGCAACTTC